>NZ_DASWNM010000077.1:0-143529 GCF_036399255.1 Longimicrobium sp.
GCCGCTTGATCCACACAGGTGTGGAGAAGTCGACTTCGGAGGATGCGCTCAGACGCACGATCTCGACGTGGGGATACTGCGGAGGACCCCCAAATCCGCGGCATCCGCCGCCGCTCCGGACTTTTTAGACCGGACTCAGCGATGATTTCCTGAGGGAGCGCACCACGTGCGACCCGATTCCACACAACCGCCCGCGCGCGACCGAAGGACCTGCTCTCCGGCGGGACGGGGCCGGCTTCATGCCGCGGGACCAGCCCCTCGGTTTGTGCCAGCGAGGTCCTTCGGTCGGCTCCAGGGCGCCAGGGTGCAGTGTACAGGCGGGTTCCAGGCGGCGCCTCCCTCAGGAAGTCGATCACGCTGGGAGGGTTGGCAACACCCTCTTGAAGGCAGGGCGGGCACGGTCGTCCGCCCAGGCTCGCAAGCCGGCCGTGACCGCGGGGCCGCCATCGGCTACATTCCGGGCTCGCCGCCGCGCGCGGCAGGTTTTCCATCTTCCGCATTCATCCTGATGATCCGAACCTGGCGCACGTTCGCGCTCCTGCTCGCGGCGGGACTGGCGGCATCTGCCTGCTCGCCCACGTACGTGCTGCGGGCCGCGTGGGAAGAGGGCAAGATCCTCAACGCCCGCAAGCCCATCGCGCGCATCGTGCAGGACACCGCGACGGACTGGGAAACGCGCGACAAGCTGCTGCTGGTGCTGCAGGCCCGGCAGTTCGCCGCCGATTCGCTGCGGCTGAACGCGGGCAACAGCTACACGCTGTTCTCGCGCGTGGAAAGCGACACGCTGGTGATGGTGCTTTCCGCCGCCTACAAGGACCGCTTCGAGCCCCACACCTGGTGGTTCCCCATCGTGGGCCGGGTGCCGTACAAGGGCTTCTTCGACCTGGACGACGCGCTCAGGGCGCAGCGGCGGCTGGAGTCGCAGGGGTACGACACGTATCTACGCCCCTCGGCCGCGTTCAGCACCCTGGGCTGGTTCAACGACCCGCTGCTGAGCACGCTGCTGCGCTACGACCGCGTGTCGCTGGCCAACACCGTCGTCCACGAGATCTTCCACAACACCTTTTACGCCCCCGGGCAGGCCGTCTTCAACGAGACGCTGGCGAACTTCGTGGGCGGCCGCGGCGCCATCGAGTTCTTCTGCCGCCGCGACGGCGTGGAATCCGAGACGTGCCGGGCGGCCACGGGCGCGTGGCACGACGACCTGCTGTTCGGCGAGTTCCTGGGCGGGCTGGTGGATGACCTGCGTACGCTGTACGCCCGCACCGACCTTTCGCCGGGGCAGAAGGTGCGGGAGCGCGAGGCCGTCTTCACCGCGGCGCAGCGGCGCTTCGCGGACGAGGTACGGCCGCGGCTGCGGGTGGATACCTTCGCCTCCTTTACCCGCGACCCGCTGAACAACGCCACGCTCATCTCGCGGCACATCTACTACGACCGGCTGCAGCTGTTCGAGCGGGTGTACGAGTCGCGGGACCGGGACTTTACGCGGGCGATGAACGACATCGTCGCCGCGGCCCGAAGCAACAAGGCCGATCCCTACGCCGCCGTGCAGGCCCTGCTCACCCCCGCGGGAGGTGGATGACGCGCGGATGGCCGACCGTCGTCGTCACCCGCGGACCACCGCGAGCACTGCCGCCGCGGCGTGGCGGACGGCGGACTGTGCGCGTGACCACCGGCGCCTGACCCCGAGCAGAGATCCGCGGCTGGCGGTGGGGGATCGCTCCTATTCGGCAAGCGTTCGCATGAGTTGTGGGGCGGCTCCGGAGTGTACATCTTAGCCGAAGCCCAGACGCCACCAGCACGTTGAGGGCGCACCGCACCGGGAGTGTGGTGCCATATGCATCAGAGCCGCCGGCGCATTCCGCGCCGGCGGCTCTCTGCTGTCTGGAATCCACCTCTGCACCGGAGCCTGCCATGGGACACATCCCCGGCCGCAAGAAGGAGCGGTTCTACGAGAAGAAGCACATCGTCGAGCTGATCGCCGTTCTCCCTCCCCTGGTCACCGCGGCGGTCGGGGCACTGGTGAACCTGGCGGATCCGGCCAAACGCACCCTCGGCTGGTGGCTTGCCGGTGCGACGGCGTGGCTCGTGCTGGCGAGCGTCGTCAAGGTGCTGCACGCCCACGCGCAGGACCGTGAGCGCAAGCGCATGGAGGAGCACAGTGGACTGCGGGGTGCGCTTTGGGTACTTTATGAAGCCATCCGCAACGCCGCCGGCCTGGAGAAGGTGGGCGATGGAACGCTCCGCGTGACGATCCACCGGGTGGTGCCGCCGAAGAAAAAGAGCGCGCCAGCGGAGCTGCTGGAGCAGCTGCTGCCCTATATCGGTGGGAAGGGAGGACCACCGGACCGGGTCTTCTCCATCCGTTGCGGCGTCATCGGAAAGGCCGTGCGGGAGAAGGGAGTAATCGCCACCTCCCGCAAAAGTGCCGACTACGCAGAGTTTGTGAAGGAGCTTGTGGGCAGCTGGGCATACACGGAAGAAGAGGCGAGGGCGTTGAGCGCCGATCGCCATGCGTGGATGGGTGTACCGATCCTGAGTGTGGACCTGGTGCCCGTGGCGGTGGTATATCTCGACTCCAGCGTCTCTGGATTCTTTACCGCCGAGCTACAGCAGCTGGTGATGAACGCGTGCAGCGGGATCGCCGACTACATCGTGGAGGCATACTGACCATGAACGATCCGGCGACGAACGGAGACGGTGCCGCCAAGGGGCGAGCGTTGCCCCAGCCCATCGTGATTTCCAGACCGGGCGCGGTGCTTCACACGACGATCATCCCGCTGGAGGGCGAGCTCAGGGACAGCCTGACCACCACCGTCAAGTGGATCGGGCTGCCGCTGGACGACGATCCGCCCAGACGGCGATGGTGGGAGCGCCTGGCCTGGGCGTGGCGGGGGTTGTAAATCCGCGTCGTACATGGCAGTTTTACCGGTAGAGCCGTCGGCCGCGTCACGCGCCCGGCGGCTCGCGTGTCACTGTCCGTGATCCGTCCCGATCATCAGACTCGATTGGCGTTTCCATGAGCACGACCGACGCGACCCACGTCACCGCCAGCTACCACCCCGCCGAAGTAGAGCGGAAGTGGCAGCAGCGCTGGGATGAGCAGGGCACCAACGCCTGGACCGCCGAGCGGCTTCGGTCCGCGGACAAGCCCTTCTACAACCTGATGATGTTCCCGTACCCCAGCGCCGAGGGGCTGCACGTGGGGAACATCTACGCGTTCACCGGCGCCGACATCTTCGGCCGCTTCAAGCGCCTGCAGGGGCACCAGGTGTTCGAGCCCATCGGCTTCGACGCGTTCGGAATCCATTCCGAGAACTTCGCGCTCAAGCAGGGCATCAACCCCATGGAGCTCATCCCCCGCAACGTGGAGCGCTTTACCAAGCAGCTGCGCCGCGTGGGGCTGATGTACGACTGGGACCACACGGTCGACACCACGCGCCCCGAGTACTACAAGTGGACGCAGTGGATCTTCCTGCAGCTGTACAAGGCGGGGCTGGCGGAGAAGAAGGAGGCGCCCGTCAACTGGTGCCCCAGCTGCAACACGGTGCTGGCCAACGAGCAGGTGATCGGCGGGCTGTGCGAGCGGTGCGACACGCCCGTGGAGATGCGCTTCCTGTCGCAGTGGTTCTTCAAGATCACCAACTACGCCGGGCGGCTGCTGGAAAACCTCAAGACGCTGGACTGGTCCGACACCACCCGCAAGGCGCAGGAAAACTGGATCGGCCGCAGCGAGGGCGCCGAGCTGCAGTTTCCCATCGCCCGGCCAAAGGTGGCGGACGACCGGCACGCCTCCGTCGAGATCCAGGCGGAAAAGCCGGTGATCCGCGTCTTCACTACGCGGCCCGACACCGTGTTCGGCGCCACGTACATGGTGCTGGCCCCCGAGCACCCGCTGGTGGAGCAGGTGACCACGGAGGCGCAGCGGGCGGCGGTGGACGAGTACCGCCGCCAGGCGTCGGCGCAGGACCTGGTCACGCGCAAGAAGACCGACAAGACCAAGACCGGCGTGTGGACGGGCGGTTACGCCGTCAATCCGGCCACGAAGCAGGAGGTCCCCGTCTGGATCGCCGACTACGTGCTGATGGAGTACGGCACGGGCGCCATCATGGCCGTGCCGGGCCACGACGAGCGCGACTTCGAGTTCGCGCGCCAGTTCGACCTTCCCATCGTCCGCGTGGTGGCGGGCGAGGGGGATGATGGAGATACGCCGCTGGACCAGGCGTACACCGGGCCGGGCCGGCTGGTGAACTCCGGGCGGTTCGACGGGATGGAGGTGGTGGAGGCGAAGCGCGCGGCCACCGGGTGGCTGGCGGAGATGGGGCTGGGCGAGCAGCGCATCAACTACCGCCTGCACGACTGGACCATCAGCCGGCAGCGCTACTGGGGCCCGCCCATCCCCATCCTGTACTGCGACGCGTGCGGCATCGTCCCGGTGCCCGAGGACCAGCTTCCCGTGGAGCTGCCCTTCATCAACGACTACAAGCCCGACGCGTCCGGCATCTCGCCGCTGGCGCGGCACGAGGAGTGGTACCGGACGACGTGCCCCTCGTGCGGCGGCGAAGCGCGGCGCGAGACGGACGTGAGCGACACCTTCCTGGACAGCGCGTGGTACTTCTTGCGCTACCCGTCCACGGACCACGACGCGGTGCCGTTCGATCCGCAGATCACGAAGCGGTGGCTGCCGGTGGACAGCTACATCGGCGGCAACGAGCACGCGGTGCTGCACCTGCTGTACGCGCGCTTCGTGACCATGGCGCTCAAGGACATGGGGCACATCCACTTCGAGGAGCCGTTCACCCGCTTCCGGGCGCACGGGCTCATCGTCAAGGAAGGCTCCAAGATGAGCAAGTCGCGCGGCAACGTGGTGGTGCCCGACGCGTACATCGCCGACTGGGGCGCCGACACCTTCCGCATGTACCTGATGTTCCTGGGCCCGTACCAGGAGGGCGGCGACTTCCGCGACAGCGGGCTGACCGGGCCGTACAACTTTCTCACGCGGCTGTGGGACTCGGTGCTCACCTCGGTGGACCGTCCGCTGGACGCCGCGGTCGAGCAGAAGATGCACGCCACCATCAAGAAGGTGACGGAGGACCTGGAGGCGCTCAGCTACAACACCGCCGTCGCGGCGATGATGGAGTACCTGAACGTGGTGCGCGCCGGCGGCCGCACGCCCGAGCGGGCCGCGGTGGAGCCGCTGGTGACGCTGGTGGCCCCCTTCGCGCCGCACATGGCCGAGGAGCTGTGGGAGCGGCTGGGCCGCGGCGGCTCCGTGTTCGACGAGGCGCGCTGGCCCTCGTTCGACGCGGAGAAGGCGGTGGCCGACACGGTGGAGTTCGTCGTTCAGGTGAACGGCAAGGTGCGCGCGCGGATGCAGATGGCGCGCGGCATTCCCGAAGCCGAGGCGCGCGACGCCGCCTTGGCGGACGAGCACGTGCAGCGGTGGATCGAGGGCAAGCAGGTGCGCAAGACGATCTTCGTCCCCGACCGCCTGCTCAACCTCGTCGTCGGCTGACCCGGCGGACGAGCGGTCTGATGGATGGCGAGCCCCGATCCGGAGATCTCCGGCCGGGGCTCGTCGCGTGACGACATCGTCGATTCGGCACCGCGGGTGCATCGCAGGCGGGGTTTGTCCCGGGCGGCGCCCCCGGGTTGAACAAACCCCGGGTTGAAACCCGGGGCTGGAAATGCCATAAGCCCCGTCTCGGCTCGCTGCGCTCGCTGAACGGGGCTTCACCTGCTCGTCGCCGCCGCGTCCGAGAGTCACGGCGGGATCAGCGGCGGCGTCCGGCACTCGCGACGGATCGTCATTCCGAAGGAGCGCCGCGGAGAACCGCCCTCATCACCGGTGCAGGCGCGCGAGTGAGGAATCTACCGTCGGAAGGCTCGTGACCTGTCGCCGAGTCCGCACCGGCGGTCAGGGACGCCGCCGCGCCTGTGTCCCAGGGGGTGGAGCGCCGCGTGCGGGGGGTGTATTATGCAGAAGGAAGCGATGCACGCGGAGGTGATGATGAACGCGCCCACCGAGGCCCCGCCGGTACAGATGGTCCTGGTCGCCTACCCACCCGCGCCCGCGCGGGTGGGCCTGGTGTACCAGCCGGCGCCCGGGCGCGCGCTCAAGACGGCCGTGTCGCTCGTGCTGTTCTGGGGAGTCGCGCCGTTCACCTTCATCATTCCCCCGCACTACCCGTTTCCCGTGCTGTGTCTGGCCACGGGCGGCTACCTGGCGCACCTGTTCTGGACCGGGCGCTACCGCGTGCGCTGGTTCGTGGGGCAGTGCCCGCGCTGCGGCGCCCACCTGCGCATGCCGCTGGGCGAGCGCATAAGCCTGCCGCACACGGTGCCCTGCCTGGCCTGCCACTTCGAGCCCCTGCTGCAGGTGCAGGAGCCGGCCCAGGCGCCGCCCCCCGAGCCGCTGCGCCACGTCCGCGCCGAGTGCACGGGCGCGTGGACGGAGGAGTGGATGTGGGACGAGCGCTTTCTTGCCTGCGACGCGTGCGGCGCCCGCCGCCCCGCCACCCCCGAGCTGCGCCAGCTGGCCAGCGCCGAGAACGAGCGCGGCGCCCTGCTGCGCCAGCTCGCCGACGAGGGCCGGTTCCTGAGCTGACCTTCGGTCGATACGAGACGCGGAGCCGCGGAGATCCTTCTCCGCGGCTCCTCGTGCGCGATGATGCTCCTCGGTTCCGCCGCATCCCAGCCACGGCACAAGAATGATTCTCATACCAATCCCGCAGTTCATTGTGCACCCAAACTTCTACTGCCGTCTCACGGAAGGCACGGAGAGCACGGAGGAGAAACCTGTCCTCTTGTCTTCCCCGTGTCCTCGGTGTGACGCCGAATCCGGGAAAACAACACCTCATGCGTACAGAGGAACAGAGTCAGACAGAGGAACCAAGATGATATCCTGGCTCGCTTTCTCTGTCTGACTCTGTATCCTCTGTACGATTATTCTTTTTCAGGACCTGGTCTGAGGATGAGACGGCCTGTGGGGAATGCACAATCGGGCTGAGAATCTGGTATCACGCAGAGGGAGCAGAGGACGCAGGGTGGGTTCCTCTGCTGCCTCTGCTCCTGCTCGAGACCAATCTTTTCAGGATCTTCCCGCGCAGACGCAGACGATGGAGAGACGCAGGACGGTGCCGCGCAGGGTGCATGGGGGCGGGGCAGCATGCGTCATCCGCGTGACGGGTCCCACGCCATGGCGATCGCGCCGAACATCGCGCAGAGCAGGATGACCAGCGACACCGTGCCCGCGACGGCGGCCAGCCAGCCGTCGCGGCGCTCCCAGGGCCCGTCGCGCAGCAGCAGCCATCCCGCCCCCGCGCCGGCCAGCAGCCCGCCCAGGTGCGCCCAGTTGTCGATGAACTCGAAGCCGATCACCCCCAGCAGCGCCGTGGCGCCGATCGCGTAGTTCATCCGCCCGCCGAAGTCGTCCGGCAGCTGGCGGGGGCGCAGGCGGGCCATCATCCACAGGAACCCCACCAGCCCCATCACCCCGCCCGACGCGCCCACGGAGGTGCGCGGACTCAGCAGCACGCTCAGCGCGCTGCCGCCGATGACGGAGCAGAGAAACACGGCCGCGACGTGATGGCGCGTGGTGTGGGCCTCCATGATCCGCCCCAGCACCAGCAGCGCCGAGACGTTCATCCACACGTGATACAGGCCGCCGTGCAGCATGGGGCCGGTGAGCATCCGCCACGCCTCGCCGTCCCACACCGCCTGCTTCACCAGCGCCGCCCGGGGGATCGCCTCGTCCATCATGGTGAAGAGAAAGACGACGCACAGCGAGCCCGCGAGCGTCCAGGTGAAGTACCCGGGCTGGCCCTTCGCCCACTCCCAGTGCCGCCGCGCCTGCCGCGCCTGGACGAACACGTCCGGCCGTATCCGCGCCGCCGCCCGGACGCCGTGCAGCGCCAGCCCCAGGTACGCCAGGCCAAACACGGCCATCAGCCCGGGAACGCTGCGCACGCCCAGGTCCCAGCCGACCATCGCCCACACCAGGAACCCCACGGCGGCCGCCGCGAACAGGCCGGTCCACAGCGCGCTCCGCCGGGCCATGCGCACCGCTTCGCGCCGGTGCTCGTCCAGCAGCCCCGGCACGTCCTCCGGCCGCGCGAGGCCGGTGGCGCCGGGGACGTAGACGCCCTCCGTCCAGGGATGCTTCGCCAGATGGGCGGCCAGCTCGCCGCGCTCGCACGGCTCCACCCGCCCTTCCACCAGGTAGCCGTGGCGCGTGGACGCAAAGGCGTGGTGCGGGTGCAGCGGCTCGTCCATGCGCCAGGGCTGCGCGCCCGTGGACGCGCACGGCGGAACGTGCGGCGGGGAAGGATCCTGCATCGGGACGAGGGGATTGACGGTAACCACGCGGCACTCGCCCGGAAGAGGATAGCCCCGGGTGCGGGGCGGCGGCAACGGCGGCGCGGGGTAACGGGATTGCAAATTTGTGTCAAGGGCTTGATAGAATCGAAGATCGGGATATCTTAGTGCCCTTGCCGCGGGGGATGCGCGCGGCGGGCGGTTCCGGTGGCGATGCGAAACATCGCTGCGGGGGTTGACGGATGGAGCCGGTGCCGTTAAATTCAGCGTCCTTGTCGCGGGGTGGAGCAGCCTGGTAGCTCGTCGGGCTCATAACCCGAAGGTCGCGGGTTCGAATCCCGCCCCCGCTATGCACGTCCCCCGCCGCCTGAGCCGGGCGGCTTTTTGTTGGGGGAGCCAGGGCCAGGTAGCTCAGTTGGTAGAGCACACGACTGAAAATCGTGGTGTCGGGGGTTCGATTCCCTCCCTGGCCACCTTGAAAAACGTAGGTCAGTAGCTCAATTGGTAGAGCACCGGTCTCCAAAACCGGCGGTTGGGGGTTCGATTCCCTCCTGGCCTGCTTCCGCGGACGGACCGCGGCGGCGTTTTGAAAACAGACCGGACCGCCAGACCGAGAGGCGGTGCTCGCGTAGCTCAGCCGGCAGAGCACTTCCTTGGTAAGGAAGAGGTCATGGGTTCGAGTCCCATCGCGAGCTTGGGAAGCTCCCATCGTCTATCGGTTAGGACGCTACCCTTTCAAGGTGGAGAGCGGGGTTCGACTCCCCGTGGGAGCGTTGGGCAGGGCAGGATGACGCGGGCATAGCTCAGTTGGTAGAGCGCAACCTTGCCAAGGTTGAGGTCGCCGGTTCGAGCCCGGTTGCCCGCTCTCTGGGGCCGCAGTCGCGACTGCGGGGTACAAGTCACGCGCGAAAAGCACACGGGGCCGTAGCTCAGTCGGTTAGAGTGCCGGACTGTCACTCCGGAGGTCGCGGGTTCGAGTCCCGTCGGCCCCGCTCGCGGCAAGACACCGCGGCAGGATTTTGAAAACACGGGTGGTGATCGCCGCGGGCAGCGCGGCGTCTGGGGCCGTAGCTCAGTTGGGAGAGCGCTTGAATGGCATTCAAGAGGTCAGGGGTTCGATTCCCCTCGGCTCCATTGTCGGTGGGGTACCAGAGCGGCCAAATGGAGCAGACTGTAAATCTGCCGGCGTAATGCCTACGTAGGTTCGAATCCTACCCCCACCACTCGCGGGACACGGGCGGTTAGCTCAGTTGGTTAGAGCGCCACGTTGACATCGTGGAGGTCACAAGTTCGAGTCTTGTACCGCCCACTCGGAAGCAGGGAACAGGTTTTAGGTTACAGCGGGCGGACACGGATGGGGGCGCAGGCTGTTCCCTGTAACCTGTCCCCTGTCACCTCTGGGTTTGGGGCCGTAGCTCAGTTGGGAGAGCGCTGCAATCGCACTGCAGAGGTCAGGGGTTCGATTCCCCTCGGCTCCACTTGCACAAGCCGTGACGCCACCGTAGCTCAGGGGTAGAGCACTCGATTCGTAATCGAGCGGTCGTCGGTTCAAATCCGACCGGTGGCTCTGGTCAAACGGCGGCGGTCACGTTAGATTTGCCGGTCCGGAGCGCGGGAGTAGCTCAGTTGGCAGAGCATCAGCTTCCCAAGCTGAGGGTCGCGGGTTCGAACCCCGTCTCCCGCTCTAGGATGGAAATTGAAAATTCGGGTTGGTGCCCCCTGGTGTAATTGGCAACACGCCTGACTCTGACTCAGGAAAGTCCAGGTTCGATCCCTGGGGGGGCAATGGAGGGGCGCGCGCGGAGGGCTGACCGCGTGCGCGCCGGTTTGGAGAGGTGGGTGAGTGGCTAAAACCAACGGTTTGCTAAACCGTCCTGCCCAAAAGGCAGACGCGGGTTCGAATCCCGCCCTCTCCGCTCCGTCTTGGACCGGTGTCCGAGCGGCTTAAGGAGCACGATTGGAAATCGTGTGGGGTCAAAAGCCCTCGTGGGTTCGAATCCCACCCGGTCCGCTCCGTGGGTAGTACTTCGGGACGTGGCTCAGCCCGGTAGAGCACTCGCTTCGGGAGCGAGGGGTCGCCGGTTCAAATCCGGCCGTCCCGACCTGTGTGTCGGAAAGATCGTTGGAGGCGTAGTCTAACTGGTAAGGCACCGCACTCGAAATGCGGCGGGCGCAAGCCTTTGGGGGTTCGAGTCCCTCCGCCTCCGTTTGCGTTGTCCATTCGGAAACGAGCCCCGGCTCCTCTCGCGAGGAGCCGGGGCTTTTTTCGTTCCGGGCCGCCACGCGCTGGATTCTTCGTCCTGTATCCGGCTCCGCGGCGGTGAAGCCGTTCCCATCGCGCCTGCCGATTCCGTCATACTGATATGATCCTGAAAAAGAATGATCGTACAGAGGAACAGAGTCAGACAGAGGAAGTGAGCTGAACTCTCGTCTTGGTTCCTCTGTCTGACTCTGTTCCTCTGTACCCATAAAGGTGTTGTTTTCCCGGATCCCGTATCAGTATCAGAAGAATGGTTTCACGCAGAGGGAGCAGAGAAAACCACTCCGCCGCCTCTCCTCTGCGCGAAACAAGTCTTCATCGCGGATTGGGGATCAGGCCCCGCCCGGATTGCCGGAATTCTGCGTGGACGGAGGCGCACACGTGGCCGCCAGCGCCTCGGCGTGGCCCAGGGCCTCGCTGCTCGGTCCAAAGGTCCGCGTGGAGCCGTTCACCATCTTGTACGCCGACACGCTGATCCGCAGGGTGTTCGCGGCGTGCGCAACGAGGATGTAGTCACCATCCGTCGGGCGCCCCACGCCCGGAATGATCGCCGCCGCGCGCTGGCCCGTGTTGGTGCCGCGGAACCGGTCGAACTTGACGTAGCCGTCGGCGACGCCGCCCTGGATCGGGTTGTAGCCGAGCCCGGCCATCGTGCGGAGCGCGCATTCCAGGGCGCCCGCCGGCGCGGGGGAGGAGTACACACGCGGGGCGTTCGAAGCACAGCCGGCGAGCATGGCGGCGGCGAGTACAGGGATGAATATACGCATTTCAGTGTTGCTCCATGGAAAGTTGGCGATTCCGTGCGGCGTTGCGCCTGCACGGATGTTCCGCCACGCAAGAAGCGGCGCTCACGCGCGCTGCCGGGCGCCCGCAAGCCTTTGGTGCTAAAGCCCTTCCGCGCCGATTGCGGTGTTCGTACACCGAAAAGCCCCGGCTTCTCGCGAGAGGAGCCGGGGCTTTTGCGTGAGGACCGTTCCGCCTTGATGGGCTACGGGCGCGGGCGGGGGCGCGGGTTCACGCGCACGTCGCCGCCGGGCGGGCGGCGCGGCGGAACGGCGCTGGGGCGCGGCGTCTCGTACACGGCGACGGCGTAGTGGCAGGGCGACTGCGCGCACGTGGCCATCACCGCCTCCACTTCGAGCGTGCCGTCGCGAGACGGGGTCAGCTGCACCGTGGCGTACTCCTCGGGCTGCAGGTCCTGCGCGACCACCTAGCCGCCATCCAGCACGCGCAGGTTCAGGTCCGTGCAGTCGCCGTCGCACACGGCCACCAGGGTGTAGCGCAGGCCGCCCTCCAGTTGCAGCGAAGCGCGCGCGGTGGTGCCATCCGCCGTCTTCGACAGCCACAGGTGGTGTGTGGGCGTCTGCAGCCCCAGCGACGCCTTCATCTCGTCCAGCCGCTGAAACACGGTGCGGTCGTACGGGTCCAGCATGGTGAACGCGGCCGCGGGGGTGCCTTCCGACGGAACCTCCGGCTGGGCAGGCGGGCCGACCCGCTGGTAGGTCGTCGTGTTGCTGGCGCTGCCAAAGCCGCTGGGGCACTCCAGGCGCGTGCCGTACTCCGTGATCACGTACCCGTCCGAAAGCCGGCTGAGCTCGCTGCATACGGTGATGGTGTCGCCGGGCATGCGGATGGTGAAGGTGTTGTACGATGCGCCGAACTCGCTGGGGCAGTTGATTCTGCTGCTGGTCGCGACGATCACGTACCCCGCGGGAACGGGCTGCCCGCTGCACATCTGCACGGCGGGCTGCGCCAGCGCGGTGGCGGGGCGGGCGAGCGCGCCCCCCACCGGCAGAAGGGTGATGAGGACGATCTGGAGAGACAGTCGCATTCGTCGGGGCCGGATGGGGGATGGGATGCGGGAGGACGACGGCGGGTCCGTGCGCTCCCGAGGTCGCGGGCGGGGCGCGCGCAAGGTAATGTTGATCCGCGGCGCACTGCCAGCGCGCTGCGCGGCCCGCCCGGATGCGGGCCGGCGTGGTACCGCGAAGCACCCTGAACGATCCATCCATGCGACGCTCCGTCATCCCCTTCGTCCGCGCGCTGCGGCTGCGGCGCGACCGCGTGCCCTCGTTCGGGCGCTATCCGTTCTCGCTGCCGGCGGTGCGCGAGCTGGACGAGCTGAAGCTGGTGGAGGGCGGCGTCACCTTTTTCGCGGGGGAGAACGGCACGGGCAAGAGCACGCTGCTGGAGGCGGTCGCCGTGCGGCTGGGGTTCAACCCCGAGGGCGGATCGGACGACCTGCGCTTTGCGACGGTATCGGACGCGCACTCCGGGCTGAGCGACTACGTGGAGCTGGTGCCGGGGCGCGGGATGGCGGAGGACGGGTTCTTCGTGCGGACGGAGGGGCTGTTCAACCTGGCCACGGAGATCGACCGGCAGGACGAGGAGATGGAGGCCATCGCCCGCGAGGTCAAGAAGCGCTCGGGGGTGGTGATGACGGGATACCGGCCCATGAACGTGCGCTACGGCGGCGGCCGCTCGCTGCACCAGCAGTCGCACGGCGAGGCCATGCTGGCGCTGCTGAACAACCGGCTGCACGGCGGGGGCATCTACCTGATGGACGAGCCGGAGACGGCCCTTTCGCCCCTGCGCCAGCTGGCGCTGCTTTCGGTGATGCACCGGCTGGTGCGCGGCGGCTCGCAGCTGCTGATCGCCACCCACTCGCCCATCCTGCTGGCGTACCCCGGCGCGCGCATCTACCGCTTTGGAGACGAGGGGATCGAGGAGGTGGAGTTCGAAGAAACGGAGGCCTACACCGTCACCCGTGACTTCCTGGACCACCGCGAGCGCTCCCTGCGCACCCTGTTCAGCGACGCCGACGACGAGGAGGAGTAGTCCCCGTCCCGGAAGATCCTCGATGCGGAGGCCGAAGGACGCCGCATGGGATCTCCGCGTTGCGCCGGAGCCTCCGCGTGGGCGTTCTGCGGCGAGATCGCTCCGTATGAGGCATTATGGTCTCCCTTGTTTCCTCATTATGGTGAGATGCTTCACCAAAACGAGAAGGAGGCTTGCACCATTATGGTGAATAGGAGTGTAGCTCTCCTCCTTCTGCTGCACTTCGGACGCTCCCCGTCCATCGTACGAACGCGCTGAATCACACTCCCCGGCATTTTGCCTGAGGGGCTGCGCGAGGGGTGAGGTCCCGCCGGTCCAACATCATCCCCCACAATCGGTTACGCCGGGCGCCGCCGCCGCGGATGCCGCCGTTCCACGCGTGTGTGGCCCATCCGGAAATCCGGAGTTATGGGTGCATGGCACGCGTGGTCCGAGCGTTCGTTCGGGAATGGACCCCTGTTTGCCTTTTCCGGGGCCGACTCCCAGCAAGGCTCATCTGCTCATAAAAACATCGTGGAGGACGGAACCATGAAGCGTTGGATCGCACTTGCCGCATGTGTGCTTACCGTGGCGGCCTGCCAGGACCAGTCGGGCCCCGTGGCGGCCGCCCCCCAGGCGCAGCCCGCCCAGCTGCTGGGCCTGGGCACGACCGTAAAGATCGACCCGGTGCTCCGCAACCTGGTGAACCTGGCCAGCCCCACCCAGCAGCTTGGCGTGCTGGTGACCTTCGACGAGAGCGCCACCAACAGCACCGCGGTCGCCACGGCGATCACCGCCCTGGGCGCGCCGATCGTCAAGTTCAAGAACCTGCCGATCGTGTTCGCGCTGGCCAACCCGGCGCAGGTCCTTTCCATCAGCACCCAGCCGGGCATCGTTTCGCTGTACAGCAACAAGCAGCTCAGCTACCACCTGGCCGAGAGCACCCGCGCCGTCCGCGCCGACGTGGCCTGGAACACGGGCTACACGGGCAAGGGCGTGGGCATCGCCATCCTGGACTCGGGCGTGGACGGCCTGTACAACTCGGGGCTGGAGTACGGCACCAAGACGGTGCACAACGTGAAGATGGCGGCCGACCTGGCCGACATCGTGACGCTTGACCCCACCCTGCCGGCGCCGGGCGGCGCGCTGTTCGTGAACAACGTGCCCAACAGCGAGACCAGCACGGGGCACGGCACGCACGTGGCCGGCATCGCCGCGGGCAACGGCAGCAGCAGCACCAACGGCTACTACAAGGGCGTGGCGCCCGACGCCAAGATCATCGGCATCGGCGCGGGCGACATCCTGTTCGTCTTCTGGGTGCTGGCGGGGATGGACTACCTGCTGGACGTCCGCGAGCAGTACAACGTCCAGGTGGTGAACCACTCGTGGGGCACCGAGGGCGCGTACGACCCGGCCGACCCCACCAACGTGGCCACCAAGAAGCTGTACGACGCGGGGATCGCGGTGGTGTTCGCGGCCGGCAACAGCGGCCCGGGCGAGAACACGCTGAACCCGTACAGCGCGGCGCCGTGGGTGATCTCGGTGGCGGCGGGCTGCAAGATGGGAATCCTGCCGGACCCGACGAGCTCGGCGGCGCAGTGCGCGGACGGCCGCAACAGCATCCTGGCCGACTTCTCGTCGCGCGGCATCAACGGCGACCCGCTGGTGCACCCCGACATCACGGCGCCGGGCGTGAACATCGTCTCCACCCGCGCGGCCATGGGCGCGGTGATGAACGGCGCCGACCTGCCCTCGGACCTGCTGGACTGCAACATCAGCACGCAGCACTTCGCCTACTACACCTGCGCCGGCGGCACCTCGATGGCGGCGCCCCACGTGGCGGGCGTGATCGCCCTGATGGAAGAGGCCTCCAAGGGGCAGCTGACCCCCGCCCAGGCGTACAACGGCATCATCCGCACGGCCCGCCCGCTCTCCGGGTACGCGCAGTGGGAGGTGGGCGCCGGGTTCCTGGACGCCTACGCCGCCGCTCGCTACGTCCGCCGCTGAGCAGCGCCTGAACGGAAACGAACCGGAAACGGGCTGGCCGCGCCGCGGCCAGCCTTCCGCACACCGACACCATCGCCGCATCGAGCCATGAAGCGCCTTTTCCTTTTACCCGCGCTGCTGGCGGGGCTGGCCGCCTGCCAGGACTTCGACAACGCCGCGGCGCCGGGCCGCGCATCGCTGGCGCTCTCGGGCGTGTCGGCGCGCATCGACCCGGAGCTCACCGCGGCGCTGGCCTCGACGCCGGCGGCCACCCCGCTGGTGGTGATCGTGAACTTCGACCCGGCGCGGACCTCGTCGGGCACGCTGTCCTCGGCGCTGCAGGGGATGGGCGCGGGGGTCATGCGGTTCAAGCACCTGTCGATGGTGGCCGCCACGGTGCTGCCGGCGCAGGTGGCGTCCATCGCGGCCCTGCCGGGGGTGCAGGGGGTGTACGACAACGGGACGGAGCGGCTGCTGCTGAAGGAGAGCGTGCAGTCCATCCGCGCCGACGTGGCGTACTCCGCCGGCTACACGGGGGCCGGGGTGGGCGTGGCCATCATGGACAGCGGCATCAACGGCCTGAACGCCGACGTGGGCTACCCTGCCAAGACGGTGGCCAACGTGAAGTTCGTGGCCAATTTCGGCGACGTGGTCGAGGACGGCGGCACGCCCACGGTGGGCGGCGAGCTGTTCGTGGAGAACGTGGCCAACACCGACAACACCAGCGGGCACGGCACCCACGTGGCCGGCATCGTGGCGGGCACGGGCGCCAGCACCCATGGGGCGTACCGCGGGGTGGCACCGGGCGCGCACCTGGTGGGGCTGTCGGTGGGCGAGGGGCTGAGCATCGTGAACGTTTCGGTGCTGCAGGCCACGGACTGGCTGATCGAGAACGCGCGGCGCTACAACGTGCAGGTGGTGAACTGCTCGTGGGGCAGCAACGGCGAGTTCGATCCGGCCGACCCGGTGAACGAGGCCATGTCGGCGCTGCACGACGCGGGGATCACGGTGGTGTTCGCGGCGGGGAACGAGGGGCCGGCCGAGAACACGCTCAACCGGCGCAGCGTGAACCCCGACGTGATCAGCGTGGCGGCGGCGTGCAAGGTGAACGTGCTGGTGGATCCCAGCAACTCGCAGTCGCAGTGCAACGACGGCCGCGGCCGCATCGTCGCCGACTTCTCGTCGCGCGGCATTCCCGGCGACGCGCTGTGGCACCCCGACATCACGGCGCCGGGGGTACGCATCGTCTCCACGCGCTCGTACGGCTCGGCGATGACGGGGCTGGACGCGCCGTCGGACCTGCAGCAGTGCAACATCGGCATCCAGAACCTGGCCAACTACACCTGCGCCTCGGGAACGTCGATGGCCAGCCCGCACATCGCGGGGGTGGCGGCGCTGATGGAGCAGGCGTCGGGCGGAAGCATTACCCCCGACCAGACGCTGGCGGTGCTGCGCGCCACGGCCCGGCCGCTGGCCGGGTACGCGGAGTGGGAGGTTGGCGCCGGCTACGCGGACGCCTACGCGGCGGCCCGCGCGGCGCGGGCGTACTGACGGCGCGTGGGTGTGGAGTGCGCAGGCGTGCGGCGGAGCCCTCCGCCGTGCGCTTCCTCCAGAGGTTCCCGTACCTGCAGGTGAGTCCCATCGCTGTTGAGTCATTCGGCACGCCGGTTACGTAACGGGCTCCGCACCCACGCACCGGGTCCCCCTCTCCGCGACAAGCGGGGAGGGGGATCGGGTTTTGGGGGATGGAGGGGCTCTCCCGCTCGTTCCTGGCGGAGAGGGGGAATTCGATCGCGCTGCGGATGGTTCGGCGCGAGGAGCGGGCGCCCCCTCCGGCTCGCTCAGGCTCGCCACCTCCCCCAAAACTGCTGGGGGAGGTTGGGGTAAAGCCGCGGGTGGTGGCTCGGCGAACGGGATCGAGCTGCGTCCGGAACGGCCCCCTCCCCCGGCCCCTCCCCCTCGTTCCTTGGGGAGAGGGGAGAATCCAATCCCGCTGCGGAAAGCTTTTCGAGCGCGTCACCCTCCCCCGCGCAGTTTGCGGGGAGGGCCGGGGAGGGGGGCGCCCGCCGCTCGCGCAGAACCATCCGCGGCACTCCGGACGCGGGGCGGCGTTGCGTGTGGGGCGAGGGTGCGTTGCACCATTTTGCAGAATCCCCCATAATGCGTCATTCGAAACATTCCCCAATCCGCAGAATGGGCCGTGCCGCTTCCGTCCGTGCTGGTCGTGGACCCCGCGCCGGAGACGCGCGCCGCCGCCCTGGAGGCGACGGGCGGGCGGGCGAACGTGCGGGTGGCGGCCTCGCTGGGCGAGGGGCTTGAGCTGCTGCGTGCCGCCGCGCCCGACGCGCTGCTGCTGTCGATGGACCTGCCCGCGGTGGACATGACGCTGGTGGCGCGGCTGGTGGAGTCGGGGGTGCCGGCGGCGTCCATCGTGCTGATGGCGTCGCGCCCCACCATGCAGGCGATGGTGGAGTCGTCGCGGCTGGGGGTGCTGGGGCTGGTGGCGGCGCCGGTGGACGCGCGCGAGCTGGCCGGGATGCTGCGCCAGGTGTTCGCCGGCGACGAGGTGGTGCCGCTGGCCCCCGCGGGCGACGAGGACGGCGACGAGGAGGCGGCCATCGGCGCCAGCCCGGCCATGCTGGAGGTGTTCCGCATGGTGGGCCGGGTGGCGGGGAGCCCCGCGACGGTGCTGATCCTGGGGCAGAGCGGAACGGGCAAGGAGCTGGTGGCCAAGGCCATCCACCGCAACAGCCCGCGCGCGGCCGGGCCGTTCGTGGCCATCAACTGCGCCGCCATCCCCGAGAACCTGCTGGAAAGCGAGCTGTTCGGGCACGAGAAGGGGGCGTTCACGGGCGCCATCACCCGCAAGATCGGGCGGTTCGAGCGGGCGCACGGGGGCACGCTGTTCCTGGACGAGATCGGCGACATGTCGCTGCCGCTGCAGAGCAAGATCCTGCGCGCGCTGCAGGAGCGCGAGATCGAGCGGCTGGGCGGCGAGGGGCGCATTCACGTGGACGTGCGCGTGGTGGCGGCCACCAACCGCGACCTGCGCGCGGCCATCGGCGAGGGGACGTTTCGCGAGGACCTGTACTTTCGCCTGGCGGTGGTGACGCTGAACCTGCCGCGGCTGGCGGACCGCGGCGGCGACCTGGACCTGCTGGTGCGCCACTTCGTGGCGCAGTACGCGGTGCGGTACGGGCGCTCCATCCGCGGCATCGCCCGGCCCGTGCTCGAGGTGCTGCACCGGCACCCGTGGCCCGGCAACGTGCGCGAGCTCAAGAACGTGCTGGAGCGCGCGGTGCTGCTGGCGCACGGGCCGGTGCTGCTGGCGGAGCACCTGCCGCTGGACCAGCTGCGGCCGCCCGACACGGGAGAGCCCGCCGCGGGCGGATCTCCGCTGCCGGGCTACACCCCCGACCTGCCGCTGGCCGACGTGGAGCGGCTGCACATCCGCGAGGTGCTCATCCTGGTCGGCGGCCACCTGGGCCGCGCGTCGGAGGTGCTGGGCGTGCACCGCAACACGCTCACGCGAAAGATCCGGGAGTACGGGCTGGAGGGCGGGGTAGGGGGATAGCGAAGTGCGTAAGTGCGTAAGTGCGTAAGTGCGGGAGTGCGGGAGTGCGGGAGTGCGGAAGGAGAGCGGGGATCGAGCTGCGTCGGCGGGGGCGCTCACCCGCTCGCTCAGGCTCGCACCCTCTCCCGCGACCGGGAGAGGGTATAGACGGCGAATGCGTGTGGGGCGGTTCGGATGATGTGGTGCGGGATGGTGGGCCGCCCCCCCTCCCCGCCCCTTCCCCCGCAAACCGCGCGGGGAGGTGACGTGCTCGCCGGACTGTCCGGAGCGGATCGAATTCCCCCCTCTCCCCGAGGAACGAGGGGAGAGGCCGGGAGAGGGAGCCCGCCTCGGACGGAGCTCGATCCCCATCGTCGAGCCTGGAGCCCAGCGGCACCCCCAACCTCCCCCAGCAGTTTTGGGGGAGGTGGGCGAGTAATGCGAGCCCGGAGGGGGCGCCCGCCCCTCGCTCCAAGCTATCCGTAGCGCGCCCGAATTCTCCCCGCTCCGTGAGGAACGAGCGGGGGGGCCGGGGGCGGGGCCGGGGGAGGGGCCCCCCGCCGACGCAGTTCGATCGTCCACCCGCAATCCACCCCATTGCCCTCCTCCGCCCCGCTCTGGTGCACCACCCGCTGTTTCACCAAAAAGGTGCAAGATCACGAAAACGGGGAATGCCCGATCCGCATCGGCCGCAGAAAATCCAGCAAGTACGCGGAATTTGCACGCGAGGAACTGGGCATGGCACCTGCTAGGTAGAGAGGCCGAACCTGATTCGGCGTCGAGGCAGACGCCGCATTCGGCCGTTGCCAACTCCCCCCAGGAGCCCATCCGGTGAACGCTCGTCGCTCTCTTGCCCTGGCTGTTGCCGCGCTGTTCGCGCTGGCCGGGTGCTCCGACGTTTCGCAGCCCGTCATCGCCACGCCCGAGCAGTCGGTGAACGTGCTGGGCAACAGCATCGACCTGAACGGCGTGCTGAAGTTCGTCTCCATGCCGGACCTGTCCGGCACCCGGCACGCCGAAAAGTACATCGTCGCCAGCCAGGGCGGCTTCGTGGAGCTGAACGGCTTTCGCGTAGACATTCCCGCCGGCGCGCTGTCGCAGAACACCACCGTCACCATCGACCTGCCCACCGACAACGTGCTGGGCAAGCGGCTGGTCGCGGAGTTCGGGCCCCACGGCACGCAGTTCAGCACGCCGGTCACCCTGAGCTTTCCGCTGACGGGCGTGCTGCTGACGGGCGACCCCATCGAGGTGGCCCGCTGGGAGAACGGCGGATGGACGTCGCTGGGCGGCAGCGTGAACGCGCTGGGGACGGTGCTCAGCAGCACCACGCCGCACTTCAGCACCTACGGCGGCAAGATCGTCCTGGCCGGCGGCTGACCGCGGCGCGCGACCGGCGACCCGTGCCCCCCGCCATGAGCAAGTCCGCACCGCCCCACCTGCTGGTGGAGCGCGCGCTGGCCCTGGTGCCCGACTACGAGGACTTTCTGCCGCTGAGCGACGCCCTGATCGGCGCCTCGCGGGTGGACTCGGACAAGCTGTGGGCGCGCTCGGGCGCGTACGCCACGGTGGGCAAGCGGGTGGTGGACCCCGCCCGGGTGGAGGAGCTGGTGCGCGTGCGGCTGGACCGCAGCCAGCAGCGGCTGCGCGAATTGTTCGACGTGGTGCTGGGCGCCATCCGCGAGCAGCAGAACGGCAACCCGGCCACGGCGGCCGAGATGCTGATCCAGGCCGGCGAGATGGAAGAGACGGCGCGGCGGCTGGACAAGGCGGACCGCATCTACCGCATGGCCCTGGGGATCTCGCAGGACCTGCGCGAAAAGGAGCCGCACGTGGTGGCGCTGCGCCGCCTGGGCCGCACGGCGCGGACGGCGGGGCGGCTGGAAGAGGCCTGGAACTGGTACGAGCAGAGCTTTCACTTGGCGGCCGACGCGCTGGACGCGGAGGGGCAGGTGATCGCCTGCCAGGGCCTGGGCAACGTGTGCCACGACCGCGGCGAGCGCGACCGCGCCCGCACCTGGTGGGAGCAGGGGCTGCAGCTGGCCGAGGGGCTGGGCCAGCCGGCGGTGGAGTGGCCGCTGTACATCAACCTCTCCGCGCTCTCCATGCTGGAGGGCGACCTGGCCGAGTCGGAGCGGCTGCTGGACCGGGCCCGCGAGCGGATGGAGCAGTCGGGCGCGCCCGACGCGCGGCTGTACTGGCTGAACAACCGCGGCCTGCTGCTGATGGAGCACGGCGACTCCGCCGCCGCCGAGGCGATCTTCCGGGACGCGCTGGAGGGTGCGGAGGGCCACTGGGAGCTCACCATGCGCGTGAACCTGGGCGAGGCGCTGCGGGGCCAGGCCCGGCTCCTCGAGGCGGAGGACGAGGCGCGGCGGGCCGAGGAGATCGCCATCGTCCACCGGCTGGTGCCCGACCTGATCGACGTGTACACCCTGCTGGGCGCCATTGCGCGCGAGCGGTGCGACGAGGAGGGGTTCGTTTTTTACGAGCAGGCGCTGCGGGTGTGCCACGAGCGCGCCCTGCCCCGCAAGACGGAGGCGGCCATCCTGCACGGATACGGACAGCTGCACTGCGCGTGCGACCGCCCCGAGGAGGGCCGCGGCTACCTCGAGGCCGCCCGCGACGTGTACCGCGCCCTGGGCTTTGCGCCCGAGCTGGCGAGGGTGGAGGAAAGCCTGATGAAGCTGGAGCCCGAAGGGGTGCCGGAGCCGGTATAAGAGGGGATGCACGGATGGGGATGGGGTCTGGGGGGACCCCGCGGGGGGGCCGGAAGTTTCGGTCTCCCCGCACCTTTTTGTATGTGGCCCCTGCTGAATCCGCGAAAACACCCGTCATTCTGGAGGGAGCGCCCATCCCGGATCCGCCGGGAAACGCGGAGCCGGTTGGCGGGACCGAAGAATCTCCCGCCGCTCGCGCGGAACCTTTCCCGGGCATCGCCCCGCCCCCTGACGGACAGATCCTGCCGCCCGGCATGGAGATTCTTCGGTCGGCGCCATGCTCTCGAGCGCAAAGGGAGCACTGCGTGGCGCCTCCCTCAGAACGACAGTTCTGTCGGATGTGGTATCCCACAGAGCCCCCATGGTTTCTCGTGCCGTTCCCTCTGCCCTCACCGTCCGAGCCGGACATGTACCGCCCCCATCGGCCATTTTCCGCTCGCCGCCGTCCCCGCCAGAGGACGGCGATTGACCTGTTGAGGAAACAGGTGTATCTTCCATAACTCTTTTGGGGTCTTGCAGATACGGGCCGGGTGGATGCTCCGTGGTTCGGGATTCCGCCGGGCCTTTTTTCGTTTCTAGCGGGAGTGCTGTCATGATGGTGCGGCGTGCGGATGACCGTCGGTTGCGCCTGGTGCTGGCGCGGCCGACGGGCTGGATTGCGGGGGGCGAGCTTCCGGCGCGGCGCGCCGCGCGCCGCCGGGACGTAGCCCCGTTCGGCACAGAGATGCTGGACCAGCTCCCCGAGCAGTGCCAGCACGGCGAGAGCCTGGTGCTGCTGCTGGACGGCCCCGGCTGCGAGGGCATGCTGGTAACGGGTGCCGTGGCGGGAATGGTTCCCCAGGGGAGCGACAACCCCGACCTGATGGACCGCGCGGCGGTGGGTGCCTCGGTCTTCCTGCGCGAAAAGCTGCGCACCGAAAAGCGGCAGCAGCTTCCCGACCAGCTGATCGGCTACTTCGAGGAGCTGAACGCCGCCGACTGCGAGGACGGCGTGTGGCGCGCGCTGGCCTCGCACGCGCTGCGCATCGTGGGCGCGCACATGGCGCTTACGCTGGTGCACGACCGTGCTCGCGGCATCGTTCGCGCGCCCGCCGCCCCGGACGCGCGCCCGGGCGAGCACCGCCCCTGCATCGTGTGGGACGACCGCCTGTCCACCGCGGGGCTGCTGCTGTCCGAAGACGCCCGCCGCGGCGGCACCGCCGAGTTCGCGGCGCCGCTCTTTGGCGATCCGGCGACGGCGCTGCTGGCGCACGTGCCGGTGAGCGACGAGGGCGTGCTGGTGCTGACCGAGCGGCGCGAGGAGCGCATCTTCGAGCCGGAGGACTGGGACGTGCTGCGTGCGCTGGCCCTGCAGGCCGAGATGGCGCTGCGGCGGGTGCGGCTCATCGACAGCGTGCGCTCGCTTTCGCTGACCGACCCGCTGACCGGGCTGGGCAACCGCCGCCACATGGAGGTGGTGATGGCGCACGCCTGGGCCGCCGCCCGCCGCGGCGAGCCGCTGGTGGTGATGGCGCTGGACCTGGACGGCTTCAAGGAAGTGAACGACACCCGCGGCCACGACGCCGGCGACCGGATGCTGTGCGAGGTGGCCGCCGCCCTGCGCGCGGAGGCGCGCGGCTCCGACGTGCTGGTGCGCTACGGCGGCGACGAGTTCCTGGTGATCCTTCCCGGCTCCACGGTAGACGGCGCCAACGCGCTGGCGGAGCGGGTGCGGCGCCGGCTGGACGGCGCCGTGGGGATCAGCGCGGGGGTGGCGGCGTACGCGCCGGAGCACGAAACCCCCGAGTCGCTGATCCGCGAAGCCGACCGCCGGCTGTACGAATCCAAGGCCCGAGGCCGCTCGCTGGTGAGCTGACGGGTCACCGCCAGGCAATGGGGCCTCGCGCGGAGGCGCAGAGCGGAAGATCGGGTTCGGACGGAGAAAACGGAGTCAACGGGGGACGATACGTCTCCCGCTGGCTCCGTTTCTTTTGCACCCCCCCATCCTGTTCTCCTCCGCGCCTCCGCGTGATGATGATACCGGATCCGGGAAATCAACACCTGATGGGTACAGAGGAACAGAGTCAGACAGAGGAAGCCAAGATGATTTCAGCCCGCTTTCTCTGTCTGACTCTGTTCCTCTGTACGATCATCCCTTTTCCGGGTCAGCCGTGCGAGATCTGGACGGCGCGCGGGGGCGGGGGAAACTGCACGGGGCCGGCGCCGGTGCTCAGGGCCAGGAACTCGGGAAGCAGGCCGCACTCCGCGTCGAAGTCGTCGTCCGCGTCGGCGCCGCGGGGGTCGTCGAGGACGGCGAGCAGCGCCTCGACCACCCGCGGGTCGAACTGGGTTCCCGCGCCCTGGACCAGCTCGGAGCGGGCGTGCGCGTCGGTGTACGCCTCCTTGTAGCTGCGCCGGCTGATCATGGCGCAGTACGCGTCGACGGCCGCCACGATGCGCGCCGCCATGGGGATCTGCTCGCCGCGCATGCCGTCCGGGTAGCCGGTGCCGTCGTACCACTCGTGGTGGTGCAGCACCACGTCGGCCACGGGCCCCAGCGCGGGGACGGAAAGCAGCAGGTCGTGCCCCACGCGCACGTGCGCCCGCACCAGCTCCCGCTCTTCCGGCAGCAGCGGGCCGGGCTTGTTCAGCACGCCGTCGCTCACGCCGATCTTGCCCACGTCGTGCAGCAGGGCCGAATAGCACACCACGGCCTGCTCGTACTCGGGCAGGCGCATGCGCTCGCCCACCATTCGCGCGTACCGCGAGGCCATCTCGCAGTGGCCGTGGGTGTAGGGGTCCTTGGCCTCCACCGCGTCGGCCAGCATGCTCACCGTGGCCAGGTAGGCGTGCTGAAGCTCGCGCTCCAGCCGCCGGTTGCGCACGGCCACGGCGGCCTGGTCGCCCACGCTGAGCAGCGAGTCGGCGTCGTGGCGGTCGAACTCGCCCTGCGCGCGGTCCGCGGCCACGATCACGCCGTCCAGGTCGGCCATCAGCACCACGGGGGTCGCCACGAAGTTGCGGAAGCGCTCGCCCGGACCGGGTGCGGGGAGCTGTGACTGGGGCTCGGTGGTGTTGCAGACCATGGTGTCGCCGCCGTCCAGCACCTGCCGGCAGATGGCGGCCAGGAAGGGCGACGGCTCGTCCACGTTCACCTCGCCCACGCCCATGGCGGCGCGCACGCGCAGCCGCTCGCCGGGGCGGCGGGTGGTGACGTACACGCCCCGCGTGGCCTCGGTGATGGTAAGGCAGGCCTGCAGAATGAGCTGGTACACGTCGCCGCCGAACAGCGCGCCGTGGATGTCGCGCAGGGAGCGGTCAAGGCACTCGGCGCGCTTGCGCTGGCGCTCGGCCGACACGCGCTGCTCGTTGAGCTCGGCGAACAGCTCCGCCTCGCGCTGGCGCCACGCTTCGCGCGTGCCGCGGTACGTCCGCGCCGCCAGCTCCATCTGGTGCAGGACGGGGTCTTCCCCGTGGCCCGCGCCGCCACCTTCCCAGGCCGTGATCTCCGACATCTGCCCCTCCCCCGCGAAGCGCGCTCCATCCACCCGTAGATTGACGTCTGATCGGCGCTGTTACGAATCCAGGAATCAGAAATCGTACCGCAATTGCGAGCAGCAGCAGCGATGGCGGATTGGGAGCGGGAGGGTGGGGGATCGGGGCGTGGAGGTGTGTCCGCAGGGATCGGTGCGCGTGGCGGGAGGCCCCTCCCCCGGCCCCTTCCCGCTCGTTCCTCGCGGAGAGGGGAGAACTTCAGTGGCGCGGCGAGAGTCTGGTCTGCGTCCGCGGGCGCCCCCTCCGCTCGCTTAGGCTCGCACCACCCCCAAAACAGCTGGGGGAGGTTGGGAGGGGCCGGGGCAGAGGCTCGGCAGACGGGATTGCGCTGCGCCCGGGGGATGGTCCCTCCCCCCGGTTGCTCTCCGCACGGAAAGGGGAGAGTTCGATCGCGCTTCGGCTGGTGGCCGGTGCATCCGGCCGGCGCCCCCTCCGGGCTCGCATGACTCGCCCACCTCCCCCAAAACTGCTGGGGGAGGTTGGGATGGGCCGGGGCAGAGGCTCGGCAGATGGGATTGCGCTGCGCCCGCGGGGATGGCCCTTCCCCCGGTCGCTCTCCGCGCGGAGAGGGGAGACTTCGATCGCGCGACGAAGGTGTTTTGCGCGCGGGAGGCAGTCGCGTGAGGGATGCGCGCCCGCAGGGCGGAGAACCCGGCGCGCATGCACATGAGTGGCGGGAACGCGCGGAGGATGGTGCGCGCCGGGGGCTCGGCGCCGTTGGCAACAGTTGTATCGTTGCCTACGGCGCGCGCAGCCCGGCCCGGAGCGCAGCGGAGGGACACGCCCACCCCCGCCGTTCCCTCCCACGTCCGAAACAACGAAAAAGGGGAGCCGACCCGCGGCTCCCCTTCCTCATCGTCCAGCCCCGGAACCCCTACACCGGCATCCTCAGAAGTCGTAGCGGATGCGGGCGATGAGCATGCGGCCGATGGTGGGCGTGCCCGGGAAGGGGCGGTAGTCGGCGTCGAGCAGGTTGTTCACCAGCACGTTGAGCGTGGCGCCGCGCACCATGGGCAGACGGTAGCCCAGGTTCAGGTCGAACAGCGTGTAGCTGTCGACGCAGGCTTCCTGCAGCGCCGGCACCGGGTCGCCGGGCTCGTTGAGGCACGCGGTGCCCACGTAGACGCCCGAGTTCACCGGGAACGCGTCGCTGTAGCGCATGCGCACCTGGCCAAAGAGGCCGGTGTCGTCGTTGTCGTAGTCCACGGTGAGCGTGCCCTTCCACTTGGGCGCGTTCAGGGTGACCAGGCCGGCGCTCTCCGTCTCGAACACGTCCTCGCTCATGAAGCTGGCCGACGCGCCCAGCTGCCACTCGTTGCCCACCAGCGCCGTGGCCGACACGTCGGTGCCCCACAGGTCGATGGTCTCGTCCACGTTGACGTACGTCACCAGCAGCTGCCCGCCGCGGGCGTCCACGTCGTCGGACGAGATGACGCCCACCGGGATCGTCGCCAGTCCCGGGACGGCGGGGGCGGTCTCGGTGGCGGGCCGGCCCAGCAGCGCCGTGGCGGTGGCGGTGGCCTGCGCCTGGCTCATCCCCAGGTCGGCCATGAAGCGCGGCACCAGGTACGCGCCCAGCTGCGGACCGTTCAGCAGCAGCAGCGGGGTCTGGATGGTGAGCGGCGTGACCAGGTCCTCGCGGCGCGACCACCACACGTCGGCCGCGATCAGCAGCCGGTTGGCCAGAAGCCCCTTGTACCCCGCCTCGATGGTGGAGCTGATGGACTCGCGGATGGGCTCGATGTCGTTCAGCTCCAGGTCCGCCAGCGAGCCGCCCACGCCGGTGACCACGTCCAGATAGTTGAGCCCCACCTGGGCCGCCGTGGGGCGCAGGGTGCTCAGGTACTGGCCCAGCGCCGGGTTGGCGTTGAACGCGCCGTTGGCGGCCAGCACCCCCACCGCCAGCGGGTACAGCTCCGTGGACCTGGCGGGAAGCAGCTGCGCCGGCCCGCCCATCGCGGTGGGGGTGAAGGGCGAGCGCACCTGGTAGCTGCCGTCCTCGCCGCGGAACCGGAAGCCCTCTTCGCCCGTCCCCTGGATGCGCAGCGAGTAGCCCAGCCCGGCCAGCGCCGCGTTGGGGATGGCCGAGCCCAGGTCAAGGAACTGGTTCAGCGAGCTGGGCGTGCTGAACGCGCGGTTGTAGCTCAGCCGCAGCGCGTGGCCCTCGCGCGGCTTGAACACCAGCGCCGCGCGGGGCGAGAACACCGGGTTGGGAAGCGCCGAGTGCGAGTCGACGCGGCCCGCCAGCACCAGCTCCAGCCGCTCGGAGAGGTCCGTCTCGGACTGCAGGTAGGCGCCCAGCTCGGTGGTCTCGTCGTTGTCCTCGTACCACCCGTTGATGGTGCCCTCGGTGACCGGGGTGGTGTGCAGGTAGTCGGCGCCGTAGGTGAAGTTCTGGCGCTCGTTCCACATGCTGAAGCCGTGCTGCAGCTGGCCCACCAGCAGGCTGGAGCGGTCGACGATGGGGGCGCCGTTGCGCAGCAGGTAGGTCTCGCCGGCGTCGCTGCGGTTCAGGTAGACCTGCGCGAACAGGCGGTTCCAGGTGGTGCGCGCCTGGTAGTAGCTGCTCTTCCAGTCCTTTACCTGGCTGGCGCCCAGGCCGGTGAGCTCGATGCCGCTGGCGGCGTCGGTCATCCCCGCCGAGAACACGGTGGTCATGGACGGCATCATCCGCCAGTCCAGCCGCGCCTCGCCGGCAAAGCGCTGCACGTCGAAGTCGCGCGTGCCGATGCGGTTGATGCGCGCCTGCGCCGAGAGGCTGTCCAGCCCCACCGCGCGGGCCAGGTCGGTGCGGGCGAAGCGCGCGGCACCGATCTGCTGCGGGGTGCACCCGGTGGCGTCGACCACGCAGCGAAAGCGGGCCTGCTCCGCCGCCTCGGCGGGGTCCGTGTACTCGAACTCGCTGGCCTGCATGTACTGGCCGCTCAGCTTGAAGCCGATGTCGTCCGTCAGCAGGTGCGCGGTGCGGAACTCGGTCTGGAACAGCTCCTGGGTGCCGCCCGAAAAGCTGACGGTGGTGCCCTGGTCGTCCAGCGGCGAGCGGGTGATGATGTGCAGGATGCCGTTGGCCGTGTTGGGCCCGTACAGCGCGGCGCCCGGCCCCAGCACCACCTCCATGCGGGCCACGTCCTCGTTGTTGCTGGGGACGAAGTGCAGGAAGTTCACCCGCAGCGAGGGCACGCCCGCGATGCGGTTGTCGGTGAGGGCGTGCAGCGAGCCCGAGAAGATGTTGTTGAAGCCGCGCGCCACCACGTTGGTGGACTGGATGCCGGTGGACGCCACGTCCACGCCGGGCACGCTGCGCAGGTGGTCCACGGGGGTCACGGCGGGGCGCGCCTGGATCTGCGCCTCGCTCACCACCTCGACGCGGGCCGGCGCGTCGGTCGCCTTCTCGGGCCGCTTGCTGGCCGAGATCACCACCGGGTCCAGCCGTACGTTGCCGAACGAGACCTGCGCGTCCACCCGCGAGGTCTGCCCGGCGCGCACGGTGACGTCCAGCCGGCGGACGGGGATGTCGGTGCCCGAGATGACCAGCGCGTAGCTTCCCGGCGCCAGCCCCGAGATGGCGTAGGTGCCGTTCTGCGCGGTCACGTCCGAGCCGGCGGTGCGGCCGTCCGCGGCGATGGCCTCCACGCGGATGCCGCCCAGCGGCGCGGACGAGGTCACGTCGCGGATGGTGCCGCGCACGCCGCCCGTCTGGCCCTGGGCGTGGGCCGGCAGGGCCAGCAGAAGTGCCAGCAGAAACAGCAGGATGCGTCCGGACGGGAGCCGCATGGGTTCCTCACGGATGGGGGTGGACGCGCCGGCGGGGGTGCCTGCGCGCGTACGGTGGCAACGGGTCAGCCTGCGGGGTGCGCCGCGGCGTGGCGCGGCACGGAGGAGCGGTCGTGCGGGCCATCCGGACGGAGTGTGGATCGGCAGAATGTGAATGCCGCTCACGATACGCCCACGGACCGCACGGATGCAAGGGTTTTGCAGATATGGAGAAAAAACGTACCCCGCCACGCGCGTCCATCCGTGCGTGGCGGGGTTCGATCGTTCGATGGAGCGGGGCCGGACGGGCTGTGGTCAGCCCGCGGCGGGCGCCGCTCCCTCGCGCTCCTGGCGCAGCAGCTCGATCTCGTCCGGCGACCACTCGTTCAGCCGGTCGATCTCGCAGCGGATCTCCAGGTAGGGCGAGCGCGCCACCTGCGTCCGCCGCTCGCGGGCGGCGAATGCGGCGCCGCGCGCCTCGTCCCAGCGCGCCGCGTCCACGTACGCGTTGATCAGCGTCTCGTACGCCAGCGGATGCGGGTACGTGCGGAGCAGCTGCTGCAGCTGGGGGATGGCCTCGATGCGGGAGGTGCGATTGGTGAGGTCCATCTCCATCAGCTCGTTGGCCACCTCGGCGCGCCGGCGCAGCAGCTCCTCCAGCTCGCCGGGATACGTCTTCTGGTCGTACTCGCCCAGCGCGTGCAGCGTGGGCGGCTCGCGCCCGAAGATGGCGTTGATGATGGAGCCGTGCGGCGGCGACTCGTCGCCGTTCTCCGCGTCCTCCGCCATCCGTTTCCTGATCCAGTGCCGGATGCCCATTGTTTGGCTCTGTCGTGAGTTGAGTTTTTACGCGCGCGGCAGAGGCAAGAGGCGCGCCGGGGGGCGGGTGAAGGGGTGAAGGGGTGAAGGGGTGAAGGGGCGAGCCCGGCACCCTGTGATCACCCGGGACTGTCATTCCGAGGCCCGGCCACTCCAGATCCGCTTCTCGCGCCGCAGATTGCAGGGTCGAGGAATCTACTCTCCGCCTCCTCGAACTCCGACGCGGCAGCCCGCACCCAAGCCGCGGCCACGAGGAAGTCCGACAATGCCCGGTCGCCAGGGCTCGCCACCGCGCGTGCGATGTGCGTCGAAGCGCCACGAGCAGCCGACGGTAGATTCCTCAGTCGCGCGCTGGGCGCGGATGTGCGGGATGGTCCAGCGCGGCGCTCCCTCGGAATGACACTCCTGTGTTCGCGGCGTAGTCTCGTGCCGCTTTGTGGACAGCGAGACGCACCGTCCCTCGCGCCCAATCGAAGCGAACCGCGGCCCGTACCGTGTATCCCTCTCCGCTTGCGGGAGGGTGCGGCTCTTCAGGCCGCGGGTGAGGGCCCCGCGCGAAGCGCGCCCGCTGTTTCAACTTCCTCCCGCACTCCCGCACTCCCGCACTCCCGCACTCCCGCACTCCCGCACTAACGCACTCCACTTCAACTGCCGCAGACGTGCTCCGCCGGGTACAGCTTCCAGTCCTTCGCGTCCTGCGGGTTGTAGCACACCTTGTACGTCTTGGCGCTGTCGTACCACGAGATCCGCTCCATGGTCTGCGCGTGCACGCCGTTGGCCGCGTCCACGAACGAGAAGGTGAGCGTGTGCCCGTCCTGGTCGTCCTCGCCGTCGTTCCACCGCGTGGGCGTGGCCACGAACCCGATGGCCGGCGCCTCGGCCGACTGCCGCTTGCTGTCGGCGGCGCTGCCCTTCAGCACGAAGAACACGATTCCCGCCGTGATCGCGCCCACGATTCCCAGAACCACCAGATACTGCTTCATGTGCGTTCGTCCTTCCGGCGTGGTTCCCGTGTGATGTGTGGTCCGGCGTCAGTCGCGGCTTTCCGTCATGCGGACGCGCGCCGCGTCGATCGCCTTCTGCACCGCCCTGTCCAGCTCCGGCTCGCGCTGCTCCGCCTCACGCAGAAGGTGCTGCACCGGCTCAAGCGGCTGCGCCTGCGCCGCGGCGCGGGTGGCGGCCGGCAGCACGTAGTCGATGGTGGTGAACACCATCATCGTCGTCTTCATCTGCGCCTCCAGCAGCCCCCGCTCCGACATCCCGCGCTTCATCAGCCCCAGCGCGCGCTGCGGCGGGTTGCTCACCTCTTCGCCGATGAAGTGCGAGAGCACGTCCACCACCTCCTGCTCCAGCGCGGCCGCCTCTACCAGCGCCGACTCCAGCGTCCCCGCCGGGAACGACGCCGTCCCCGATCCCGGCAGCAGGAACACCTTCGTCGTGTTCATCAGCCCGAACATCGCCTTGCCGGCGCGCACGTCCAGCCGCGCCGCGCCGGAGCGGTGCACCGCGTAGAGCGCCGCCTTCATCGCGGCTTCCATCAGCGTCTGCGAGCCCACCTTCACGCCGCTGGTGAGCACCTCTTCCTTGAATCCCAGCATTCCCGCCTCCGGCACGAACCGGTCGCCAAAGAGGATGACCAGCTCGCTGGGCGCGAACGCCGGTGCGGTGTTGAATGCGGCTTCGCTCAACGCAGCGTCTCCTGAAGTGTGTCCGTGGATCTCAGACTCGCTCGGAACTTGACAGAGCAAACAGAAGTTCGATCATCCCGTTCACCCGTTCACCCGTTCACCCGTTCACCCGTTCACCCGTTCACCCGTTCACCCGTTCACCCGTTCACCGCTGCACGCCCGCCTCCACGATGCGCCCCTCCGCCGCCGGCCCGATCGCCTGTCCATTCGCGTACGCCGCGGAGAGTGCGTCGAACGCCATCAGCCGCACGTCCGGGCCCGGGGGCACGCTCAGCAGCGCGCGGTTGTGGAACAGGTAGCCGTCGCCGCCGCTGAACAGGTAGTCCGGCACGGCCACGACGTACACGCGGTTGTCGTCCAGCGGCTCCCACGCGGCGCCGCGCTGGATCTCGACGCTGGTCACGCGCTGATTCGCCGGGCGGCTGCGGTCGAAGGCGAAGCGCAGGCCGGAAACCTGTAGAAAGCGCCCCTCGCCGCGCCCGCCCGACACGCCGCGCTCCAGCACCGTTTCCCGCAGGTCGCGCCCGCGCAGCCATACCAAGCCCACCCGCGTGGGAAAGCCGAAGGTGCGCGCCAGGTGCTCCCAGCGAATCTCGCCCTGCAGCGCGTCGTCGATGCGGATGGCGCCGCCGTTCAGCACCGCCACGTCCGCCGGGATGGTGGGAAAGGCGGTGCGCATCTGGTCCGCCAGCCAGCTGCCCCAGGCGCTCTCCTGGTTGCGCACCGCCTCTTCCGACGCATCCATCCGCGTGGTGCTGCGCCCGATCACCTGGTCGAAGAAGGGCACCTTCTCCCGCATCCGCGCGGCCCACTTCTGCTGCACGTCGCGCGCGTACGCGGGGTCCACCGCCACCGACGCGTCCAGGGGGATGGAGTCCGCCCGCAGCGCCGGCTGGCCGCCGCGCCGCCCCACCACCACCTGCCAGATGCGCCGCGCGTTGCTGTCGCCCTTGGTGATGGCCGCGGTGCTGTCCGTCAGCGGGTGGTGGATGAGAAAGTGCTCGTGCCCGCCCGCGATCCACAGCAGTTTTGGATGGGTGGCGCGCAGCGCCGCGATCTGCCGGTCGTAGCCCAGATCGAGGTGCGTCAGCCCGACGATGGCGTCCACGCGCCGCGCCTCCAGCGCCTGGATCTGCCGCTCCGCCAGCGCCACGTACGTCGTGTCCCACGCCGCGTACTCGCGGGGAGAGTCGAGGAAGGTGAGGGTAAAGATGCCGATCCGCATGCCGCCGGATTCGATCACCGTGTCCGTGCCCAGGCGGCGGTCGGCCTCTGCGTCGCCCGTGTTCAGGCGGACGTTGCCGGCCAGCCAGGGAAAGCGCGACGCCTTGATGGCGTTGGCCAGCATCCCCGGCCGCCGCTCGTCGAACTCGTGGTTGCCCGGAACGGCGATCACCGGCGCGCGCGCATGGAGGAAGTTGAGCGCGTCGATCATCTGCTGCCCCTCGAAGTACCGGCTCTCCAGCGACGGCGCGATGAAGTCGCCCGCATGGAGGATGCGCACCGTCGCGCCCGTGGCCCGTCGCGCGCGCTCCGCCACCGTCAGCACGCGTCCCAGCCCGCCCACGGCCCCGTTCTCCACGGGATCGATGCGGTACACGTCGTTGATCTGCACGAACGTCGCGGCCGGGCGAAACTCCTGCGCGCGGACGGGGAGCGCGGCCAGCAGCAGCGCGTACGCCAGCCGGCGCGGCGCAGGAAAGCGTGGGGCTCTGGTCATTGTCGGGAGATGGTGAAAACCGCGGTTTGGCGGATGAAAATCACGGGCTGGACGCCGTCCATGGCGGGGGTTGAGAATAGGACTGCCCGGGTGCAAACACAAGTCGCCGCGCGGCAGGCCGCCGCCCGTGCGCCGCGTGGATCGCCGCATCGGCAGGGATCGGCTCCGTACGCGGGGAGGCACGGAAGCGCCGTCGCTCCCGCGCCTCCGTTTCTCTGCACCGGGCACCAGGAAGTCAGCGCGCCCGGAGGATCTCCAGCGCGGCCGCGAGGGCGGGGTCGTCGCCGGGGTGGCGGGGTGGGTCAGGGCGGATTCCGGGCGACCACGCCTCGCGGGGCGTGCCGTCCACGTGGTACAGCCGCTCCGCCGGAATGCGCACCGTGAACCGCGTGCGCGGCAGGACCACGTCGTACAGGGCGCCCTGCAGCCGCGCCATCGGTGTTCCGACGATCTGCGCCCGGCGCATGCCGTCCAGCCCGATCGCCAGCCCCTCGCCCATGCTTGCGGTCCATCGGCCCACCAGCACCACCACCGGCCGCGTGTACGTAAAGGGTCCGCGGGGGGCGGCGTGCTCCACCCAGATGCGGCGGATGCCGTGCCGCCGTTCTTCCGCCGCGAGCTCGTGGCGCTGGTACGGGCGCTCCTCCGCGATCAGCCGCCCCAGGATGCCGCGGGCGACGGTGGTGTTTCCGCCGCCTGGCGTGTCGCGCAGGTCCAGCACCAGCCCCCGCGTGTCGCGCAGCGCCGCGAGCGCCGAGTCCCACGCCGCGACCAGGCGTGTGTCGCCCAGAGAGTTGTGGATGCGGACGTAGCCGATCCCGCCGTCCAGCCGCTCGGCCGTAAGCGGCGCCTCCGGGCGGTCGTACACGCCCGGCTGAAACTCCGCCGTCGCCGGCACTCCGTTCTCGTCCGCCAGCTCCAGCCGCACCGGCGCGTCGTGCCGGCCCGCCAGCGCCGCCCGCAGCGCAAAGTCGTTCGCCGCGGGATCGGGCGCGGAGAGGGTGCGGGGCAGGTACTCGGCGGCCGCTTCGTCCACGGGCCGGCCGCCGATGGAGGTCACCTCCTGTCCCGCCCGCACGCCGGCCCGCTCGGCCCGCGACCCCGCGCGGACGTCGGTGATGACGGCGCGCGACTGCCGCCACTCGGCCCAGACGTCGGTGCCGCTCGGCACCATCCGCGGCGACGCCGCGGTGTTGGCGCCCACGTGGGCGTGCGGATCGTACAGCTCACGAACAACCTCCTCCAGCACGCCCAGGAACTCCCGCCGGCCGCGCGCCTGCGCCGCGCGCGGCCGGTACAGCGCGCGGACGCGGTCCCAGTCCGTGCGCGAGCCGTCCAGGTAGGCGTAGCCGTCACGGACTTCCTGCCACAGCGCATCGAAGTCCTGTACGTAGGCGTCGGGAGGAAGGGTGTCGGCGGGGCTCTGGGCCGAGCACTCGGCGGGCGCCAGCACGGCCGCCGCCAGGGAGCAGGCCAGGAGGGCCGAAGCCAGCAGGGGGTGGCTCATTCCGAATCCAGAAGGGTGCGTGAGGCCGGAGGCACGTCGCCACCCGGCCCCGGAGCGGACCGGTCCCGCGCCGCCGATCAGGCGGCACGGCGCTCCGGCGCGATGGCCTCCGCGATGTCGAGCACGGTGGCGCCGGTTGCCAGCAGCGCGCGGACCAGCAGGTCCAGCGACACGGACGGATCGCGCGCCTCCATCTTGGCCACGCGTGACTGGCTGGACCCCAGCCTGGCCGCCAGCGCCGCCTGCGTGACGCCGCCCTCCGTGCGACGCGCCCGGATTGCGTCGCTCAGCGCGATACGCAGATCGATGTAAGCCATCTCTTCGTCCGAGAGGCCCAGAAACTCCTGGGTGTCTCCAATTTTCCAACCGTCCGCTTCCAGCCGCTTGCGCTCGCTCTCATTCATCGCTCACCTCGTTTGGTTTCGTCATACCGGCGAAAACGACGCTTGCAGGCGTCGATGACGCGGTGTGGAGTGGCCACGGTCGTCTTGCGGAACACCTCGGCAATCAGGATCGCACCGGGATCGATCCGATAGACGATGCGCCAGTTCCTGTCCTCGTCCACGATTCGCAGTTCATGACAATGCGGTCCAATGCTGGGCATGGGCCGTGAGTGGGGCAGGCCCAGCATCCTGCCAAGTTGAAGGCGTTGAAGCAGTTCTCCTGCCTCGATCCGTGCCGCCGCGGAGAATGGTGGCGACTTTACCTCTCCGTGCAGCCACACCAGCGGCTTTCGCTCAGGTTGCATGGTAACCTATGTCATATTCGACATGAACACAAGTCCCACGCGTACCCCCCTACAGAAATGCGTGATCGACAGGCGTGGCGTGGGAGTGGACGCGAAAGGCTATGAAGTAAACGGAGTGTGCGGAAGGGGGTGGAGGTGCCTGGGGGCAATGCGGAGCCAACGCTGGCTGGATGGGGGCGGCGGGCGCAACCGAGGGCCCAGATGAGTGGTGCTTCTGCCACGGGTGCAGAATCCTCTCCGTTGCCCAGACGCCTGTGTAGATGGGAGGCTGAGCGGCCCCACGAAGCGGAGGCGGAGTCGATCGCGGGGTGTGGGCGCGCGAAAACGCTCCGGAGCACCCTGAGTGGATGCCCCGGAGCGATCGGGGAGTCTGCGGAGTGCGGATCCGCCGGCGCCTGAATCAGCGGACGCCGGAGGGAGGCTCAGCCCGCGCTACCCGGCCCCGGATCGGGCGGCTCGCCGGCGCGCAGGCGGGCCAGCCAGGCCGGCACCTCCGTGTTCGCGTCCTCGTGCAGCTTGGTGAGACGGTCCAGCAGGGCGGCGCGGGCGTCGGCCTGCTGACCCTCGGGGATGCCGTCCAGCAGGATGGCGAGCGCGGCCTGCGCTGTTTCCTCCGAGAACTCTCCCCGGCTGGCGCCCCGGTTCACGTACCACGCTGTGAGCTTGCGCAGGGTAGAGCGGTACGGCCGCGTCCCGTTGACGAAGTGCTGCAAGCCCATGGGGCTCATCGGGATGCTGCGCGCCACCGCCCGCAGGGAGATTTCGGCGACGGCGCGGCGCGCCGCCTCCCGGATGGCCTCGAGGGGCACGTGCGGGCTAGGCGGAGGCACGCGTCACCTCCCCATGGCGCCGGCCGTCCGGCCAGCGTCCAAACCGTATAAATCGATAGTTGTTACACTCTCCAGTCTACGGCCCCGGAGGCGGCTTAACAAGAGGCGCGTTCAGCATCGTCAAAACACGCCAATGCTGGACAGCGTAAACAAAGCGAACGGGGCCGCATCCGTGTGGATGCGGCCCCGCTCTCCGTCACCCCGCCGTGGGGTGGATCAGAGGCTTTCGATGCTGCCGATGACCCGCTGCGCCGCCGCCGTCAGCCGCGCCGCGTCCGTGGCCGAGAGCCGGCCCGAGGCCGCCATCGCCTCGACCTCGTTGACGAACGCGTTGAGCTGGTTCACCGCCACGTGGCCCTGGCCGCGCCCCAGCGACGCCTCGGCCGCGCGCAGCTTGGCGTTCAGCGAGTTGCCGTTGCCGCGGCTGATGGAGCCGTTGGCCACCAGCGCGTCCACCGCGCCGGCCACGCCGCCCACCGCCTGCGCCGGCGACTGCACCGTCACGGTCGCCGTGCGCACGCCCTCGGCGCCGTCGTCGTCCGTCACGCGCACCGTCACCGTAAAGGTGCCGGCCGACGTGTAGCGGTGCGAGAGCACGAAGCCGCTGCCGTCCAGCGCCAGCGGGCGCGCGCCGGCCCCGTCGCCGTAGTCCACCGTGGCCGTCCACTCGTCGGCGCCCGGGTCGGCGAACGTGCCCGCCGACGCGTACGTCTCGCCCTGCAGCAGCTGGCCGCCCGCGAACGCCGCCACCGACGGCGCCGCGTTCATCACCGTCACCGTGGTGGTGGCCGTGTCGGCCGCGCCGTACGGATCCGTGGCGATCACCCGAACCTGGTAGTTGCCGTTGTCGGCGTACACGTGGCTGGGCGTGGCGCCCGTCCCCTCGGCGCCGTCGCCGAAGCTCCACGCGTACGTCAGCGCGTCGCCGTCCGGATCGCTGCTCGCCGCGGCGCTCAGCAGCACCGCCGAGCCCTCGATGCCCACGTACGGGCCGTCCGTGGCCGCCACCGGCGCGCGGTCCTTGCTCTCCACGATGCGCTCGATGCCGTTGGGGAGCGCGTCCAGCAGGTCGTAGCCCGTGCGCGCCTCGACGTCGTCCACCGTGGTCTCGTACATCGTCCACGGGTTGTTGCGAATGCCGCGCGCCGTGGCCGTGTCGTTGGGCATGCGGATGGCGATGACCTGCAGGTCGCCCGTGCCGTGCACGTCGTCCAGCCCCTCGCCGCCGTCCACGATCACCGCCACCTTCCAGGTAAAGGCGGGAATCTGCACCCGGCCCTCGTTCTTGAGCGTGGCGGGGCTGGCCGTGTACTCGCCGCCGGCCACCACGTAGATCTCCTTGCCCTGCTGGCGGGCCAGGTCGTTCAGGTGGTTCTCGAACTGCACCCACGGGCCCTGGTTGTTCTCACCGGCCTGCGGGACGATGTTGGTCATCAGGAAGGTGGCCGCGTTCTCCTGGAACGTCGCCGTGCGGCTTTCCGACTGCACCATGTGGCCGCGGTCGTACCCGCCGTTGCGGTAGTTGAAGTCCACCACCCTGTACACGTTCGACGGCAGCGTCTGGTCGGCCGTGAAGCAGTCGCAGCGCGGCGCCGCGCCGAACTGCGTGGCGTTGATGTTCCACGACACCCAGCTGGGCGCGCCGCGGGTCTCGCTGTACGACGAGACGTACTCGCGCCGGTTCACCAGGACGCCCGTGGCGCCGTCCGGCGTGCCGAACTCCACGTGGTTGCGGTACACCGAGGGGGTCGGCACGTCGGCCGGCAGGATCTCGATGGACGCGCTTCCCGAGGCGCCGTTGCTGGCCGTGGCCGTGATGGTGGCCGTGCCCGTGCCCAGGCCGTTGATGTAGCCCAGCGAGTCCACCGCCGCCACCGACGGGTTGGAGCTGGTCCAGGTGTAGGTGACGTCCGTGACCACCTGCCCCGCCGAGTTGCGCGCCGTGGGGAACGCCGGCTTGGTGTAGCCCACGGGGATCTGGCGCGGGGCGTTGATGCTCAGGCTCACCGAGCCGCCGCCACCGCCGCCCGTGCACCCGCTGTTCGCCGCGCCCGGCGTGCCCAGGTCGCCCGCGCCGAAGGGCACGGTGCAGTTGGTCCAGGCGGTGCCGTTCATGCTCACGTTGTCGCTGGCCGGGTCGATCAGCGCCCGCGCGGTGCCCGCGGTCACGCTGGTCCACGCCACCGAGTCCAGCGTGGCGCCCGCGCCGTCGCGCAGCGCCAGCCAGTCGGTGCCGTTGCCCAGGTTCAGCGTGGTGGCGCCGGCGTACACGTAGGTCACCGTCACGCCGCCGTTGGTGGTCGTCACGCCGTTGCGCCCCAGCACCGCAAAGCCGCCGGCCGGGATCACCACGCTGCCGGCGATGGTGTGCGATACGTCGTTCCCCGAGGCGATGGTCCAGCCCGCCAGGTCAACCGGCGTGGTGGCGCGGTTGTGCACCTCGAACCACTCGCCGGCGGCGTCGAGCACCGCGCGGGGGTCCGCCAGCACCTCGTTGATCACCACGTTGCCGGTCCCGCCCACGGGGGGCGGCGGCGGGGGGGGCGCGGTGGCGCCGTCGTTCGCGGCGCCCGGCGTGCCCTTGTCGCCCAGGCCGTACACGGTGGTCTGCGTGGCCCAGTTGGCGCCGCTCATCACCAGGTTGTCCAGCGCCGGGTCCTTCAGGCCGCGCGACGCGCCCGTCGGGGGCGACGCGGTGCCCCAGCTCACCGAGTCCAGCGAGGCGCCGGAGGGGTCGCGCAGGGCCAGCCAGTCGGTGGCGCTGTTGTTCAGGTTGAACTGCTGGTGGGCGTACGAGTAGTTCGCCGTGACGCCGCCGTTCTTCGTGGCGTCGCCGCTGCGGGCGATGACCGCGTAGCCGCCGGCCGGCACCACCACGCTCTGGTTGATGACGTGCACCGCGTCGTTGTTCGACGCGATGATGTAGTTCTGCAGGTCGATCGCCGCGGTACCGGTGTTGTAGACTTCGAACCACTCACCCAGGGTGTCGTCGACCCCGGCGGGGTTGGGCATGATCTCGTTGATCACCAGCGGAGAAACGGCCGTGGCCTGCAGGTCCAGGCGTGCGCCCGTGCTGGCCGCGTCCGTCACCTGGTCGCTGCTGCATGCCGCCAGCACCAATCCAAGCGCAACGGCACCCAGGCCGCGCATCGTGATATGGTTCATGTGGGGAGGGTTCCGGAAAAAGGAACGCGCCCTCGGGTCAGGGGAGGGCGCAGGTACCGCGGGAGAACACTGAAACTTACCTTATCAGACACCTGCGGTCAAGGCTTTCCGGGGTCGGCCGCGTCACGGATGTGTAGCAGGGACCGTGCCTTACGCGCCCATCCGTCACGTCTCGATGGCCACCGTCCGCACCCCCGCCAGGTTCCCCCGCCCATCGCCGCCCACCACGTAGCACTGCACCTCGATGCGCCCCGTTCGATACACGGTGGTGCCCCGCAGCTCCGTCCGCAGCAGCTCGCGCAGCGCCTCGTACCGGGGGCGCAGCGCCTGTGCCTCCGTGTCGTACGGATCGCTGGTTTCCGCGTGCCGCATGAAGAAGTCGTCCAGGTCCCGCTCCTCCACCCGCCCCTCGGCCCCGATCAGCCGGCCGAACGCCTCCGCCCCCGGCGCCCGCTCGCCGCCGCCGGGAAGAAAGAAGAACTCGAAGGGCCGGTCCGACTCGCTGCCGTACGTAAGCCCCTCCGCCGCCCGCTCCAGCCGCTCCCGCAGCCCCGCATCCGGCGATGTGGATGATTCGCTCATCTCGACTCTCTGTCTGTAGATACCACTCCGGGCCCTGTCATTCCGAGGCCCATCCACCCCGCGCCCCTCCGCCCGCGCCGCAGCCGCGGGGCCGAGGAATCTACCTTCTGACTGCTGGAGCGCCGACGCGGCAGCCCGCGCCAGCCCCGCGGCTACCGCAGACCCCGACAAAGCCGGAAAGCCGGTACACGGAACATACGGATGATGCGCGCCATCCCGCGAACCTCGCGTCGGGGCGCGTCACTCGAAGTGTCCCCTTATGTGGACGATGAGGGACGCGCCGTCGCGGTGTTGATTCCACCTATCTGATTTGATTACATCATCTTGTGCAGGATCGGCGGCGGAGGCGCCGCGGTTGCCATCCTGGGGAGCGACCCGCCGGACGATCTTCCGCGATCTCCCATCGGCCAAACTCCTTGCCACGAGACACACCCATGATCCGCATCCGAAAGATCCTCGCCTTCGCGGCGCTTGCACTCGCCCTTTCGACGGCCGCCGACGCACACGCGCAGGCCGGCGTTGCACGCTGGCAGGGCAGCCGCAGCGAGCAGCTCATCAACCAGGCCGTGCGCCACTACGGCTTTCGACCCAACCGCCTGACCCAGCGGCAGGTGGAAGCCATTCAGGACACCTGGGCCGAGCTTCTGGGCGTGCAGGGCGGACGCCGCACGCTCAGCCGCGCGCAGGCCACCGCCATCGTCTACATGGCGCTGGTGCACCCGTATGAGGAAGACGGGTGGTACGATGAAGGCCGTCCCGGCCGGCGCCCCGGCGGCGGGTGGGACGACCGCCCCAGGGATGACTACGACGATGCGCCTCCGTACCGTGACGAGGCGTGCCTGCAGATGGAATCCGACGCATACCGCCTGGAGAACCTGGTTCGCGCGCCGGAGCGGAACAGCGGCCTGTTCGTCGCCGAGCCGGAGAAGGGCCGGGCCCGCGCGCTCGCCCGGCAGATCCAGCAGCGGGCCATCGAGTGCCGCGCCAGCACCGTCGCCGACCGCGCCGCGGACGTCCTGACGGCGCTCTCCGCCGCGCTCCCCGAGCGGTCGCACGTGGCGGCACGGGTAAGCTCGCTCAAGCAGGCCATTGAGCGCGCCACCCCCTCCGGCCCCCGCCGCAACGGCTGATACTGAATCCGGAAAAATACCTGTCATTCTGAGAGAGCGCCCGCCCCACACTGGCGGAAAAGCCGCGGAGCCAGTGGCGCGACCGAAGAATCTCCCGCCCCTCGCGCGGAACCCTTCCCGGGCATCGCCCGGGAACCCCGCGTGACGGAAAGATCCTGCCGTTGCGGACAAAGATTCTTCGGTCGGCGCCATGCTACCGGGCGAAAGGAGAGCACCGCGCGGCGCCTCCCTCAGAATGACAATTTTGTCGGAATCCAGTATGGATATGGGCGGGCATTTCCCAGAGATGGAATAGGCCGGGCGCCGCGATGGCGTCCGGCCCTTTCAGCGTTGCCCAGAGGTTTGCTGGACATCTCGGATCGCAACAGAGCGGTGACTTCCTGAGGGAGCGCACCACGTGTAACCCGATTCCACACAACGGCCTGCGCGCGACCGAAGGACCTGCTCTCCGGCGATGCGGGGCCGGCTTCAATGCCGCGGGACCAGCCCCGTCGTTCTGCTGGCGAGGTCCTTCGGTCGGCGCCAGGGTGCAGTGTACAAGCGAGTTGCGGGGCGGCGCCTCCCTCAGGAAGTCAATCACGCTGGGAGGTTTGTCAACACCCACTCAGGAAGTCAATTGCGGTGATGGGGTAGCGGCACTCGCTGAGGCGGACGTCAGCTTCCGTCTTCGCCCTCCGCGTCGCCATCCTTTTCGGCGCCGGGGGGGAGGGGGATGATGCCTTTGCCCTGGTATTCGCGTCCGCCGTGGGCGCGGGGGCCCAGGATGCGGCGGCCGTAGCCGTTCTCGGGATCGGCGCCGCGGCGCAGGGCGCGGTCCACGGCGATCTCGCCGCGGTTGTAGGCGATCACGCCCAGCCGCACCGCGTCGGCGCCGTGCTCCTCGTACCGCTCGATCATCTCGCGCAGGTAGCCAAAGCCCAGCCGCATGTTGGTGTGCGGGTCGATGAGCTCCTTGCGCGTGTCGATCTTGGGGTCGATGTCGCGCGCCGTGCCGGGCATCATCTGCACCAGCCCGGTGGCGCCCCCCGCGCCGATGGCGTCCGGGTCGAACACGCTCTCCACCCGCACCAGGCGGAATCCCAGCTCCGGGTCCAGCCCCACCTCCACGGCGGCGTCGTGGACCATGCGGGCCATGGTCCGGGTGATGTGGTAGCGGTCGGCCAGCGACTGGATGACCAGCTCCGACGAGTCCACCTTCTCCACCGCGCGGCGCAGGTAGGTGGCGTTCAGCAGCTGCGGCGTCTTGGGGGTGGGCACGCGCAGCTCGCGCAGGGAGTCGGGGACCCCCGCGCGCGGCCCAAAGCTGGCCGGCACGCTGGACGAGGTGCGCGCCAGGGCAATGCCCCCCGCAAAGATGACGGGGAGCAGCGCCAGCATCCACCAGGGAATGCCCGCCAATCCGTACCGCCTGCGTCCGCCAGGCCGGGCGACTTCGGTCACGGTCTTTCTCCTCCGAGTCCGAAACGTCCATCCATAACGAAGCGATCCGCCGCCGCTCCCGTGGCAAATCCGGGACCGGCCGTCAGGCGCTGGATTCGTCGAAGAGGGTCAGTTCGGGGAACACCGCCTGCACCCACGTGAAATGTGCATCGCGAGTCCAGAGAGGGAGCTTGTGGTAGATGGCGGTAGCGGCGATCACGGCATCGGGAAACTTGATCTTGGTTCCCCGGCGGGCCATCGCACCCAGAATGCGCCCCGTGAGCTCCCATACCGGCTCATCGATGGGAACGCGCCCGAACAGCCGCAGCGTTGCTTCGACGTCGGCGCGCTGGGCTCCTCCCCGATCTCCCGTGTACATCTCGGCCACCACCACACCACATACGGCGGGCCGCCCGGAAACCACGACGCGCGCAACCGGCAACGTCGGCTTTCGCGCGAATTCGATCAGGATGGAAGTATCCGCCAGGATCATCCGGCGTTGCGGACCGCGAGGATCGTCTCGACGTCGAGCCCTCCCTGCTCAGCAAGGCGAAGAGCCGCCGCGATGCCGGGCTCCTTCTTCGCCATCTCCCGCAACTCCGCCATCTCTTCGGGCGTGGCAGAAGGCCGGCGCAGAGAATCCCCGAGAAACGTCTCGAGCGTCTCGGCGAAGGGATCCTCGCCTGCAGCCTGGATTTCTTCCATCACATGGACGGCGAGCGCGTCCTGCTCCTCATCAGGCAGCCGTGAGGCCAGTTCGAACGCGCGCTGCAGCATCTCGGTCATGCCAACCTCTCTTTCGCTGGAGCAAACCGGCCACTCCTTACGATCATCCATTCCGGCGCTCCCGTCAAGCCCTCGCGTTCAGACGACGTACTTCAGCCCGCTGCCGGTGTTGAAGAGCACCACCTCGTCGTCGGGGCGGATGGCGCCGGACTGGCGCAGGCGGGCGGCGGCGACGGCGGTGGCGGCACCTTCCGGCGCGCAGAAGATGCCCGTGTCGCCGCCCACCAGCGGCGTCCACGCGCGCATCTCGTCGTCGTCCACGGCGATGGCGGCGCCGCCGGAGCGGCGGACGGCGTCCAGGATCAGAAAGTCGCCCACGGCCCTGGGCACCCGCAGCCCGGACGCGTACGTGTGGGCGCCCGCCCAGGGCTCCGCGTGCTCCGTCCCCTGCTCCCACGCGCGGACGATGGGCGCGCACCCGCTGGCCTGCACCGAGATCATCCGCGGCCGCGCCGAGCCGATCCACCCCAGCCGCTCCATCTCGTCGAACGCCTTCCACATCCCCACCAGCCCGGTGCCCCCGCCGGTGGGGTAGACGATCACGTCGGGGAGCCGCCACCCCAGCTGCTCGGCCACCTCGTACCCCATCGTCTTCTTGCCCTCGACGCGGTACGGCTCCTTGAGCGTCGACAGGTCGAACCAGCCGTGCTCGCGCGCGCCCTCGGCCACCCGCGCGGCGCAGTCGGTGATCAGCCCGTCGAACAGCTCCAGGTCGGCGCCCAGCGCGCGCATCTCCTCGAGGATGGGGAACGGCGTGTCGCGCGGCACCACCACGTGCGCGCGCATCCCCGCCGCCGCGGCGTAGGCGGCGGTGGCGCTCCCCGCGTTTCCGGCGGAGGGGAGCGCGACCTCCGTGATCCCCAGCTCCTTTGCGCGGGAGATGGCCATGCACAGCCCGCGCGCCTTGAACGACGCGGTGGGGTTCTGCCCCTCGTCCTTTACCCAGCACCGCGCCACGCCGATGCGCGACGCCAGCCGCGGCGTGTCGATCATGGGCGTCCACCCCTCGCCCAGGCGCACCGCGTTGGCGGGGTCGCGCACGGGGAGAAGCTCCGCGTAGCGCCACAGGTCGGCCGAGCGCCCGGCCAGGTCGCCGCGCGAGAGCCGCGCGCCGATGGCGGCCAGGTCGTAGCGCGGATACAGCGGCTTTTCGCAGCAGGGCGACAGCCGGTGCGGCGCCTCGGCGTCGTACCGCGCGCCGCAGCGGGTGCACTCCAGGTGCGTGGCGCCGCCGGCGGGAAGGGTATCGTCCATGGACATCGGGATCGTTCTGGATTCGTCCGGGGTTGGCGCCATGCGGGCGATGCCCGCCTCACACCGTGTCGTGCAACTGTGCGTCCATCTGCTCCGCGTCCGGGCGCGCGCCGCGGTTCAGCCACGGCGCAGCGTCTCCATCAGCGCCGTTTTCCGCGGCGCCGCGGCGCAACGCTCATCGCCCGTCCGGATCGTCGCTTCCGGGCTGCACCAGGACGCCGATGCCCATTCCCACACCGCCGGGCTGGTCCTGGTCGATGAACTCCCGGACGCGGAACCCGCCCCGGATCTGCGCCCACAGCCGGTCCACCTGGTTGTCGGGAAAGCCGGGGTTGGGATGGATGTCGTGAAAGCCGATCAGCCCGCCGGGGCGCACCAGGGGCCGGTACAGCTCCCAGTCGAGCGTCGCCCCCGGCAGCCGGTGGTCCGCGTCGATCCACAGGAAGTCGACCGGCCGGCCGCCCAGCGCGGCCACCACGCGGTCGCGGGTTTCGGGCAGCTGCGAATTGGCCCGGAGGCACTCCAGCGTCTGCCCGGGCCGCAGGAACTCGGCAAAGCGCGCGCGGTCCTGGTCCGTGGTGCCGATCCCCTCGCGCTCGTTGGGCAGGTCCACGCTCACCAGGCGCGCATCCGGTGCCGCCACGGCGGCCCAGCAGAAGAGGGTGCCGCCGCGGTGCGTGCCGATCTCCAGCACCGTCCGCGGCCGCTGCCGGCGCACCATCGCCACCAGCGCGGCCAGCTCCCAGGTGCGCTGCAGCGCCGCGTGCTCACGGATGGCGCGACGGGCCAGCCGCAGCGGCGCGGGGCCTTCCAGCGCGGCCAGCCGGGCCAGGCGAACGAGCTTGCGAATGCGTGACATGTCCTACCTCCGTGCGGGGCGCGCGGCGAGCACCGTCTCCACGGGCCCGCCGCACTCCGGACACTTTGCCTCGGCGCCCTCGGACCAGCGGTGGCAGGCGATGCACAGCGTCACCAGCCGCCCCTCTTCCTCCGACGCGGCGGGGAGAAGAAAGGCGGTGCCGTCGTCCGCCACGGCGCGCAGGGAGGGGCCGGTGTAGAAGTGGGCCAGCAGGTCGCGCAGGTCCACGTCCGCCGCCTTTTCGATCACGTCTTCGCGCGAGACCGCCGTCCGGTCGCGAAAGCGCGCGCGCTCCGCCGTCCAGGTGCGCTGCACCCCCGGCTCGGGCGACATCGTCAGCGTAAGTCCGCGCGTTTCCAGCGAAAAGCGCGCGTCCAGCCGCGTCCGCAGCCGCTCCGCCGCTTTGCGCAGCTCCAGCCCCGGGGCGAGCTGCCTGCGGTTGGCCGAATGAATGGAGGGATCGCAGAAGATGCGGGCGCGGGCGTCGGACCACAGCGGCGTCTTCAAATTGCCGACGTCCGCCTCGACCACCGCGGTGTAGTCGTACGGCCGGTCCACCGTCCCCGCCTCGATGCGGGTGTCGCGCACCCCCGGCGAGCCCTGCAGCGCATCCAGCAGCGCGGCGGCCAGCAGGTCGCGGCGCGCGCGGTCGGAGAGCGGGCACCACAGGTCGGGGTCGAACAGCTCCGGAAAATCCATCGAAAAAAAGTGCGGGAGTGCGAAAGTGCGGGAGTGCGGGAGTGCGGGAGTGCGAAAGTGATGTCGGTCAGCGCGACAACTTAGCCCGGCGGCGGGGGCATCGAAACCGCGCCCGCACGCTTCGTCCCACGCGGGTGGATGGGATGCTGTCGATCCGCTCAATATCCGGTTTGCGGACGGAGATGAAGGGTCTCATGCCGAATCCGGGCAAACGACACCTTTAGGCGTACAGAGGAACAGAGTCAGACAGAGGAACCAGGATGATATTTCAGCTCGCTTTCTCTGTCTGACTCTGTTCCTCTGTACGATCATTCTTTGTTCCTCATGTACGATTATTCTTTTTCAGGATCATCGCCCAGCCCGGCAGAACGCGATACGGATCAGCGGATGCGCGCGAGAAGGCGGTCGGCGGCGGCCAGGCCGGAGGTGACGGCGCCCTCGACGGTGGGCGAGTAGAGCCAGTCGCCGGCAAGGACGGTGGCGGGGGCGGATTCGAACGCGGCGGAGCGCAGCACGGGAAGCCGGCCCAACGATCCGGGGCCGAAGATTGTCCATCCGTGGCGCCAGTCGTAGACGCGCGCCTGCAGGACGGCGCGGTCCACGCCCGGCAGCACGCGGGCCACGTCGGGAAGCAGCAGGGCCAGCGCGTCGTCCACGCCGGCGCCCAGCAGCCGCTCGGCCGCGTGCGGCTGCGCAAAGGCGACCACGAGGCCCTTGCCGGGCGGCACCAGCCCGGCCACCTTGTTCTCCTGCACGCACACCGCCGCCACCGCGCGCGACTCGCCCGGCGCGAACGACAGGCCGAACCAGCGCACCCCGGCGGGGCGGTCCAGCAGCAGCGCCAGCGAGACGGCCGGGCGAACGCGCACGCCGTGCAACGTTTCCGCGGCCGCGGGTGTCAAAAAATTAGCAACGCGCCGCGCTTCCGGCGCGGGGAGCGCCACCACCGCCGCGTCGAAGCGCTGGCTCGCGCCGCCGGCCGAAACCCGGACCCCGCCCTCCGCCGTATCCACCGCGTCCACGGGGGTGGAAAGGTGGATGGACGCGCCGCCTTCGCGCAGCCGGTCCGCCGCCGCGCGGCAGAAGCCGTCCGCGCCGCCGCGCAGGGCCCGCACCTCCAGGCTCAGCCCCTGGCGCGCCAGGGCGTGGTAAAAGCCGGCGCTGGCCTCGTCGGGAAGCGTGCCGTACAGGGTGGAGAGCAGCGGCGCCGCCAGCAGGTCCACGAAGTCGCGGCCCAGCTCGCGCCGGCCCCACGCCGCGATGCTCTCCGCGTCCAGCCCCGCGGCGGCCGCGCGCTCCAGCGCAGACAGGTCCAGGTCGGCGGAATGGCGCTGCAGGTAGGGAAGGTACTGCGCGCCCATCCGCAGCTTGAGCTGCAGGGGGAGCGCGCCGGAGGCCAGCATGCTGGCCGGCGAGCCGTAGACCACCTCGTGCGCGCGGCCCTTTCGCCACAGCGCGTCGCGCCCGGGCGAGCGCTGGGCCAGCGCCTCGGCCTCCGCGGCGCGCAGCAGGCCAAAGAAGGCCGCGTAGCTGGATCCGTACAGCTGCACGCCGGGGTCGATGCGCCACCCGCCGTCCACGTGCTCCGTGCGCGTGCGCCCGCCCACGAAGGGCGCGGCGTCCAGGACGGTGACGGACGCGCCGGCGGCGTGCAGGCGCAGGGCGGCGGCCAGCCCGGCGGGGCCGGCGCCGGCCACCGCCACGGAAAGGTCAGGGGCGCTCATGCCGCCCGGCCCCACGCAACCGCCGCGCCGACGCGGAGTTGCGCTGTACGAACGCTCGTTCTAGTTTCCGCAGTCCCATCCCAACCCTCCATAACGGAGTACCATGAAGCGCAGAGACTTCCTCCTGCAGGGCGCGGCGGTCACCGCCGGCCTGAGCGCAGGCTCGGCGATCCTGCCCAGGCTGGCCAGTGCCGCGGTAATGGACCCGGTGGACGCCGCGGTGAGCCGCGAACTGGCCATGCGCGCCCTGGACGCCGCCCGCAGCGCCGGCGCCACCTACGCCGACTTTCGCCTGGCGGCCAACCGCAGCCAGGCGCTGGGCACCCGCGAGCGGCAGATCACCTTTTTCAACGACGCCGAGACGTACGGCTTCGGCATTCGCGTGGTGGCCAACGGGTCGTGGGGCTTTGCCGCCAGCCGCGACCTGAACGCCGACGAGGTGGTGCGCGTGGCGCAGAAGGCCGTGGCCCAGGCCCGCGCCAACGCCGCCGCCCGCCAGGCCCCGCTTGACCTGGCCCCGGTGGAGCGCGTTCCCGACGGCAAGTGGTCGTCGCCGGTGGAGATCGACCCCTTCGACGTTCCCATCGAAGAAAAGGTGGACCTGCTGCTGCGCGCCAACGCCGCGGCCATGGGCGTGCAGGGCGCGCGGTTCGTGAACTCGGTGATGTTCTCGGTGCGGCTGGGCAAGACCTTCGCCAGCACCGACGGCTCGTACATCGAGCAGACCATCTACCGGTCGTACCCGCTGATGAACATTACCGCGGTGGCGCCGGACGGCAGCGACTTCCAGACCCGGCAGAGCACCGACGTGGCCCCGCGCGCCATGGGCTACGAGCACGTGCGCGACGCGCGGCTGGTGGAGAACGCCCCCCGCTGGGCCGAGGAGGCCGTGGCCAAGCTGAGCGCCAAGCCGGTGGAGCCGGGCCGCTACGACCTGGTGCTGCTGCCCACGCACCTGTGGCTCACCATCCACGAGTCCATCGCGCACCCCACCGAGCTGGACCGCATCATGGGGTACGAGGCCAACTACGCCGGCACCTCGTTCATCTACCCCATCGAGAACTTCCTGGGCAAGTTCCGCTACGGGCAGAGCTTCATGAACATCCAGGGCGAGCGCTCGTCGCCGGGCGGCCTGTCGTCCATCGGCTGGGACGACGAGGGGGTCAAGCCCGACGAGTACCTGATCGTCAAGGAAGGCGTGCTGAACGACCTGCAGACCACCCGCGAGCAGGCGCCCATGCTGGCCGACTGGTACCGCCAGAGCGGCAAGCCGGTGCGCAGCCACGGCAACAGCTACGCCGAAAGCTGGGACGTGGTGCAGTTCCAGCGCATGCCCAACGTGAACCTGCTTCCCAACGCCGAGCGCGACGTGAGCGTCGAGGAGCTGGTGTCGGGGATCGAGAACGGCATCCTGATCGACGGCGACGGCTCGTTCAGCATCGACCAGCAGCGCTACAACGCCCAGTTCGGCGGGCAGGTGTTCAAGGAGATCCGGAACGGCCGCATCACCGGCCCCCTGAAGGACGTGGCGTACCAGATGCGCACGCCCGAGTTCTGGAACGGGATGGACATGATCGGCGGTCCCAGCACCTACTTCGTGGGCGGATCGTTCAACGACGGCAAGGGCCAGCCCGCGCAGAGCAACGCCGTCTCGCACGGCTGCCCCGCGGCGCGCTTCCGCGGCGTCAACGTCATCAACACCGGCCGGAGAGCCTGACCGATGCCTGACAATCGTTACCTTTCGCGCGCGGACTCCGAGGCGCTGGCCCAGAAGATCCTTTCGTTCAGCACGGCCGACGAGGCGCGCGTGAACCTGAACACCGGCACCGAGGGGAACACCCGCTTCGCGGTGAACCAGGTGTCGACGGCAGGCGACACGTACGACGCCAGCGTCACCGTGACCAGCGCCTTCGGCAAGAAGACGGCGTCGGCCACCACCAACCGCTTCGACGACGAGTCGCTGCGCCAGGTGGTGCAGACCTCCGAGCGCCTGGCGCGCCTGGTGCCCGAGGACCCCGAGTACCTGGGCGAGCTGTCGCAGCAGCAGTACCTGCCGGTGGAGCCGTTCTACGAGTCCACGGCCAACCTGTCGCCCGAAGAGCGCGCGCGGGCCGTGATGCAGATCACCGTTCCCGCCGCGCGGCAGAGCCTGATGAGCACCGGGTTCCTGACGCACTTCGCGGGGTCCACGGCGGTGGCCACCAAGAAGGGGCTGTTCGCCTACGCGCGCGCCACGGGGGTCAGCTTCACCACCACCGTGCGCACGCCCGACGGCACCGGCTCGGGCTGGGCCGGCGGCGGCGAGAACGACTTCAGCAAGCTGAACTTCGCCGAGCTGGGCGAGCGGGCCATCCGCAAGGCCGAGCTTTCGCGCAACCCGCGCGCGGTGGAGCCGGGCGAGTGGACGGTGATCCTGGAGCCCACGGCGGTGGCCAGCATGGTGGGGCTGATGGTGGGCTCCATGAACGCCCGCAACGCCGACGAGGGCCGCTCGTTCTTCAGCAAGCAGGGCGGCGGCAACAAGATCGGCGAAAAGTTCCTGGACGAGCGGGTCACCATCACCACCAACCCGGCCGACCCGCGCACGGCCGCCCTTCCCTTTACCGGCGAAGGGCTGCCCAACAACGCCACCACCTGGATCCGGGGCGGAACGCTCAGCGACCTGGTGTACAACCGGTTCTGGGCGCAGCGCAACAACCGCCAGCCCACGGGCTTTCCGGGGGCGTACCACATGAGCGGCGGCACCAGCAGCATCGAGGACATGATCCGCAGCACCGACCGCGGTCTGCTGGTCACGCGCCTGTGGTACATCCGTCCGGTGGACCCGCGCACCATCCTGTTCACGGGCCTTACCCGCGACGGCACGTTCCTGGTCGAGAACGGCCGCATCACGTCGGCGGTCAAGAACCTGCGCTGGAACGAGTCGCCCATCTTCATGCTCAACAACATCGACATGATGGGCGAGCCGGTGCGGGTGAACGCCTCCGAGGACGGCGCCGGCCAGGCGGTGATGGTGCCGGCCCTCAAGGTGCGCGACTTCACCTTCAGCTCGCTGTCCGACGCGGTCTGAGCCGTTCCGGGTCGTGAGTATAGAAAGCGGGCGGATCGCCGAGGTGGCGGTCCGCCCGCTTCCTTCTTCCCGGTATTCTGCTAGCGAGTCCGGGAAAACAAAACCTTCAAGGGTACAGAGGAACAGAGTCAGACAGAGGACCAAGATGATGTTTCAGCTCGCTTTCTCTGTCTGACCCTGTTCCTCTGTACGATTTTTTCTTTTTCAGGATCCAGGGTTGCGGACGAAAACGGCGGGTGAGCCGCGTTCAGCTCACCCGCCGTCTGCTCCCCAGGGCCGGGACCCGCGCGTTTTTTTACGCGGCGCGGGCGCCGGGCTTCCAGCGGCCAAAGGGCAGGGAAGGCGTGGCGGCCTGTTCGCCGCCCCACACGAACGCAATGCGCGGCGCGCCGGTGGCCGGCGCGTGGTCGTGCACCACGATCCCTACCGCGGAAACCGCCGGACGCTCGCCGGCGGAGTGCTCTTCGTGAAACATGGGAGTGCAACCGATAAGAGAAGCCCCGCGCGCACTGGCGCGTTCGGGCAGGGTGAAAGATGCACCCCTCGTACCGAACGCGCAACGGAACGCAAACGGCCGCCGCGCAACAGCTTGCGCGAGCGGCCGCTCGTCCCGCCGGTCAATCCGTGTCAGTGAGACGCGCTCCCTTTGTGTTCAGCCGACACAGGCCAGGCGCTCGGGCTCGTCCTCTTCGGCCACCAGCGCAATGCGCGGCGCGGCCACGGGGGTGCTGACGAAGCGCTCGGGGAGCGGAAAGCTGATCACCGTCTGCGGCGCGCTGGCCGCCGTGCGCTGCGCGCACCACGCGCGATAGCCCGGCAGCTTGAGCATCCGCAGGATGCGCCGGTCCATGGCGTTGCACAGCAGCAGCTCGGTGAGCTGGTATTGCCCTTCGGGGTTCATCCGCAGCTCGTTCACCACCTCGTCCGCAATGGCGAGCAGGTGCGAGCGCGGAATCCGCTCCTTGAACTCCTCGATCTGCTCCTCCACCCACTCCACGTAGGCGCGTCGCAGCGAGCGGGGCGTTTCGGAGCCCATCGGCATTCCTCCAGGGCGCGAGGCCGGGTTCTGCGTGTTCGGCAAACTGGCGTGAGGAAGGTGGCGCGATAGGGACGGCACTGGCTCGAGCGTCAAGTTAGGCTCCATGCCGCACGGGCGTCAAGTCTCTTGTAACGCACGCAACTTCAACGATGGCCGGCACTCAGGGCAGAACGCATGCTGCTTGTGGTCGCTGTCGGCAATGTGCCGGGAGGGATACATGACGCACGATGCGCGCCTGCAGTGCCGCATCCCCGCCAGGTGCCCCAGCTCGTGGACGGCCTCGGTGAGCAGCCGCGACCGCAGAACCCCAGCGTCCGCGCCCGATCCGGCCCGCAGCGGGGCCAGCCCCACCACCGCGCAGCACCCCTCCTCCGCCGCCTCGCCGAACACCGCGCCCACCCCCTCGGCGCAAAGGCCGGCCTCCGCTATTGCCAGCCGCCACCGCCGCGCCCGCCCGCGCCCCCCGCGCCGCGCCCCGTCCATCAGCGTGTGGATCAGGTGGATGGAGCGATACTCCCCGCTTTCCGCGTCCCGCCACTCGTCGCGCAGCTCCATCGCCTCACCGATGGACCATTGCACCCCCAGCTCCGCCCGCAGGTCGCGGCCCAGCCCCTCCAGCAGCGCGCGATCAGCGCCGCCGGCCGGGATCAGCTCCACCGGCCGAAGCCTGCGCCGCCGCCGGGGAAAGATCCGGCGGCGCAAAGTCAGCCGGACCTTCACCCGCGGCCGGGCGTCATGCACTCGCCCGCAGGCGGCGCGGGAGAGGGGATCGACGTCGCGAATGCCATCATCCGTATCCCCGAAATCGTTGCCGGCGCCAAAGGGAGTGCGTGGCGGCAGATGCAGGATGTCGGCCCGCGAGGAGCATCCATCCATCCACCGATCCATCCCCACGACGGGACCGGGCGCCCCGCGTGGAGCGCCCGGCCTCGTCCCTCATCCACCGAATCCGCGTTACATCCGCTTGTACCGTGGGCCGCTCTCGCCCTCGCGCGGGGTCCAGCGCGGGCCGATGACGTCGGTGGCCTTGCAGTCGATGCAGTTGGGCGCATTGACCACCAGCTTGTCGCCATCGAGCTCGTACACGCCGGCGGGGCACATGTGCACGTACAGCTCGGCCACCTCCTTCGGCACGTCCTGCCCCACGACCAGGTGGCTGGGGATGTCGTCGCGGGTCTTGTTGCCGCTCTTGAACACCGCGTCCACCTTGCTGAACGTCAGCCTGCCGTCGGGGGTGAACGGCGTGGCGGGCGTCACCTGGCGCGGCACCTCGGCGTCCTGGTGCATCTCGATGCGCCCGCCGAACAGCCGGCCGCCCGAGATGGTCATGAGCCCCGCCTTGAAGCCGCCCACGAAAAAGCCGTCCTTGAACGCCAGGCGCTGGTTGCGGCTCTTGTGCAGGTCGTCGCGGATGTAGCTGCCGTCCACCATCCGGTCGTAGGCGGAAAGCGAGGCGGCCGACACGTCGCCCTTCTTGAGCCCCTCGAAGATGGCGCGCGCGGCGAACATGCCGCTCTGCATGGCGTAGTGGATGCCCTTGAGCGAGGGCACGTCCACGAACCCCGCCGTGTCGCCCACCATCACCAGCCCGTCGCCGCTCTTGCGCTGCGACAGGGCGTAGTACCCGCCCTCGGGGATGGTCTTGGCGCCCCACTCCACCATCTCGCCGCCCTCCAGGTACTTCCGGAAGAACGGGTGCTGCTTCATCCGCTGCAGCATCTGGTGCACGTCCAGCGTGGTCTGCCGGTAGTCCAGCCCCACCACCAGGCCAATGGCCACCAGGTTGGGCTCCAGCGGATACATGAAGCTGCCGCCGAACGCGTCGCGCGGCAGCGGCCACCCCAGCGTGTGGACGATGCGGTCCAGCGGCTCTTTGGTCTCCCACAGCTCCTTTACGCCCAGCGCAAAGATCTGCGGGTTCTCGCTCTTCACGCCCTGCCACTGCGTCCACGCCTGCCCCAGGGCGCCGCGGGTGCCTTCGGCCAGGACGGTGACGCGCGCGGTGAGGTCCGTGGGCGGCTCGCCGCCGGTGCCGTCGCGGCTCTGGCCCGAAGGCGTGGTCCGCACGCCGCGCACGGCCTGTCCCTCCACCAGCAGCGAGTCGACGGGAAAGCCGGGGAAGACGTTGACCCCCAGCCCCTCGGCCTTTTCGCCCAGCCAGCGGCAGACTTCGCTGATGGACGCGGTGAAGTTCCCCGCGTTGTGCATGGGCGGCGGGGTGGGGATCTTTACCTGCCCCGTCTCTGTGAGCCAGTACACGGACTCCTTGCCCACCGCGTCGCGGAAGGGAAAGTCCGCGTCCTTGAGCTCGGGAAACAGCTCGCGAAAGGCGCGCGGGTTCACCACCGCGCCCGACAGGTTGTGCTCGCCCAGCGCGGACGCCTTGTCCAGCACGGCGATCTGCGTCTCGCCCAGCGTGCCGCCGGCTTCCGTGTCCTTCTGGATGAGGCGCGCCAGCTCGATGGCGCACGCCAGCCCCGCGGGGCCGGCGCCCACGATCACCACGTCCATCTCGATCGCCTCGGCGTCCGGCGCGTCGGTGACGATCATCCGCTCGCGGGGAAGCGGCGGCTGGTGGCGGATGGGAAGGACGGTGCCGCGTGCAGCGTCTGCCATGCGTTCTCCGTGGGGCTTTGGGGCCGTTTGTCTTGCGATTGTCGTTGAGCCGGGGCGGATTATAGGGGCTGGCGGGGAGGATGGCAAAGGCGGGATGGAACAGGAAGGCGGGGATTTCACGCGGAGGACGCACAGGAAAACGGAGAGGACGCGGATGAAGGCGTTCTCCGCGTCCTCTCCCCGTTCCTCCGCGTCGTCCGCGTGAGGCGTTCGCTCTGCCGGAAAACCCGTGTCATACCAGATTCTCAGCCAGATTGTGCGTTCCCACAGGCTGTCTCAGCCTCAGACCAGATCCTGAAAAAGAATAATCGTACAGAGGAACAGAGTCAGACAGAGAAAGCGAGCCAAACTATTATCCGGGTTCCTCTGTCTGACTCTGTTCCTCTGTACGCATGCAGTTGTTGTTTTCCCGGATTCGGCGTCACACCGAGGACACGGAGAAGACAAGAGGACAGGTTTCTCCTCCGTGCTCTCCGTGCCTTTCGTGAGACGGCAGTAGAAGTTTGGGTGCACAATCGTGCACAATGAACTGCGGGATTCGGTATCAGAACAGGTCCCGGGCCAGGTGCGGCACCGCGACGATGACGGCGAAGCGGACCAGCCGCCCCAGAAAGCCCAGCACCACGAAGGCCGCCAGGTTCATCCGCGCGGCGCCCGCGGCCACGGTGACGATGAAGAACGGCGGAAAACCCGACGCGGCGCTCGCGAACACCAGCGCGCCGCCGGAGCGCGGCCGGTCGCGCAGCGTGACGTGCATGCCGTCCAGCGCGGCCTGCAGGCGCTTGCCCGGCAGCTTTACCGCGCCCGTCCCCGCGAAGTACATCACCACCTTGCCGATCATCTGGCCGATGGTCGCGGCCAGCACCAGCGGCACCGCCATGGCCTGCGGCGCCAGCGCCGCCGCACCCAGCAGGTAGATCTCGATGTTGATGACGGGGATGATCGCGCTGGCCACCGCCACCCCGGCCGTGGCCAGCCATACCGCGAGAAGGGACATCCGTCCAATCAGAAGAGGAGAGAAGGCGAGCCACCGCGAACGGCAGTCAGCCTATGAAAATGTAGTCCGAAGCGCCATCGCATGCATCCGGCACGCTTCTCACCTTACATCGCCAGCAACCTACGCCCATGGTAGTACACAATACCGATTCGATGCGCATAGCCCGCGTCGAATCCTGCTTGACGGAGCAGCCAAGTCACATCTGCTTCGGACAGTTGTATGCGCCGCCCGTGGCACACTCGGATAAAGCGATAGAATCGATTCCAATCGTTCGAATGGAGGCTCTGCATGTTTGCGCGGCCTACAAAGTGGTCGAAGTACGGTTTTACGTCTCTGGGTATGGCTGGTTCTGTCGATTGCTTTGTCTGAATGCCCAAACGGCGCCGAGATCCAAAGTAGTGGTTATAGTCGCTCAGTAAAGGCTTGATCAGCTCAGTAGCTGCTGTGACGTAGGCTTCATATGTCGGGGGATCGGGATTCCATCTACGCGCGCGCATCTCGACCCGCACTCGTCGGCCTTCATCCTCATAGGTGATCAGTTGAGCACCTAGCTCTGAGTGCGGTGACGCTCCCAAAGGATGCAAGTGAAGGTATTCGCCTGAAGCTAGACCATGCGCTGAGGGCATTTCTGATCTGAAGCGGCCAGTGGCATCCGCGATGTTACGCATGCGTTTCAAAAATGTGGTGCCATCTACGTCCGCAGTGATCCAGATGTCCGGGAGGATGTCATCCATGAGGTGATCAGCTTGGCCGCCGCGACAGCGTCTGCACCCAGTCCGGCACCTCGGGTTCACCGGCGAAGAAGGCGCCGCGCTTGCCCTGCGTGAGCGCCCAGCGGTGCAGCCAGGTGATGCCGGCGGGGCCGGTGTAGGTGTCGGCGGAGGCGTAGGCGGGGTCCTCCAGCGCCTGCTCCAGCGGCACGAACGCGTAGCCGCGCCGCCGGTACATCCCCGCCAGTCGGCCAAAGTGCTCGGCGTTGAGGTTGTTGGCGTGCAGCAGCAGCACCTGCCGGATCTCTCGCCCGAACAGCGCCGTGGACTGCTGCTCGTAGTACGCCGCCACCGCCTCCATGTAGCGGATGTACTCGTCCGCCACGCGCCGGCGCGTCTCCGCATCCGGCGCCAGGTCGTACGCCGCGGCGAACAGGTAGTCGCCGTTGTCGATGGTCACCGGCGCCACGCGGTATCCCCGCTCCGCCAGGAACGCCTCGAACTTGCGCCGGTCCTCCAGCGTGCGCCCGCTGTGCAGAAAGGGATGCCGAAAGAAGCGCGGCCGCCGCCCCGCCGCCTGCATCACCAGCCGCGTAACGGAATCGCCGCGCGCCACGTCGGCGATGTACGCGTCCACCGGCGTGGTGTGAAAGTCGGGGTGCGAGTACGCGTGGTTGCCCAGTTCCAGCCCCGCGTCCACCCACCGGCGCAGCGTCGCCACCCGCCGCGGGTCCACGCGCCCCTCCGTCAGCAGCTTCTCCTCGTTCACGAAGCCGATGGCCGGCACGCGGTGCTCCGCCAGCGCGCGCAGCAGCCCGTCGGTGATGCGCTCGTACGTGGCCACCGAGCGGTCCCCCTGCGCCAGCGCCGGCAGGTCGTCGAGGGTGATCGCCACCATCCGCCCCTCCTGCCTCACCGGCGCCGCAGCCAACTTCGCCTCCATCACCGGCGCCACGGGAGACGCGGGGCGCAGGATCATGAACGTCGCCGCCACCATCGCCGTGGCCAGCAGCCCCAGCGTGATGGTCCGCACGTGCGCGGGCATCGGCTGCGGATCGGTCATCTCAGCGGCTCCCCTGCGCGGCGGCGTCGCGGATGCGGACGGTGCGCTCCAGCTCGTCGCGCGACTGCAGCACCTTGCGGCGGATGTCGGCCGGGAGCGCCGGGTTCTCGGCGAGGAAGCGGTCCACCGCCGCCAGCGCCTCCGCGGAGGTATGTCCGCCGATGAACGCGCTGATCCACCGCGGAAGGAAGAAGATGCGGCGGTTGTCGCGGATCCACTCCAGCCGGTCCAGCGACGGCCGCAGGTGCCGCAGGGTGACGTCCGCGTGCAGCGGCGCGTTGAAGTTGCCGGCCGCCGCCGTCACCCACTCCTCGTTCAACCCCGGGTCGTCCAGAAAGCGTCCGAAGTACTGCGCCTTCACGTCCGCCGCGGGGATGGCCGCGCCCGCCACGAACGCGCGCCGCCCCGCGTCCGCCGTGGTGTCGCGCGCCGACTCCGCCGCGATCAGCGCGTCCGGCTCCGGCTCGCCCAGCGCGATCAGCCGCTCCACGATGCTCCAGCGCGTGGGCTGCCGCACCGCCTCGCCCTCGAAGGTGCGCGCGCCGGCCAGGTACTCGCGCAGCAGCGCGCGCCCGGCCGCCGTCCGCGCCGTCCCCACCAGCATGTCCAGCGCCGCCTTGCGCGCCCCGTAGGTCAGCGTTGAATCGGCCGAGCGGGCCAGCAGCAGCCGCTCCCACGCGCCGTACAGCGCGTCCTCGCCGTCACGCGCCGCGTACGACGAGAGCGCCGTCCACGCGCGCCCCATGTTGAGCCCCGCGATCTGCTCGTCGCGCTCGCGCGGCAGCTCGCGCATGGCGATGCGGGCAAAGCGCGCCGGGTCCATCCGCGCTTCGCGCACCTCGTCCCACAGCGCGCCCCACAGCATGGCGCGCCGCAGTCCGTCCGTCTCGTCTCCCACGTGCTCCGCCACGAACTCGCGGCTGCGCTCGTCCAGCAGAAAGAGCCCGTAGCCGTAGTCGCCCTCGTTGCTCCACACATAGTCCGGCGCCGGCAGCCCCCGCGCCTCCGCGACCTCGATGGTCTCCGAGGCACCGCTGGCGGGGATCACCACGTCCTCGCGCCCGGTGTACGCCAGCCGCACCTGCGTGCGCAGGGGCCAGAACCCGCCCGGGTCGCCCGGCATGGTCCGCGCGGGCCGCTGGCGCAGCTCCAGGCCGGCGATCCGCCCATCCCGCACCTGCAGCGCCGTCTCCACCACCGGCATTCCCGCGCGCAGGATGTACTGCTCGCCGAACGCGTCCAGGTTCATCCCCGAGGTCGCTTCCAGCGCCGACAGCAGGTCGCGCCAGGTGGCGTTGGCGTACGCGTGGCGCCGCAGGAACAGGGTGAGCCCCGCGCGGAACGCCGAGTCGCCCACCATGAAGTCCAGCTGCTTCAGGATGGCGGGCGCCTTGTTGTAGACGATGGGTCCGTAGTTGCTCTTGGCCAGGTCCAGGTTGGGCAGCTCCTGCCACACCGGCGTGGTGCCGCTGGTCTGGTCCGTGGCGTAGGCCAGCGGCTTGTTGCGCAGGTAGAAGGTCTTCCAGGCCTCGCTGTCGGGGTCCAGCTCGTCCTGCATCCGCGCCGCGATGTAGGTGCTGAAGCCCTCCTTGAGCCACAGGTCGTCGAACCACTCCATGGTCACCAGGTCGCCGAACCACTGGTGCGCCACCTCGTGGTAGATGGTGGCCCTGCGCCCGATCTGCTGCCCCAGCGTGGGCGCCTCGCGAAAGATGAACTGGTTCTCGTTGTAGAACACGGCGCCCACGTGCTCCATCCCCCCGAACGGAAAGGCCGGCGCCAGCAGCATGTCGAACTTGGTGAACGGGTACTCCACCCCGAAGTAGCGCTCCAGCCAGCGCACCGCGCGCCGGTTGACGGCGATCAGCGTGTCCGCGTCCACCTCGCCGGCGCGGCTTTCACGGGCGTACAGCGTGATGGGCAGGTCGTCGCCCGGCTCGCGCCCCGTCCAGGTGCGCCACGGCCCCGCCGCGAACGCCGCCAGGTAGGTGCTGATGGGCTCCGTCTCCTCGAACGTCCACAGCGCGTTTCCGTCGGCTTCTTCGCGCCGGCCGGGTCCGTTGGCCAGCACCTTCCAGTCGCGTGGCGCCGTGATGCGGTAGCGAAAGCGCGCCTTGAGGTCCGGCTGGTCGAACGCGGGAAAGAGCTGGTTGGCGTCGGCGGGCACCAGCAGCGTGTACAGGTAGGTGCCGCCGTCCGTCTGGTCGTTGAAGCGGATGATGCTGGCCCCCGCCGCCGCGATCTTCGCCGTGAACGCGGCGGTGACCGTGTTCTCCCCGTCGCGCAGGTAGCGGCCGGGGATGCGCAGGTGTCCGTTCTTCCACTCCCCGTCCGCCACCATCTCCCCGTTGGCCGTCACGATGCCGAGCGACGGGCCGCGGAAGTCCAGCACCAGGTCGCCGGCTCCGGCCGCGCGCTGCACCGTCACCACGACGCGGCCGGGCGCGCTGTCCTGCGCCGTCACGTCCAGCTCCAGCAGGTAGCGCACGCCGCCCAGCGTGGCCGCGCGGTGCCGCGCCAGCTCCAGCGACACGCCGGGGCACATCATCTCGTCCATGTCGGTCATCCGCGGTGCCTGCGCGGCGAGCGGACTGGCCCACGCTCGCACGGCGAGCGAAAGAAGGAGAGCACGTCGAAAGGTCATCACAGGTCCAGCGTCAGGTGGGGCGCCCGCGTCACAGCCCCTCGGGCAGGCAGCCCAGGATCAGCGGCGCGCCGCACGGCAGCAGCGCAATCCGCCCCAGGCCGTACGGCAGGTCGATCCCCGAGAGCATCTCCAGCGCGCCCACCGTCCACAGGAGCACCGCGGCGCCCAGCGTGGTGCCGCGCGGGGACTGCGGACGTACGTAGCGTCGGGCCATCGGCGCACCTCCGGTCGCGATCGGATGCGGGGGATGCGTCGCAACATAGAAGCGCGCCGCCCCGCCGGACAAGCGGAGCGGCGCGCGGTCGGGGAAGACGGTGAGCGTGGATCGATCAGTCCGCCGCGAGCGGCTGCTCCTCGTTTCCATCCTCCTCATCCTCGTACGGTTCGTAGACGAGCGGCTCGATCTTCTCGATCTCGGCCATGGCGGGCGAGTGCAGCGCCTCCCACATGTCGCACGCCAGCTGGCCGTTCAGCCAGAACTCCACCGAATTGCCAAAGAGCCGTGACAGCCGCAGCGCCGTATCCGGCGTCACCCTGCGCTTGCCATTCACGATCTCGTTCACGCGCACGTACGAGACGCCAATGCGCTTCGCGAGCTCCGTCTGCGACATCCCCAGCGGCTTCAGGAACTCTTCCAGCAGCATCTCCCCGGAAGAAGTGGGGCGGCGGTTTTCCGGGAGCCGCACCGCCAGCTTGATGAACTCCATAGAATCCTCCTCGTTGGTTTCTGGCTCCGCCGGGTCAGTGATAATCCACGATTTCGACACGATCCGGACCCGCTTCTATCCACCAGAAGCAGATCCGGTACTGGCGATTGATCCGGATGCTGTGCTGCCCTGCACGGTTTCCCTGCAGTCCCTCGAGACGATTGCCCTGCGGGATTGCCAGGTCGACCAGTGAATCCGCCCGATCCAGTACCTCGAGCTTCAGGCGGGCCGCGCGCCAGAGGGTGGATGGACAAGTCCGACGCGCATGCCGTGTATCCCGGCTTTCGAAGATGTCGCGCGTGCCTTCGTCCTTGAACGAGACGATCATGGTGCCGTCCGGAGATCGGGGTGGGCGGTGGGACTGCTCCTCGCCACCGGCCCATGCACCCGATCCCTGGCTACGGATCGACTATAACGGATAACGTTATACGTGGCAAGACTCAGGTGCGGGGCTGGCGTGGCGGCGGCGACATCCTGGCGGGACCGCGCAGGTTGCGCAATGGCTTGCAGATAACGCATGCCAACGGTGGCACGATGTGAACGACGTAAACGGGGCGGCACGCGTTCTGCCCGCGTCCGCAAGCATGAATACTCCGAAGATCTTTCTGTTGTCGCCCGCGTTTTGCGGGGGCAGGCGCGGGCAGATGGTGATGCGCGACGCCGCATCGTTCCCGCTGGCGCAGCGGCTGCGCGCGCCGGGCGGCGCGCCGCTGGGCGACGTGTTCAGCTTCCTGAGCGGGCTCTACTTCCGGGGGAAGATGGCGTACGTGCGCGCCTTTGCCGGTCCGCCGGCGGGGCTGCCGGGGGCGCTGGTGATCACGCCCACGCGCGGGCTGGTGCCGCCGGAGTCGCACATCACCCTGGAACTGCTGCGCGAGTTTGCCGAGGAGGGGGACGTGGCGCTGGACAACCCGCGCTACCGGCGGCCGCTGGAAGAGCACGCCCGCGCGCTGGACGGGGCCGCCGGGCCCGGGACCTGCTACGTGCTGCTGGGCAGCATTGCATCCGACAAGTACGTCGACGTGCTGACGCGCATCTACGGCGAGCGCCTGCTCTTTCCGACCGACTTCGTGGGCCGCGGCGACATGAGCCGCGGCGGACTGATGCTGCGCGCCGCCAAGGACGGCCCCGAGCTGGAGTACGCCCCCGTGCTGGGCGCCGTACGCAAGGGAAAGCGTCCGCCCAAGCTCGAACCCCGACGCTGGAAGGATTCCACGTGACGCCACGCGCCGCATCCGCCTCGTCCGCATCCACATCCCCAGCCCGCAAGAAGCCGGCGTCCGCCGCCCGGAAGCCCGCGCCGCCCAACGTGGCCGACGCGGACGTGTCGCCCGACATCATCCCCGAAAAGGGCAAGCAGTGCGACGTGCGGGTGGGGGGGCGTGCGGTGCGCCTGACCAACCTCAACAAGCCGTTCTGGCCCGAGCTGGGCATTACCAAGGGCGACCTGCTGCGCTACTACGTGGCCGTGGCGCCGTACCTGCTGCCGCACCTGGTTGACCGGGCCATGGTGATGAAGCGGTACCCCAACGGGTGGAAGGGCCCGTTCTTCTTCATGAAGCGCACGCCCGAGAACGCGCCGCCGTGGCTGAAGACCTGCTCCATCGAGCACGCGTCCAAGAGCGTCATCGACTTTCCCATGGTGCAGAACCTGGCGTCGCTGCTGTGGGTGGTGAACCTGGGGTGCATCGACCTGAACCCCTGGTACGCCCGCTGCGACGACACCGACAGGCCCGACTTTCTGCACTTCGACCTGGACCCCGTCCCCGGGGCGGACTTTGCGCGGGTGCGCGAGACGGCGCTGATGGTGCGCGACAACCTGCAGCGGCTGGGGATGAAGTCGTACGCCAAGACCACCGGGTCGTCCGGCATCCACGTGTACGTCCCCATTGTCCGCGGGCCGGTGCAGAAGCGGGTGTGGAGCTTTGCCAAGGAGTTCGCCCGCGCGATGGAGAAGATCAACCCGGCGCTGGTCACCGCCGAGTATCGCATCGCCAAGCGGCCGAAAGGACGGGTGCTGGTGGACTACAACCAGAACGCCTGGGGGCGCACGCTTTCGTCCATCTACTCCGTGCGCGCCAAGCCCGGCGCCACCGTGTCCATGCCGGTGACGTGGGAAGAGGTGGAGGGCGGGGTCGAGCTTGAGGAGTTCACGCTGATGAACGCACCCGAGCGCATCCGCCGCACGGGCGACCTGTGGAAGCCGGTGCTGGCCAGGCGCGGACGCTTCGACCTGGCGGACCTGCTGTGAACCTGCCCATCCCCACGGACTACGCCGTCGCGGAGAGCGAGCAGGCGGACGCGCTTCCCACGGACGCGGGGTGGCAGTACGAGCCCAAGTGGGACGGCTTTCGGTGCCTGGCCTTTCGCGACGGCGACGAGGTGGACCTGCGCTCCAAGGCGGGCAAGCCGCTGGGCCGCTACTTTCCCGACGTGGTGGATGCGCTCCGGTCGCTGACCGCAAAGCGGTTCGTGCTGGACGGCGAGATCGTGGTCCCGGTGGGCGACGCGCTGTCGTTCGAGGAACTGCAGCTGCGCCTGCACCCCGCCGCCAGCCGGGTGCAGAAGCTGGCGGCGGCGCACCCCGCGCTGGTGGTTGCCTTCGACCTGCTGCTGGGCCCGCGCGGCGGGCCGCTGACGGACCGCCCGCTGGCGGAGCGCCGGGAGAAGCTGGAGGCGTTCGCGGGCCAGTTCTTTGGCGAGCGCGTGCGGCTGTCGCCGGCGACGGCGGACGCGGAGCGGGCGCGCGCGTGGCTGGAGCAGGGCGAGCGGGGGCTGGACGGCGTGATGGCCAAGCGCCTGGACCTGCCCTACCTGACCGGCGAGCGCACGGGGATGGTGAAGGTGAAGAACGTGCGCACGGTGGACTGCGTCGTCGGCGGGTTCCGCTACGCGCAGAAGGAGCGCATCGTCGGCTCGCTGCTGCTGGGGCTGTACGGGCCCGACGGGCTGCTGAACCACGTGGGGTTCTGCTCCAGCATCAGCCGGGAAGAGCGGAGGGAGCTGACGCCGCGGCTGGAGGCGCTGCGCAAGCCGCCCGGCTTTACCGGCAGTGCGCCGGGCGGGCCCAGCCGGTGGAGTGCCATGAACCCGCGCAGCACGGAGTGGGAGCCGCTGTCGCCGGAGCTGGTGGTGGAGGTGGGATACGACGCCTTTACCGGCGGCCGCTTTCGCCACGGCACGCGCTTCTACCGCTGGCGGCCGGACAAGGCGCCGGAGCAGTGCACCTACGCGCAGCTGGGCCCCGCCGGCCGCTCGTCCCTGCGGATGCTGGACGTGTGACGCGTTTCCCCGGGTGACTCAACGCAGAGTACGCGGAGAACCGAGGGAGTTCGCGGAGAACAGCTCCGCGAACTCCCTTTTCAACTCTGCGTATGCTGCGTTGAGTTGTTTGGCAGTTCAGCACGGGGAGAGAGGAATCGGTGTGATACCGAATCGGGGAAAACAAAACCTTCATGGGTACAGAGGAACAGAGTCAGACAGAGGAACAAAGAGGATATCCTGGCTCGCTTTCTCTGTCTGACTCTGTTCCTCTGTACGATCATTCTTTTTCTGGATCTGGCATGAGGAGCCGAGAATCGGGTGTGATGCGTCCCCCTGACACGGACGGATGTCCGCCGGGAGGGACAGGCTCTCGGCGTTCGACCCCCTCGTCCGCTGCTCCCGGAGCACCTCCCGCAGGCGAAAACTCCTGACCGCGGCTGGGATTTGGCCCGGCTGATGCCGCCGATGGCGCAGATGGTGCACCTTTGCGGCGCCACGCGCATCTGATCCGTGGATGCGGTTGACGTATCGTGCCGCCCGCCCGCATATTCGCGCCCGGCCGGAACCCGAGTTCCGGCGGTGCGCGCGGGCCTGGCGCACACCACCCGTTCAGACAGAGAACGAGCGATGAACAAGACTGCCGGTTTCCTTGCCGCCGTGGCCACCGTCGCGTTCGCCAGCACGGCGCAGGCGCAGATCTGCGCCGGCTACCCCACGGGTGACCGCGGGATGTACTTCGGCGCCCGCGCCGACTTTCCGGAAGACCTGGATTCGTACGGCGTAGAGGCCAACTACAACTTCTCGGGCCCGCTGGGCGTGTACGGCGGCCTGAACGTCATCTCGGCCGAGGACGAGGACGAGGGCGAGGATGACGAGGACAACAGCGAGGACGAGCTGTTTGCCGGCGTCGCGCTGGAAACCCCGTCGCTGGGGCTGATGGTGGGCCCGCGCGTGTCGGCGTGCCTGGTGGGCGAGGTCCGCAACATCAGCGACGACGAGGTTTCGTACAACGAGTTCCCCATCGGCCTGGGCATTGGCGCCAGCCTGGGCGTTCCGGGCGTGCCGGTTTCGGGCTACGTGCAGCCGCAGCTGGTGATCACCCGCGTGTCCATCGAGGACCTGGACAGCGAGACGGAGACCAACTTCGGCGTCAAGGCCGGCGCCAACATCGGGTTCGGCCTGATCACGGTGGGTGCCGAGGTGCGCCACCTGTTCATCGACGACGAGGACCTCATCGGCCTCGTCCGCGACGAGACCACCTTCGGCATTCGCGCCGGCATCCGGCTCTAAGCCGCTGACGCCGGTCGGGACCGCCGGGCGTGCTTTTGCGCGCCCGGCGGTCTTCGTTTGCGTTGAATCCCCTCGCAACTGTCCAGTCCAGGTCCGCATCGAACGTTCTGGCTGCATCGGCATCACCGCACCCGCTCCACGGCTTTCATGGGATCCATTCAACCTGTCATCCGGGGGGCGACGCTGGCCGTCGCCTGCGCCGCCTCGTCGGTCTGCACTCCGCTCCAGGCGCAGCTGACCGGCCTCCTGCCGATTTCCGTGGAGGCGCGCGGAGGCATCGCGCTGCCGGCGGAGGAGTTCGGGGGCATGGACGGAGGCGTGGCGGGGGAGGTGTCCGCCACCTGGCACGCGCTGCCCTTCATCGGCGTGTACGGCGCGTACCAGCGGAACCGGTTTTCGTGGGACGGGACCGGCACGCCCGGCCACGCGACGGACAGCGGCCTTGCGGCAGGCGTGCGCCTGGCCATCCCCACGCCGCTCATCCCCATCGACCCGTGGATTCGCGCCGGCGTGGTGGCGCACCAGCTGGAGGGCAAAGGGCTGCACGAGGAGAGCAGGCGCGGGTGGGAGGTGGGTGCCGGGCTGGGCTTTCCCCTGGCGCGCGGCGTGTCGCTTACGCCCGGCGTGCTGTGGACGCGCTACCAGCACGGAAGCGGTGCCGCCGACGGCGAGCTGCTGCGCGTCCGCCACCTGCGCGCCGACGTGGGCCTGCGGCTGCGCTTCTGATCCGCCGGTGTCCATCCCCATTCCGCATCGGAAGAGAGACACTCCCGTGAACCGTACGATGGTCCTGGCCGCGCTTGGCGCGATGCTCCAGGCTGGCGGATTGTGCGCGCAGAAATCCGGCAACACCGGCTTCATGGTGGGGCTGCACGCCGTGCCCATGGGGCTGGACGGCGTGGGGACCGAGGCGTTCGAGGAGGAGGGGATGGGGCTGGGGCTGACGCTGGGCTACGGCTTCAGCGAGCACATCGCCCTCTACACCACGGTGGATGCCGGCTACGTGGAGTACGATCCCGACAATCCCCTGGCGCGCGGAGAGGACTACGAGTCGGTGACGGTGGATCTCGGGGCGCGGGTCAGCTTGGGCGGCGTGTACCGGCGCGTCCGGCCGTACGTCGACGCCGCCATCACCGGCGTGGCCACCAGCGAAGACGCGGAGAGCGGAACGAGCATCACTTCGGGAGGCGGGGTGACCGTGGGCGGGGGGCTGCAGTACTTCTACACCCGCGGGTGGGCGCTGAACGCGGGCGTGCAGTTCACCTCCGGCGCGTTCACCGAAGTGGAGGTGGACGGGCGCCGCGAGGAGTTCGAATCGGGTGATGCGTTCGTGCACACCCGCGTCCAGCTTGGCGTGGTCTGGCATCCGTAGACTGCATCCGGAATGCACGGGGTGATTTCCTCTGGAAACCCTGCACGCCAGGAAATCGTGACTTCCTGAGGAGCGCACCACGTGCAGCCGGAAGCCCCACAACCGGCTGCGCGCGACCGAAGGACCTGCTCTCCGACGCTGCGGGGTGACTTGAGGCGCGATCCAGCCCCCGGTTCCACCAGCGAGGTCCTTCGGTCGCCGCCCTGAGACCTGGGCATCGGAGGGATCTGTGCGGCGGCTCCTTGGATAGAAACCTCTGGCCCCACCCGAGCTGTCATTCCGAGGGAGCGCACGCCCGGCACCTGGCCCAACCACGGGGGAGGTGCGCGACCGAGGAATCTACTTTCCGTCTGCTCGTGGCCTGCCGCGATGCCCCCACACTGGCCCTGTCTGGCTGTTTGGCCGCCGCGGGGATGGAGCGGGCTGCCGCGTCCGGCCTCGCCCGAGCCGATGGTAGATTCCTCGGCCCTGCAGCCTGCCGCGTGATCGTCCGAGTGCAGCGTGGCCGGGCCTCGGAATGACAGCTCGTTTTGTCCAGCAGGGTGCGATGGAGTGCCGCTGGACTCAGGAAGCCATGGCTTCCTTCACGTGAGCAAAGCGAAGCAACCGGGGATCCAATCCCCGGCTGCTTCGTTTTCCATCATCCTGCCGCACCTTCAAACGGGCGGGCGGCCCATCAGGCGGCGCAGCTTGCCGGCGTCTTCCAGCAGCACCGCTTCAAGCATCTCCCGGTCCTGCGCCCGCTCGCGCTCCAGCGCGGCCAGCTGCTGCCTGAGCGAGGCGATCTGGTTGAAGGCCGACACCTGCGCCGCGATCGCCCCGCCGGCCAGCAGCAGCACCAGGAGAAAGACGGCCAGCCCCGTCACGGCGACGGCCGCTGCCAGGTGTCCATCACGCTGCCGCCGATCACGCACGTCTGCACGCCGCGGCACGCCTGCGAAAGGCCCTGGCTCATGGCCTTGGCGCTTTCCAGCTGCAGCAGCGCCGGGTTGGCGGCGTAGGAGCGGGCCTCCAGCTCCTTGGCCCGCGCGTCGGCCTCGGCCTTGAGCAGCTGGGCGCGCGCGTTCACGCTGTCGATGGTGAACTGCTTGAGCGCGCGGTCCAGCACCTGGGCCTGCCGCGCCGCCTCGATGCGCGCCTGCTCGATCTGCGGCGGAATGCGGATGTCGCGCACGAACACCTGGTGAATGGTGGCGCGGTTGCCCAGCTTTACCTGGATCTGCCGCCGCACGTCGTCCGAAAGCCGCGCGCGCTCCGCCGAGAAGATGCGGTTGACCGTCCACGCGTTCAGCGCGTTGCGGTACCCCTCGCGCACCGCGTTCAGCACCTCGGTCTCCGCGGCCTCCGGCGTGCGCTTGTCCAGAAACACCTGGTAGATGGTGCCCGGGTTGTAGCTCCAGGTGACCGCCACGTCGCCTTCCACCGTCACCGGGTCCGCCGTGGTGGCCTGGATGACCTCCTTGCCCTCCTCGTTGTCGGGAAAGTTGCGCTGCGTCATCCCGAAGCAGGTGGGCTCCGAGAGCGGGGTAAAGTTGAGCCCCGTCGGCATCTTGCGCTTGACCACCGTGCCGTAGCGGGTGAGCACGCAGTGCTCCGTGCTGTCCACGCGGGCAAAGCTCCCGGACACCATGACCAGGAGCACGAGCAGCGTGGCGAGCGCGGCGCCGCCCACGAGCACTGCCTTGACGCTGCTCCGCGTGGGTGCCGATGTGGTTCGAGAAGCCATGGAACCTGTGATTGCGGTGTCTGTCCGCCGGCACGGGCGCGGTGTGCGCCGGCCGCCGACTGCTTGCGGACGCGCCGGATTACGTCCCCCGGGGCCGGCGTGTTTCAGAGGTGCGGAACTTCGGCGGGCGTCGTGGGTGGACGTTTCCGACTGTGGAGCGCGCTCCACACCCCATGTACCACCCGCGCCACAAACCAGACGTTTTCTCCTCGTTGCGGGGTGACAGAAACAGCCGGTGCGGGATTTGGCTCCATTCTGTACAAGCTGCTGATTCGCTTGAATTTGCATCGTCGGCATCTCCCCGGATCCACCGCTTTGTTTGCGATTTCCAGGCGCAGGCCCGAATCCCGCTTTGTGGATGATCGCGGTGCGGGACGCATCGCCTGACAGAACCTGAAAAACATCTCCCTGGAGATTGACTGATGAGCACGATGGAGCTGCAGTCGCTGGAAGACCAGGCCGAGGCCGTTTTCGGCGACAATGCCGATTCGATGGAGACCCTGACGCAGCGCGCCGGCGAGCTGCTGCCGCCGGACGCGATCGTGTGGGAGTGCGACGCCAACACCTTTGTGTTCTCGTACGTGAGCCCGTCCGCCGAGCTGGCGCTGGGCTACCCCACGCAGAACTGGATTACCGACACCACCTTCTGGGCCAAGACCGTGGTGCACGAGGCGGATGCGGACCAGGCGGTGAGCTACTGCGCGTCGGAGACGGCGTGCGACCGCGACCACGCCTTCGAGTACCGCGCCCGCGCCGCCGACGGCCGCGTGGTGCGCCTGCGCGACGTGGTGCGCGTGGTGCCGCCCATGGACGGCCATCCCAAGCGCCTGCGCGGCGTGATGTTCGTCATCGGCTGAGCCAGAGGCAGTAAAAAACCTGGGGGTACAGAGGAACAGAGTCAGACAGGGGGAGGCCTCCTCTGTCTGACTCTGTTCCTCTGTACCCCCAGGTGTTGCTGTTGCTTATGTTTCCGATCCACCGCGGCCGCGGGTGCCGTCGCGCACGCCGCGGTTGGCGATGCGCGCGGGGACCAGCGCTCCCTTGCCGAACCTGCCCGCCAGCCGGTCCGACGCCTCCGCCAGGATGCGGTCGCGCTCCGTCTCCGGCCCGCCGGGCGGATCGTCGAACAGCACCAGCTCGTCTTCCTGGTCCCCCACCAGCTTCGAGACGCCCACGCCCAGCAGCCGCACGCCGCCGCTGCGCCGCTCCAGCAGGGTGCGCAGCAGGTCGCGGGCGATGGCGAAGATGGCGCGGTCGCTCTGGATGGGGTCCGGCGCGGTGCGGCTGGCGGACTTGTCGGTGAAGTCCCCGTAGCGAATGCGGACGGTCACCGTGCGCGCCCGCAGCCCCTCGGCCCGCAGCGACGCGCCCGTATCCACCGCCAGCATCATCAGCCGCGTCTCCAGCTCTTCCGGATCGCGCACGTCTTTGGCAAAGGTGCGCTCGTGCGATACGGACTTCTGCGGCCCGCGCGGCGACACCCGGCCCACGTCCTCGCCGCGCGCCAGGTGGTACAGCCACTCCGCGCGCGAATCGCCCAGCCACGACACCAGTGTGGGCAGGTCGATGCCGGCCAGGTCGCGCACCGCCGTGGCGCCGCGCCGCCGCAGCGCTTCCGCCAGCGCCGGCCCCACGCCGGGGATGTCGGACAGCTCGAAGCGCTGCATGAACGCCGCCTCGCCGCCCGGCGGAACCACGTGCACGCCGAACGGCTTGTTGACGGATGCGGCCATTTTGGCGAGCGTTCGTCCCGTGGCGCCGCCGATGGAGATGCTGATGCCGGTGCGGTCCATCACCTCGCGCTGGATTCGCAGCGCCGTCTGCTCCAGCGACTCGCCGCGGTACAGCATCTCGGTGCCGGTAAGGTCCAGGTAGAACTCGTCGACGCTGGCCGCCTCCACCACCGGAGAGAAGTCGTCGAGCACCGCGCGCACCTCGTGGTGCTTGCGGTTCACCATCTCGCCGGGTACGGGCGCGAAGACCGCGTTGGGGCACAGGCGCACCGCCGTGGCCATGGGCATCCCCGCGTGCACGCCGAACTTGCGCGCCGCGTACGACGCCGACGTCACCACCCCGCGCGAGTCCGCCCGTCCGCCCACGATCACCAGCTCCGACGCGCCCGCCCCCTCCGGGTCCGCCAGCATGGCGCACCGGACGAAGTACGAGTCGCAGTCGGCGAGGAGGATGCGGGGGGGCACGGAACGAAGTGCGTGAGTGCGTTAGTGCGTGGAGTGCGGAAGTTCGCCATGGCGCCGGAACCAGTGCGCCGAACTAACGATAATCCAAAGAGTTGCCGAAGGATACGGCGACTTTGTGCACTTGTCGGGGTACACAACTTCAAGCGGCAGAATCCGTTGCGCTGCGGCGGATTTCGAGCAGCTGGACGGTAGATTCCTCAGTCGGCGCCAGAGGGTTGCGTGAGGGCTGGCTCCCGCGCGGCGCCTCCTTCGGAAATGACACATGGGGGTAGTCGGAGAACTGTCGGCGCGCGATCGAATTCTCCGTTGGGAAGAGGCCGGGAGAGGGGGTGCCCTCCGCACGGCGGGAATCCCGTCGCAGCGCCCCAATCCCGCCATCCGGGGCCCGCTATTCCCTATTCCCTATTCCCTATTCCCTGTTCCCTGTTCCCTATTCCCTCTCCCCTCGCCCCCCAGGCAACCCTCCCGCGCACACCGGCATCACACACGCCGGACCCGTGAACGCACATGGACGACAACCATCTGATCCAGCAGGCCAGGCAGGGCGACGGCGGTGCGGTGCGCGAGCTGTATCAGCGCCACGCCGGGCGGGTGTACGCCGTCGTAAAACGCCTGGCCGGCCACGACGACGCGCTTGCCGAGGACTGGGCCCAGGAGGCATGGGTGCGGGCCATTCGCGCCCTGCCCACCTTTCGCGGCGACTCGCGCTTCACCACGTGGCTGCACCGCATCGCCGTCAACAGCGCGCTGCACGGCCGCCGCTCGCGCCAGCGCAAGGCCGGCCGCGAGGCGCCCATGCTGGACGACAGCTTCTCCGTGCGCCCGGCGGCGGAGCACACCGTCCTGCGGATGAAGCTGGACCGGGCCATGGAGCGCCTGCCCGAAGGGATGCGCAAGGTGCTGGTGCTGCACGACGTGGAAGGCTACACGCACGAAGAGATCGGGCAGATGCTGGGCGTGAACCCGGGGACGTGCAAGAGCCAGCTGTTCAAGGCGCGCGCACGGATGCGCCGGCTGCTTTCGCCGCAGCCCGCGGAAGACGCCGCGGACGAGCCCGCAGAAAAGGAGATGGCATGCAGCATCTAGATATGGAGGCGCTCGCCCGCCTGGTGGACGAGCCGGCCGAGCCCGCCGAGGCCGAGCACCTGCGCGGCTGCCTGGTCTGCCGCCGCGAGCTGGCCGGGATGCGGGCGCAGACGGAGGCGCTGGGAGAGCTGGGCACGATGGAGCCGCCCGCCGGCGCCTGGGCGGCGCTGGAGGCGCGGCTGCTGGACGAGAAGCTGATCGGGCAGCCCGCGCGCGTGCGGCCCCTGCTGATCCACCGCCCGCACCTGCGCATCGCCGCGTCGCTCGCGCTGTTCCTGCTGGGCGGCGCGGCGGGCGCGCTGTTCTGGCGCACGCCCGGCGCGCAGCCCGTCCAGTCGCTGCAGGCCGTGGCCGCCGAGGCGCCGCGCTCCACCAGCCGCCCCGTGTCGCTGATGTCCGCGCCCGAGGTGACGTACGTGACGGAGCCCGCCGCGCCGGCGGCGGACGCGAACGGCGCCCGGCTGGCGGTGAACGGCGCGGCGGAGCGTTCCGCGCCGCGGGTGGTGGCGCCCCGGCGCACGGCTCCGCGGCGGGCCACCGCGGCCGAGGCCGACCGCGCCGCCCGCGAGCTGATGCAGGCGCAGGCGGCGTACATGGGCGCGCTGCAGCGGCTGGCCGCCATCGCCGACCCGGCGTCGGGGAACGCGCCCGAAACGCGGATGGCGGCGCTCGACCGGCTGGTGCAGCTGACGGCCGAGGCGCTGGACCGCGTGCCGGGCGACCCGGTGATCAACGGGTACCACCTGGCCGCCGTGGCCGAACGCGACGCGCTGCGCCGCGAGATGGAAAAAGACGCGAACGCAACCTGGTTCTGAAGCTGGTTCTGATCCCATAGCAACGACGGAGAACACAACGATGAAGTTCCGCGGGATGTGGCTGCCCCTGCTGCTGGCGGCCCTGGCGGTGCCCGGCGCGGTCCGGGCGCAGGAAGACGAATCCCCCCGCCGCCGGCCGGGGATGATCGGGGTGATCTTCGACACGGAGCGCCGCGAGGGCGAGCCGGGCGTGCGCATCATCGACGTGCGCCGCGGCTCTCCCGCCGACGAGGCGGGCGTGCAGGCGGGCGACGTGGTGGTGCGGCTGAACGGCCGCGTGGCCGGCGAGGCGTTTGACGAGCTTCCGGCGCGGCTGCAGGCGGGCGACAGCGTTCGCATGCGTATTCGCGGCGAAGGCGGCGGCCAGGAGCGCGAGGTGGTGGTGGTGGCGGTGCCGCGCCAGGCGCAGCGGTTCACCGTGCGCACCGGGCAGGGCCAGGGCGAGCGGCCCATGGTGTGGATCAACGGCGACAGCATGGAGATCCCGCTGCAGGCGCTCACCATGCGCATCGACAGCCTGCGGACGCACATGCTGGATCTGGACGGCGAGCTGATGGAGATCAACGTCGATTCCATGGTCCGGATCTTCTCCGACAGCGCCGACGTCTTCATCCGCCGCTTTCCCGCCATGGAGTTCCACGTCGAGGGGCTGGAAGACCTCGAGGAGCTGGAGGACCTGGAGGAGCTGGATGACCTGCAGGTAGAGGTGGAAGGCCTGCACGGCGCGCTGGAGGGGCTCGAGGCGCTCGAAGGCATGCCGCCGATGGATGCGCCCATGGTCTGGAACGTCGGGCCGGGCGAGGACCGTCCCTTCTTCCTGGAGCTGGGCCGGCGCGCCGCGGCGGGCGCCGAGCTGGCCGAGATGAACGAGGGGCTGAGCCGCTACTTCGGCAACGTCGAGAACGGCGCCCTGGTGATCGACGTTTCGCCCGAGACGCCGGCGGCGCGGGCGGGGCTCGAGGCGGGCGACGTGATCGTCCGGGCGGGCGGCCGCGACGTGAACGACCCCGAGGACGTGCGGCGCGCGCTGACCCGTGCGCAGGACGGGCGCGTGTCGCTCGAAGTGGTGCGCCAGGGCCGCCGCCGCGAGCTTTCGATGGAGTGGGATGGCCACGAGCGCATCATCCACCGCGAGATGGCGCCGTCGCGGGCGCGCACGCGGGTGCGGATGACCGAGCCGCCTCCGCCGCCGGACGACCACTGATCCCTCGACGCAGAGTTCGCGGAGGATAAAAGAGAGGACGCGGATGAGGGCTTCATCCGCGTCCTCTCCGTTTTCTATCCGCCCACTGGCGGATCGGTGTCATTCTGAGGAAGGCGCTCGCCCAATCCCCTTCTGATTGCACCATTGCCCGTGCGCCGACCGAAGAATCTGCCAGATGGGCGCACGGTCGCGTCGGCTACGGCTGGGTTCGGCGCGAGGGGCCGCGCGTTTCCGACGGAGATTCTTCGGTCGGCGCACAGGCTCTGGGAACGTGCGGGAGGGCTTCGGGCGGCACCTTCCTCAGAATGACAGTGATGGCCTGGTGCCTAATACCAAATCTTGAAAAAGAATAATCGTACAGAGGAACAGAGTCAGACAGAGAAAGCGAGCTGAAATATCATCTTGGTTCCTCTGTCTGACTCTGTTCCTCTGTACGCATGAAGGTGTTGTTTTCACGGATTCGGTATAACGAAAAAGCCCGCTGCATCGGCAGCGGGCTTCGTCGTTTCAGTTTGCGGTCCCTCGTCGTCCGCGCTACTGGCGGCGGATGACGGTGGGGGTGCGGGCGATCAGGCGGGCCAGGGCGCGGCGCTCGTTGCGCCAGGCCAGGTCGTAGCCCACGCTCTCCGTGGTCTGCTCGTACGCCATGGCCAGCGCGGGGTCCACGGGCTGGCCCTTGCGGCGCACCTCGTAGTGCAGGTGCGGCCCCGTGGCCAGGCCGGTGGCGCCCACGTAGCCGATGACGTCGCCCTGGCGCACGGGCTGGTACGGGCGCACGTCGATGCGCGACAGGTGCGCGTAGCGGGTGGCGTAGCCGTTAGGGTGCTGCACCTCGACCAGGTTGCCGTAGCCGCCGCGCACGGAGGCGAACGAGACGCTGCCGTCCGCCGTCGCGCGCACGGGCGTGCCGTACGCCGCCGCGTAGTCGATGCCGGTGTGCGGCAGCACGCGGCGCAGAATGGGGTGCATGCGGTCCATCCGGAAGCCGGAGGTCACGTGCATCACCGCCAGCGGGCCGGCCCACGCCCTGGGATCCAGCGACTGGCCCAGGTCGTCGTAGTAGCCGGGCTTCTCCCCGTGCTCGTAGAAGAACAGGGTGTGCAGCCCGCCGCCCACCGCCGCCTGCGCTGCCAGCACCTGGATGGAGCGCGTGCTGCCGTCCGGCCGCCGCACGCGCTCGTACGCCACCTTCAGCCGGCCGCCGCTCTGCATGGCAAGCTGCACGGTGGGGACGAAGATGCGGTCCAGGTGGCGGCCCACCATCTCGCGCTCGGCCTCGCTCAGGTCGCTGGCCACCACGTTCAGCGCCTCACGGAACGTTCCGCGCGCAAACCCGCCGATCAGCAGCGTGTCGATGGTGGCGGGGGTGGCGCGCACGGCGGCGAGCACCGGCGGCCCCTCGGCGGGCAGCCCCTGCTGCGGCTCGGCGAACGCCGCGACGGAGCCCAGCCCCAGCACCAGGGCCGCGATCACGGCGATGGCCAGGCTGGGCGGATCGCGCCGCCACGCGGGGTTGGTCCGTCTGCTCATGCGATGGGAAGAAAGGGACGCCCTGAAAGGGGGCCCGTCCGGTCCACGGATGTGTGGGAGAGAAAACAAGATAAGGACGCCCGGGGGTGGCGGACAAGGGCGCCGTCGCTGGTTGGGGGGCGGAGGGGTAGGGGTGAACGGGTGAACGGGTGAACGGGTGAACGGGTGAACGGGTGAACGGGTGAACGGGGCCCCGCGTGCCAGACGACCCGCAGATGGGCTAATCTGCCTCGGATCCGCGGCATCTCCCGTAACTCCGAGGATTACTGGCTTCGCACCAATCTGTCATTCCGAGGAGCGCACACCCCGCACCCTGTCCGACCACGGAACCCAGCGCGCGACCGAGGAATCTACTGTCCGTTTCCTCGTGGTGCGCCGTGCCGCCCCGAACTTGGCCCTGTCCGGCTATTTCGTCACCGCGGCTGTGGCCGGGCTGCCGCGTCAGGCCTCACGTGGGCCGACAGTAGATTCCTCGGCCCTGCCACCTGCGGCGCAATCCTCCGGCGGCAGCGCGGCCGGGCCTCGGAATGACAGCCGCTGTGTGTCCAGCAGGACGGAGCGCCGCTGGACTCAGGACGTCAATCGCCGCCACCTCACCGCGGGCGGCGTGGAGGGCTCAGTTTGCGGGACGGGTGGTTGGGCTTGATCTCGGTGTTCAGGTACCGGCCCTTGCTGGGCGCGGTGATGAACTCCTCGTACTCGCCGTCGGGCACGTCCAGGTACTGGTACACGCCCCCGTTGCGGAACTCCACCTCCAGCACGTGCGCCGCGGGGTCGTACCCCACGCTCGCCAGGCTCGACGAATCCAGCCGCTCTCGCTTCACCGGCCACCTCCGTGATGTCTGCTTCCGCCGCTCCGCCGACGCGCGGCTCGGCCCGTTTCGGCCCGTCCGCAGAATCCACGCCGCCGCGTTCACTTTGTACACGTGCGCTCTGAGAACAGGAAAAAACGTTCAGGCGCCGGCGGCAGGAAAGCGCGCCACGAGGGGCATTTCACCACGCGCGGTGGATCGCTTCATCCGGATTGTAATGCAAGTCGCGGCGGGAGAGGTGAACAGGGTGTTCTTGCGATGGCGCTATGTGGATCTGGCGGTGGCCGGCGGATACTGGATGACCCCGAGCGCGCCGATGCCGGCTACCGGGCAGTGGAGCGCGGGCTGGCGCGTTCTACACGTCTCCGATCATCATGAGGGGGGATGAAGACGGTGGAGGGACCGAATGTGGCGCGCGGGAAATTGGGCGGAGGGAACACCAGTGGGGGCCGGGCAGGTACAAGCGGCCGCGAACGAAACACTCACATCGAGCCGAGGACGTATGAAGCTGCTTCGCGGACTGCTGCCGGCGCTGGTGGCGTTGGCCTGTACCGGGGTGGAACTGCGGGCGCAGGGCGTCATCGTCCCCGCGCCGTGCAGAGAGTGCCGGCGGCCGCCCCCCGGCGACCCGGCGGGGCTGCCGGTGGAATCGGTCACCTTCGAGACCACCATCCAGGGGCAGGTGGCCACCACCCACGTCACCCAGGTGTTCCGCAATCCGCACCCGCAGGTGATGGAGGGCACCTACTTCTTTCCGCTCCCCGAAGAAGCGTCCATCACCGAGTTCGCCATCTGGGACGGCGACCGGCGGCTGGAGGGCGAGGTGCGCCCCCGCGACGAGGCGCGGCGCATCTACGAAGACATCGTCCGGCGCGTGCGCGACCCCGGCCTGCTGGAGTACGCGGGCCAGAACCTGTTCCAGGCGCGCATCTTTCCCATCCCCGGACACGGCACCAAGAAGCTGGAGCTTACCTACACGCAGGTGCTGCGGGCCGAGAACGGCACCGTGGGCTACCGCTATCCGCTGGGCATCGGCCGCAACGCGTCGCGCATCGAGCGGCTGGCGGGGCGGGTGCAGCTGCGCACGGACGGCGGGCTGCGCACCGTCTACTCGCCCACGCACGACGTGGACGTGCGGCGCGACGGCGGCCGCGGGGCCACGGTAAGCCTTGAGCAGGGCCCCCGCAGCGAGCGGCGCGACTTCCAGCTGTTCTACGCGCTGTCGCAGGCCGAGGTGGGGATGTCGCTGTTCACCTACCGCGAGCCGGGGAAGGACGGCTACTTCCTCCTTCTGCTTTCTCCCAGCGACGACGACGCGCGGCGCGAGTATCCCGCCAAGGACGTGGTGTTCGTGCTGGACGTGAGCGGGTCGATGGAGGAAGAGGGAAAGATGGAGAAGGCCCGCCGCGCGCTGCTGTACGGAATCCGCGGGCTGCGCGCGGGCGACCGCTTCAACGTGATCGCGTTCTCCGGCGACACGCGGCTGATGGAAAGCGGCCTGATCGCCGCGGACGAGGCGGGGCGGTGGCGCGGGGTGGCGTTCGTGGAGGGGCTGGATGCGCGCGGCGGCACCAACATCAACGACGCGCTGGTCGAAGCGATGGGCCAGTTTCCGCGCGAGAGCACGCGCCCGCGGCTGCTGGTGTTCATGACCGACGGCCTGCCGACGGTGAGCGAGACCAACGTGGACCGCATCATCCAGAACGTGACGCGGGCGCGGCGCGAAGGGCTGCGGCTGTTCACATTCGGGGTGGGATACGACGTGAACACGCGGCTGCTGGACCGCGTGGCCGCGGAGAACGGGGGGACGGCGGACTACGTGGCGCCGCAGGAGGACCTCGAGGTCAAGGTCAGCGGGTTCTTCGACAAGGTGAACCACCCGGTGCTCACCAACCTGCGGCTGGACCTGGGGCCGGTGCGCACGGAGCTGATGTATCCGCGCGCGCTGCCGGACCTGTTCAAGGGAACGCAGCTGGCGCTGGTGGGGCGCTACCGCAACGAGCAGGACCTGCGCGACGTCACCATTCGCCTGAGCGGCAACGCCAGCCCCACGCGCACCTACACCTACGACGGCGCGCGCTTTCCCCTGCGCGACGAGCGGCACGAGTTCTTGCCGCGGCTGTGGGCCACGCGCCGGGTGGGGTGGCTGATGGAGCAGATTCGCACCCACGGCGAGAACCGCGAGCTGGTGGACGAGGTGACGGACCTGGGCACGCGCTTTGGCATCGTGACGCCGTACACCAGCTTCTTGGCGCTGGAGCCGGGGATGCAGGCGGCGAACGCGCAGGACTTCAGCGGCCAGGGCGTTCCGGGGACCGTGGCGGGGGGTCGCGTCCGCCCCTCGACGCGTCCGCGGACCGAGCAGGCGGCCGGCGCGTCGCCGCCTCCCCCGCCGCCTCCGCCACCTCCTCCCACGGCCCCGCTGTCCGCGGCCCCGACCGTGGTGACGGGGCAGGGCGCGGTGACGCAGAGCCAGCGCAGCCGCGAGCAGCAGGATGCGCTGACGCTCGATGAGATCGCGGTGACGGGCGAGTCGACGGTGCAGCGCGTGGGCACGCGCACCTTCTACCTGCGCGGCGGCGTGTGGACGGACGCGGAGATCCGTGAAGACACGCGGCTTCCGGAGACGGCGGTGACGTTCGGGAGCGAGGAGTACTTCGCGCTCATCCGCCGCGTCCCGGCGCTGGCGCAGTACCTGGCGCTGGGCGAGCAGGTGGCGGTGATCCACGACGGGCGCATCTACCGCGTCCGCGCCGCCACGCAGTAACGCAGGATCGTCTCACACAGAGGCGCAGAGGACGCGGAGGGGGATGGCCCTTCCGCGTCCTTCGCTTTTGTCCAGATCGCAAACGCTGGAAAGGGATAGGCCGTATCCCGAGTCCGGGGAAACACCTGTCATTCTGAGCGAGCGCCCACCCCGAGGCTGCGGAAAATCCACGTAGCCAGTGGCGCGACCGAAGAATCTCCCTCCCCTCGCGCGGAACCCGTTTCCGGGCAACGCCCGGGAACATCGCGTGACGGAAAGATCCTGCCGCTTCGGATAAAGATTCTTCGGTCGGCGCCATGCTCCCGTGCGAACGGAGAGCACTCGGCGGCGCCTCCCTCAGAATGACAGGTTTTGTCAGGTCTGATTTAAACAAATCCCAGAAAACACCTGTCATTCTGAGGGAGCGCCCACCCCGGGCTCTTGGGAAAACCGCGTAGCCAGTGGCGCGACCGAAGAATCTCCCTCCCCTCGCGCGGAACCCTGTCCCGGGCATCGCCCGGGAACATCGCGTGACGGAAAGATCCTGCCGCTTCGGATAAAGATTCTTCGGTCGGCACCATGCTCCTGGGTAAAGCAGAGCACCGTGCGGCGCCTCCCTCAGAATGACAGGTTTGTCAGGCTCTGGTTTACACGGCGGGGACTCCGCTGGGCTCGGCGTGAGGCAAAGAAAATGGTGTGGGACGTGTACTCGACACGCCCCACACCACTTCCGCACTGACGCACTCCCGCACTAACGCACTGTTCTACTCGTCGCGGGGACGGCGGAAGCCGCCGCCGGAGCCGCCGCGCGCGCCCCCGTCACGCGAGCCGCCGGCTCCGCCGCGTCCGCCGGGACCGCCGCGTCCACCCGCACCGCCGCGAGGTCCGCCCGGTCCGGAGCGGGGACCGCCGCGCGGGCCGCCGGGGCCGTCACGGCGCGGGCCGCGGGCTCCACCCCCGCGCTCGCCGCCGCCGCGGTCCATGCGGCGCATTCCGCCGGGGCCGCCGCCCGGTCCGCCGGCGGTGCGCGGACGGTCGTAGTCCACGCGCACGCTGCGGTTGCGGATCGTGGTGCCGTTGAGCGCCGAGATCACCCGGCCGCCCGCGTCCGCCGGCACCTCGACGATGCTGAAGGTGTCGCGGATCTCGATCTTGCCGATGGCGCTGCCGGGGATGTTGGCCTCGCCCGCGATGGCGCCCACCAGGTCGTTGGCCCGCACCCCGTCGCGCTCGCCCAGGCTGATGAACAGCCGGGTGAAGGCGGAGGGCGGCGCGCCGCCCGCATCGCCCTGCCCGCCCTGCGCCCGCACCGGCGACGTGGTGCGCGGCTCGCGGGCCTCGCGCGCCGCCGCGGCCGCCGCCGGCATGGCGTCCGCCGCAGACACCGTCGACCGCTTGCGGCGCAGCAGCGCGGACGCCGCGGCGGCGATCTCCACGGGGGTAAAGTCCTCGAACAGCGGCTCCAGGATCAGCATCTGCGCGGCGAGGTCTTCTTCGCGCAGGGCCCGGCGCAGCTCGCCGCGGAAGGCGCGCAGCTCGGCGCTGCCGGAGACGGACTCCTCGCCCACGATCCCCGCGGGCTGGGCAAAGAAGTTGGCGCGCTTGGCGATGTCGCGCAGGTGCGCCAGCTCGCGCGGCTCCACCAGCACGAAACCGGGATCCTCGCCGCCGTGGCGGGCGCGCAGCGTCTCCTCGTCCGCGGGGACGTCGAAGCTGATCACCTGCCCGGACGGCGTCTCCGCCTCGTCCTCGTCGTCCGAGCCCGAGCCCAGCACCACCACGTCGGCGTCCTCGTCGTCCACGTCGCTGACCAGGAAGCCGCGCAGGGTAAGCGCCTCAGAAAGCTGCGCCGCGCGCTCGTCCGTGCGGCAGTAGAGCACGGGAACGGTGTCGCCGCGGCCCCCGCCCAGCAGCCGCGCGACGACGTCCACCTTGTCGCGCGCGCCCACCGGCACGTAGCCGACCGTCGCGGTCGGCGCGGCGGCGGGCTCCATGGACTTGGGGTCCGCGGGGGTGGCGGGATAGCGGATGGCGCGCTTGACCCGGCGGCCGGCCAGGTCTTCCACCGCGTCGGTGACCTCGGAGGTCACGATGACGCGCTGGGCGTCGCGAGGCACGTGGTCGAACAGCGTCTCCAGCGCCTCCCATCCACCCAGCGACTCGATCTCCGCCGCGCCGTCGATCACCACCGACTCCACCGCCTCGAGCTTGATGGCGGAGGTGCGCACGGCTTCCATCACCTCGCCCGGCGTGGCCACCAGCACGTCCGCGGCCTCGGAGCGCGTCCCCCATCCACCCCCCGACGCGGCCAGGGTGAGCCCGCCCGCCTGCGCGAACGGCACCAGCTCCAGCGCGGCGCGCTCGGCGGCCTCGGGGGTGGCGGAAAGGATGAGGACGCGGGTGCCGCCGGCCTCCGCGCTCTCGTCATCCCCCTCGTCGTCCTCGTCCGCGCCGGCGCGGGGCTCGATGCGGTCCAGCACGCCCAGCCCGTAGGCCAGCGTCTTTCCGCTGCCGCTGCCGGCGCGGGCCACCAGGTTGCCCTCGCGGCGCAGCACCGGGATGGCGGCGGCCTGCAGGGCCGTGGGCCGCTCGATCCCCGCGTCTTCGAGCGCGGCCAGCAGGGGCTCGCGCAGGCCGAGGTCTTGAAATGAAGCCATGTACGTCGTCCGTTCCGTCTCTGGTCCGATTGCGATTGCGCGAACGCGGCAACCTGCGCCGCACCCGCAAGGTTCCTGCCCGCCCCCGATCTACTGGCGGCGTCGTTCCGTGCCGCGCGGGGGCGGGGCGGGGGGAAGCCGGGACGGCAGGCGCACGATGAAGGTGCTCCCCTCTCCCGGCCGGGAGCGCACGTGCAGCGAGCCGCCCAGCAGCTGCGCCAGCCGGCGCGAGATGGGAAGCCCCAGCCCGGTGCCCGTCCCCGACTCGCCGTCCACCTGCACGAACTCCTCGAAGATCCGCTCCTGGTGCTGGGGGTCGATGCCGCGCCCCCGGTCCGTCACCGCCACCTCCACGCCGCCCTCCGCCACGCCGCGGCAGGCGACCTCCACCGGCTTGCCCTCGCCGAACTTGAGGGCGTTGGAAAGCAGGTTCAGCAGGATCTGCCGCAGCCGCCGCGGATCGGTGACGACCGTGGTGCAGGGCGGGTCCAGCTGCCGCGCCTCGACGGGCGAACCGTGCTCCTCGGCCAGCGGGCGCACGGTGTCGATCAGCTCCAGGATCAGCAGGTGGACGTCGGTCTCTTCCGGCTCCAGGTCGATGCGCCCGGCCTCGATCTTGGACAGGTCCAGCACGTCGTTCACCAGCTCCAGCAGGTGGCCGGCGGCGCGCTTTACCCGCTGCAGCGGCGGCTCCTGGGCGGGGTTCACGGGGCCGTAGATCCCCTCCAGGATGAGCTGGTTGTAGCCGATGACGGCGTTGATGGGGGTGCGCAGCTCGTGGCTCATGGCGGCGTAGAAGCGGCTGCGCGTGGCCTGTGCGTCCTCCAGCGCCTCGCTGCGCTCCTCCAGCTCGGTGTTGATCACCTCCATCTCGGCCGCCTGGGCCTCCAGCTCGGCGGCCTGCGCCTCGAGCTCGGCCTGCGTCTCGCGCAGCTGGGTGACGTCGTGCAGCACCACGGCGCGCACGTCGTGCCCGGCGGCGCTGGCGGGGGAGACGGCCACCTCGGCCATGGCGGTTTCGCCCGAGCGGCGGATGAACGACACCTCGCCGCGCACGGTGGCGGTGCGCCCGTCCTCCAGCAGGGCGTGGAACTCCTCGCGCGGCGAGGCCTGCACCAGCTCCGCCAGCGGGCGGCCCTGCGCCTCGGCGCGGGTCCAGCCCAGCACGCGCTCGGCGGCGGGGTTCCACGAGAGCACGGCGGACGCGGCGTCCAGCGAGACCACGGGGTCGGGGATCACGTCCAGCAGCGCGGCCAGAAAGGCGTCGGAGACCTGGGCGCGGGCGGCCCGGCGCGGCTCGGCGCGGGCCAGGTCGCGCTCCATGGCCTGGCGCGTCCCCCGGTAGCGGCGGCGCTGGGCGGTGATGGCGGCCGCGCGCTCCACCAGCTCGGCGTCCACCTGCTCGGGCGAGACGATCCACAGCTCGCCCAGCCCGCGGGCAAAGAGCACGGCCCGCTCCAGCGCGCCGCGCCGGGTGTCGTCGGCCACCACGGCGGGCTGCAGGTCGGGGTCCAGGGCGTGAAGGCGCTGGACCAGGAGGAGCGGATCGTCCAGCCGCCCGTCCACGAAGGCCGCGTCCGCCCTCGCCGCCTCGCCGCCCAGCCGCGCGTCGTCCGCGCCGGGGGCGAGCACGACGGCGTCGGCCAGGGCGTCCGCCCACGCCGCGCCCTCGGCGGCCACCACCAGCGCGCGCGGCATCGTTCGCCTACAGCAGCGGCAGGTTGAGCAGCGCGCGCCCGGCCCACGTCTTCAGCACTTCGGTGGTGGGCGCCATGACGTGCGAGGCGCGGGCGTCGCGAAGGATGCGCGCCAGCCGGCTGTTGTCGCGGTAGGCGATTCCGCCGCACAGCGTCATGGCCTCGTTGGCCACGCGCACGGCGGTGTCGCCCGCGGCGGCCTTGCATCCCAGGACGGCCACCAGCGCGTCGGGCTCGCCGGCGTCGGCGCGGGCGGCGGCGGCGTGCACCATGCGGCGGGTGCGCTCGGTCTCGATGTACAGCTCGCCCAGGCGGTGGGCCAGCACGGGCTCGGCGCCCAGCAGCTCGCCGGTGTGCGAGTGGCGGCGCGTGCCCAGGTGCTCGCGGGCCACGTCCAGCGCGGCCTGCGCGAGGCCGCTGTACGTGCCCGCCATCGCCATCAGGAAGTAGGGGGCCACGACCTCGAAGATGTACCACAGCTGGTCGCCCTCGGCCCCCAGCAGGTGGTTTCGCGGCACGCGCACGCCGTTCAGGCGCACGCCGCGCGAGCTGTTGCCGCGCATCCCCAGCCCCGCCCAGGGGTCGGCCCACTCCATCCCCGGCGTCCCCTCGTCCACCAGCACGCACGAAAAGGTGCCCTCGCCCACGGCCGCCTCGGCCGCGCGGGTGGAGAGCACGTACGAGTCCGCGTGCCCGCCGTTGGTGATGAAGCTCTTGGTGCCGTTCAGCCGGTACGCGTCGCCTTCCACCTCGACGGTCGTCTCGGGGAGGTAGAAGTGCACGCCGGTCCCGGGCTCGCTGAGTGCCAGCGTGGTGACGTGCCGCCCCTGCGCGATGGGCTCCAGGTACGCCTGCTTCTGCCAGTCGGTGGCCTTGGCGGCGATGACGGCGGTGCCCACGCAGTGCATGGCGAAGCACATGGCCGTGGACGCGCTTTCGGCCGCCAGCGTCTCGGCGACGGCGACCAGCGCGGCGAGCCCTTCGCCGTGGCCGCCCTGCGCCTCGGGGACGTGCAGCCCCAGCAGGCCGGCCTGGCCCAGCGCCGCCATGGCCTCGGCGGGCCACCGCGCCTGGGCGTCCTCGGCCTCGGCGTTGGGGGCGACGATCTCATCCGCGATCTGCCGAGCGGTTTCGGCGAAGGCGGCCAGGCGTGCGGCTTCGGACATGGGGTTTCCCGTTAGGGCCAGTTGCGACGGGCAATCTACACGATGCGTGCCGGTTTCGCTCGGGGAGTGCGGGAGTGCGGGAGTGCGGGAGTGCGGGAGTGAGAGGCGGAACGTACTCGGCGCTTCGACCGGGATCGAACTGCGCCCGCGGGGGCCCTCACCCCCCGGCCCCCTCTCCCGCAAGCGGGAGAGGGGGAGAATTCGATCGCGCTTCGGAGGGCTCCGCGCGAAGGGCGGGCGCCCCCTCCGGGCTCGCATTACTCGCCCACCTCCCCCAAAACCCCTGGGGGAGGTTGAATCGCGATCCATGCTACGTGGCAGGCACTTGCCTCGGCTCCGCCCCGCCAGCCCGCGAAGGCGGGCTTCGTGTGGTTGTTGCAGCAAATTCATTCGCCATTGCCGGAGCGTGCGATGCCTCCGGGATGAGCGGGTAAACCCGCCGCTGGGAAAGCGACAGGCCCCGTCTCGGCTCGCTCGCGCTCGCCGAACGGGGCTTCAACTGCAGCAGCGGAAACGCTCCGCGAGCGTGTGCGACGTTTATCCCCTCTCCCGCTTGCGAGAGAGGGTGCGAGCACAAACGAGCGGGTGAGGGGCCCGGCCGGCGCAACTCGATCCCGTTCGTCGCGTCCACTCACGCACTTCCGCACTCACGCACTCCCGCACTTTCGCACTTCCGCCCTCCGTCGTAAGCTCCCGCCGTCCTTCACCCCCCGTGATTCCGCCGATGCCCGATCCTCGATCGACCTCTCCCGGCCCGCTGGCCGGTGTGCGCGTGCTGGACCTGAGCCGCGTGCTCGCGGGACCGCTGTGCACCATGGTGCTGGGTGACCTGGGCGCGCACGTGGTCAAAATCGAGCGCCCGGGCACCGGCGATGATACGCGCACCTGGGGGCCGCCCTGGGCGCAGGGGCCGGACGGGCGTGAATCCGCCTATTACCTGAGCGTGAACCGCAACAAGCGCTCGGTGGCGGCGGATCTCAAGGCGGAGGAAGGGCGCGAACTCGTCCGCCGACTGGCGCGCGAGGCGGACGTGGTGGTGGAGAACTTCGCGCCCGGAATGCTGGAGGACTGGGGGCTGGGATACGACGCGCTCTCGGCGGAGAACCCGCGCCTGGTCTTCTGCTCCATCACGGGATACGGGTCGGATGGGCCGGAGGCGGGGCGGCCGGGCTACGACTTCGCGGTGCAGGCGCGGGCGGGGTGGATGGCCATCACGGGTGATCCGCAGGGCGCGCCCACCAAGGCCGGCGTAGCCATCGTGGACGTGCTCACGGGGCAGAACGCGGCCATCGCCGTGCTCGCCGCCTTGCAGGAGCGCGAGCGGTCGGGGCGCGGGCAACGGGTGGAGGTGTCGCTGTTCGATTCCGCGCTCGCGGGGCTGGTGAACGTGACGCAGGCGGCGCTGGTGACCGGCGCGGAGCCGCGGCGCTGGGGGAACGCGCACGCCACCATCGTCCCCTACCAGGCGTTCCAGGCGGCGGACCGCACCTTCGTGGTCGCCGTGGGCAACGACGCGCAGTGGCGGCGGCTGTGCGCGGCAATCGGCGCGGACGACCTGGGGGCGGACGAGCGCTTCGCCACGAACCCCGGCCGCGTGGAGAACCGCGAGGACGTGGTGGGCGCGCTGGCGGACCGCTTCCGCACTCGCCCGGCCTCGGAGTGGCTGGGGATGATGCAGGACGGCGGCGTCCCCTGCGCCCCCGTGCAGAGCGTGGGCGAGGCGCTGGCGGACCCGGCGACGACGGAGCGGGACGGCGTCTGGCCGATGGAGGGCGCAACCTACGGCGCGGTGCCCACCGTCGCGTCGCCGCTCCGCTTCGCGCGCACGCCCGCCGCCCTGCGCGATCCGGCGCCCGCGCTGGGCGAGCACACAGGGCAGATCGAGGATCTCGGCTGGGATGCGTTCGAAGGCCACTGATTGCTGACGCCGAGCCACGCTCGAGCGGTGGGCGAGACCGCGATCCGCTCGGAAAAGGCCTTGCAGTATCTCTCAGTTCGATGGATATTTCCGGACACAAATCCGGCGCATGGATCTGTATCTCATTCCAGCGACTGCAGATCTGGCGTCCCAGCAAGAGAGGGTTCTCATGCGCAAGATCAGCCTGGACGTGAGCGCGCTGCGGGTGGAGTCGTTCGAGACGGAGAGCGACGACGCGGCCAAGAAGGGTACCGTACACGGGCACGCCACCTGGTATACCTGTCCGCAGACGCAGTGCGGAGAGCAATGCCTGAGCGGCTGGCGGCCGTGCCAGCCTACCGACGCGTGGACGAACGGCGAGCAGATGTGCTGGTGCGGTGGCAGCGGCGAGTTCGCCTGCTAGCGACCTTTGCGCGGGGGACGCGTGTATCCTGCAAGCGACCGCGTTCCCCGACTCTGAAGCAGAGGTGACTGGATGATCGGATTTTCCTCGCGCCGCGCGGTACTGGCGGCGCTCCTGGCGTCCGCGGCAGTGGCGGCGGATGCGGACGCGCAGGCGTTCACCCTGGCGGGCGGCGCGCGGCTGTACGACGGGGACGATGGGGAGAGCGCGACGATGGCCGCCCTGCGCACGGAGTTCCCCATCGGCACCGGCGCGCTGATCGAGTTCGCCAGCTCGATCGCGGAGGTGCCCGACGAAAGCCGCAGCGGCGTGCGGAGCGTGTTCGAGGCGCAGGTGCAGATCCCCATCCGCCTGGGTGACGTGCTGACGCCGTACGTTGGTGCGGGCGCCGGCATTGGCCACGTGAATGCGGGAAGCGGCGACCTGGATGAAGGGTGGCAGGGCGTGCTCTCCGGCGGCGCCGGCGTGCGCGTGGCGCTGGCCGAGCAGCTGGGAGTGGTGATCGACGCGCGGGTGCGCGGGCTCGCCGGCGGCTTCAGCGGCAGCCACACCGACGTGACCGTGGGCCTGCGCTACCAGCTCAATCGCCCCGACCGCCCCCGCTTTCGCGGCGCGCCCCGGCGGCCGGCGCCGTAGCCATCGGTATCCAGACGCTGAACGGGCCGGCTCCCATCCACGGAGCCGGCCCGTTCGTCTTTCATCGTAGCCCTTTGGCCACGGATACCGAAGCCGGCTGAACACCCGGTGTGATCAGCAGCCGATTGCCTCATACTCGTACCAGATCCTGAAAAAGAATAATCGTACAGAGGAACAGGGTCAGACAGAGAAAGCGACTGAAAGATCATCTGGTTCCTCTGTCTGACTCTGTTCCTCTGTACCCATAAAGGTGTTGTTTTCCCGGATGCGGCTCAGCCCGCGGCGACCTCCGCGCGCGCGGCGCCGGGGGTGGTGCCGAAGGCTTCCTTCCACACGCGGCGCAGCTGGCGCGGCGTATCGAATCCGCAGCGCGCGGCCACGGCCTCGATCGTCAGCGCGGGGTCGTTCAGCAGGTTGCGGGCGAGTTCCAGGCGCAGCCGCGTAGTGAACTCCTTGATGCTGATCCCCGTCGCTTGCCGAAAGGTGCGGGTAAGGTGGCGCGGACTCATGAACGCCATTCGCCCCAGCGCCTCCAGCGTCGTCTTTTGCGCCGGGTGCGCCACCAGCCAGTCCTGCACGCGGTGAATGCCGGGATGCAGGTGCGTGCGGTAGTCCAGGTACACGCTCTGCTGCTGGTGCGCGCCGTCGCGGCGCAGGTAGACCACCAGCTCGCGCGCCACCGCCGCCGCCACCAGCGGCCCGTGCCGGCGCTCCACCATCGACAGCGCCATGTCTATGCCGGACGCGATGCCGGCGCTGGTGGTGATTCGCCCGTCGTCCACGAACAGGCGATTGTCCAGCACCCGCGCGTCCGGATGCCGCTCGCGCAGGCCCGCGATGCACGACCAGTGCGTGGTGCACTGGCGCCCGTGCAGCAGCCCCGCGTCGGCCAGCACGAACGCGCCGACGCACACCGAGCAGACGTGCGCGCCGGCGTCGTGCGCCCCGCGCAGCCACGCGTGCACGGACGCGGGCGCCTGGTGCGCCGACTCCATCGACATCCCCGGCACCACGACCAGGTCGCCCGCGCCCACGCCGTCCGGCAGCGGCTCCAGCTCCGCCAGCGCCACGCCCTGCCGCGCGCGCACCGCCGGCTGCGGCCCGGCGATGCGCACGTGGTAGTCGCCGCCCAGCGGGTTGGCGGCGTGAAACACCTCGACGGGACCCGCCAGGTCCAGCAGGTCCACGCCGGGCAGAACGACGAAGGTTACGCGCTGCATGCGGCCAGGGTCTCCAGCTCCGCCGCCAGCGCGCTCACCGAGGCGATGCGCGCAAAGCGGCCGCGCAGCGAGAACTCCGTCGCGCGGGTGATGGCGTCGGCCGGCTGCACGTCGCCGGTGGCGGGGTCGGTGATGGGAAACGTCAGCGTAGCCTCGGTAACGAAGTCCACGTCGTAGCCCAGGTCGCCGGCCACGCGCGCGGTGGTCTCGCAGCACTGCTCCGTCTGAATGCCGGTGATGGCGATGCGCCGCACCCCCAGCGCCGCCAGCCGCTCCGCCAGGTCGGTGCTGGTAAAGGCGTTGCGGGTGCGCTTGTGCAGCAGCGGCTCGTCCTGGCGCCGGTGCAGGAACGGCTGCAGCGCCAGGTACGGGCTGCCGGGGAGAAAGTGCTCGTCCGCGTCCTCGTGCACCACCCAGATCACCGGCCGCTCCGCCTGGCGATAGGCGTCGATCAGCCGCGTCAGGTTGCCCTCGAAGCCCGGATTGCCGCGGCGGGCCCAGCGCGCCTCGTCGGCCCTGAACGACTCCTGCACGTCGATCACCAGCAGCGCCGACGTCTCGATCGGCTGCGTTTCGGTTGCCATGGCTCCGTCTTCCCGTGTGCTATGTGGATCGCGCGGCATCGATACCCCGCGACGAGCCAAAAGGTAGCGCACCGGGAGGGAAGGGATCAGGCGGATTTCAGGACGTGGAGGGGTCGGATCGGGACATCGTTTCGCGGGGCGATGCGCGGTGGCGGCGGCTTGTTGGCGGAACGCCGGGATCGATAGCTTTGAACGTGCGCGGCGAATCCTCGGCGAGTCCCTTCCCTGCATCCACCCATGACGGCACTTCCCCATTTCAAGTACCATCCCGACCCGATCGGCACGGGCAGCATCGAGGCGTCGGCGGAAACGTGCCGGTGCTGCGGCCAGGCGCGCGGGTACATCTACACCGGGCCGGTCTACGCCGCCGAGGAGGCGCTGGAGAACGCGTTCTGCCCGTGGTGCATCGCGGACGGCTCGGCGGCGGCGCGGTTCGACGCGGAATTCACCGATCCCGCCGGCGTGGCGTCGGGACTGTGGATCCCGGTTCCTGACGCCGTGACGGACGAGGTCTGCTACCGGACCCCCGGGTTTACGGGATGGCAGGACACGCGGTGGTGGACGCACTGCAGGGACGCGGGGGAGTTCCTGGGCTACGGCGGACACGAGGACCTCGCGGGTCGCTGGGCGGGGGCCGTCGCGGAGATCCGGGAGGACCTGCTGGTTCCGGATGACGACTGGGAAGACATCCTGGCGTCGCTCGGTGAGGGGCGAGACGGCTGGGCGTACGTGTTCCGCTGCCGCCACTGCGGCACGCTGGGCGGCTACGCCGACTGGTCCTGACCGCCGGCAGTCCTGATCGGCGGGACACGACGGGCCGGCTCCATCGCGCGGAGCCGGCCCGTCTGCATCATCCCCCATCCCCGGTGATCAGTCGCGCGGCGGGTCGCCGGGCTGGTAGGGGAGCTGGTTCATCAGGTGGCGCACCACGCCGTCGATCTTGGACGTGCGCAGCCGGTCGGTGCGCGCCGTGACCACGGCGGAGGGGCCGTGGCGGTGCACCTCGACCACCACCGTGCCTTCGCCGCCGCTGTAGGTGCGCGCGTGATGGTCTTCACGGGTCAGCGCCACCTCGCCGCGCGTGGTGAGGATCTCGTCCGCGCGCGCCCAGATCTCGCGCGCCGGAAGGGCCGTCATCCGCTCGTAGTCCGACATCTCCGCTCCACCGTTGCGATTGCGTATCGTCTTTGAAAGGGGCGCACGGCCCCGGATCAATCCCCGCCCAGGATGGCCGCGCGCAATTCCGCGAACGGACGCGCGCCCACCAGCCACCGCGCTTCATCCCCCGTGCCCACGACGATCGTGGGCACGCCCTGCACGCCGGCCCGCAGCGCCGCGTCCCGCTCCGCCGCGATGCGCGGCGCGAACGTGTCCACGTCCAGCACCACCTTGAGCTCCGTCGCGTCCAGCCCCAGCCCCGCGCCGATCTCCACCAGCACGTCGATGCGGCCGATGTCGCGTCCCTCGCCAAAGTGCGCGGCGAACAGCGCCTCGCGCATCGCCGGCCCCACGCCCTTCGTCGCCGCGAACGCCGCCGCCTCGTGCGCCTTGCGCGTGCGCGCCGGCGGGGGAACGCGCAGCGCCAGCCCCAGCTCGTCCGCCAGGGGGCGGAGCGCATCCATCCACTCGCCCGCGTCCGCCGGTGGCAGCGGGGCGGGGGCGGGGTACAGCTCCCACGCCAGGTGCGTCGCGGCCACCTCGCCGGCCGCCTCCATCCGCCGCAGCGCCGCCTCGGTCACGTACGAGAACGGACAGGCGAAGTCCGAGAACACCACCACCGGAACCGCCGCCATTGCTCCTGCCGCCCGTTGTGCGCCGCGTGTGGGGAAAGCGGGCGGAAGATGCCCCGCCCCGCGTGCCGCCGCAAGCCTGCGGCGCTACGACTCGTCGTCTGCCGGCTCGGCGCTCCCCGGCGCAAAGACCAGCACGTGGCCGTTCCACTGCAGGTACAGCCGCCCCGCAAGCCTCTCCAGCCGGTGCGCCTGCCCCGATCCGCCCAGCTGCAGCACGTTCTTGTCCACCGTGTACGTGCCGGACTCTTCGTTCCGCGACAGGCGGATCTCCGGCTCGTCCGCGCGCAACAGTCCGCCGACGCGGCGAACGTTCATCTCCAGGATCCACGCGCCGTGCGGCTCTCCCGGCTTCCGCTCGTCGTCGGGCCGAAGCCGGAGTACGGCGTGCAGCACCTCGCGCCGGCCGGCTTCGTCCGTGTCCAGCAGGGCGGGGAGGGCCGCGCCGTCCGCCCGCTCCAGCATCCAGGTGCCTGCGGGCGCGGGCGGGGTGATGGCATCGTCCGCATCCTCGTCGTCGCTCTTCAGCTGCAGCTGCCAGCCCAGGGAAAGGAACGGACCGCTGAAGTCCAGCGACCGCGGCCATTCCTCCGGCAGCTCCGCGTCCGCGGTCCACTTGACGCTGTGGAAGTTGCGGAAGCGGTAGCCGCCCTCCGCGAACAGCCCCGCGACCGGCGAATCTTCCAGGTACATCCCCAGCGAAAGCCCCTGCTCGAAGGCGCGCGCCTCCACGTCCCACTGCGTGCCCTCCTCGTCGTACGCCTGCGCGTTCCACAACTCGATCAGGCCAAAGCTGGCGCCGCCGTAGACGGTGACGGGGCCCAGCAGCCGGTTCCACGAGGCGTAGAGCGAGACGGTGGGCAGGGCGCGCAGGGAGGCGCGCAGGTCCAGCGTGGGCTCGGCCGCACGGTAGCCGCGGAGGTAGCTGGCGCCCAGCCCCAGCTCGTAGCTGGTGCGCCCGGTGGACTTGAGGTTGATGAGCACCTCCGTTCCCCCGCCGTGCAGCGATCCGCCGCTTTCGATCTCGCTTGACGAAGGCACCCAGCCGCGCTGGTAGAAGACGGTGACGGCGGTGACCTCGTCGAACACGCCCTCCACCATTCCCAGGCCCTGGGCGGCGGCGGGGGCGGCGGCGAGCGCCAGGCAGGCCGCGGCGGGCAGCAGGCGCGGGAGGGGGATGGATCGCATCGGCGTCACGTTGCGGCGGTGCGGGAGGATGCGGGTCATGTGGGCAGGCAGGCTAATGACTCCGGCGGATGGTGCCATTCTGAAGGAGGCGCGCGCCCAGTGCTCTTGAGTTGGACCATGATCCGTATGGGTGGACGGGTCCGCGCGGCGCCTCCTCGACAAGCAAAAACCCCCGGTCGCACCCAGATCTGAGTCCAGTCCAAGAAGTCGCCCAATGCCGCTTGATCCACATAGGCGTGGAGAAGTCGACTTCGGAGGATGCGCTCAGACGCACGATCTCGACTTGGGGATACTGCGGAGGACCCCCAAATCCGAGGCATCCGCCGCCGCTCCGGACTTTTTCGACCGGACTCAGATCTGTCATTCCGAGGGAGCGCCCACCCGGTACTTTGTTCGACCACGGAAGCCAGGTGCGCGACCGAGGAATCTACTCTCGGTTTCCTCGTGGCATTTCGCGACGCCCCGGACTGGACCTGTCTGGCGGTTTTCACCACCGCAGGTCTGGTGCGGGCTGCCGCGTCCGGCCTCACGCGGGCCGACGGTAGATTCCTCGGCCCTGCGACCTGCGGCGTGATCGTCCGGCTGCAGCGTGGCCGGGCCTCGGAATGACAATCCTGTTCTTCATCCAGCAGGATGCGCGCGGCGCCTTCCCGGGAATGACACTGATCGTCAGACGGTGATCGCCCGGCTCAGCGGAAGCAGCGCAGGGGCACGTCCAGCGCGTCGCGCGGGCCGGGGATGCTGAAGTGCCACCACTCCTGGTCGTAGTTCTGGAAGCCTTCCGCGGCCATCGCCTCCACCAGGATGCGGCGGTTGGCGGCCACCTGGCCAGTGGCGTTGGCGGTGTGCGCCTCGCGGGAGAAGGTGTCGTACGCCGTCCCCATCTCCAGCTCGCGCCCGGTGCGAAGGTTCACCAGCGTCAGGTCCACCGTGCGCCCCACGTTGTGGCCGCTCTGCCGGGCGACGTAGCCCTGCTCCAGCACCCACTGGTTTCCCGTGCGCTCCGCCCACTCCACCATCCCCAAGGTGGCGCGGACGGGGCGGTATCCATCGAACACCTTGAGTCCAAGTCCCCGCGGGCGCAGCGACTGGTGCACGCGCGCCAGCGCTCGCGCCGCCTCGGGCCGCAGCATGGCCACCGGGCGCTCGTAGCCGGGGAGCACCGCGCCGGTAAAGTTGTTGGCGGTGGCGTAGCGGATGTCGGTGCGGATGGTGCGGTCGATGGAGCGCACGTTCACCAGCGTTCCTGGCGCCAGGTCGCACTCGCCGGCGGCGGAGACCGCCATCGAGGCGGATGCCGTGCGCGCAGTCGGAGCGGATGCGCACGCGCCCAGCGCCAGCCCCAGTGCGGCGGCCAGCACGCGCGGGCGCGGGATGCTAGAAGTCATATCGCGCCCCGTCCTCTCCCAGCTCGATGTTCGCGAAGATCGTCCGCGCCCCGGCGAGGTCGCCGTCCGTCACGCCGGGCGGCAGGTGAACCAGCACCGCGCGCCCGACGCCGGCGTCGCGCGCCACCTCCGCGGCCTGTTCGTTGGTGGTGTGGCCGCCCTGCGTGGTCCCGGTTGCTTCGTGCACCAGCAGGTCCGCGCCGCGCGCCATCTCCGTGATCTCCGCCGACTTGGCCGTGTCGCACGAATAGGCGCAGACGCCGGAGCCCTGCGCATCCTCTACCCGGATGCCGACCACCGGCACGCCATGGATCCCCGGCGCCGCGGTGATGCGCCAGCGGTCGTTGGAGAGGACGTGGGCGTCGGCCTCCAGCGGAAACTCGTTCCACTGGATCGCCGGCACGCCCTCCCATCCCCCGGTGCGGAACGCCTCCCACACGCGGCGGGCCTGGTCCAGCGCCGGGCGGATTCCGTGGACGGGGATGGGATGCCGGCGCCCCAGCAGCCAGATCTTTTCCATGAACAGCGGAAAGCCGCTCACGTGGTCCGGGTGCTCGTGCGTCACGATGAGCGCCTCGATGCCGGCGGGGTTCACCCCCGACGCCATCAGCCGCTGGATGACATCGCCGCCGCAGTCCACCACCACGCTGTGGCCGCCGCTTTCGAAGGCCAGCATGGTGGTGGTGCGGTCCGGGCCGCTGACCCCCGCGCCCGTGCCCAGAAGATGAACGACCGGCATCTGCCTGACCCCTGTTCCGCGTTGTATGCTGCGCCACGCTTCCGGGACAGAATGCGCGGCCGGCGGGGGATGGGGCAAGGCGGGGGGCGGAATCGAGGTTCGGATGGCGCCCGCGAGAGCGAGTGAACTCGCCGCAACAAAAGCGGAAAGCCCCGCAAACCGCGCGGGGCTTCGTGGGGCCGGCTCCTCACAAGACAGCCACGTGCACGGAGCCCTGCCGCTACTCCGGTGCCGCCTGTCCGCGAAGGCGGACTTCGTGTGGTCGTTGCAGCGAATTCATTCGCCCTTGCCGGGGGGCGGCGAGAATCTGGCCGTCGACGCGGCGGCGGCGGATTCGGAGCCGGGCGGGTTTTATCCCGGGCGGGTGAACCCGCGGCTGGGAAAGCGGAAAGCCCCGCAAACCGCGCGGGGCTCCGTGGGGCCGGCTCCTCACAAGACAGCCACGTGCACGGAGCCCTGCCGCTACTCCGGGGCCGCCTGTCCGCGAAGGCGGACTTCGTGTGGTCGTTGCAGCGAATTCATTCGCCCTTGCCGGCTCGCGGCGAAGAGTCTGGCCGACGCGGCGGCGGCGGATTCGGAGCCGGGCGGGTTCTCTCCTGAGCGCGTGAACCTGCGGCTGGAAACGCGGAAAGCCCCGCAAACCGCGCGGGGCTGCACCTGCTGAGCAGATCGCTAAACAATCGTCCGCGAAGGCGGACATCGCGTTTTCCAAGCCGCGAATTCATTCGCCCCGGCGGCGGGCGCGGTGGGGAATCGCGCTACGTCCGGGCCCTCACCCCTCGCCGTCCTTCTCCTGCTGGCGCACCAGGTGGTTGCAGCCGTGCTCGGGGTTGGCGCGCGAGCCCACGAAGTCGCGCCCGTAGTCGCGGATCACGTTCTCCTCCAGGCTCTCGGGCGACGGGCGGTTTACGCGGAACTCCAGCGCCTGCTTCTCGTAGCGGGTGGAGTCTTCCTTGCTTGAGGCGTTGTACGCGCTGTCGCGGTAGGCCGTCTCGTGCGCGCGCAGGTCGGCGTAGGTGGCGTACACCTGCGCGAACTTGTGCGGCGCGCTCACCAGCGAGGGCACGCTGCCGCGCGCCTGGCTCTGCGCCAGCAGGCTGTCCAGCGTGGCCAGCCGCGACCGGGCGTTCATGGCCAGCGCCTCGGCGATGCAGGCGTCCAGCCGGGCGTTCTGGCGCACCTGCCGCTGCTGCGGCGTGGGCCCGCGGTCGCCGCAGGCGGAAAGCAGCAGGGCCAGCGACGCGGCGAAAAGGAGAATCCTGTACATGCGGCGGATGGGTGGTTCGTGTTGCGGATGAACGGTTCAAGCGGGGAGCGCGCCAAGGAACGGCGAGCGCTGCACCCGCTCGCGGGTCGGATGCACGAGCGTGGCGCGTTCCTTCCGGACGGGCTCGCGGCGGGCACCGCCCGGGTTTGCGTGCACGCCGCGAGGCGCACTCTCGTGTCCACCCGCCGGCTGGTACTCCAGACGGAGGGAGAATGATTCCATGCGCCGCATGACCGCCGCAAGGGCGCGCGCCGCATCGCTGCTCTGCGGGCTCCTGCTGCTGGCCGGGTGCAAGGGGCAGGAGGCGCTTCCCGCCGACCAGCGCATCCCCCTGCCGCAGCCCGCGGCCGAGGGCGCCACGCTGTCGTTCGACTCCGCCGGCGTGGCGTGGATCGGCGCGCGCGGCCGGCTGACGGGCATCGACACCACCGGCCGCGCCGTGGCCACCGTAACCGTCCCCGGCGAGTCCGTGCCGCGCCTGCTGTGGCGCAGCGGCGGGCGGCTGGTGATCGCGGCCGGGGCGCGGCGGCTGATGGGGGCCGACGCGGCCGGCGGGCGCGCCTCGGGCGGATGGGGCTCCCCGGCGATGCGGGTGGCCGCGCGCGACCCGCGGGGGCGGTGGGTGTTCACCGCCAACCGCCGCGGCGGGGTGGTGGGGCTGGACGCCGCCACGCTCACGCCCCGCTGGGGGTGGGCCGAGACCGGCGGCCAGGCCGTGGGGCTGGCCGTCTCGCCCCTGGCGGACCGTGTGTACGTGTCGGTGGAGCGCAACGAGGACGTGCCGCCGGCCGTGCAGGTGCGCGACGCCGGCAGCGGACGCGTGCTGTTCAGCGCCGCCCAGGCCGAGCCGCTGCGCGGGCTGGCGGCGGGGCCCGACGGCACCCTGTACGGCTACCACGGCACCGGCCTCGTGGTGCGGCTGCGCCATGGGGGCGACGAACTGCGCCGCATCTGGGCCGAGTCGCCGCCCGTGCGCGGGCCGCAGGGCGAGATGGAGGTGCGCGTGGACCCTTCGGGGCGGCGGGTGGCGGTGTTCGGGCGGGGGCGGGGGGCGCGGCTGGCGGTGCTGGACGCGCTTACCGGCCGCGTGCTGGGCCAGACGAACACGGCGCCCCTGGACGCCGCGTTCGACGTCCGGGGGCGCCTGTACCTGCTGGAGCCGGCGGAGCTCAGGGTGCTGCGGTAAGGGGCTCAGTGCCCCAGGTCGTCGCCCCCGCCGCTGCGCCGCATCAGCAGCCCCGCCGCGATGAACGGCAGCGAGTTCAGCGCCAAGCTGGCGATCGCCGCGTACATCAGGTAATGGTTGCCGACGATCATCGAATAGATCAGGCCGGCAATGGCGGGAAGGGTGATCAGGACGGCGCCAATCATGGCGAACTTCATCGGTCCGGCTCCAGCGTGTATCGAAACGGAGGGCTCTCGTACGGCTCAGCGGTCGCGGCAAACTACGCGCGCGCCCCGCGCGACGGCAAGAGACGCGTACGGCAGATGCGGTGCCACGCTTTGCTCCGCGCCGCGAACACACCCGCCGCGGCCCGCATCACACACCGTCCCGGCCGTCGTGCCGTCGCAAGGCTGCCTTACGGTGTGTATGAGAATTTTTTTGAAGGCACCTCCCCCCCGACGTCCCGCCGCCCAACCCGGACTGCGCCTCCACCTGATGCGCGTCTTTTGCGGAGCCCGCCGCTGACGCGGATCAGGAGTGGCGGACTGCATCATCTACAGTGTTGCCGCTTTCGGCTCCTGCGCGCGGAGAGCGAGGATTCAGCAGTTGTCCGCTGGCGAAAGGCTCCGAGCTGGCGCCCGACGGGCCCCCTCTCCCCCGGTCCCTCTCCCCCGCTGCGCGGGAGAAAGGGGAGAGTTCGATCCCGCTTCGGAAGGGACCTGCGCGAGAGGCACGCCCCCTCCGGGCTCGCATTACTCGCCCACCTCCCCCAAAACCCCTGGGGGAGGTTGAACATCGATCCCTGCCACGTGGCAGGCACTTGCCTGCACCCCAGGGCCGCCAGTCCGCGAAGGCGGCCTTCGTGTGGTTGTTGCAGCGAATTCATTCGCCCTTGCTGCCGTGGATCAACGGTGGTGTCTCCGTCCCACTCGTGACCCGCCATCCCAAGGCAGAAGATGCACCCGGGCCTGTTTGCGATCGCCCAATCGCGACGACGCGAAGCGCGCGAAGTATACAAACGTAGGGCCATGCCTTTGCGCCACCGTGTGTGCGCCCGTATATTGTCACGGTTATCCATCAATCGACCGAAACATACGCCACACCCCACTCTTGAAGGTTCTTCTCCTCGACGCGGACCGGAGTCTCGGTCGAACGCTCGAACCGGAGTTGGACGACGCGGAGCTGTTCTCCGCACAGTCCCTTTCCGAGGGACTGCGCATGATTGCGTCCGGGAGCTGGGACCTGATCCTGCTGGACGCGGACTTTTCGGGCGCCGGGCTGGAGATCCTGGGCCGCCTGCACGAGGACGGCGGAATGGCACCCGTGGTGCTGCTGACCTCGCAGCCCACCATGGACCTGGCCATGGAGGCCATTCGCCAGGGCGCGCACGACGTTCTTCCCAAGCCGCTTCCCCGCGGCCGTGTGCGCGAGATCCTGCTGGGCGTGGAGGAGATCAAGCGCCTGCGCCCGCTCCCCGAGCCCGCCGGCAAGCCGGGCGAAGACACCATCGTGGGCGCCAGCTCGCAGATGATGGGCGTCTTCAAGTCCATCGCCCGTGCCGCCACCAGCGACGCCACCGTGCTGGTGCTGGGCGAAAGCGGCACCGGCAAGGAGATGGTGGCGCGCGTGCTGCACTCGCGCTCGCGCCGCACCCGCGGGCCGTTCGTGGCCATCAACTGCGCCGCCATCCCCGAGAACCTGCTGGAAAGCGAGCTGTTCGGCCACGAGAAGGGTGCGTTCACCGGCGCCATCGGCCGCCGCATCGGGCGCTTCGAGCGGGCGCACGGGGGAACGCTGTTCCTGGACGAGATCGGCGACATGTCGATGGCGCTGCAGAGCAAGATCCTGCGCGCCATCCAGGAGCGCGAGGTGGAGCGCGTGGGCGGCGGCTCGCCGGTGTCCATCGACGTGCGCATCGTGGCGGCCACCAACCGCGACCTGGCGCAGGCGGTGCGCGAAGGGCGCTTTCGCGAGGACCTGTACTACCGCCTGGCGGTGGTCACCGTCCTTCTTCCCCCGCTGCGCGACCGGGGCAGCGACCTGGACCTGCTCTCCATGCACTTCTTTGCGCACTACGCGCGCGAGCACGGGCGCCCCGTGCGCGCCGTGGCCGAGGAGGTGTTCAACGTGCTGCACCGCCACCCGTGGCCCGGCAACGTGCGCCAGCTGCGCAACGCCGCCGAGCGCGCCGTGGTGATGGCGGACGGCGAGACCCTGCTGCCGCAGCACCTTCCCGCCGACATCCTGAACCCGCCGGAGCCGGCCGCCGCCAACGGCGCCGCCCCCGCGCCCACGGAGCCGCCGCTGGTGACGCTGGAAGAGATGGAGAAGCGGATGATTCGCCGCGCGCTGCGCGAAACGTCCAACAACGTGACGGTGGCGGCGGAGCGGCTGGGCATTCACCGCAACACCCTGCGGCGCAAGATCACGGACTACGGCATCGAGCACGGCTGAACCCGCGCCGGCCCGCCGGTTGCACCGTTCATGTGCACTCCGCACACCTACGGTGCGGTCCGTGCCGTTGCCGCATAAAGGCCCCGGTGTTGGTAAGCGGGCCATAAGTAGTTACATTGCAACTGCTTGGCGTCTTTTCCCGTGATTTGGCCGCGCGGGTACGCGCCGTGCTCTGGCGTACGGCATCCCCTCCCATCCCACAGTTCCGGAGGACGTTTGCATGGCCCCCATCATCCGTAAGCTCGGCTCTCTGCTGGCGCTGTTCATCGCAGTACTGGTTGCGGGCTGCTCCGACACCGGCCAGACGCCGCTGTCGGCGGTTCCGTCCGGGCCGTCGCTCAACAGCAGCGACATGGCGTCGCTGGCCCGCTTCCGTCAGAAGCCCCAGGTCACCATCGCCTGGGCCAAGAAGTGGATCGGCCCCGAGGGCGGGCGCCTGGACTTCCTGGGCTTCGCCATCGAGGTGCCCGCCGGCGCGGTGGACAAGGTGACGATGTTCAGCATCCGCCTGCCGGTGGATCCCAACGCGGCGGAGCACGTGATCGCCGAGTTCGGGCCGCACAACGTGCAGTTCAACCGGCCCGTCGCCATCGAGCTCCCCTTCCGCGGCACCAGCATCGAGACCTCCGCCTCCCCCACCGTGGTGTGGTGGGACGACGTGTGGGTGGACGTGGGCGGCGGCGTGACCGCCGATGGCCAGCGGCTGCGCACGCTCACGGACCACTTCTCGACGTACGGCACCACCGATGTGGCCCGCGGCGGTACGTTCGTCACCGGCGGCGGCTGAACCGCGCTTTCGTGATCTTCCCAGTGTCTCGTACTGAAGCCACCGTCGAGGAGCTGCTCGCGCTCGTCCCCGAGATGGACGAGATGGAGCTGCTTCGGCTGCGCGTGATCGCGGCGGCGATCCCCGACCCCGGAAGGGCGTGGGACAGCTCCAGCGCGTACGCCACCGTCGACAAGCGCATCGTCTCCGCCGACGACGTGGAGCGGGCGGTGCGCGACGCAGAGGAAGCGTTCCGGCAGTACGTCACGGTGCTGTACGAGGGGCTGCGTCCCGTCTTTCGCAGCTTTTACGAAGGACGTGGCGACGAGGCCGCGGGGCACCTGGTCGCGATGGGCGAGCGCATGGAGGGCGAGGGCAGGCTCAAGGGCGCCCGCCAGTGCTACCGTGCCGCGCTCACGCTTTCGCTGCCCCTGCTGGAGAAGGCGCCCCAGATCCTGGCGCTTCGCCGCATTGCCCGCGTGGCGCTGCACCTGGGCGAGTTCCAGGAGGCCTCGCAGCACTACGAGCGCAGCGCGCAGCTGGCCCGCGACGCGGACGACCTGCGCGGCGAGGTGGTGGCGCGCACGGGTATGGGGAACGTGCTGGCGTGGCAGGGCCGCTGGGTGGACGCCGAGGCCACCTACGGCGACGCGCTGCTGCTGGCGGAGGGCGCGTCCGAGGGCGACTTCACGCTGGAATTGGCGCAGATCCTGTACAACCTGGGCCACCTGGCCACCCGCATGGAGCGGCTCGAGGAGGCCGAGGACTGGCTGGCCCGGGCGTTCGACCGCGCCGAGGCCGCCGCCTCGCCGGTGGACCTGGCCATCTGCCACATGAACCTGGGCCACCTGCGCTACAAGCAGGGACGGCTGGAAGAGGCGCGTTCCGCCTACGACCGGGCCCGCTTGCTGCCTGTGTCGCGCTCCCTGCTTTCCGGCATCGCCAGCGACATCGCCGACGTGTGCCTGCGCGAAGGGCACGTGAGCCAGGCCGAGGAGTGGGGCCGGGTGGCCGAGGAGCACGCCATCGCGGCGGGAAGCGCGTACATCCTGGGCCGCATGTACCAAGGGCGCGGCAACATCGCGCGGGCCCTGGGCGACGAGGACGGCTTCATCTTCTTCGAAAAGGCGCTGGAGATCGCGGCCGAGAAGGGGTACCCCTTCCTGGAGGCGGAGACGCGCGCGGACTACGCCGAGCTGCGCCGCCAGTTCGGGGGCACGGAAGAGGCGCAGGCGTACCTGGAGCGGGCCCGGGAGCTGTTCCAGGAGCTGGGCGCGGTGCGCGACGTGGCCCGCATGGAGGCGGCGCTGGCGGAGCTGCGGGCGCAGCCGGCCGGCTTCGCGATCGAGCCCGAGGAGCCGGAGCACCCGCTGGCGGTGGCCGGGGACTGAGGCGGAACGCCGCGGGCGCGGCGCGTGGGATCAAGGGCGGGCGGGGCTTCCGGCGGGGAGCCCCGCCCGCGTTTTTTGCGCCGCCCGCGGACCGGCCCGAACATTGCCCCGCTCCCCGCGGTACAAGCCACGCTTCCGGGCGCCCTCCGCGCGCGGCGCGGGCCGCAAAGTCACGACGAGGCAATCGCTTGAGCGGTATGCGCATCCCTCCCTGCTTCCGCCGTCCGGCGCCCGCCTTTGCGGCGGCGCTGGCGCTGGCGGCCGCCGTGCCCGCGGGCGCGCAGGCGGGGGAGGGCGTGTGCCCGCAGGGGCGGGTGTCGGAGATCTTCGTCGACAACCGCTCGGTGTTCGACGTGGGCGGCGCCGAGCTGGACGCCCGCTTCAACTGGGCGTACCGCTCGGCCAACAGCATGCACGTGCGCACCCGCGAAAGCGTCATCCGCCGCGAGCTGCTGTTTCGCACGGGCGAGTGCTACGACCTCGAACTGCTGGAAGACTCCGAGCGCATCCTGCGCAGCCTGTCGTTCATCGCCGACGCGGACGTGTTCGCGGTGGCGCAGCCGGACGGCAGCCAGCACGTGGTGGTGGAGACGCGCGACGAGTGGTCGGTGCGGCTGGAGCCCCAGTGGGACTCGGACGACGGAAGCGTGCAGCTGACCGGGGTAGAGCTGCGCGAGGACAACCTGCTGGGCACGGGGCAGCACGTCTCGGCGTACTTCAAGGAGCAGCAGGGCGAGCGGGTGTACGGCGCCTCGGTGGGCACGCGGCAGCTGGCGGGGACGCGGCTGGACGCGGAGATCGGCGTGGCGAAGACGCCGGTGGGCGTGTCGGTGGTGCAGCGGCTGGCGTACCCCTTCCGGGGCGAGAACGGGCGCTGGGCGTTCCGGCAGCAGATCGAGCACCTGGAGCGCAACTTCGTCATCTACATCCCCACGCCCGAAGAGGATGGGGGGGTGCGGCGGCGCTACTTCGAGGAGTCGCGCCGCTCGTTCGACGTGGGGACGGTGATGCGGCTGGGGCGGCGCGGCCGGCTTACGCTCTTTGGCCTGGCGGTGGCGGGGGAGTGGACGGAATACCCCCGCGACTACCTGTCGGAGGACGGCGGCGGCGACGAGCGTGCCGTGCGGCAGCTGGCACCCGGCGAGCCGATCCCGGTGGTGACGGGGCTGGACACCATCTCCAGCGTGCGCGTGGTGTTCCTGGCCGGACAGCGCAACGTGTGGTTCGAGCGGCGGCGCGCGCTGGACGCGGTGCGGGGGACGGAGGACGTGCGGCTGGGCGTGGAGGCCGAGGTGGGGATCGGCCGCAGCCTGGAGGCGTTTTCGGACGACGACGACCTGCTGGTGGACCTGGGCTTTTCGGTCGCCGGCGCGCCGTTCCGGGGGGTGCTGGCCGGGGTGAGCGCGCGGGGCGAGGGGCGGCGCGACTTCGGCGCGCGGGCGGGATCGTTCGAGTGGCGCAACCTGTTCGGGCAGGCCGACGCGTGGGCGTACTGGCGCCCCTCGGACGAGTCGCGCCACACGGTGGTGGCGGCGGTGTCGGCGGTGGGGGGATGGCGGACGATGGTGCCCTTTCAGCTGACGATGGGGAGCCGCGCGGGGCTGCGGGGGCTGCCCACGCACGCATGGCCGGGCGAGCGGCGGGTGGTGGCGTCGCTGGAGCACCGTGCCTACCTGGGGTGGCCGTACGCCCGCCTGTTCGACCTGGGCACGGCCGTGTTCGTGGACGCGGGAAAGATGTGGGCCGGCGGCGACACCTTCGGCGTGACCTCGCCGCTGGAGGCCAGCGTGGGGTTCGGGCTGCGCGCGGCGTTCCCGCCGGGCTCGCGGCGCACCTACCGCATGGACGTGGCGATGCCGGTGACGAGCGGCGTTTCCGGGCGCGGCGTGGTGGTGACCTTTGGCGTGGGCCAGGCGATCGGCCGCGCGCGCGATGACGACCCACAGCTGCGCCGCAGCAGCCGTCGCGCCCTTTCGGCCTCGCTGTTCAGCTTCCCCAACTGAGCCACGCCTGGCGGAGGGCCGGCCTGTCGGTCATCGCTTCCGGACCTGCTCCCGACCCGCGAAACAGTCATCAATCCTTTTCGGACGAGTTGCGTAAACGTGTGTTCGCTGTTATCATTTATCTTCAACCCCACACACATACGTGACCGCCCCCCTCCCGACAGGAGCACGCCATGGTCCGCAGACTCTTTGCCATCGTTCTGCTTGCGATGCTCGCTGCATGCGCCGGTAACCCCACGGAGCCGGAAATTGGGGAAACCCAGAGTGGCACCATGGTGACGGGCGGCGGCTGAGCGCAGCACAGGTCAGATGCAAAGCGGGGGACGACGAGGTTGGTCGTCCCCATTTTCTTTGTGTGAATTCACGGGACTGAAAACGGCGGGGGTACAGAGGGTCAGACAAAAGCCAGAGGAACAGAGGATCGGTTGTCCTCTGTTCCTCTGGCCGTTCTCTGTCCCTCTGTACCTCCCCGAAGTTGCTTTTCCGGAATTCGTCAGCGCACGTGCTTGAACATCATGTCCACCAGCTCGTCGTACATCTTTTCGGCGGAGGCGGGCTCGTCGCTGCGGATGGCGGCGGCGGCGCAGTGCTTCAGGTGGTTGCGCACCAGCTCGCGACCCACAGAGCGCAGCGCCTCGTGCACGGACGAGATCTGGGTAAGGATGTCGGCACAGTAGCGGTCTTCCTCGACCATGCGCTGCAGGCCGCGGATCTGGCCCTCGATGCGGCGCAGGCGCTTGAGGTTGCGGTCCTTTACCCCCTCGTCCACCCCCACGGCGTGGCGCCCCTCGGCGTCCGCCGCGTGGTCCACCCCGCACCCGCACGCCGCCGCGGCCACCCCGCCCGTCTCGTTCTCGTCCGTCGCCATCAGGAATTCTCTTGCTTTGACGGTGGATGGATTCCGCGCGCCGGCGGAGAGACATTCTCTCCGCGGGCTCCGCGAGGATCCGGTTACAGGTGCTCCTGGATCTTGCGCTCCAGCATGGGGCGGGGAACGGCGCCGATCACCTGGTCCACGGGCTGCCCGCCCTTGAACAGCAGAAAGGTGGGGAGCGACCGCACGTTGTAGCGCGCCGCCGTCTCCTGGTTCTCGTCCACGTCCAGCGTGGCCACCTTCACGCGGCCGGCGTACTCGCCCGCCAGCTGCTCCACGGTGGGCCCCATCATCCGGCAGGGCCCGCACCACGGCGCGCCGAAGTCCACCAGCACCAGCTCGCCCGCGTCCAGGACCTCGGCCTGGAAGTCGGCATCCGTCACCACCTGCACGCCCGAGGCGCTCGTCGTCGTCTGCTGCATCGTCGGCTCCATTCTCTCGTGGGCCGCGGACCTTCGCCGCGGCTGCTGATTCAATTCTATGCGCGGCGGAGGGATAGGTCCACCCCCTATCCGCCGCCGCGCCTTTCCGCCGTCAGGCCAGGCGCACCCGGCGCAGGCGAAGGCTGTTGGCCACCACGCTCACCGAGCTGAAGGCCATGGCGGCGCTCGCCAGGATCGGCGAGAGCAGCAGCCCCGTGGCCGGGTACAGGATCCCGGCGGCGATGGGGATCCCCACCACGTTGTAGACGAAGGCCCAGAACAGGTTCTGCTTCATCGTCCGCATGGTGCGGCGCGACAGGTGGATGGCCGCGGCCACGCCGCCCAGGTCGCCGCGCATCAGCGTGACGTCGGCGGCCTCCATCGCCACGTCGGTCCCCGTGCCGATGGCGATGCCCACGTCCGCCTGCGCCAGCGCGGGGGCGTCGTTGATGCCGTCGCCCACCATCGCCACCGTGCGCCCCTCGGCCTGCAGCCGCTTGACCTCGGCCACCTTGCCCTCCGGCAGCACCTCGGCCACCACGTGCTCGATGCCGGCTTCGCGCGCCACGGCGCCGGCGGTGTGGCGGTTGTCGCCGGTCAGCATCACCACGCGCAGACCCATGCCGCGCAGGCGGCGGATGGCGGCCTTCGACGTCGCCCGGATGGGATCGGCGACGGCGACCAGGGCGGCCAGCTTTCCATCGACCGCCACGTACATCGGCGTCTTGCCCGCCGCGGCCAGCCGTTCCGCATCGCCCGCCAGCGCGCCGGGGGCGATGCCGTAGTCGCCCATCAGCAGCGCGTTGCCGATGGCCAGCATCCGCCCATCCACCACCCCCACCGCGCCGCGGCCGGTCACCGCCTGGAACCCTTCCGCATCGGACAGGGCGATCCCGCGCGACCTGGCGTGCTGGACGATGGCGTCCGCCAGCGGGTGCTCGGACGAGGCCTCCACGGAGGCGACCAGCCGCAGCAGGTCCTCCTCCGAGTCCACCACGCTGCCGCGCGCGCCGGGCGCCAGGGCCAGCTCGGTGACCGTGGGGCGGCCTTCCGTGACCGTCCCCGTCTTGTCGAGGACGACGGTGGTGACGCCCCCGGCGCGCTGCAGCGCCTCGCCGCCCTTGATCAGCACGCCCGCCTCGGCGCCCTTGCCCGTCGACACCATCACCGCGGTGGGCACCGCCAGCCCCATGGCGCACGGGCAGGCGATGATGAGCACCGCCACGGCCGCCGCGAACGCGCGCACCCCCGGCGCCGTATCCGCCATGACGAACCAGAGGACGAAGGTGGCGATGGCGACCTGCAGCACCACGGGAACGAAGATGCCGCTGATGCGGTCCGCCAGCCGCTGGATGGGCGCGCGCGAGCCCTGCGCGTCGCGCATCAGCCGTACGATCTGCGCCAGCACGCTTTCCGCGCCCAGCGTGGTGGCCGTGTAGCGGAACGCGCCGGTGCGGTTGATGGTGCCGCCGATGACCCGGTCCCCCACGCCCTTGGCCACGGGGACGGACTCGCCGGTCAGCATCGACTCGTCCACCGCGCTGCTTCCGCCCACCACCTGCCCGTCCACGGGAACTCGCTCGCCGGGGCGGACGACGACCGTGTCGCCGTGGCGCACCTCTTCCACCGGCACGTCCGCCTCGGTGCCGCCGCGGAGGACGCGGGCGGTCTTTGGCTGCAGCGTCGCCAGGGCGCGCAGGGCGGAGGAGGTCTGGCGCTTGGCCCGCGCCTCCATCGCGTTCCCCATCAGGATGAGGGCGATGATGAAGACGACGGCCTCGTAGTACACGTCCGGCTGAATGCCGCGCGCCAGAAAGAAGCCGGGCGCCACCGTCGCCACTACGGAGTATGCGAACGCCGCCCCCGTGCCGATGGCGATGAGCGTGTTCATGTCCGCCGAGCGGTGGCGGAAGGACGCCCACGCCCGCGTGTAGAAGTGCCGCCCGGCCCACCCCATGATCCCCACCGTCAGCGCCAGCAGGCTGTACGTCAGCACCCAGCGCGGCACCTGGTACAGCCAGGGAAGCGCGGACTGCAGCGCGGGGTTCATCCACCCCATGGCCCAGCGCATGAATGGATCGACCGTGGCGCCGTGCCCGTGCGCGCCGCCGGCCATCAGCGGCATGGAGGCCAGCATGGCCACCATTGCCACGGCGAAGCTGGCGCCCGCCTTGAGGCGCAGGTCGCGGAACTCCTCGTCGTGCGCGCGGTCCTGCGCCTCCTGCTCGTCGAAGGCGCTCTGGTCCGGCACGGGGAGGGCCGCCTCGTAGCCGGTGGAGCGGATGGCCTGCACCAGCGCGTCGGGCGAGGTGGAGGCCGGGTCGAACTCCACCGTGGCGTTCTTCAGCATCAGGTTCACCGCGGCCGTGTTCACGCCCGGGTGCTTTTCCAGCGCCCGCTGCACGCGGCCGCTGCAGGCCGCACAGGTCATCCCCGAAACCGGGATGGTAACCTTGCTCCCCGGCTGAGGCGCCGCCGGTCCGGCCGCGTGGCCGGCGTGGTCGTGCCCCGCGTGCGCCGCGTGGTCGTGCGTCGTGGCAGACATGGCTTATCCCTCCGTCCTCTCCGCCGACAGCTCCGCGCCGTACCCGGCGGAGCGAACGGCCCCCACCAGCGCCTCCGCGGAGGTCGAGGCGGGATCGAATTCCACCGTGGCGCTCTTCCGCGTCAGGTCCACGGCGGCGGCGTTCACCCCCGGGTGCTGCTGCAGCGCCCGCTGAACTCTTGCCGAGCAGCCGCCGCAGCTCATCCCGGAAACGTGGAGGGTGACCGTCTCACCCGTGTTCGTCCTGGTCGACATGTTTTTATCCCTCAATCCTCTACGGTGAGCTTGCCGCGAAGCATGCTCATGCCGCAGGTGAAATCGAACGTTCCGGCCCGCGTGGGCGTGATCTCCACCGCCGTCTTCTGAAAGGCGGGAAGGAAGCGGCGGATGCCGAACTCGGGGATCACCACCTCTTCCGAGCACCCCGACGTTTCCTGCCGGTCGAACACCAGCCGCACCGGCGCCCCGCGCTTGACCCGCACCTGCGCAGGCGAGTAGCCGCCCTGCACCGCGATGGTCACCTCCTGCACCCCGCCCGCGCCCGTTGCGGCCTGCGCCGCCGGCCCGTGCGAGAGAAAGAAGTACCAGTTCACCCAGGCGATCCCCGCGATCCCCGCCAGGACCACCATCCATTCGATTCCGCTCATCGCCTCCTCCGTGGCTCCGCTCCGCTGGCCGCGATCTCCGCACCATCTCGGATCCGTATACCCCCGTACCCTACCCGGCGAGTACAAGTGTAGTGTACCCCCACCCCCTATGTCAAGGGTGGGGTGGTCCCGAGGGGACAAGGACTTGGGTAGGGCTTGCAGGGGCTTGCAAGGGCTTGCAAGGGCGAATGAATTCGCTGCAACAACCACACGAAGGCCGCCTTCGCGGACTGGCGGCCTCTGGGTACAGGAGAGTGCCTGCCACGGGGCGGGGATCGATGTCCGACCTCCCCCAGGGGTTTTGGGGGAGGTGGGCGAGTAATGCGAGCCCGGAGGGGGCGTGCCTCTCGCGCAGGCCCCTTCCGAAGCGGGATCGAATTCTCCCCTCTCCGTGAGGAACGAACGGGGAGGGGCCGGGGGAGGGGCGGCACCCCGTCGGACGCAGTTCGACCCCAATCGCCGATCCACGATCCCAGACCATTCGCTCTCCCTGCTGATCATCCTCCTTGACACATCAAAATCCACTGATGTATTATCCCCTCAGCACGAGAGGGCGACGATGCGGCCGGCGGGCCGCTTTTCTTCGCCGCGATCCATCAACCAAAATTGATAAGAGGAGCGGGGCCATGGAGATGCAGCGCGTGGGCGGAGCGGAGCTCCCGGTGGCGGTGATCGGCGCGGGGCCGGTCGGACTGGCGGCGTCGGCGCACCTGGTGGCGCGGGGAATCAGGCCGGTGGTGCTGGAGGCGGGCGAGGCAGCGGGGGCCAGCATCCGCCGCTGGGCGCACGTGCGGCTGTTCTCGCCCTGGAAGTACCTGGTGGACCCGGCCGCGCGCACGATGCTGCAGGCCGCGGGGTGGACGGAGCCGGACGGCGACGCGCTCCCCACCGGCGGCGAACTGGTGGAGCGCTACCTGGAGCCGCTGGCCGCGCTGCCCGGTATCGCGCCACACCTGCGGACGGGACGCCGCGTGGTGGCCGTTTCGCGCCGCGGCTTCGACAAGGTGAAGACCGCCGGCCGCGAGCAGGCGCCCTTCGAGCTGGTGGTGCGCACGGCGGACGGACGCACCGAGCGGCTGCTGGCGCGCGCCGTGATCGACGCGTCGGGGACGTACCAGTCGCCCAACCCCATCGGCGCGGGCGGGCTGCCGGTGGAGGGCGAGGCGGAGCTGGCGGACCGCATTCACTACGGAATTCCCGACGTGCTGGGCCGCGACCGCGCGCGCTACGCGGGCCGGCGCACGCTGGTGGTGGGGAGCGGGCACTCCGCGTTCAACGCGCTTCTGGACCTGGCCGCGCTGGCCCGCGAGGCGCCGGGGACGGAGACCGTCTGGGCCATCCGCCGCACGGAGCCCGGCCTGCTCTTCGGCGGCGCGGAAAAGGACAGGCTCCCCGCGCGCGGCAGTCTGGGCGTGCGGCTGCGCACGCTGGTCGACGGCGGCGCGGTAAAGCTGGTGAGCGGCTTTCGCACCTCTCGGCTGGTGCGGACGGAGCGCGGGATCGTGGTGGAGGGGGAGGGCGAGGGGGTGATCGGCCCCGTGGACGAGCTGGTGGTGGCGACCGGCTTTCGGCCGAACGTCGAGATGCTGCGCGAGTTGCGCACCGGGCTGGATTCGTGGCTGGAGGCGCCGGTCGCGCTGGCGCCCCTCATCGACCCCAACCAGCACTCCTGCGGCACGGTGTATCCGCACGGCTACGAGGAGCTTTCGCACCCGGAGCGCGACTTCTACGTGGTGGGGATGAAGAGCTACGGCCGCGCGCCCACCTTCCTGCTTCTCACCGGCTACGAGCAGGTGCGCTCCGTGGCCGCCGCACTGGCGGGCGACCTGGAGTCCGCGCGCGCGGTGGAGCTGGTGCTGCCGGAGACGGGGGTGTGCTCGTCGGACCTGGCGGGCTCGGGGTGCTGCTCGGTGCAGGACGAGGCGGGCGTGGAGCACGCGCCGGTGGCGGGATCGTGCGGCATCGCCAGCGGGTGCGGCTCGGGGCTGCCGGTGCTGGCGGGCGGCGGAGGCTGCTGCTGATGCAGACGGCCGCGGCGGAAGAGGACGGCGTCCCGCCCTCCTCCGCCGCGCCAGCGCGGCTGTACTACGGCTGGGTGCTGGTCGGGGTGCTCGCGGTGACGGAGACGGTGTCGTACGGCGTGCTGCAGTACGCCTTTCCCGTCTTCCTGGCGCCGATGCACGCTGAGCTGGGGTGGTCGCGCACGGCGATGACGGGCGCGTTCTCGCTGGCGTCGCTGGTCAGCGGCTTCACGGCGGTCCCGGCGGGGCGCTGGATGGACCGGCACGGTGCGCGCGGGCTGATGACGGCCGGCTCCCTCCTTTCCGCGCTGCTCCTGCTGGCGTGGGCCGCGACGGATTCGCTCGCCGCGTTCTACGCCATCTGGGCGGGATTGGGCGTGGCGATGGCGGCGGTGCTGTACGAGCCGGCGTTCGCGGTGGTCGCCAGCTGGTTCCACCGCCTGCGGGGCCGCGCGCTTACGCTGCTGACCTTCGTGGCCGGCTTTGCCAGCGTGATCTTCGTCCCCCTGGCCACGTGGCTGGTGGAGGCGTACGAATGGCGACGCGCCCTGGTCTGGCTCGCCGCCATCCTTGCGGCCACCACTATCCTGCCGCACGCCATCCTCCTCCGCCGCCACCCGCGGGACCTGGGGCTGCTGCCGGACGGCGGCGCGGCGGTGGATGGGGACGGACGCCGCGCATCCCCCGTCCTCCCCAGTGTTTCCGCGGACGTGGCGATCCGCGGCGCGCCGTTTCGCTGGCTCACCCTCGCCTTCGCGCTCTCGTCGCTGGCGACGACGGCGGTCGCGGTGCACCTGATCCCGCTGCTGCTGGAGCGGGGCTACACGCCGGCGTTCGCGGGCGCGGCGCTGGGCGCGATCGGGTTGATGGCGCTGCCGGGGCGCCTCATCTTTACGCCGCTGGGCGGCCGGTGGCCGCGCGCCGCCGTCACCGCATCCATCTTCCTGATGCAGGCGCTGGGCATCGCCGCGCTGCTGACGGATGGCGGCGAGGCGTGGGTGTGGGCGTGCGTGGTCCTGTTCGGCGCGGGCTTCGGCGCCATCACCCCCGCCCGCGCCGCGCTGCTGGCGGAGTTCTACGGGCCGCGGGAGTACGGGCGGATCAGCGGCGTGCTGGCGATGTACCTGGCCCTGGCCCGCGCCGCCGCCCCCGTGGGCGGCAGCCTGCTGTACGCGATCCGTGGCGGATACGGGCCGGTGCTGTGGGCACTGCTGGCCGCCTGCCTGGCCGCGGCCGCCGCCGTCCTGCTGGCCGGCAGCCATCCACAGAATCGACCCACACATGCGCGCTCGTGAGTCCGCAGGCCGTCGGCTCGTGTGTAAAAGTGGATGTCCGGAACAATGATTTCTTTCCAGATCGATGCTGATCGATGAAGCCGATGCAGAATCGTTGATCGCGGCATGCCCGCCCGAGCGGCTCGTCGTGTGGGCGGGCGCCGGAATCTCGTACAGCTACCCCACGGGTCTGCCGCTGGGCTTTGCTCTCACCGATTTTGCGCTGGATGAGACCTGTGGCGTTGCCTTCCGCGCAAGGTTGGTCAACCTGTGGGAGCGCGCCAACGAAATCTGCTCCCCAGGGTACCGCCCGGAGCCATTCTCCCAACGTCCGCGTCTGGAAAGCGTACTGGGTGGCTTCGGTGAACTGGAGCGCGACGCGGCAGATCCATCCGTGGCGTTTCTTCCGGCCTTCACCTCCTTTGCCGATGCGCCACCGAACGCGGTCCATTTCACGCTCGCTTCGCTGGTGCTAAAGGGCGCAGCCGTGTTCACGGCGAACTTTGATCTCTGCCTCCAAGCGGCAGTTCGCCACCTGGTTGGGCGGCCCGATCCGTTCGATCTCGAAGTGGCGGGCTCCATACGCCGCTTCATCCTGAAGCCGGAGCTGGGCGCGGGAGAGATCGTGCATTTTCATGGCGTTGCCGACGATCCGGAATATCTGGGCGCCACGTTGGCACGCATCAAGGAGGGCTTGCCGCAACCGTTCGAGCCGCTCGAGCGGCGGCTGGACCGCGGAGCGCTGCTGTTGATGGTGGGCTACAGCGCGAGCGACGCATTCGACGTGAATCCGTATTTTCAGCAGCAGCCCGCTGGCAGATGGTCGAAGTCTGCGCTCCTGTTCGTGAGGCACGAAGGAGGCAGCGCACCCACGCACCTGCCCCTCCTGGGAACGGGGTTCGGCAAAATGGGGGCGGTGTCCGCTCACACCGGGCTTCTGCTCTCTGCCGCCGCAGGCGGTGTGCATCCCGTCGACGAGGAACCCGCCTTCGACTGGAAAGCCGAGTTTCGAGCCCGTTTGGCGGGCGCCGGTGTGGCGGGGCAACGGGCGCTCAGAATTCTTTCGGTCGCGCACGCGCTCGGCATCAACGTCGATGGTCTGGATGCGGAGGCGTATCAGGAGGCGGAAGCACACAACCCGGGATTCGACACCGAGCGCCACCGATACCTGCTGGCGATGACCGGGCGTGAGCGGGGATCCTTGCGAAAGGAATTGGAGCACACGCCGCGCGCCAGCCGGAGCGGTGGACACACGCTTGGCTCTGCGTACGCCGGGGGTGATTTGCTGGCGGCGAGTGGAAAAGCGATGCAACTGGATGAGATCTGGAATGCGGCTCAGGTTGCGGGGCCGCTCGACTGGCATCCGTATACGTCCCTGTCGACGCATGGTCGAATCCTGCTGTCACCCTACCTGAAGCGTCCGTGGCGCAGTCCCATGACTCCGGGTACGTACGCCGCCGTGGAGCGCGTTCTCGGCCTCGCCGATCTGCTTGCTCGTCGCCCCCTGCGGGATGTGAACTTCATTCGGCAGATCGCAACAGCACTGCGGATGAAGCTGCTGCTGGAATCCCTGCTTCACGACGGGCAGAGTACCGAACGCGAGGGCGAGATCTTGAGCCTTTACGCAGAATGTGCAGACCTGGCGGGCTTCGTGAGCAGCTACCGCGACTTCGCGTTCACGCGGCTGCTGCGCGTGCGATATGCACCATGGCGTGCACGCCCCCGGCTCGTGTGGCAGGCGGGCAGGTTCGCCTGGAGATCGTTCCGGCTCGCGCGGACACTCCGGGACCGCAGAGGAGCGCGTTGTGCCATGCAACTCGGTATGCTCGTCGCCGCATACGGAATGTATGTCGTCGTGGCGCTTTCTCTTCCGGTCCCATCTCCGCCCCCTGGTTCGCGCGCATGAACTCCACCGTCACCGTCCGCCCCGCGACCGATGCGGACGTGCCGGCGATCACGGACATCTACAACGAGGGGATCCGCGGCCGCACGGCCACCTTCGAGACGCGCGAGCGCACGCCGGACGAGGTGCGGGGGTGGCTGGGCGACCCGCGCCACCCGGTGCTGGTGGCGACGGCGGACGGGCGGGTGGTGGGATGGGTGGCCGCCTCCACCTACCGCCCGCGCGACTGCTACGCGGGGATCGCGGAGTTCTCTGTCTACGTGGCGGGCGACGCACGCGGCCGGCGCGTGGGCGACGCGCTGCTCGCCGCCTTCTTGCCGGCGTGCGAGGCGGCGGGGCTGTGGAAGGTGCTCTCGCGCATCTTTCCGGAGAACCAGGCGTCGCGCCGCCTGTGCGCGCGCCACGGATTTCGCGAGGTGGGCACCTACCTGCGGCACGCCAGGCTGGACGGCGCCTGGCGCGACGTGGTGATCGTGGAGCGGCTGCTGGGGGATGCTGCCTGAGAGGGTGTTGCCGGTCTCGCGAGATTGACTTCCTGAGTCAACGGCGCTAGGCGCACTATGGGATGAAAGCAGCCCCAATCTACTCTCTGCTGCTCGTGACCTTTCGGCCGCCGCAGACCGCCGGAGCTTGGAGCGTTTCCATTCACGAGGCGGAACCTGCCCGCGCAGTAAATCCAGGGTGTCGGCGGGTGTCGACCGAAGGATCTCGCCGGAAGAGCTGAGGGACTGGCTTCTATGTCCGGAAGTCAGCCCCTCAATGAGGCGGACGAGATCCCTTCGGGTCGCGCGCGATCTGTAGCGTGGCTTCTGGTTACATGTGGTGCGCTCCCTCAGCAAGCCAAGCTCCCGCGTGACTTCGAAGGGTTTGGTGACACCTCCCGGGAAGCCACGTTTCCGCGTAATCTACAATCCTCACGGAGATCCTTGACGCACCTGCGGCGGAGGTCGCACGCGGCCGGGTCCTCTCCAGACGTACCGCCGGCCACACCCGGTCTCCTCTCTCTTTCGACCTCGCCGATCAGATGATTGCGGCCTGTAAACGCCGCGTTATCTTGACCTTCCCGGTGCGAAAGCGGCGCCCTGCGTCCAACCAACAAAGTATGGGGGGGCGCCAGCCTCTTCCCGCCACGGGCGCCGGGTCTCATCCGCTCCGGGATTCTCTCTACACGGATTCTTTCCCTGCCATGAGCCGCGAACGATTCCAGACCTGGGGCACAGCGCTTTCCGCGGAGGATTTCCGGAATGCGCTCGCGGCCGCCGGCGTGCTGTCGAGCCTGGCGGCACCCGCGGACGCGGAGGACCTGCTCACCGCGAAACTTGGGACCGGCGACGAGCCCGCCCGCTGGCGCTTTCCGTGGGACGAGCTGGACCGCAGGCGCAAGCCGGTGCCCCTGGAGCAGGTGCGGGCGCTGGCCGCCGCTTGGCGAGGCGCGCTGGGCCGCGCCGCGCTCGATCGCGAGGGGAACAGCCAGGCGCGGCTGCTGCTGCACCTTGAAGGCGCCGGCACCGCCGCGGGATGGGTGGTGCGCGAGCTCTCGCGGAGCGGAGCGGGCGCGGTGTCGGTGGATCAGGGCCGGCGCGGGCGCGTGCGGTGGACGTGGCCGCTGCAGGTGGGCTGCCTGGACGATCCCGCGTCGCGGCGGCTGATGGGCCAGCTGCGGGAAACGCGCTACAGCGACACGCTTTCGCCCGTTCAAACCCTCCACGGCCGCGGCGAAACGTGCGACCTGCTGGTGCTGCCGTATTCGCTGCGCGAGGCCGCGGCCGTGCTGATGGCGCAGGTGCCGCCGGTCAAGGCCTCGTGCGTCGTGGTGCTGGGCGGCACGCTGGAGCCGTGGGAGCGCACGGTGGAGCTGCAGGCGACGCTGCGCCGCGAAGCCGGCGCGGCGGGGGTGCTGGTCGCCTCCGTGCCGGAGGGCGCGCGCGCCCCGTGGTTCGAGCAGCTGGTGGTGGAGCTTTCGCACAACCGTCCGCTGGACGTGGCGCTGTCCATCGCGACGCGGCGGGTGGACCCGGAGCCCTTCTGCTTCGCCACCGAGTCGCTGCTGAAGGAGGCCCGGCTGGGCAGCGCCGCGCTGCGCCTGGCGGAGCGCATGTCCACCGCGCCGCCGCACGTGACGGTAGAGGTGGACGACCACGCGGCCTGGGTGCTGGGATTGGAATCGGCGGCGGGATCGGTGAACGCGCACGTCGTGGGAGCACGGCTGGAGGATCGGCTTCCTGGATTCGCGTTCGATTCCGAGCGCGCCGAAGCCAGCGTCATCGCCCGGCTGAAGGCGAACCTGAAGAACGCGATGGCGGCTGCCCCGCCGCCGCAGGCGGTCGAAACGCCCGCCCCGCGCTTTCTGCAGGCGCAGGTGAACACCGTCGCGGACTCCGGCGAGTCGGTCCTTCAGACGGAATCGTTCCTGGCGGGGGCCACGCACCACGTGGACGTGTTCGTGGGGGCGCCGCGCCCGGAGTGGCTGGCGGACACCTCCGGCGAGGCGTTCCCGGCTCACCTGCTGCCGCCGGAGAACGGCCACGAGCTGCGCGTGGTCTTTTCCGAGCCGCGGCACCTGGACGAGCCGCAGATTGGCACCGCGATCCTTCCCGCCACCGGCGACAGCACCATGTGCCGGTTCACCTTCGTGCCGCGCGCGGGCGTGCCGGAGGTGGAGGCGCGCGTGGCCGTGCTGTACGAGAACCGCGTGCTGCAGACCGCGCTGCTGCGCGGGCACGTGCACGATGGGAGTGAGCGCCGTGCCAAGGGCCCGCGGCCGCCGGACATCTCGTTCCAGGTGGAGGCGGTGGTGCACCCGGACGTGTCGGCGCTGGACGAGCGGTCGCACTTTCACGCCGCCCTGGTGCTGAACCGCAACAACGACGGCGAGCGGCGCGCCACCGCCACCGCGGGGGACCGCGTGGGCCTGCTGGAGCTGGAGGGGCTGGAGGATACGCTGACCTTCATCCGCGCCGCGCTGTCGGAGACACCCCCCACACGCACCGGGCCTACCGGGACGCCGTTCACCGACGAAACCGAAGCGCTGCTGCGCACGCTGGCGTATCATGGGCGCCTGCTGCACGACGCGGTGGTGGAGCAGCGGGGCGGAGACGTGCTGCGCGCCTCCACGCGCATCCAGATCGTCGCCGCCAAGCCGGATGCCTTTCTTCCGCTGGAGCTGGTGTACGACCGCGCCAGCCCTGACCCGGAAACCGCGAAGATGTGCCCCAACGCGCAGCAGGCGGCGCGCACCGGCTCCTGTCTCGACTGCCCCACGCTGAAGGACGGCGACCCCTCTCCGTACGTCTGTCCAGCCGGCTTCTGGGGACTGAGCCGCGTGATCGAGCGGCACGCGTTCGATGACAAGGCACCCCCGCCGGCCACGCCCTTCGAACTCTTCAACTTCACGCATCCGGCGCAAACCCGGGGTACGCTGCACCCGCTTCGCTGCGCGCTGTACGCGGCCAGCGACCGCGTAGAAGGTGAAGACGCGAAGGAAAAGACCCGCATACGGCGGGTGCTGGATGCGCTGAAGCGCGCTGCCGGAGCGGCCGGGCAGGTAGACAGCTGGGCCGCCTGGAAGGAGGCGGTCAGGACGCAGCGCCCAAGCCTGCTGGTGGTGCTGTCGCATACCGTGTACAACCACAAGCTGCGCACGCTTGGACTGGAGATCGCCGCGAAGGAGCGCCTGTTGAGCGGCCACATCGAGCCCGCCCACGTCTGCGGGGACGGAGGCGCGGAGGCGGCGGGCGAGCCGCCGGTCGTGCTGCTGCTGGGGTGCGAGACCATCGCGCCGGAGGTGGGCTACCAGGGCTTCGTCCCGGCGTTACGCCGGGCAGGGGCGGCGGTGGTGCTGTGCACCAGTTCCACCGTGCTGGGGCGCGAGGTGGCGCCCGCCGCGGAACAGCTGGTGGGCATCCTGAAGGAGATCATGGCCGATGGAGCCGAGGTGACGTTCGCCGACGCGGTGCTGCGGCTGCGGCGGGACTCCGTGGCGGACGGAATGCCCATGGCGCTGGGGCTGGTGGCGTACGGCGACGCAGACTGGCGCCTGGCCAACTAGAAACGAAAGGAATCCCACCTTGTTCCGCATCCACATGCTCCCCGCGGGCCACGGCGACTGCCTGTGGGTGGAGTACGGCGAAGACCCGGACCGCCCGCACCGCGTCCTGATCGACGGCGGCACGGCGGCCACCTACCGCACGCTGCGCACGCGCATCCGCGATCTGGAGCCGGACCAGCGCCGCTTCGAGCTGGTGGTGGTGACGCACGTGGACGCCGACCACATCGCCGGGATGGTGCGCCTGCTGCGCGACGACACGCTGGGGCTGCGGGTGGACGACGTGTGGTTCAACGACTTTGGCCACCTGCCCTCGGACGCGCTGGGGCCGGTGCAGGGCGAGTTTCTGGCGGCGGTGTTCGCGGAGCGTGGATTGAAGTCGAACCAGGCGTTCGGGGGCGGGGCGGTGATGGTGGAGGACCCCGCGAATCCGCCCGTGGTGACGCTGCCCGGCGGGATGAAGCTCACGCTGCTCTCCCCGGTGCGCGAGGGGCTGGCCGCGCTGGCGAAGTTCTGGAAGGAAGAGGTGCACGCCAAGGGCTTCGAGCCCACGGACCACCGGGCGGCACTGCGCCTTCTGGGGCACCGCAAGGACCTCCGGACGCTGCCGGGCGACGCGCTGGGCCCGCCGCGCCTGGACGTGGAGGCGCTGGTCGGGGAGCCGTACACGCCCGACACCTCGCCCGCCAACGGCAGCAGCGTCGCGTTCCTGGCCGAGTACGGCGGTGTGCGCTGCCTGTTCGCCGGCGACGCGCATCCGCCGGTGCTGGAGCGCGCGCTGGACGCGCTGCCGGGCGGCGGGTCGCGGCTGCCGCTGCATGCGCTCAAGGTGTCGCACCACGCCAGCAAGGGGAACCTGAGCCCGCGCCTGCTGGAGCAGGTGGAGTGCGACAACTTCCTCATCTCCACCAACGGCAAGTACTACGGCCACCCCCACCCGCAGTCCGTCGCCCGCATCGTGGCGCAGCGCAGCGGCGCAACGCTCTGGTTCAACCACCGGGGCAAGCCCGCTGAGCCGTGGGACGACGCCATCCTGAAGAGCAGGTACAGGTACCGTACGATGTTCCCGGACGCGGCCGCCCCGGGAGTGACCGTCGACCTCGGCTGATCATCTCCGCGTTTCATTCACGCGGCCTCATCACAAGGAGTGTACGTATGACCGATCCCACGCCCCACCCCGCCGTTCCCGGCGCGCCGTCGCTGGCCGAGGCCCTGTCCCCCCTGGTGACCGGCGCATCGGGCGGCAAGGACGAGCCAAAGGAGGGAACCGGGCTCTGCCTGTCCGGCGGCGGCTACCGGGCCATGCTCTTTCACACCGGCGTGCTCTGGCGGCTGAACGAGCTGGGCGTGCTGCGGACGCTGAAGCGCATCTCCAGCGTGTCGGGCGGCTCCATCGCGGCGGGGGTGCTGGGGCTGAAGTGGAAGGAGCTGGCCTGGGAGACGCGGCCGGTGCCGGGAACGGGCCGCACCATCCAGGTGGCCACCAACTTCCGCGAGAAGGTAGTGGAGCCGATCCAGCGGCTGGCGCGGCACACGGTGGACGGCTGGTCGGTGGGCGGGGGAGCGCTGCTGCCGGGCATCACCATCAGCGACCTGGTAGAGCGCGCCTACCGCAAGCACCTGTTCGGCAACGCCACGCTGCAGGACCTGCCGTCCGACGAGGAGGGGCCGCGCTTCGTCATCAACGCCACCAACGTGCAGAGCGGGGTGCTGTGGCGCTTCATGCGGCCGTACATGGCGGACTACCGCGTTGGGCGGGTGGACAAGCCGGACATCGCGCTGGCGGTGGCCGTCACCGCGTCGTCGGCGTTTCCGCCCGTGCTTTCTCCCGCGCGGATGGAGCTGGCGCCGGGGCTGGTGCGAAAGCAGGACGGTGAAGACCTGCACGAGGAGCCGTACACCACCGACGTCTTCCTTACGGACGGCGGCGTGTACGACAACCTGGGGCTGGAGACCGTGTGGAAGAACTACAAGACGGTGCTGGTGAGCGACGGGGGCGGCCACATGGCCGCGCAGGCCCAGCCCCACGGCGACTGGGCGCGCCACGGCCTGCGGGTGAACGCGCTGATCGACAACCAGGTGCGCAGCCTGCGCAAGCGGCAGGTGGTGAGCTCGCTGGAGGCCGGGATTCGCAAGGGCGCGTTCTGGCGCACGCGCAGCGACATCGCGAAGTTCCCCGCGCAGGGCACGCTCCCCTGCCCGCACGACCGCACCATGGCGCTCGCGGAGATCGACACCCGGCTCAAGGGGATGGACCGGGTGACGCAGGAGCGGCTGATCAACTGGGGGTACGCCGTCAGCGACGCGGGCGTGCGCGGCTATCTGCACACGGATCTGCCCGCGCCCACCGGCTTTCCGTTCCCCGCGTCAAAAGTCTGATCGAGGATCCGCAAAAACAATCACGCGGAGGAACGAGAGAGGACGCGGATGAAACTTTCATCCGCGTCCTCTCTTTGTTCCTCCGCGTGAACCATTCTTTTCGGGCTTGGGATTACCCTCAAGGGTCGCTGCAGTCGCGCTTGTAGCCGCAGTTGGGGCAGACGATCTTGCAGTGGTGGTCGTACATGGTGGTGCCGCACAGCTCGCACACGTGCACGGACGGAACCTCCCGCCGCACCAGGGGGGCGGGAGCCGGCCGCGCGTCGGCGGGGGGCGCCGGGGCGGCGGGGGCGGGCTCCGGCGAGGGGGCGCGGTGCGCGTTGAGGCGCGCGCACCAGCTGGGATCGATGAAGCTCATCCGGCGCGGGTCGGGGTCAGTTGGGCGCGCCCACCCGCCGCTGCACTTCCTGCAGCAGGCGCCGGGGGTCGCACGGCTTGTTCAGCCACCCGTCGCACCCGGCGTCCATCGCCCGCTTGCCCACCGATCCGTACGGGTGCGCGGTGACGATGACGACGGGGATGGCGCGCGTGGCGGGGTCGCGCTTGATCTCGGCCGTGGCGCGAATGCCGTCCATCCCCAGGATGGAGACATCCATGAAGATCAGGTCCGGCTGCTCCACCCGCGCCTGCCGCACGGCGTCGGCGCCGTTGTCGGTGGCCAGCACGCGGTAGCCCTGGCGCTCCAGGTAGGCGGAGGCGATGGCCCGCATCTCGATCTGGTCCTCCACGATGAGAACCGTCCGGGCCGCGTCGGCGGCCGGCTCGTACTTCTGGATCATTGGGATGTCCTTCTGGAGGGGGATTCGTCCTCCAGTTTAACACACCCAAGTCGTTGCGCGCCAGCGTTTTTGCACACAATCTACACTGCAACGGTAGCAGGTTGCAGATCTGCCGCGTGTTCTACTCCCGGGTGGCGCGCTCCACCACCAGGATGCGGGGATCCAGCTGCTCCACCTCTTCGTGGGTGCCGTCGTCCCAGCGGACGGTGGCCCACAGGGTCAACGCCTCCACCACGCTCCCCGTCCGTCCGCCGTCGTGGCGCACCAGGTCGCCCGTCCGCATGTAGTGGGCGGACTCTAGCTGCATCGTAGGGAATAGGGAACAGGGAATAGGGAATAGCGGGCGGATGGGGCCCGCTTTCAGGCTCGTGGCTGTCCTCGCGGACTCGTCCCACCAGACCGGGTCGCCACCAACTTGACCATGCGGGGGCTCCGGGGCAACTTCCCCGCGACGGGCCGTCCACGCGGGGCGGCATCCATCCACCCGAGCGACCGCAGGCAGTGAACGCAGCACCCACGGCGCCCATCGACATCGAGACCGCCCGCCTGGCCATCCGCGCGCTGCGGGAAGGCGACGAGGACCGGCTGCAGGCCGTGTTCACCGCCTGCGCGGACCACTTCGCCGCGCTCACCGGGCAGCGCGGGCCGGCGCCGGACGCGGCCGCGCAGGAGCTGCGCGCGTGCGAGCAGACGTGGGGGCGGCAGGTGGCGGTGCTCACGCGGCTCGACACGGGCAAGGACGTGGGGGCGGTGGGGTGGTGGGCGGGAAACCCGGGGCCCGACCGGGCGCTGCTGGGGATGCTGATGATCGATCCCGCGCACCGGCGGCAGGGGCTGGCGCGCGAGGCGCTGGAGGCGGTGGAGGTGTGGCTGGGCGGGCGGGGGATCGTCGCGCTGCGGACGGCGTTCCAGCGGCGGCGCCTAGCCATTCACCCCATCGTCCGGGCGCTGGGGTTCAGCGAGATGAGCGTCCGCGAGCACACGCTGCTGGGGCTGGGCGGCGCCGGGATCAGCCTCTGGGAAAAGCCGGTGGGCTAGATGGCGCGCATCGTCACCACCTTTCCGCTGCCGGACGCCGCGCTGGACCTGCTGCGCCCGCTGGGGTCGCTCGCCGGGCCGGAGGGGTGGCGGGAGACGATGGACGATGCGGAGGCGCTGCTCTGCCTGCTGACGGACCGCGTCGACGCGGAGCTGCTGGGGCGCGCGCCGCGGCTGCGCATCGTCGCCAACGCGGTGGTGGGCTACGAGCACGTGGACCGCGATGCGTGCCGCGCCCGCGGAATCACCGTCACCAACACGCCGGACGTGCTGACGGACGCCACGGCGGACCTGGCGATGGCCCTCCTCCTCTCCGCCATGCGCGGCCTGTCGGGCGCGGAGTGCAGCCTACGCGCGGGCGAGTTCCACGGCTGGGGATTCTGGGATTATCTCGGCGCCGACCTGTCCCAGAAGACGCTGGGGATCTTCGGGATGGGGCGCATCGGCCAGGCGGTGGCGCGGCGGGCGGCGCCGTTCGGAATGCGCGTCATCTATCACTCCCGCACCCGGTTGCCGGCCGCGGACGAGGCGGCGGCCGGGGCGGAGTGGGTGGAGTTCGATGGATTGATCAGCCGCAGCGACGTGCTTAGCCTGCACGCGCCGCTCACGCCCGACACACGCCACGCGATCGACGCGGATGCGCTGCGGCGGATGCGGCCGGGCTCGTTCCTGGTCAACACCGCTCGCGGCGCGCTGGTGGACGAGGCGGCGCTGGTGGATGCGCTGCGCGACGGTCCGCTCGCCGGTGCGGGGCTGGACGTCTACGAGCGCGAGCCGCGGATCCATCCCGGCCTCCTGGACCTGCCCAACGTCACGCTGCTGCCGCACGTGGGCTCGGCCACGCGCGAGACGCGCACGCGCATGGCGATGCTGGCGGCCCGCAACGTCCACGCGGTGCTCACCGGCGGCGCGCCGCTCACCCCCGTCCCATGACCGCGCACCTTCGCGAGCACGGCAGCGGCGGCGTTCTCCCTGTCCGTCAGCACCAGGGTGGCGGGCCGGGGCGAAACCGGCGATTGCCGTATCCGCCCCGTTCTGTTTCCGGGTCATATCGGCGAAGGTATTCTCCGATGTTCGCCTCTTCTAAGACCCACTTCTTCAGCCGGAGGACTTCATGGACGATCCGACCTGCTCCTGCTGGTACGATGCCGACGGTAACCGCATCTACCGCGATCCGTTCTGCCAGGCGCCGCATCTGTAGAGGTCGAGCGCAACGGAATGCACCTCTCACGTTGCGGGGGCGGCATGTGAATGTGCCGCTTCGGCTGCGTACCAGCGCGCCGTCCTTCGACAGGAGGGGCGGCGCGCGAGTACGTAAGGCAGCTTTCGTGGAGAAACGACAGCCATGACCGCGCATCTTCGCGAGCACGCCCGCGCCATCCTGCACGCCGCCATCGCCGCGGCCGACGCGCGCGCGGCGGTCGTCCGCGCGCTGTCGCTGGACGGCGACCGGCTGACCGTCGCGGGAGCGGAGGAGGTCGACCTCGCCGCCATCGGCCGCGTGCGGGTGATCGGGGCGGGGAAGGCGGCAGCCGCGATGGCGAGCGGTGCGCTGGAGGTGCTGGGGGAGTGGATCGCGGAGGGGACGATCACGACCAAGGACGGCCACGGGGCGGACCTGCCGCGCATGGACGTGTGGGAGGCCGCGCACCCCGTTCCCGACGCGCGAGGGATGGCGGGCGCGGCGGAGGCGCTGCGGCTGGCGCGCGGCGCGGGGCCGCGGGACCTGGTGCTGTGCCTGCTCTCCGGCGGCGCGTCCGCGCTGTGGCCCGCGCCGGTGCCCGGCGTCACGCTGGCGGACCTGCGGGGCGTGACGGACGCGCTGCTGCGTTCCGGCGCCACCATCCACGAGATCAACACGGTCCGCAAGCACCTGTCGCGCATTGGAGGCGGGTGGCTGGCGGCCGCGGCGGCGCCGGCGCGCGTGGTGACGCTCGCGGTGTCGGACGTGGTGGGCGGCGCGCTGGAGGTGATCGCCTCCGGACCCACGGTGCCGGACTCCACCACGTACGAGGACGCGCTGGAGGTGCTGGAGTCGCGCGGCGTGGCCGTTCCCCCCGCCGTCCGCGCGCACCTGCAGGCCGGCGATGCCGGGGAACGCGTGGAGACGCCCAAGGAGTTCGACACCGTGTTCGCGCGCGCATCCGCCCACGTGGTCGCCGGCAACCGCGACGCGCTGCAGGGCGCCGCGCGTGAGGCGGAGCGGCTGGGCTACCGCGTGCGCATCGTCGCGGACGACGTGGAGGGCGAGGCGCGCTCCGTGGGCGAGCAGGTGGCGCTGCTGGCGATGAACGTCCGCGCCGAGGCATCGGACGCGCCGATCGCCCTCCTCCTGGGCGGCGAAACGACGGTGACGGTGCAGGGGCCCGGGCGGGGCGGGCGAAACCAGGAGCTCGCGCTGGCGCTGGCGGTGGAGTTGGAAGGAGTCGGCGAGGTGCTGGCCGCCTCCCTCGGCACGGACGGGACGGACGGGCCCACGGATGCGGCCGGCGCGTTCGCGGACGGCGGCACGGTGACCCGCGGCCACGCCGCCGGCCTGGACGCGCGCGACGCCCTGCGCCGCAACGACGCGCATCCCTTTCTGCACGCCGCCGGTGACCTGATCGTCACCGGCCCCACGGGCACCAACGTCAACGACGTCATCCTGGTGCTGGTGGACGCGCCCGGCGCATCCGCCGCCGCCTGATCATCCCCGCGGGAAACTTTCCGGCGCCCGCCGGACTATACTGCCCCGCAACAGCCCGATCCGCGGGTGCGGCGCTCCGCAACTTCCCCCTGCGGCGTCCGTATCATCCACGTGCTCCATCTTTTTCCCCACGTCCCCCAGCCGCCCATGAACGATCCGCTTACCTTTGCCCTCTGGTTCGTGCCCGTGTTCCTGGTCGCCTTTGCCGTGATATGGATCGGGGGAATCAGCGCGCTTGCGGAGCTGGGCGGGTGGGGCGAGCTCGCGCGGCTGTACCGAGAGCCGGCGGGTACGGTGCGCGCGCCGGTACGGGCGTTCCACATGGCGTCGCTGGACCTGCGGCGCGGGTGGTTTCCGCTTCCGGTCAGCTACGGCGGCTGCATGGTGGTGGAGGTGGCCGCGGCCGGGCTGCATCTGCGGCCCTGGCGCCTGTTCGGCTTTCGCCATCCACCGCTGCTCATTCCCTGGGAGCAGATCGAGCGGGCCGAGCTGGGCCGGCTCCTCTTGTTTCGGACCCTGACGCTTCACCCACGCGGCGTGCAGACGCGCATCCGGCTGATGAGCGGTCCGGCGAACGCGGTGGCGGAGGTGCTGCGGCAGCGCGCCGCCCGCACGCCGCAGCCCGCGCGCGTCTGACGACATCCGGAAACCGCCTCGTTCACCTCGGCGGTGGACTTGGCGGACGGTCCTCAAGATCGCGCATCAGGTGGTGCGGACCGCCTGCTCCGTCGCGCTCCGGAGATCATCGGCGCGATCCGCATCCCTCCCGAAAAACGCGGATGGCCCCCTGCCGCATTCCATCCCTCTCCCGTTCCCGAACGCTCACGCCGGCTCGACCTGCGCGCCATGCCTCCGCTCACTACGGATCCGCGTGTCCGACGGTGAGAGCAGAGGAAGCGGCACGAGAAAACTCTGTTGACTCTGCTAACTCTGTGTGAGGCCATCTTTTCTGCGGATGCGCTCTGACCCCGGGGCTTTCCGCCGTGGGCCGCGGGCGCCATCTTCCGCGCCCTTGGAGGCTGCAGCCCACGACGGAGCACAACGACGATGAGCAAGATCCGCCCGGTGGAGATCTACCTGGACTCGGAGCCGCCGGACCCGGAGGTGCCGCGTCCCGTGCGCGGGTCGCAGGTCACCTTCGCCGACCTGGCGGAGCCGCAGAGCCAGAACGTGGCGGGAACGCTGTTCGGCGGCGTGCTGCTGGGGTTCATCGACCGCGCGGCGGCGTTCTGCGCCATGAAGCACGCGGGGCGGCCGGTGGTCACCAAGAGTTTCGACGAGGTGGAGTTCAACGAGCCCATCTACATCGGCGAGCTGGTGGTGGCGCACGCGTCCGTCAACTTCACGGGCAGGACCAGCATGGAGGTGGGCGTGCGGGTGATGGCGCAGAACCCCATCACCGGCGTGGAGCGCCACACCAACACCTGCTACGCCACCTTCGTGGCCCTGGACGAGAACGGCCGCCCCGCGCGCGTGCCGCCCATCCTTCCCGAGACGGACGAGGAAAAGCGCCGCCACGCCGACGGCCAGCGGCGCCGCGAAGAGCGCCTCGCCCGCCGCCGCCCGCGCCCGTCTTCCGCGAGCGGCGACTGAGCCGGCGCGCCACCGATGATCCCGATCGCCTGACGATGCGCGAAGCACCCGTTCTGCTCCCCAACCCGTGGCTGGGCGTCGATCCGCTGTACCCGGGCGGCTTCTTTCCCCCGCTGCGCCCCGCGTCGGCCGGGGGCGTGCTGGGCGAGGCCGTCACCGCGCGCCTGGCGACGGACTGGCTGAGCGCCCGCTGCGCCGCGGAGCACGCCGCCGCGCTGGCGCTGGAAGGGGACTCGGGGGATGGGGAGGCGGATGCGCTCGCCGAGGTGGCCGCCGTCGCGCTCCTTTCTGGCGACGTGGACGAGGCGGCGTCGGTCTACCGGCGGATGCTGGAGGGCGATGCCGGAGACGCGGTCCGCTTTCGCGCGATGCTGGGAGCCGCCGTGGCCGCCGGCATCCGCGGCGACTACGCGGCGGCGCTCGATGGAATCAACGCGGCGCGGGCGGCGGGCGGCGCGCTGGCGGATGCGGACCAGGTGCTGATGTTCGCCAACAAGTCCGCGGCGCTGCTGGGGCTGGGCCGGCTGGAGAAGGCGGAGCACGCCGGGGCGGAGGCGCTGCGGGCGGGGCGGCGGATGAAGGACGACGCCATGGCGGCCATCGGGGGATTCGCCCAGGCGCTGGCCCACCTGGCGCGCGGCCGCCGGAACGACGCGCGGACCCGCCTGTCCGACGCCGTCCGCGCCTTTGCCAGGGCGGGCGACGTGCTGCGCCAGGTGCAGTGCCACCACCTGCTGGGCGAGATCGCCTGGGACGGCGACGATCCCATCCGCGCCGGCGGGCACTACCGCGACGGCCTGGGCCTGGCCCGCGCCACCGGCGCCACAGGCACCGTGGAGCTGCTGACGCTGCGCTTCGAGCACCGCTGATCCCGATCCGTCCTGAAGCGTCGGAGGATAGATGAACAGAATGGGGGTACAGAGGAACAGAGAAGCAAAGAGAGGAACAGAGGAAGCCGCGGTTCGGGCCTCTGTTCCTCTCTTTTCTTCTCTGCTCCTCTGTACCCCCATCTTTTGCGGAGCCGGGAGGCTACCACTGCGGATTCGTGGCGAGCATCCGGGCGGCGTGCTCCTCCGACAGCGCCTCGGCGAACAGGAAGCCCTGCGCGTAGTCGCAGCCCATCCCCCGCAGCGCCGCCAGCTGCTCGCGCGTCTCCACCCCTTCGGCCACCACCCGCACCCGCAGGTTGCGCGCAAGGTTCACGATGGCGTGCACCAGCTGCGCGCTGCGGGCGTCGCGGTCCATGCGGCTCACGAACGAGCGGTCGATCTTGACCACGTCCATGGGAAAGCGGTGCAGGTAGCCCAGCGACGAGTAGCCCGTGCCGAAGTCGTCGATGCACAGCGCCACCCCCATCTCGCGCAGCCGGTGCAGCGTGCCCAGCGCCGGCTCGGCGTGCTCCAGCAGCACGCTCTCGGTGATCTCGAACTTGAAGCGGCTGGCCTCCACCCCGCACTCGTCCAGCGTGCGCGACAGGTGGTCCGCCAGGTCCGGCCCGGTGAACTGGATGGCCGACAGGTTGGCCGCGGCGGTCAGCCGGCCGTAGCCCGCCTGCGTCCACCGCTGCAGCTGCCGGCAGCACTCCTCGATGGCCCACATCCCCAGCGGAACGATGAGCCCCGTCTCTTCGGCCAGGGGGATGAAGGTGTCGGGCGGCACCTCGCCGCGGTCGGGGTGGCTCCAGCGCAGCAGCGCCTCGAAGCCGTCGATGCGGCCGGTGTCCAGCGACACCACGGGCTGCCAGGCCAGCCGGAACTCCCCCCGCTCCAGCGCGCGCCGCAGGTCGCTTTCCAGCCGCAGCCGCGACATGGCCTGCGCGTGCATGGCCCGGTCGAACACCTCCAGGCGGTTCTTGCCCAGCACCTTGGCCCGGCTGAGCGCCGCGTCGGCGTTGCGCAGCAGCTCGCCCGCGTCCTCGTCGCCCAGGGTGGCCAACGCCATCCCCACGCTGGCCGTGGCGAACACCTCGTGCTCGTCCAGCACGAAGGGGCGCGCCACCGCCTCCTGCAGCCGCTCGGCCAGGTGTGTAGCCTCCAGTGGGCCGCTGATCCCCTCCAGCAGCACCGTGAACTCGTCGCCGCCAAAGCGGGCCAGCGTGTCGCCGGGGCGCAGCGCCGCCTCCATCCGCTGCGCGCACTCCCGCAGCATGCGGTCGCCCAGCCCGTGCCCCAGCGAGTCGTTGACCACCTTGAAGCGGTCCAGGTCCAGGAACAGCACGGCGGAAAGCACGTGGTCGCCGCGGCGCACGCGCTCGGCCGCGTGCTCCAGGCGGTCCACGAACAGCAGGCGGTTGGGGAGCCCCGTCAGCGCGTCGTGCAGGGCGCCGTACGCCAGCTGCGCCTCGGCCCGCTTGCGCTCGCTGATGTCGTGGATGATCCCCTGGTACCCCAGCACCGTTCCGTCCGCGGCGCGGCGCACCGAGGCCGAGAGCAGGGCGTCGATGGGCGTTCCGTCCCTGCGCACCAGCCGCACCTCGTAGTCGCGCACGTGGCCGGTGCGGGTGATCTCGTCGCGAAAGCGCTGGCGGTCGGCGGGGTTGGCGTACAGGTCGCCCACGGAGCCCGCCAGCAGCGCCTCGCGCTCGTAGCCGAACATCTCCACCAGCGCCTGGTTCACCGCCACGAAGCTGCCGTCCACCTCGGTGATGTAGATGGCGTCGCGCGACTCCTCGAACAGCCGGCGGTAGCGCGCCTCGCTGTCGCGCATCGCCTTTTCGGCCGCGCGGCGGGGGGTGATGTCGCGCGCGAAGCCCTGCACGCCGCGCACGGCCCCGTTCTGCACCAGCGCCGTCTCGGCCAGCTCCAGCACCACCAGGTGCCCGTCCCGGTGCCGCACCTCGGCCACGTAGTTGCTCAGCGCGCCCGGCGAGGCCAGCGCGTCCGCCGTTCCCGCATCCACCTCGCCCACGTTTCCCTCGTCCGGCGTCAGCAGCACGTGGTACGGCCTGCCAATGAGCGACGCCGGCTCGTACCCCAGCACGCTGGCCAGCGAGGGCGACAGGTACTCGAAGCGGCCCTCGGTGTCGTGCACGTAGAAGAACACCTGCTCGCTGCCGGCCACCATCAGCCGGTAGCGCTCTTCGCTGCGGCGCAGCTCCTCCTGCGCCCGGGCGCGGTCGGTCACGTCGCGGTTCACCCCCAGCGCGCCCACGCGCCGCCCCTGCGCGTCGCGCAGGGGCACCACCAGCGTCTCCGAGACGCCCGCCGTGCCGTCCTTGCGGATGAAGCGGATCTCGCCCTGCCAGCGGCCCTCGCGGTCCAGCGCGTCGAACACCTGGAGCGCCACCTCCGCGGCCGCGTCGCGCCCCAGCCACAGCTCTGCCCCGCGGCCCAGCGCCTCTTCGCGCGACCACCCGTAGACCCGTTCGGCCGCGGGGTTCCACGCCACCAGGCGGCCGTCCATGTCGGTGATCATCACCGCGTCCCACAGGTTGTCGAACACCAGCGCCTGCCGCTGCAGCGCCGCCTCGGCCTCCTTGTAGTCGGTGATGTCGAACGCGGTGCCCAGGGCGGCGTCCTCGCCCTGGTACCGCACCATCCCGGCGGTAAAGTCCACCCACCGCTCCTGCCCGTCCTTGCGCAGGATGCGGAACTCGTAGCGCGGGGGCACCGGCTCGCCCCGCTGCCGGGCCAGTCCCCGCTGGCGCACCATGTCGCGGTGCTCGGGGGCCACGATGTCCCAGAAGCTCAGCCCCAGCAGCTCGTCGCGCGTGTAGCCGGTCAGGTGCTCGCCGGCGGCGTTGACGTAGCGAAAGCGGGTGCCCTGGTACACGAAGGTGGCGGCCGCGACGGTCTCGGCCAGCTCGCGGAACTGCCGGTCGCTCTCGCGCAGGGCCCCGGCGGCGCGGTCCAGCTCCGCCACGTCGATCTGCAGGCGGTGGTAGCGGTCCAGCAGGTCGGGCTCGCCGGGGCCGGCATCCGGCGGCGGCCCGCGCGCTTCGTCCGCGCGGCGGTACGCCTCGTCGACGGCGCGCAGAAACGAGTGCCACTCGTCCGGCAAAAGGGCGAGCGGGCCAAGGTGCTCCTCCACCTGGCGGCGAAGAAGGTCGTGCAGGTACAGGCCGGACGGAAGGGCGGTGTCCATGGTTCCGGTAGGCGCGCGCACGGCCGCGCCGCTGGCAAAAAAAGCGTAAAAAATCTGCCCCCTGCGCAGTATAGGCGCGCCCCCGCCAGGGTGCAAAGGAAATGCGCGCGGCACCGCCGCCGCGCCTTCCTGCGCCGCCGTCAGGAACGGATGATCCCACCAGAGCCGGGGCCATCCACCCTCATCCCGCCTGGCCGGCGGGCGTGGACGCGGAGGCCTGACGCCCGGCGAGCACGGTGCGTCACCCCTCCGCGCCGCGCTGCTTGCGGGGGCGTCCGCCCTTTTTTCCATTCTCCCGGGCCGCCTCGGCCTTGGCGGGGGAGGTGGTGGAGCCCAGGTACTTCGCCGCCCAGGTCTTTACGTTCAGCGTCGAAAGCATCAGTCCCGTCACGTGCACGTCGGCGTTGATCTCAGTCCAGAGCACCGCCTCGCCGAACGGCTCCAGTTCGATCCGCTCCAGCTCGTCGGGCGTGGCGCGGCTCGTTCCCGGTACCATCCACACGGGAAAGCCGAAGAGGCATCCATTGCTGAGCTCTACCAGCACACGGCTGGTCGCGTGGTCGTAACGGGCTCCCGTAACCCGGGGCTCGCCCGGGTGCTCCTGGCGCATCCGCTCGCGAATTACGTCGACCTCCGCAAAGATCTCGTCAAGCGTCAGACCCGGCATTGAGCTTCCTCCATTTCGCGAGAAGCAGTTCCTGCGCGCCGTTGACAATCCACAAAGCGCGCCGTGCGTCGATTGGCTTCATCTCTCCGTGCGCGAGGATCGCGGGCGGCTCGTCCGACGTACCGAGCCCGATCACGCACCATGCCCCCGCCCGGCGCGCATGCACGTGTGCTACACCATGATCGCCGGGGTACATGTAGAACACGAACCCGTCCGCCTCCATCACCCGTGCCATCGATTATAACCTATCGTTGGGTTTTGTAAAGGGGCCGCCTCACCACGTCCGCCCGGAGGCGAGAAGGCGGGCCAGGGAGTCGGCGTCGACGGCGGGGGAGAACAGGAAGCCCTGGGCGGCGTCGCACCCCAGCGCGCGCAGGCCGGCCAGCTGGTCGGGGTGCTCGATCCCCTCGGCGACCACCTCCAGCCCCAGCGCGTGCGCCAGGGCCACCACGGAAGCCACCAGCTCTCCCGCGCGCCCGTCCCGGCCCATGGCCGCCACGAACGAGCGGTCCACCTTCAGCCCGTCCACGGGCAGGCGGTGCAGCGCGGCAAGCGACGAGTAGCCGGTGCCGAAGTCGTCCATCAGCACCCGCAGCCCCAACTCCTTGAGCCGCCCCAGGGTGGAGGCGGCGGCCTCGGCGCTGTCCACCAGCACGCTCTCGGTGATCTCCAGGCGCAGGCGGGCGGGGTCGCACCCCGACTCGTCCAGGGCGCGGCGCACCTGGTCCACCAGGTCCGCCTGGGCCAGCTGCTTCACGGACAGGTTCACGCTCACCCCCACCTCCGCGGCCGGCGCGTGCGACCAGGCGCGCGCGTCGCGGCAGGCCTGCGCCAGCACGCGCCGGCCCAGCTCCACGATGGCGCCGCTCTCCTCCGCCACGCGGACGAACTCCGCGGGGTGCACCCAGCCGCGCTCCGGGTGGCGCCAGCGGGCCAGCGCCTCCACCCCCGCGATGCGGCCGGTGCCCAGCGAGACGATGGGCTGGTAGTGGGGGGTGATCTCGCCGCGGTCCAGGGCGCCGCGCAGCTCCGTCTCGGTGCGCAGGCGCGCCAGGGCCAGCGCGTGCATGGCGCGGTCGTAGACCTCGCACCGGCCCGGGCCGCCGGCCTTGGCGTGGTACATGGCCACGTCCGCGCCCCGCAGCAGCGCCTCGGGCCCGTCCGTCTGCACCGTCGCCACCGCGATGCCGATGCTGGCGGAGGTGACCACCTCGTATCCGTCCAGCCCCACCGGCGCCGCCAGCGCGCGCTGAATGCGGTTCGCCGTCCGCAGCGCCGCATCGGCCGACCCGGTCTCCAGCAGCACGGCGAACTCGTCGCCGCCAAAGCGCGCCACGGTGTCGTCCGGGCCGGCGCAGGGGCGCAGGCGGTCCGCCACGGCGGCCAGCAGCTGGTCGCCCACGGGGTGGCCCAGCGAGTCGTTGACCAGCTTGAAGCGGTCCAGGTCCAGAAAGAGCACCGCCGGCCCGCCGCCGCGCCGCCTGCCCCGGTCCAGCGCGGCGGAAAGCCTGTCCATCAGCAGCCGGCGGTTGGCAAGGCCGGTGAGCGGGTCGTGCAGCGCCTCGTGGCGCAGCCGCTCCTCCATCGCCCGCCTCGCGGTGACGTCCTCGCCGAACAGGTGGACCAGCCCCAGCGGCGGGTGCGGGTGGTAGGACCAGGAAAGGACGCGCCCCTCTACGCGCACCTCCACCGCGCGCACCGCCGCGCCGCTGGCCAGCGCGCCGCGCACCAGGTCCGCGTGCCCCGGCCCGGGAAGCGCACGCTCCATCCGCCCCCCCAGCTCCGCCGACAGGCGCGCCGCGGCCGGGTTGGCGTAGACCACGCGCCCGCCGGCGTCGCACTCCAGCACCGGGTTGGGGCTTTCGCGGGGAAAGGCGGCCAGGCGCTCGTTCTCCTCTTCCGCGCGCCGGCGCTCCGTCACGTCGTGGACGATGCCCACGACCCCCGCGACCGTTCCGTCCGCCGCCCGGTGGGGCCAGTACTGCACCGAGACCCATCCCGCGCGCACGTCCGGAATGGTGTAGCGCTGGTCCGGGAGCGACACCGACTCGCCATCCAGGACACGCCTCAGGACCTCGTCCATCCGCTCGTCGCGCAGCGGTCCGTGCATCTGCAGCGCGTTGCGCCCCAGCACCGTGGCGGCGGGCAGGCCGGTCAGCGCTTCCATGAACCGGTTCCACAGCAGGTAGCGGAAGTCGCGGTCGCACACCGCGATGCCCACGCTCTCGCTGTGCGCCAGCGCCTCGAGCAGCGTGTCGCGCAGCCCCGGCTCCGCGGCCTCCGCCGCCATTCGCGCGATCATGCGCCCCTCCTGGACTGCCGCGCCGAATGAGCCACAGGCGCACGGTACGTCCCGAAAGTGCGGGTGGGTGGATGCGAGGATTCCAGGCACGGCAAAGCGGTCGACATGGCGGTCGATGGGTGGAAGGTGGAGAATGATTGTTGGGGAGGTGAACGGGGTGGACAGGATAAACGCGTACGGTGAGACGCACAAGGATCACGTGCGCGGGGCGTCGCGTTCCGTCTCCGCCGGCAATCAGTGCGGCCGAAAACGCGTGGAGCCCCGCGCATTGCGCGGGGCTCCCCCTGCGTACGGCTCAGCCGGCGGCGGACCCGGGCGGTCCGCCGCCACCCGGTCAGGGCTCGAAGGTCAGCGTGCCGCGGCTCAGGAAGATCTCCCAGCTCCCGTCGGCCACGCAGCGCAGCGTGGCGCCTCCGCCCGCGGGGATCTCCAGGTACTTTCCGGCCCCGCCGCCGCGGATGGACTCCGATCCGGCCGGGTCAACGCGCACCGCCGCCGCCGCCGCGAGGAACGAGTACTCCATCCCCGCCTTCGCCGCGGGAAGGGTGAAGGTGGTGGTGCCGGCGGCGCCGCTGTTGTTGAACGTCAGCCCCACCTCGTACTCCTTGAGCGTGTGCGCCGCCGTCTTCGCGACGTCGCGTCCCAGCACCCGCTTCTTGCCCACGTTCCGCTCGACCAGCTCCACGACGTTGCTGGAGGGGTCGGGTCCCAGGTTGACCATGGGGAACGGGTCCGCGAAGTCGGTATAGCTCAGGTGCAGGTGGTTGTGGCGCGGGGTCAGCGTGGTCGTGACCCCGTTCAGGGTTTCCGTCTCCGTCTCCAGGCGGACCGCGTCGTAGTACGTGGTGGGGACGACGGGCGGGCTGGCCGTGTCGCGCTTGCTGGGCCGCTGCGCGCCGGTCCGGAAGTAGTTGTTGAAGCAGTGGCCCTTGATCAGGATGGTGGCGAAGTCCGTGCGGGTGTCCGCCAGCGTGGTGTTGGCCCCGCCCACGCCGCCGCCCAGGAACACGTTGTTGATGACCGGCCGCGACGCCTGGGTGCCGTGCAGGAACACGGTGTAGTCGAGCCCGCCCTTGCCCTCGTTCCCCCAGCCGAAGAAGGTGTTCGCGCCGGAGTCCTTCAGGTAGAAGCAGGCCGTGATGCCGCTGTCGAGCTTGTTCCGGTCTTCGATGCGCGGGCGGACGAAGGTGTGCGACCCGCCTTCCTCGATGTAGATGCCGCCGAAGCTGTTGTTCATCGTGTTGAAGTGGATGACGCTGCAGTTGGAGCCGCCCTCCAGCCGCAGTCCCCAGTCGCTGGACTCGGTGATGACGTTCTCGATCTCCATGGCGAAGGGCGCGCGGATCAGGATGGCGTTGGCCGTGGAGTAGGTGGCCTCGAGGGGCGTCGAGATTCCCGAGATCCACAGGTCGCGAAGACGCCCGTACACCCGCCGTCCCACCGTGTCGTTGGGCAGGTCCGCCGCGATTCCGCGCAGGCCGCGCAGGTGAACCACGTCCGCGTTCCCCGCATCGGTGGGCGCCGCATACCTGCCGTTGATGCTCATGTTCTCGATGGTCACCGACAGGTGCAGCTTGTTGGTGTCGAATCCCGTCCCCGGCACCGTCGCGTCGTACGCGATCGCGGGTGTGGCCGCGTTCACGCTCTGCAGGGTGGTGGCCTTGGGCCCCATGCCGCGGATGATGAAGCCTCCGCGGGGAAACAGGTACAGGTTGTCGGGGATGACGATGCCGCCGATGTAGGTGCGCGCCTGGAGCTGGATGGGAACGCTGCGGGTGGAGGCCTGCGCCTTGACCACCTTGACGAACGCGGCGGTGAAGTTCGATTGGCCGGGTGCCTGCCACCACTCCACGTACAGCTCCCGGATCCGCGTGTCCGTGGTAAATGCGACGGTGCCGATGGATTCGTCGAACAGGTACGCGGGCGAGGCCTCGATCCCGCCGGTAAAGGTCACCGTGATCCCGGTGTCGGGCTTCACCACCGCCCCGGGCGCGAACTTCCAGTTCGCGGAAAGGGTGACGGCCCTGTTGACCAGGTACGTGCCGCGGGGCACGTACACGTATCCGCCGGAGGCCGCCGCGGCGTCGGCGTCTTCAAAGGCGTCGGCGACGGTGGGCTGGCCCCAGAAGTCGGGGTGTTTGACGTTGTAGACGGCGCCGCCGCGGTCCAGCGTGGGGGCGGCGACCTCGAAGGTGGCACTGGCGGTGACCGCGCCCAGAATGTGGTCTGCCATGGTAGGTTCCTGCATCGGGTGTGGCAAAGGGAGCGAGCGGCAGGCAACGGAGTGCAAACGGGATCGATTCCTCGCGAGCGGAATTCGCCGTGCACCACCGATCGGAACCGCCTGCACGAAACGCTTCGGCGGCCGGATTGATGCGCGCCGGATACCGCGGGGCCCCACGGCAGCCAGCGGCCCTCGACCGCTCCTGGGTCGTACACAGCGGAGAGCGCGGTTGGTTCCGGGCGGAAGCCGCACGACGGAGAAAACCGGGGAAAACCGGTTCCGGCGGGGGCGTGTAAACCGTTGTTCGCGCGAGGGATGCGTGTCCGTCGGGGCCAGTGCTCCGCGGCCTCAACGAGCACGGCGCAGACGCTTCAGCGGAGGATCAGCGGGATGGAATGGTACTGTTAGGACGGCCGGATAGGGCCTCGGAATGCGCCGGGCCGGTTGGGCGTGCAGCGGAGAGGACAGAACGGAAAAGGCCAAAAAAGAGATTTTTGTCGATTCTGTCGCAGGGCGGCAGATCACGTGTCGGCCGGGGTGAGCACCCAATCCATCGCCGCGGCACGGTGCCGGGTCCAGGCGAAGCGGAGGGTCGGCAGAGGGATGGAAGCGCGGCAGGGGGCCATCCGCGTTTTTCGAGGGAGGCACCCATGCCGCCGGAGCGTCCCGGGAGCCCGCCGGCACCGATCCCCGCCGCGCGATCCCGTGGACTCCCGGACGCACGCAAGGTGGAGCGGCGTCCCGGTACAGCGGACGCACCGGCGCTCCCGTCCGGCTCAACGGCGGGGCAGGGTCGCGGAAAAGACGCGCGGCAGGTGGAGGTGGCCGCTGGCTGCGGCGCGCACGCGGCGGGAAAGGTGTCTATGGAGGATTCCGCGATACTCACCATTGCGGGAGCTTGCGACGGCACGACGGCAGGCCCTGCCGCGCGGCGGGGCCGCGGCGTTGCCTGCGGCCCAGTTTGCGATGAACCTGGATGAGAAGATGCGGAGGGGCCGCCTACCAGCGGGGGTCCTCCGTCAGCAGCGCGCTGATCCCTTCGGGGTCCAGCGGCGGCGACATCAGGTAGCCCTGCGCGTAGTCGCACCCGATCGCCCGCACCTCGTCCAGTTGCGCCTGCGTCTCCACCCCCTCGGCGATCACCGCCAGGTCCAGCCCGCGCGCCAGCAGGGCGATGGTGCGCACCATCTGCAGCGTGGCGGGGTCTTCCGGGATGCGGCTGACGAAGCTGCGGTCGATCTTCAGCGCGTCCAGCGGCAGCGAGTGCAGCGAGCTGAGCGACGAGTACCCGGTGCCAAAGTCGTCCATCTGCACCTGGATCCCCTGCTCCTTCAGCTGCCGCAGCATGGCGCCGGCGCTGCCGGGGTGGTCGATGATGGCGCTCTCGGTGATCTCCAGCTTCAGGTGGCGCGGGTCCAGCCCCGCCTCGTCCAGCGCGGCGCGAATGCGCTGCACCAGGTCTGCCTGGCCGAACTGCTTGGCCGAAAGGTTCACGCTGAGCGCGATGCGCACGTGCGGAAACTCGCGCCGCCACGCCGCCAGCTGCCGGCACGCCTCGCCCAGCACCCACGCCCCCAGCGGCAGGATGAGCCCCGTCTCTTCCGCCACGGGGATGAAGTCGCCCGGGGAGGTAAGGCCGCGCTCCGCGTGGTCCCAGCGCAGCAGCGCCTCGACGCCGGTGATGGTGCCGCGGGTAAGGGAGATGATGGGCTGGTAGCGCAGGCGGAACTCGCCGCGCACCAGGGCGCGCCGCAGGTCCGTCTCCATCTGCAGCCGCTCCAGCGCCTGCGCGTGCATGGTGCGGTCGAACACCTCGTACCGGCTGGCGCCGCCCCCCTTGGCCCGGTACATGGCCACGTCCGCGTTGCGCAGCAGGTACTCGGGCCGGTCCAGCCCCGCCGCGCACAGCGCGATGCCGATGCTGGCCGAGCTGAACACCTCGTAGCCGCTCAGGTTGATGGGGGCCGCCACCGCCTGCCCCAGCCGCTCGGCGATGTGCGTGGCCTCGTCCAGGCTCTCCAGCTCCTCCAGCAGCACGGCGAACTCATCGCCGCCAAAGCGCGCCACCGTGTCGCCCGCGCGCACCGAGGCGCGCAGCCGCTCGCCCACCACCTGCAGCAGCTCGTCGCCCACGTGGTGGCCCAGCGAGTCGTTGACCACCTTGAAGCGGTCCAGGTCCAGGAACAGCACCGCGAACAGCGGCCCGTCGCGCCGGTGAAAGCGCCCCATGGCGCCGCTCAGCCGGTCCATGAACAGGTGGCGGTTGGGCAGGCCGGTCAGCGGGTCGTGCAGCGCCTGGTGCAGCAGCCGCTCCTCCACCTGCTTGCGCTCCGTCACCTCTTCGCCAAAGACGTGCACCGCGCCCAGCGCCGCGTGCGGGTGGTACGTCCACGAAAGGACGCGCGCGCCCACCGCCGCCTCGATCCCCCGCGCGCCCTGCCCGCTGGCCACGCAGCCGCGCACCACCCGCGCGTGGTCCGGCGGCAGCAGCCGCACCGCGTCGTCCAGCCGCAGCTCCGCCAGCAGCGCCCGCGCGGCCGGGTTCACGTAGATGGGGTTCCCCTCCAGGTCGCACTCCAGGATGGGGTTGGGGCTCTCGTGCGGGATGGCGGCCAGGCGGCGCACCTGCTCTTCGCGGCGGCGGCGGTCGGTGATGTCGCGCGAGTTGACGACGATGCCCCGCACCACCGGGTCGTCCATCAGGTTGCGGCCGATCCCCTCGAAGATGCGCCACGACCCGTTCTTGTGCCGCACCCGCACCTCGATGGGCAGCCCCACGCCCGGCGCGCCGCGCGTGGCGCGCAGGTCGTTCAGCGCGTGCTCCAGGTCGTCGGGGTGCACGATCTCGAGCACGCTGCGTCCGATGAGCTCTTCGGGGTCCCAGTCCAGCAGGCGCTTTACCGACGGGGTGACGTAGCGGGTGGTCTGGTCGGGGTTGATGACGTGGATGACGTCGCGCGCGTTCTCCACCAGCGACCGGAAGTACGCTTCGCGCTCCCGCAGGGCGTCCGTCGCCCCGGACGCGGACGAGGGGGCGCCGGCGTCCGGGTCGGGCAGCGGGAGCAGCGAGTAGGGCATGCGGGTCGTACGAATGGGCGCCATCGGTCCGCCACGGGCGCCGTGCGGGCGCACGCGGGGGACTGGACGGCGAAAAGGTTCGGGACTGCCGGGGGAAAGAATAGCACCCCGCCCCGCATCCGCCAACGCATTCTGGTGAATTCCGCCGCGCGGGGAGGGCTGGACGCCGCGCGGGACATCGCAATCCACCGGAGCCGATGGAGGGGGATCGAAAGTTCCGCCCGTGCGGCGCACCCCCTGCCGGGCGGCACGCGGCTCGCTATCTTCCCCGCGGAATCAGGATGCAGACCAATCGACCACCAGCAGGCGGACCCGGCCGTGGAGATCACCCCCAAGCAGCGCGCGCACCTCAAGTCGCTGGCGCACCACCTGAAAGCCGTGGTCTTCGTGGGCAAGGAGGGGATCACGGACCAGACGGTGCGCTCGGTGGAGGAGGCGTTCAACACCCGCGAGCTGCTGAAGGTAAAGATCCTGGAGGCCGCGCCCATGTCCGCGCGCGAGGGCGCCGCGGCGCTGGCCGAGCGCATCGAGGGCGCGGTGGCGGTGCAGGCCATCGGCCGCGTGGCCGTCATCTATCGCCGCCATCCCGACAAGCCCGAGATCCAGCTGCCGGGCTGAGCCTCGGCCGGTGTCGCACGTGCCCGCCCGCACCCACGCCGCGTTCCCGCCGTGAACCGATTCGACCTGCCCGATCCGCGGTACACCGGAACGCTGCTGCTGTGGCTGCTGGCGTGCGTGGGCATTCTGGGCGGGTTTCTGCTGTTGGGGGTGATGTTCGTGCTCGGCGCCGTGTATCCGGACGCGCCGGCCGGGGTGGCGAACTGGCTGGGGCGAACCATGACCGGCCTGTGGGGCGCAGGCTTTATCCTGCTGGTGCTGGGAGGCGTGTACGAGGCGATCTTTCGCCTTCGCGACGTGCTGCGGGGGGGCGATCCCGCGGAGCCGCGCCCTCGGCTGTAGACCTGCCGGCATACTCGCTGAACCAAAAGAGTAGGGGCCTCACACGGCGTCAACGGAGTTCCGGCATCCCAGATCTTTCGTCCGTTCCTCCGTTGACCCGCGTGAGTTCCCGCACCTGCTGCGCAGACCCTTGCTCACGGAGCTTGGGCCAGCAGTAGCGGCATCCGGCCCGCCGTTGCCGGCTATTCCCTGTTCCCTATTCCCTATTCCCTTCATTTTGTCCGTCCGCGCCTTGAACCCCACGGCGCGAGGCCGTAGACTGCTAACCTGTTAGCAGTCACCCTTCCCCACACCCGAGCTTCCGGGATGATGATCCGCTCTCTGCTGCGCGGACCGGCCGCGTCGTGCGCGCTGGCCGCGGCGCTGTTCGCGGTGCCGTCGCAGGCGCAGACCACCGCGTCCGGGTTCGACCTTTCCGTCCGCAACATCATGCGCGGCACGGAGCTGGTGGGCCGCTCGCCCGAAGACCCGCGCTTTTCGGCGGACGGCCGCTGGGTCTACTTCCGCTGGCGCACGCCCGCGTCGTCCGACACGCTGGTGCACACGTACCGCGTGTCCGTGGACGGCGGCGCGCCCGAGCTGCTGCCGGACAGCGTGGCCGACCGCACCGCCCCCGGCCAGGGCGACGGGGGATGGGACCGGTCGCGCACCCGCCGGGCCATCGAGCGCCTGGGCGACGTGTACGTGGTGGATACCGGCGGCGGCGACCGGCGCATCACCCAGACCCCCGCGCGCGAGTCCGGCGCCGAGATGGCGGCGGACGGGCGTACCGTCTACTGGCGCAGCGGCAACAACGTCTACGCCGTTTCCGTGGACGGCGGCCCGTACCGGCAGCTGACCGACATCCGCGCCGACAACGCCCCGCGCGACCCCGCCACCGACGGCCAGCGGGGGACGCTGCGCCGCCAGCAGACCGAGCTGTTCGACGTCGTCCGCGACCGCGCCGAGGCGCGCGAGCACCGGGAGCGGGTCGACTCGCTGCGGGCCGCGGTGCACCCCGTGTACATCGGCAAGAACAAATCGCTTGCGTCGTTCGGCGTATCGCCGTCCGGCCGCTACGTGCTGCTGATCGTGAACGAGGAGGCGGAGGGCGGGCAGGAGGTCGCGGTCCCCTTCTGGGTCACGGAGAGCGGATACACCGAGTCGCGGGAGATCCGCACCAAGGTGGGCGACGTGGAGGGGACCAGCCGCGCCGCCCTGCTTGACCTGCAGACCTCGCGGCTCACCTGGATCGAGCCCGACAGCGCCCTGCGCGCCCGCAAGATCAGCATGGAGTACATGGGGTGGGCGCCCGGCCAGGACCGCGTGCTGCTGGCCGGCATCCCGTACGACTTCAAGGACCGCTGGCTGTACGTCACCGGCCCGGACGCGCGGCTGACGGTCGTCGACGCGCTGCGCGACACGGCGTGGGTGGGCGGCCCCGGCCTGTACACCGCCGGCTGGCTGTCGGACGACCGCATCTTCTTCATGTCCGAGCGCACCGGCTACGCGCACCTGTACACCACCTCCGCCAGCGGCGGCCGCGCCACGGCGCTGACGTCGGGGCAGTGGGAGGTGCTGGACGCCACGCTCTCGCCCGACCGCGGCACCTTCTGGATCACCACCAGCGAAACGCACCCGGGCGAGCGGGCGCTGTACGCCGTTTCGGCGAACGGCGGGGGGCGGACGCGGATCACTCCCCTGCAGGGGTGGACCGACGCCACCGTGTCGCCCGACGGGCGGACGCTGGCCATGCTGCACTCCACCGCCGACACCCCGCCCGAGCTGTACCTGATGCCCAACCAGCCCGGCGCGCAGCCGCGGCAGGTCACGGAGTCGCGCACGGCCGAGTTCCGCCGCGGGTCCTGGATCAGGCCCGAGGTGGTGACCTTTCGCGCGCGGGACGGGCAGACGGTGTACGCCCGCATCTACCGCCCGCGCGAGCTGGGCGCGCAGCCGCACGGGGGCGCCGTCCTCTTCGTCCACGGCGCGGGGTACCTGCAGAACGCCCACCGCGGCTGGAGCACGTACTTTCGCGAGTACATGTTCAACCACCTGCTCGCCTCCCGCGGGTACACGGTGATGGACGTGGACTACCGCGGCTCGGCCGGCTACGGCGCGGCGGTGCGGACGGGGATCTACCGCTGGATGGGCGGCAAGGACCTCAGCGACCACGTGGACGCCGCCCGCTGGCTGGTGCAGAACGAGGGCGTGGACGCGCGGCGCATCGGCCTGTACGGCGGCTCGTACGGCGGGTTCATCACCCTGATGGGGCTGTTCACCGAGCCCGAAACCTTTCGCAGCGGCGCCGCCCTGCGCTCGGTGACCGACTGGTCGCACTACAACCACGGCTACACCAGCCGCATCCTGAACCTGCCGCAGGAAGACACGCTGGCCTACCGCCGCTCGTCGCCCATCTACTTTGCCGAAGGGCTGCGCGGCGACCTGCTGATGGCGCACGGCATGGTGGACGTCAACGTGCACTTCAGCGACATCGTGCGCCTGTCGCAGCGGCTCATCGAGCTGGGCAAGACCAACTGGGAGCTGGCGGTCTATCCGGTAGAGGACCACGCCTTCGTGCGCCCGGACTCGTGGGCCGACGAGTACCGCCGCATCTACGAGCTCTTCGAGCGCACGCTACGGCCCGATTCGCCGCCGCTGCCCCCCGGCAACGCCACGGCGGGCAGGTAGCGGATGGAGCGAGAGCGGCAGGCCGGGACCTGCCGCTCTCGTCTTTTCGGTGGATGCGGGACAGGAAATCGCGGGCGTCCAGCGCCGTCACCGCTACATACGATTAAAGACAATTTCTCTGCAGGTCGAATCCGGTGGGTGGATGTGGCCGAAAGGGCTGGAGGAACGATCGAAGGAAAGATTGCTGTCTCAACGATACGCGCACATTGCGCCCTTGCCTTTTGGGTTTCGTGCGTCCATACTGTGCTCTGGCGGCGCCCGCTGCATCGGGCGGAGGGAGCACCAGCGACAAAGCTGGCCCGCGGTTTGCTTGGACTCCGGGGGACTGGCGGTGCTGGATACGGGTGGGAATTCATTGTTCTGCATGAGGTTACCGGCGGCGGATTGTGGCATGGGGGTTGCTTTACCACTCGGCACGCGAGATCGACCGAGAGGTTCGGCAGAGAACCTGGACGATACCCTGAGGAGGCGCAGATGAACCGGATCGCGAAGGAGCTGGCCGAGGCCCTGCCGCAGCCCAAGGGGCCGTTCACCGATGCCGAGGCGCTCGAGCTGCTGATGGCCTACCGCAAGGATCCGTCGAACGTGCCGTGCCCGCTGTGCGGCCCGGACAACATCGAGGTCCTGGCCTTCATCGAGCCGGAGATCGACCCCAACGGGTTCGCGTCGGTGACGCACCCCGAGGGCGAGTACGCCGCGGCGCTGTACTGCCACAAGTGCTTCCGCGCCGTGGGGATCCTGGCCGGGACGGGCAGGGAGGTCTGATCGAGGGGTGGTTTGTCGGGGGGAGTCCGGATGGGGTGAGTTGGGGGATGGTTCGGGCCGGGCCTTCGTTTGAGGGGGCGGAGTCCCGGGCAGGTGAGGGGGGGTGAGGACCCGGTGCCTTTCGTTGGGGGACGAAAGCCCGGGAGCAGGTGGGGATGGGAGGGGTGGGGTGAAGGACCCGGTGTCTTCCGTTGGGGGACGGGAGCCCGGGAGCAGGTGAGGGGATGGACCGGGTGCCTTCCGTTGGGGGACGGGGGCCCCGGGAGAGGTGAGGGAGGGATGAGGGCCCGGTGTCTCCGTTGGGGGACGGAGCCCGGGAAGAAGTGAGGGGTGAGTGGGGTGAAACGGGAAACGGAGTGCCACCTGGCGCTCCGTTTCCCGTTTTATGTTATTCGATCGGTAGTCGTAGCTGGGAAGTCATCTCAATGATCCAGTAGCACTGTGGAATCTGGGGGAGACGTGCTGGGCTTCGTATTAAGAGGGCGCATTTTTACATTAAGACTGCGTCCCCAGTAGATCGCATTCCCTAGTGTAGCGACTAGGACGATACCTCCGAGGATGTATACAAGCTTGTAGATCGCCGAATGCACTGGACACTGCTGTTCACTAAGCCACAGTAAGGCAAGGACCGAGGAGCCCACGCTAACCATCAGAAAGAATCCGAGCCGAAAAGCGAACAGTAAACCCTGGTGGGCGTGGATGCCGCGCTGGCTTCGTCTTTCCCGAAGCCATGTTTCCCATGATAAGGGTGCTACAAGGGTGACGAGTGTCTTCTCTTCGGGTGCGTCCGTAATCCTGATTCTGAATTCCTCATTCTGTTGGATCTTTGGCCACAGGCGTGTCAGCGCATCTGGTATACGTTCCGCTTCTCTGAAGATCAGAGCCAATTTGCGCTCCAGCAGGTATATGTAATCGCCTGTGCGCTTGAGTCTGACGGCTTCACCGAGCCAGAACAGCATCGTGACAAGACTAAAACAGGGCACCAAGAGCCCAAAAACCAGGAGTGCTGTAGGTCCCTCGGAACTCCACTGGTTCAAACCTACTCCAAACAGCGCAGCAAAAATCACAGACGTCCACTGCATTGCCGTCCACATGTTGATCGTGGCCTGCTTGGATTCATCACGCAGAGACTTGTATTCTTCGAGAACCAAGCTGACGTAGCGGTCGGTATTGTCCATAAATGCATTCTCAAGAGAAAGACCGGTTCATAAATCCAAAAGCATTCATGAGCATTAATCAGCCTGCCTTATTCACCCCAAACGGGATCCGTGAGTCATAGCTAGAAAAAACCCATGTCGCATCTTCTTGGGTTGCAGTAAGATGGGTGGTGTCGAAGCAACCATCCGTCCACAAGCCCGTGAATCTACGACATGGGTGACTC
>NZ_DASWNM010000078.1:0-31756 GCF_036399255.1 Longimicrobium sp.
CACCCCTTCACCCCTTCACCCCTTCACCCCTTCACCCCTTCACCCCTTCACCCCTTCACCCCTTCACCCCTTCACCCCTTCACCCCTTCACCCCTTCACCCCTTCACCCCTTCACCCCTTCACCCGATCCCCTCCCGCCGCCACGTGCGTTGAATCCCGCGCCCCAAACCCTTACCTTCCATCCATCTGAAAGACCGTCCCGCCCGGTACGGCCCCCGCGGCTCCTTCTCTGCCGGCGATCTTCACCGCCGGGCCTGTACATCGAATGACAACCAATACTTCCGCCTCCGCGGCGGCCGGCGTTCACCTGCCGGAGCTGGAGATCGCCCGGCCGGACGCGTCCGCCGCACTGCCGGTGGCGCTGGACGGCGCGCTGGCGGGGGCGATGTTCGCGCAGTCGCCGTTCAGCATGGTGATCTACGATCCCGACGGCCGGCCGCTGGCGTCGAACGCGGCGTTCGAGCGGATGTGGGGGGTGAAGCTGCAGGAGGTGCCGCCCGGCTACTCCATCCTCGCCGACCCGGAGCTGGAGCGGGGCGGCGTGCTTCCCTTCATCCACCGCGCCTTTCAGGGGGAGACGGTGGTGAGCCCGCCCGTGCGCTACGACGTTTCGCGCATCACCAGCACGGGCACGGGGCGGGTGATGTGGTCGCAGGGCCACTTCTTTCCCGTGCGCGACGGCGGCGGGCGGCTGACGCACGTGGTGCTGACGCACCTTGACCTTACCGAGCAGAAGGAAAGCGAGCAGGCGCTGCGCGACAGCGAAGAGCGGCTGCGGCTGGCCCAGCGCGCCGCCCGCATCGGCACCTTCGACTGGCACGTGCCCAGCGGCCAGGTCACGTGGACGGAGGAAGAGGAGCGGCTGTTCGGGCTGGCGCCGGGCACGTTCGAGGGCACGATCGAGGCGTGGAGCCGGTTCGTGCACCCCGAAGACCTGCCCGGCATGCAGGAGGACATGGCCGGCGCCATGGCGGCGGGAGAGCGCGAGCTGGACTTCGCCTTTCGCATCCGCCGGCCGGACGGGGAGGTGCGGTGGATCGAGGGGAGCGCCGAGTTCCTGTACGACGCGGACGGCACGCCGCTGCGCATGGTGGGTGTGAACGTGGACGCGACGGAGCGGGTGCGCGCCGAGAGCGAGCGCCGCCGCAGCGAGGCGCTGCTGCGCGAGATGGAGCAAATCGCCCGCATCGGCAGCTGGGAGTGGAACCTGGAGACGCAGGAGCTGTGGTGGTCCGAGCAGCTCTACGACGTCTACGGGGTGGACCCGGCCTCCGGACCCCTCACCTTCGAGCGCTACACGGCCCTTCAGCACCCCGAGGACCGGCCGGCGGTGCAGCGGGCGGTGCAGCGCTCCATGCAGACGGGCGAGCCGTTCGCGTTCGACCACCGCATCGTGCGGCCGGACGGCACCGAGCGGTCGATGCACGGCCGCGGCCGGGTGATCCGCGACGAGCACGGGCGGCCGGTGCGGCTGGTGGGAAGCGGCCAAGACATCACCGAGCGCAAGCAGGCCGAAGAGGCGCTGCTGCGCGCCAAGGAAGAGGCCGAGGCGGCCAACCGCGCCAAGAGCGACTTCCTTGCGGTGATGAGCCACGAACTGCGCACGCCGCTCAACGCCATCGGCGGATACGCCGAGCTCATCGAGCTGGGCGTGCGCGGGCCGGTGACGGACGCGCAGCGGCAGGACCTGCAGCGAATTCAGCACAGCCAGCGGCACCTGCTGCGGCTGATCAACGAGGTGCTGAGCTACGCGCGCATGGAGGCGGGCGCCGTCGGCTTCGACCTCACTGACGTGCGCGTGGCGGAGCGGGTGGGCGCGGCGGAGGCCATGGTGCTTCCGCAGGCCAGCGCCCGCGGCATCACGGTGGAGCGCTGCGCCTGCGGGCCGGACCTCGTCGCGCGGGTGGACGCGGAGCGGATGCAGCAGATCCTGCTGAACCTGCTGACCAACGCGGTAAAGTTCACGCACCCCGGCGGGCGCATCGGCATTCGCGTGGAGCCGGCGGAGGGCGCCGTGGCCATCCGCGTGTGGGATACGGGGGTGGGCATCGCCCCCGAGAAGCTGCACACGGTGTTCGAGCCTTTCGTCCAGGTGGGGCGCGGGCTCAGCAACCCCATGGAGGGCGTGGGGCTGGGGCTGGCCATCAGCCGCGACCTGGCGCGCGGCATGGGCGGGGACCTGGTGGCGGAGAGCACGCCCGGCGCCGGATCCACGTTTACCCTGCTGGTGCCGCGCGCGGAGACGGCCTCTTGAGCGGGTGAACGGGTGAACGGGTGAACGGGTGTAGCCCGCCGGCCCGGGCGATCCGTCCCCAACAGCAGCCTCACGCAGAGACGCGGAGAGAACGGGTTCGTCCTTTTCTCTCCGCGTCTCTGCGTGAGGCAAGTCTTTTCCGGTTGACTCTCTGGATGGATCTGGTATGATCCCGGGCAGACCGAGCCTTCCCCGGCCGGTCCCGATTCGCGGGATTCCTCCATCACCGGGAGCACGCCGATGCCATCCATCCTCCGCCGTATCCCCGCCGTCCTGGTTCTGCTGGTCCTGAGCGCGTCGTGCGCCGTGAACGTCGAAGTGCAGCGGGACCGCGACCCGGAGGCGGAGGCCCGCGCGTTCATGGAGAGCTACGCCCAGGACCTGCGCGCCGGCGCCCGCGCAGCCATCGCGGCCCGCTACGACCGGCGCGGCTCGTACGTGGTGGGCAACGGGCGCAAGACGCTGGAATCGGCGGATTCACTGCGTGCCTTCTATGCGAGCGATGCGTGGCAGGCGCCCGCCACCTTCGAGTGGCGCGACATGTCGTACGAGGTGCTGAGCGACGACGCGGTGATGGTGGTGGGCCGCTTCGAGTGGACGGACGCGGCGGGAAAGATGCTGCCCATCTCGTACACCGGGCTGCTGGTGCGCCGGGACGGCGAGTGGCGCATTCGCCTGGAAGACGAGTCCGTCTCCCCCCGCGACGTCCGCGACCAGCTCTGCGCGGCGGCGCCAACGCCCGGCTGACGGAGCACCACACGAAAAAGCGACGGAGGCGCAGAGAAGATGGCTCTCTGCGCCTCCGCGTCTTTGTCTGCATAAATCTTCAGATCACGACCTTCGACCCCTTCGCCGATGCGTCAGTCCAGCCCGCGCAGCGCTTTGCAGGCCTCTTCCTTCTCGTAGACCATGGTGAGGTTGCGGACGTGACAGAAGCCGTTCCAGCCGAACGCGGGGATCGCGGTGGAGCGGAGCTCCTCGATGCGGTTGGCCGGCACCTCGCCGGCGTACGCGTAGATCTCCACCTTGCCGCCGCCCAGCGTGCCGCCCGCGCCGTCGACGGCGCCCACCATCTCGAACGCCTTGGGCTCGGTGCGCGCAAAGCCCACGCGCTCCGCGTCCGCCAGAGTCAGCACGCCGCCCTTCGCCGCGGCGGGCGCGGGTTCGGCGGTGGGAGCCGACGCGGCCGCCGTCCCGCTGGCAGGCTCGTTGGCCACCGGTGCCTCGGCGGCGGGCTCGTCATCGCCGCCGCAGCCGGCGAGCGCGAGCGCGGAGAGTACGATCAGGGTGGTGCGGACGGCGTGGAGCATGGGTGTGGTCTCCGTGGTGTGGATGTGCGGAAAGAGCCGGGTCAGCGGTCGCGGTCCAGCATGCCGCCTTCGTGCACGGCGTGCTCGCGGGCGGCTTCCTGCGAGCTCTCGTTGCGCTCGGACTTCTCGTACTCGTCGCGGATCCGCTGCATCATGGCCTCGCGCCGGTCGTACAGGCGCTTGGGCGTGCGCGGCGCGTGGTTGTCGAACGCGTACGCCGTCAGGATGGGCAGCGCCACGGTGGAATCGAGATAGCAGACCACCGCGTCCGGCAGCCGGTCCGGGTCGATCTTCCCCCAGCTCACCGCCTCGGCGGGGGTGGCGCCGGAGAGGCCGCCGGTGTCGGGGCGGGCGTCGGTGACCTGCAGGAAGTAGTCGTGGCCCTTTTCGTCGATCCCCATCACCTCCTGGATCTGCGGCTCGGTCTGCAGCGCGAAGTTCTTGGGGCTGCCGCCGCCCAGGATCCAGATGGCGCTCTTGCCGCCGCTGCGCTTGGCCTCGAGCACGATGGACGCCGTTTCGTTTACGTCGGCGTTCACGTCGAACATCAGCTTGTTTCCCTGCAGCGCCTTGGCCGCCACGTTCATGCCGATCGACGAGTCGCCGGGGGACGAGGTGTAGATGGGCACCGCGTGCTCGTACGCCGCCGCCAGCAGCGACTTGCGGCCGATGCCCAGCTCCTGCTCGCGCGCGCTGACGTACTTGCCGCACAGGTAGTGGAACTCGGCCGACGACATGGGCCGCTGGAACTCGGGGCCCGTGATGATCGTGCGGAAGAACGCGTCGGTGTCCAGCAGCACCGAGTAATCGAAGAAGATGTCGTAGATGCGGACGACCTCTTCTTCGCGCAGCACGGTGTCGCTGATCTGCGCGCTTCCCTGGCGCAGCTCCAGGCCGATGCCGAAGTGCGTGTCGTGGTACAGGTTGGCGCCCGTGCTGATGATCCAGTCCACGAACCCCGCCTCGATCAGCGGGATCACCGAGCTCATCCCCAGCCCCGCCGGCGTCAGCGCGCCCGTCATCGTAAGCCCGACGGTCACGTCGTCATCAAGCATCTTCCTGGTGAGAAGATGGCAGGCTTCACGAAGACGAGCCGCGTTGTACGCCTGGAACGTCCCGTCGACGAGCTCAGTGACGGTGAGCCCGGCGCCGATCTTCTTGGGCTCGATGCGCTTGCCACTGAGGAACTTGCTCTTCGCCATGTGAGTGCGTGAGTGCGTTAGTGCGTTAGTGCGTTAGTGCGGAAGTTGTTCACGGTGTTTACCTTGATGTCTTAGTGACACCCGAGTCCACCACCGTAAGGGTCCGCCATGCGAGTCAAGTGCTTTGAAGATCTCATCGTCTGGCAGAAGTCGCGGGATCTTTCCGTCGCGATCTACCGCCTTACCGGGAACGGCGCGTTCGCCCGGGACTATGGTTTGCGCGACCAGATCCGCCGCGCCGCAGTATCGGTCATGTCCAACATCGCCGAGGGATTCGGCCGCTACAGCCGGAACGAACTCAGGCAATTCCTCTCCGTCGCGCGCGGATCAGTGTCGGAAGTGCGCTGCCAGCTGTACCTGGCGCGGGAGCTGGAGTACGTCTCCCGGCAGGAGCACGATCGGCTCCACGAGCTCTGCCTGGAGATCGCGCGGATGCTGGCCGCGCTCCGCGCCTCCATCGATCGCTCCTGATCCACTCCCGCACTAACGCACTCCCGCACTCACGCACTTCTTCACTGCGCATCCCCCTTCTCCGGCTCCGCCGGCGTGTTCGCGGGCGATGCGGGTGTCTCCTCGACCGTCTGCTTCTTCTTCCGATGATCCACGCGACCGGTGGTGGAGCAGTTGTGCTCGTAGCACTCCACGATCGCCCGCACCGCTTCTTCCGGCGAGTCCGTCACCGTGACCAGGTCCACGTCCTCCGGCGAGATCTTGCCCTCGGCCAGGAGCGTGTCGCGGATCCAGTCCAGCAGGCCCTTCCAGTAGGCGGTGCCCACCAGCACCACGGGAAAGTCGCGCACCTTCCCCGTCTGGATGAGCGTCATGGCCTCGAACAGCTCGTCCAAGGTGCCGAACCCGCCCGGGAAGATGATGAACGCCTCCGCGTACTTCACGAACATCGTCTTGCGGACGAAGAAGTAGCGGAAGTTGATGGCCACGTCCACGTACGGGTTGATCCCCTGCTCGAACGGCAGCTCGATGTTGCAGCCGATCGAGAGCACGTCGGCGTCGCGGGCACCGCGGTTGGCCGCCTCCATGATCCCCGGCCCGCCGCCGGTAATGATGCCGAACCCCGCCTCGCCCAGCAGCCGCGCCGTCTCGCGCGCCGCGGCGTACTCGGGGTGGTCCGCCGGTGTGCGCGCGCTGCCGAAGATGGTGACCGCCGGCCCGATGCGCGCCAGGTTGTCGAACCCCTCGACGAACTCGCCCATGATGCGGAACACCCGCCACGGGTCGCTGCGCGTAAAGTCCTGCGCCTGCGGCGCTTCGGCCGGCGACTGCAGCAGCCGCTCGTCCTCGGTGGCGGTGCGCGTGCGCTGCGCCACGTTCAGCGTGGGGTTGTCCTGCGGCTGCTTCTCCGCCATCGCGTGTCCTCGAAGTGGGGCCCGGGTTGCGCGCCGCGCGGGTGCCGGCGCGGGGGCACAGTACGGAATTCCGCGCCCGCACGCAAAACCGGGACTCGCGCGCGCGCCGCCGCCGCGCCATGTTGCTGGACATGCGGATGACTCTGACGGACAGCGGACGACAGGAAAGATGCGGGGGATGACCGGGCTGGGACGGATGGCGATCGTGCTGCTGGCGGGGATGCTGGCCGGCGCCTGCCGCGACCGCGGCGGCGCGACGGTGGGCGGCCGCGAGCCGGTGCGGCTCGATTCCGTGCCGCGCAACGTGGAGGTGCGCCTGTACGTGGCCAGCGATTGGGCGTGGAACGAAGAAGACACCCTGCGCGTCACCGTGGTCAACGGCACCGAGCAGCCGCTCTCCGGCAGCCTGAACCTGTTCGTCGGCGGGCCGATGGAGATGCTGGTGGATTCCGCCGGCGGCTCCGGCGGCACCCGCCCAGGCGACGTCCTTTCCTCCGGCGAGGGGACGCGCGTGGTCTTTCCGCTGGGCACCCTGGCCCCCGGCGCCAGCGGCGAGTTTCGCCAGGCGGTCCGCACGCCCCCGGCGCCCCGGCAGCGCCGTCCGTCGGCGGAGAACGACACCACCAGCCGCTTCGCCGTCCGCGCCTGGGTGGCGGCGGCGGACGGGGCTGAGGTGGCGCAGGCGGCGGACACCATCCGCATCCGCGCGGGGAGCGAGGTCGTGGCGGGGGGGTGCGGCGGGGTGGAGGACGTGGCGGTGACGCGCTACGGCATCGGTCCGCTGCGGCTGGACATGGCGGCCGCGGACGTGCGCACCCTGTGCCCCGAAGCCCGCGACACCACCTGGAAGCAGGAGGGCACGACGGAGCGGGGGATGTCGGTGCGCCTGGCCGGCCGCCCGGTGACGCTCGTCCTCGCCGGGCAGAAGGTGCAGCGCATCGTGGTGGACACGGCGGGGCTGCGCACGGGCACCGGCGTGGGGGTCGGATCGACGCTGGCGGAGCTGCGCGCGCGCTACGGGCGGATGTGCGCGGGGCAGGGCGAGGGGCGCGTGGCGGTGTGGTTTCCCGCCGCGCCGGGCGTCAGCTTTGGGCTGGACTCCGCGACCGCGCCGGTGCAGGGCGGAACGGTCGATGCGCAGGCGCTCCCCGACAGCGCGGCCGTGGTGCGGCTGTGGGTGCGCCAGGGCACCGACGACTGTCCGGCGTCCTGATCCTGATTCGAACCGAAAGTGATCCCGTGAAGATTCCGATGGCCGTGCTGGCCGACGAGGCCAACGTCTCGCAGGAAGGCAAGCTGAACCTGATGGGGATCTTCGACCGCATCGCCGCGGCCGAGTTTCCCGTGGTGCATCCCAAGATGGTGTTCGCCTTTCGCGTGGAGGCGGACTTCGGCGACAGTGGGCGGTCGTTCCCCGTGCGGGTGAGCATGGAGGACGAGGATGGCGCCGCGCTCTTTCAGGCGGAGGGGGAGATGATGACGCCGCCGGTGCCGCCGGGCGAGTTCACCACCGCCAACCAGATCTTCGCGCTCGTCGGCGTGCAGTTTCCCCGGCCCGGCATCTACCGCTTCGTCGTGCGCGTGGGCGACGGCGCGCGGCACGAGGCGCCGTTCCTGGTGCAGCACGCCGCCCGCGATTCGTCGATGAACTGACCGCGCCCGGAGCCGTTTTCATGACGCGGATGCGCATTCTTCTGCTCGCCGCCCCCGCGCTGGCCCTGGCCGCCTGCGGGGGCGGCCAGGGTGCCGCGCGGGAGCCCGCCCCGGCCGCCGCCATCCCCGCGCCCACGGGCCGCCCGGCGGACGCCACGCCCTGGCAGCTGCGTCCCGCACCGCCCTGCGCGCGCGACAACGGCGGCATCACCCTGCCGCCGGGCTTCTGCGCGCTGGTGGTGGCCGACAGCCTGGGCCCGGTGCGGCACCTGGCCGTGGCGCCCAACGGCGACGTCTACGCCGCGCTCTCCGGCCGGCGCGGCGGCCCCACCGGCGCCCTTGCCCTGCGCGACACGGACGGCGACGGCCGCGCCGACGTGCGCCAGGCGTTCGGCAGCGGCGCCGCGACGGGGATGGAGATCTACGACGGCTGGCTGTACTTCGCCCCGGACGACGCGGTCGTGCGGTGGCGGATGACGCCGGGCGAGCTGGTGCCGCGGGGCCAGCCGGAGCGCATCGTCACGGGGCTGCCCACCGGCGGCCACGCGGCCCGGTCGATGGCGTTCGACGGGCGCGGGGGGATGTTCGTCAACGTGGGCTCGCGCACCAACGCCTGCCAGGCGGCGGACCGGCAGACCGGGCAGCCGGGCCAGGACCCCTGCCCGGAGCTGGAGACGCGCGCCGGCACCTGGCGCTTCGACGCCGGTCGGCCCAACCAGACGCAGGCGCAGGGGGAGCGCTGGGCCACCGGCATCCGCAACGGGATGGCGCTGGACTGGAACGCGGCGGCGGGCGTGCCGTTCGCCGTGAGCCACGGGCGCGACCAGCTGGCCGGCTGGCCGGGGTTCACCGAGCAGGCGAATGCCGAGACGCCGGCGGAGGAGATGTTCCGGCTGGACCGCGGCACCGACGGCGGCTGGCCGTACTGCTTTTACGACCCCGCCACGCGCCGCAAGCTGCTTGCGCCCGAGTACGGCGGCGACGGACGCGAGACCGGCCGCTGCCCCGGCAAGGCCGAGCCCGTCTACGCCTTTCCCGCGCACTGGGCGCCCAACGACCTGCTGTTCTACACGGGCACGCAGTTTCCGCAGTACTACCGCGACGGCGCGTTCGTGGCCTTCCATGGTTCGTGGAACCGCGCTCCGCTGCCGCAGCAGGGCTTCAACGTGGCGTTCCTTCCCTTCCGCGGCGGCCGGCCCCTGGGCACGCACGAGGTGTTCGCAAGCGGATTCGCGACGGTCGAGAACCCCCAGCCCCAGACGGCGCGGCACCGCCCCACGGGGCTGGCCATCGGGCCGGACGGCTCGCTCTACGTCGCGGACGACGTGGGCGGCCGCATCTGGCGCATCCGCTACGTCGGCACGGGCTGAGCGATGGAAGAGATCCGGGTGCGCACCACGCGGCGCAGCGACATGGCCGAGATCACGGAGCTGGTGCAGGAGATCGTCTCGCGCTCCGGTGTCCAGGAGGGCGCCGCCGTGCTGCAGAGCCTGCACACCACCGCCGGGCTGACCATCAACGAGAACGCGGATCCCGACGTGGTGCACGACGTGCTGGGCAAGCTGGAGCGCCTGGTGCCGCACCGGGAGGCGTTCTACCGCCACGCCGAGGGGAACAGCGACAGCCACCTGAAGACCAGCTTCTTTGGCCCGTCGCTTACGGTGATCGTCAGCGGCGGGCGGCTGGTGCTGGGGACGTGGCAGGGCATCTACCTGTGCGAGTTCGACGGCCCGCGCGAGCGGCGGGTCGCCGTGCAGCTCCTGCCGGCGGCGTAACGGGGTCGATGTCCAGCCGCCCCTCGCCGCTGCGCTCGATGCTGCGCCTGGTCGCCCGCGGCGTCCAGGCCCGCGGCGCCGCCCCCGTGCCGGAGGGAACCGCCCCGCGCCGCCGCGCCGCGTGCGAGCGCGCGGACATCCGCATCGCCCCCGCGCACGTGCGGGCCTACGCGCGCGCCACCGGCGGCGACGGGGTGGCGGCGTTTCTCGATCCCCATCCCGCCGCGCCGCCCTTCTACTGCGCCACCTGGGAGACGGCGCTGGCGCTGGAGATGTTCGCGAATCTCGACGCGCCCCTGCCGCTGGGGGCCATGGTCCACGTGTCCACCGAGATGGTGTGGGCGCGGCCGATCCCGGCGGGGGATGCCGTGCGCTGCCGCGTGGAGCTGGACCGGGTGGAGCGCACGCCGCGCGGACTGCGGCTGACGGTGCTCGCGCGCAACTGGCTGGGCGCCGGCCAGCTCTGCTGCCAGGGCACCTCCGTCTTCATGGTGCGGATGAAGGACGCGGACTCCCCCGGCCGCGCATCCGCACCGCGTCCGGAGCGCTCCGCGCAGGACGAGGATGCCGGCGGCTGGGCGGAGCTGGCGCGCTGGCCGCTCCCCGCGGGCGCGGGCCGCCGCTACGCGCGCGTCTCCGGCGACTACAATCCCATCCACCTGTGGCCGTGGACGGCGCGCCCGTTCGGCTTTCGCGCGCCCATCCTGCACGGCTACGCCACCGCCGCGCGCACGGCCCACGCGATCATCGCCCAGCGCCTGCGTGGCGACCCCGCCGCGCTCCGGCGGATGCGCATCGCCTTTCGCGCGCCGCTCCCGCTGCCCTCCGCCGCATGCCTGCTGCTGAACGACGAGGGCGCCGAGCACCGCTTTCGCGTCGCCGCGCCCGACGGCGCAACGGTGTACGCCGAAGGCACCTACGGCGGCGCGGGCTGAGCGCTACACGTCCAGCCCCAGCACCTCCGCCGCTTCGCGCACCGCCGGGTGGTCCACGGTCAGGATCTCCGGCGTTCCCCACTCCAGCACGTCCAGCCCCGCGCGGTCCAGGAACAGCAGCAGCACGTGCCAGTCGCCGTGGAACGCGGACCACCAGCAGAAGCCGGGCACCGTGTCCGCGTGCCGGTGGATGCGCCGCGCCGCCGCCTGCGTCACGCGCCGTTCGCGCGAGGACAGCTCGTCCGCGCGCACGCCAAAGCGCTCCAGCGTTTCTCCGCAGCCAAAGTCCGGCACCCGGGCGGCCAGCCGGGCCGGCAGCCGCACGGGCACGACGGCGCGCGGATGTCCGGCGCCGGTCAGGTCGCCGGGCAAGAGGCGGTGGCGCAGGGGATCGGCGGGATTCCGCTTGAGCCCGCGCAGCACCTCCGCGACTGCGTGCGCCGGCGTCTGCGCCAGGTACAGCACGGAAGGGCGGCCGTTCAGGTCGAAGCGCCCGTAGTTCTGCATGTGGGGCGGCGCCACCGAGCGCACTGAAAAAGGGCCTCCCTCTGGCGCCTCACGATCCCAGGGAAAGGCCCTCCACAGCACGCCGTGCGCAATGCCACGGCGTTCGTCGGTCATGTTATCCGAAGGCGCCGCTGGTCTGGGCCTGCACCGCCATCAGCACCTCGGGGAGCCGCCCCTGCCGCAGCAGCTCCATGGGCTGCTCGCCGCCGAGGTCGGGGTTGGCGCCAAAGAGCCAGCGGTTGATGGTGCCCGTCTGGTAGAAGTCGGCCAGGCGCGAGACGGTGGCGGCAAGGTCGCGCAGCAGCCACGCGTTCCCGGCGTGCGCGGAGCGCCCCTGCGCCCAGCGGGTCACCTGGCTGCGGTGCACGCCGATGGCCGTGGCCAGCGCCGCGTCGCTGGCGAAGCCCCTGCGCGCCTCGAGGTAGTACGCGCGCTGAATGCATTCGGCGGGCGCGACCGACTGCACCAGCGGGCGCTCGGGGGGGCGCGCGTCGGAAGCGCGCGGCAGCCGCCGGTGCAGCGGCACCACCTTGTCGCCCGCGGGCCGCGCGGGGCGGTACGTGCTCAGTGGGGTCATTTCCTCCGCCTCGTCCCCGGGCTGCTCCCGGGGCAGCTTGTTTGGCATCGACATCGTCATTTCCTCCGTGCAACGCTGCTGCAGCCAAAGATAGGCAAAACCCGCTCCGCATCAAGAGCACAGTTACGCCACGTTGCGCACAAAACGCAACGGATGCGCCACAGGCGCGCAAATTGGACCGGCTCGGCGGCCGAAACCGGACACCCCGTTGCAGCTGGTCGTGCGGGTCCGATTGCTGCGACGACCGTTCAGGCCGTCCATGTGCGCAAGTGGACGGCTTTGCGTGAGGGATGCGCGCCCGCAGGGCCGAGAACACGGCGCGCCGTGCACGAGCGTACGGGGGAACGCGAGGAGGCCTGGCGCGCCGGGGGCTCGGCGCCGTTGGCAACAGTCGTATCGTTGCCTACGGCGCGCGCAGCCCGGCCCGGAGCGCAGCGGAGGGACACGCCCGACACAGGCACTTTCGCCCTTTTGCCCTCGAAGCGATACATTCCTCTGGCTGGTTGCCAAAGCGAAGACACAAAAGCAGTAACGGGAGCAGACGTGGCGGATATCGCGATCGACCTGGGAACGGCGAACACCCTCATCGAGATCAAGGGCGAAGGGCTCGTGGTGAACGAGCCCTCCGTGGTGGCCGTGGACCGCAACACCGGCCACGTGCGCGCCATCGGGCTCGAGGCCAAGCGCATGCTGGGCCGCACGCCCGAGGGCATCATCGCCGTGCGGCCCATGCGCGACGGCGTGATCGCCGACGTGGACATGGCCGACCTGATGCTGCGCCACTTTCTGGAGCGCGTGCTTCCCCGCGGCATCTTTCGCGTCAAGCCCACGGTGGTCATCGGCGTGCCCTCGGGCATCACCGAGATGGAGAAGCGGGCGGTGCGCGCGGCGGTCATCGCGGCCGGCGCCAAGGCGGTGCACCTGATCTCGGAGCCCATGGCGGCCGCCATCGGCGTGGGGCTGCCGGTGACGTCGCCGCGCGGGTCCATGGTGGTGAACGTGGGGGGCGGGACCAGCGAGATCGGGGTGATCGCGCTTTCCGGCATCGTGGCGGACGCGTCCATCCGCGTGGCGGGCAACGAGATGGACGAGGCCATCATGGCCTACGTGCGCAAGAGCCGGAACCTGCTCATCGGCGAGGCGACGGCGGAGGGGGTCAAGATCCAGATCGGCTCGGCGTACCCGCTGGGCGAGGAGCGCGAGATGGACGTGACCGGCCGCGACCTGGTGAACGGCATTCCCAAGTCGGTGCGGGTGACGTCGCTGGAGATCCGCGAGTGCATCCAGGAGCCGGTGCACGCCATCGTGGCCGCGGTGCGCCGCGCGCTGGAGACCACGCCCCCCGAATTGTCGTCCGACATCATCGACGCGGGGATCGTGATGACGGGCGGCGGGGCGCAGCTTCGCGGGCTGGGACGGCTGCTGGAGCGCGAGACGGGGCTGCCCATTCACCTGGACGAGCAGCCGCTGACCTGCGTGGTGCGCGGCGCCGCGCGGGTGCTGGAAGACTGGAACGCGTACCAGGGCGTGCTCTCGTAGCGCGCCTCCGCGGCTACACGATGAAGCGGGCCCGGGACCGCATCCCGGGCCCGCTTCCGGTTGTAGGAGCGCTGCCAAACCTCAATGCACTGCAAGAGGAGCGCTGACTTCCTGAGGGAGCGCACCACGTGTAACCAGAAGCCGCACAACCGCCTGCGCGCGACCGAAGGACCTACGCTCGGCCAGCGAGGGGCAGGCTCTTTCGCCGGGATTTCAGCCCCTCTGTTCTGCCGGCGCGATCCTTCGGCCGGCGCCAAACCCCATCGTACCAGCAGGTTGTGGAGCGGCGCCTCCCTCGGGAAGCCAGTCGCGGGTGGAGTGGGGCAACACCCTCGGAGAGGATTCGGCTCACACGGACTCCGGTGTGAGGCCAATCTTCTTCTACTTGCGGACGACGCGGGCCATGTAGTCGCGGATGCGGGCGTGCGTCTCGGGCGCGGACCACAGGGTGAGGACGTTGCGGTCGTACTCCTCCGCGGCGTCCATCCGTGCGAGCGCGTCCGCGCGCAGGGCCTGCTTGGTGGCGCGGAACACCTCCGGCGGCAGCGCGGCCAGCTGCACGGCCACCTCACGCGCGCGGGCCGCGAGCGCGTCGGCCGGCACCACCTCGTCCAGCAGGCCGTCCGCCAGCGCGTCGTGCGGCGCCAGCGTGCGGCCGGTGTACAGCAGCGCCTGCACGCGGTGCCGCGGAACGACGAAGCGCACCACCTCCAGCGCCGCGGCAGGAAAGGGCACGCCCACCACCAGCTCCGGCACGCCGATGCGCCCGTTGCCCTCCGCCATCAGCCGGTAGTCGGCGGCCAGCGTCATCACGCCGCCGCCCGCGATGGCGTGGCCGTTCACCGCCGCCACCACGGGAACCGGCAGCGCGAACATCGCGCGGACAAAGGAGGAGAGCAGCGGAACGAAGCGGTCCACGTACGCCGCGCCGCCCTCCACGATGCGGTACAGGTCCACGCCGGCGGAAAAGATGCCGCCGGTGCCGGTGAGAACCACCGCGCGCGCGTCGTCGGCGCCGTGGAGCTCCGCCTCCAGCGCCTCCAGCAGCTCCACGTCCATGGCGCTCGCCTTTCCGTGCGCCAGCCGCAGGGTAAGGATGCCGTCGTCCAGCTCGCGTTCGATCATCGTCGGGAGGGCAGGGGATCGGGAGTCGCCGCATCCGGTGCGTCGGAGCGGCCGGCGCGGGTCACGCTAACGCGGCCCGCGGCCCGCCAGCAAGCCTCGACGCATCCACGAAACGCAGCGCGCCCGCGATCGTGGTGATCGCGGGCGCGCTGTTCATCCATCCGACGAGCGGATGCGGCCGGGCTCAGGAGCCGCGCGGCGCGCCGCCACCACCGCCGCCTCCACCGCGGCTGCGGTTGCGGCCGCCGCCGGAGCTTCCGGAGCCGCCGGAGCGTCCGCCCACGCCGGCCATCTCGCGCCCGCCGTCACCCTGCGGCTGCGGGCGTCCCGCGTCCGTGCGGGGGCGGCGGTCGTCGCCGCGCGGGGATGCGCCACGCGCCGGGGCCGCGCCGCGGCTGCGTCCACGCGATGCTTCCTCGGCCTCGCGCGACGCCTTGCGCTCGGCCTTTTCCTTGGCGCGGGCGCGCTCCTCCGCCTTGCGCTTGCGGATTTCGGCGATGCGCTCGGCGATCGGCACTTCGAAGCGCTCCGCCGGCCGGGCGCGGTAGTCGAAGCCCTCCACCGTGATGCGCGGCAGCTTCTTGCCGATGGCGCGCTCGATGGCGGCCAGGTCACGCTCCTCGTCCGGCGAGACGAAGGTGTACGCGTCGCCCGTGGCCTCGGCGCGGGCGGTGCGGCCCACGCGGTGGATGTAGTCCTCGGGCACGTGCGGCACGTCGAAGTTCACCACGTGCTCCAGCGCCTCCACGTCGATGCCGCGGGCCACGATGTCGGTGGCCACCAGCACGCGGTAGCGGCCGCTCTTGAAGCCGGCCAGCGCGTCGGTGCGCGCCGTCTGGCTGCGGTTTCCGTGGATGCGGGCGTTGGGCACGCCGTTCTTGTCCAGGAAGTCGGCCAGGCGGTTGGAGCGGTGCTTGGTGCGGCAGAACACGATCACGCTGCCCACCTCGCCGCGCTTGATCAGCTCCAGGAACAGCGGCGCCTTGAGCTCTTCCGAAACCGGGTACAGCGCCTGCTTTACGCCCGTGGCCGGCTTGGCCACGCGCTGCAGGTCGACCGACGCCGGGTTCACCAGCATCTCGCGCGCGAGCACCGCGATGGGCGCCGGCATGGTGGCGCTGAAGAACAGCGTCTGGCGCTTGGCCGGCACGTGCTTCAGCACCCGGCGGATGTCGGGGAGGAAGCCCATGTCCAGCATGCGGTCTGCCTCGTCCAGCACCAGCACCTCCACCTGGTCCAGGCGGGCGTAGCCGTACTGCAGGTGGTCCAGCAGCCGTCCCGGCGTGGCGATGATGACGTCGACCCCGTCGCGGAACGCCTGCTCCTGCGGCTTCATCCCCACGCCGCCGAACACCGGCGCCGCGCGGACGCCCGTGTGCCTGCCCAGCGCCACGAACTGCTCGTGGATCTGCGCCGCCAGCTCGCGCGTGGGGCTCAGCACCAGCGCGCGGGTGGTGCCCCGGGGCTTGGCGGCCAGGCGCTGCAGGATGGGAAGCGCGAACGCGGCCGTCTTGCCGCTGCCCGTCATGGCGCAGGCCATCACGTCCGCGCCCTTGAGCGCGTGCGGGATGGACTGTTCCTGGATGGGCGTGGCGCGAGTGTATCCGAGCTCCGTGACGGCGCGGAGCAGGGCGGGCGTAAGCCCGAGCGGTTCGAAGGACATTCTCTGGGATACTGGCGGGCCGCGAAATGCGTTTTTCACGGCAAAAAGGAGGACGGCGGCCCCTTGCGGGAGTCCCGCCGTCCGGTTCATCAGGCCTCCATACACCACTTCGCGCAAAAGGGTCGCGAAGCGCTGGACTCCCGCCGCCTCCTTCCACCGCGCTCCATTCTCATCCGTGCCGCTGCTGGCGCACTTCGCACGCAACCTTCCACTCTGGACGGTGGTGATTATCTTGCGGGATGCCAAGACAACGGATCTACGTCGAGACCACCATCCCCAGCGCCTACTACACCAGCCGGTCCGCCCCGGAGATGGTCGAGCGGCGCGATCAGACACGCGAGTGGTGGAGCAAGGCGATGCGAAATTACGATCTGGTAAGCAGCCCCGCGGTGTTCCTGGAGCTTGCGAGGGGTACTTCGGCGCACGTTCCAGCGCGGCTCGCCCTCGTTCTCCGGCTGCCGCTGCTGGAAATTACGCCGGAAGCCATCCAGACGGCGAAAGTGTACGTGGAGCGGAAGATCATGCCGGCGAACCCGTTCGAAGACGCGCTGCATCTTGCGTTGGCTTCGCACCACGAATGCTGGGCACTCGTCACGTGGAACTTCCGCCATCTGGCAAATCATAACAAATTCAATCAGATCCGGAGGGTCAACACGGAACTGGGACTTCAAGTCCCGGTGATCACGTCCCCGCAGCATCTGGCCGGAGAATCCAATGAGCAGACCTAAGACCGGAGATCCGCTCCTCGATGAGGTGGATGAGGCACGGCAGCGCATCCTGGAAGAGTGCGGCAACGATCCCGACAAGGTTCTGGAATCGTACCTCGAATACCAGAAGCAGTTTGGGGATCGCCTCGTGAACCATCAGAAGGTTAGTCGCCCCGGAAAATCTGCGGCCTAGCGGGTCTGCTCTCGTGCGGGCGAGACGAATGTCGGCCTGGGTCTTACTGAGAAAAACAAAAAACAATGGATGCCCCTGTGCAGAACGATCCGCTTCTGGAGGAGCTGGATGAAGCGCGCCAGCGCATCTTCGCGAAGTGCGACCATGATCCGGCCAAGGTCATCGCATGGTACATGGAATACCAGAAGCAGTACGCCGACCGCTTGATCAGCCGGCACCAGCAGAGCCCGCGTGACAAATCGGCCGCGTAACCCGCCGCCGTCCATCGCGACCGGCACGTTCCCGCCGCCGTGAACACATCTGCGTCGGATCCGGAGCGCTCCACGTCCTTTGGGGATGCGGAGCGTTTGTGTTTGCCCGAATGAATGGGGCCGGCGGCGGTGCCAGTTTGCGCGGCGGGCGCGGCGGCGTAGTTTGCGCCTTCCGCGCAAACCCGAATTCCTCCACCGGGCAGGCCACCGTGCTCCGACGCATCCTCCTCGTTTCGCTGCTGCTGCCGGCCGCGCTCGCCGCGCAGCAGCCCATGCCGGGCTACTCGCCGTCCGCCGCCGAGCGCGAGCGCGCCGCCGAGGCCGCCGCCATCCGGGTGCCCAGCGGCCCGCGCTCCGAGCAGCACTCGCGCGTGCTCTCGGCCGAGACGCACGTGGCCGGCACCCCGGCGCAGCGCCGCACGGCCGACTACGTGATCGAGCAGATGCGCGCGATGGGGCTGCAGACGGAGGTGCGCACCTACCGCGTCTGGCTTCCCCACGCCACCTCGGTCCGCGCCTGGCGCGTTTCGCCCGACCCGGTGGAGCTGAGCCTGCCCGAGCCCGCCATCCCCGGCGACCCGGCGTCGGCGCTGGCGCAGTATCCCACCGTCAACGGCTACTCCGCCGCGGGCGACGTGACCGCGGAGGTGGTCTACGTCAACTACGGCCTCATCGAGGACTACCGGCGGCTGGACTCGCTGGGCGTCAGCGTGCGCGGCAGGATCGCCATCGCGCGCTACGGGCGGTCGTACCGGGGCATCAAGGCGCGCGAGGCCGAGCGGAACGGCGCGGTGGGCCTCATCATCTACAGCGACCCGCGCGACGACGGGTACGTGGTCGAGGACGTGTATCCCGAGGGCCCCATGCGGCCGGAGGGCGCCGTGCAGCGCGGCAGCGTGATGAACGGCAACGGCGACCCCGCCACCCCCGGCTGGGCCAGCCACGCCGGTGCGCGCCACCTCCCCGCCGACCAGATGGTGGTCCCCCGCATCCCCGTGGTCCCCATGTCGTACGGCGACGCGGCGGAGCTGCTGCGCGGCATCCGCGGGACGGACGTGCCGCAGGAGTGGCAGGGCGGCCTTCCGTTCCGCTACCACGTGGGCCCCGGCCCCGTGACCGCGCGGCTGCTGGTGACGACGGACGCCGAGACGGGCGGCGGATGGAAGGAGATCCACAACACCTTCGGCACCCTCACCGGCAGCGAGTTCCCGGACGAGATCGTGATGATCGGCGCGCACCGCGACGCGTGGGGGCCGGGGACGGCGGACAACGTCAGCGGCACCGCCAGCGTGCTCGAGGCCGCCCGCGCGCTGGCCGAGCAGGCGCGCGCCGGGCAGCGCCCCCGCCGCACCGTGGTCTTTGCCACCTGGGACGCCGAGGAGTGGGGGCTCATCGGCAGCACGGAGTACGTGGAGGACGACAGCGCCCGGCTGTGGCGGGGCGGGGTGGCGTACCTGAACCAGGACGTCAGCGCCCTGGGGCCGGTCTTCGGCGGCGGCGGGTCGCCGTCGCTGCGGGCCACGCTGCGCGACGTGGCGCGCGCCGTTCCGCACCCCGGCGGCACGGGGAGCATCTACCAGGAATGGCGGCGCAGCGAGGCCATGGCCGACTCGCTGGAGCCGGAGATGGGCGATCCGGGCGGCGGATCGGACTTCGCCGGGTTCTACAACCACCTGGGCATTCCGCACCTGGACTGGGGCTTTGGCGGCAACTACGGCGTGTACCACTCGCAGTACGACGACTTTGCGTGGATGAGCCGCTTTGGCGACCCGGGCTTCGTGCGGCACGCGGCGGCCGCGTCGCTGGGCGCGGGGCTGCTGCTGCGCCTGGCCAACGCCGACGTGCTGCCGTACGACTACGTGGAGTTCGCGCGCACCATGCGGCGCTACGTGCCGCAGATGGAGGCCGCCGCGGGGGCTCGGGGGTGGACGGTGTCGATGGCGCCGCTGGCCGACGCCATCGGGCGGATGGAGGCCTCGGCCGCGGCGTTCGCGCAGGCGCGGGATGCGCGGCTGGCGGCGGGCGCGCCGGCCGCCGCGGTGCTCGCGCGCACCAACGCGGCGCTGATGGGGGTGGAGCGCGCGCTCACCCGGCCCGAGGGGCTGCGCACGCGCCCCTGGTTCCGCGGCCTGATCTACGCCGCGGACGAGAACAACGGCTACTCCAACGTCGTCTTTCCCTCCGTGGTCGAGGCGATCCGCGCCGAGGACCAGCCGCTGACGGAGCGCGAGGTGGCGGACCTCGCCGCGCGCTTCGCCGCCGCCGCCGCCGCGCTGGACCAGGCGCGCCAGGCCCTCGGCACGCGCTGATCCGGGCGTAACTCGGATTTGATCCTGAGCGCCCGTTTCTGAACCGACGCGGGCTGGACGGGTGAGGGCGCAGAGAGGCAATTCTCTGCGCCCTCACGTTTCCGTTTGTATCGAGCAGAAAGGTTCGTTCGTGATCAGATTCAGTGGGAATACTGACGGAGCGCCTCTACCAGCAGCGGCTTTGCCCAACCGGGGACGGTGTTCAGGTCACACGTTTCCCTGATCGCCCCGTCACACGCGTGCAGGATCAATCGCGGACTCGGGGCGACGCCCGTTGCAGGATCTGCCTCCGCGCTGTTGTCGAAGATCGACAGCTCCGTCAGCTTTGGTAGCAGGCTGATCAAGTTCAGCCTACTTCGATCGTAGCGCTCGCGGATCTTGGCCTCGGGAATGTCATGTCCACCTTTTGCGACGCGAGCTTTAACACGAGCAAGGTGGAGTTCCGGGCTCGCCAAGCCCACGAACCAGATGCGAACTGGGAGTCCAGCATCGTGAGCCCGCTCCAGCAGAGCAGGAATGGTGTTCCCGCCCAGAGTGGTCTCAAACGCGAATCGTAAGCGTGATTCGATTGCCCGTTCGAGCAGGCCCTTTCCCACCAGCCATGCACGGCTGTTCGCTTCGGCTAACCCGAGTTGCGGCTGAGTTTCGAGGATTCTGCGTGTAGTTTCGTCGGGGTTGAAGTAATCGACACCCGCCGCCCGGAACGCTGCACCGGCAACGCTGCTCTTTCCTGCGCCGTTGGTCCCGGCGAGAACGAAGATCGAAGGTGTCTGCCCGTCCGTCACCTGACCTCTGGCCGGGCAGCCGCCACTGCCGCTCGCCCCAGCTCAGCGGGTGAAGACCTGTACGCTTTCAGCATTGCTTCTTCCGTACCGGGTCCCTGCATGCGCTCGAGTAATGCATCAAATTCAGCAGTAAGCATGTCAATGGGCCGACTCTCGACAGAAGTTTCGTCGCGTTGGATCGGCGCCTGCACCGGAAGGCCCATCTCGCGAGGGAGAGCCGAGAGCGCAACGGAAATTTCAGCCTTTGCCGCGCTATTCGGAACGCCGAGCACTGATCCTAACCTTGGAGCAATACGCGAGGGCTCAGGGGCATCATCCCAATCCAAATACACCCTCAGCACCCGTCGATGCGGCTCTGGCAAAGCACAGATCGCAGTATATAGGCGTTCTACTTCCTCTAGAACTTTTAGTTCATTCAGAATCGACCTAGACGATTCTTGAAGGTGTTCGACACGTTTGTGATAGCGCTGTCGCAGGTATCCTCTCGCAGTGTGATGCACAACAAAATTAAACCAAGTAAGTTCACTAGCCCTAGCGCTTCGCCCGTAGCTACCCGGGTTACTAAGCCATCTTGATAACGCGTCAGTCACTGCATCCTCGGCGTCCTCACGATTGCCGAGCATTGCAAACGCCGTCTGGAACCCTTTGCTGAGAAACTCGGGAAGGCGTTCTTCGGCTTGGCGTCGCACAGCTGGATCGGAGGAAACCAGATCAAACGCTAGGTTCTGGCGGCCTCTCCCCTGCGCGTTGGCTTCCATGTCCGCAGGTGCCTCACTTCTGCTCGTCATCGAAAATCCTCAGCTGATGTAGATCTGTACTAATTTGAACAAGATCTTCGTGCGCCACAATGCCTACCCGAATTAGCGCTCACCGGTCCGCTGGCGGCGGGCGGAGAACTCGGAGGTGGGGCTCCAGGTGGGCCACACGTCGCCGTTGGCCACCTCAAGCCCCACGCCGAAGAGCAGGCGCGTGTCGTCCACGATGCCGGCCATGTCCCAGTCGGGCTTCACCTCGTCGCTGGGCTTGTGGTAGTCGTTGGCGATGTACGCGGCGCGCACGCGCTCGCCGTAGCCGGGGTCCGGGTTCACGTAGTCCGTGCCGGGAAACAGGAACGAGAGCGCCGGAACGCCGCCGCGCGCCAGCTCCAGGTGGTCGGCGCGGTAGAAGTAGCCCTTCTCGGGCTCCGGATCGGGGACCACGCGGCGCCCCTGGCGCGCGGCGTGGCGCGCCAGCAGGTCCTCCAGCGAGCTCTGCCCGTGGCCCAGGCTTACGATGGACCGCGTGCGCCCCCACGGGTTCATCGCATCCATGTTGAGGTCGGCCAGCGTCCGCTCCAGGGGGATGACGGGATGCGTGGCGTACCAGCGGGCCCCCAGCAGCCCCGCCTCTTCCGCGGTGAACGAGACGAAGACCAGCGTGCGGCGCGGCGCGGGGCGCAGCGCCCGGTACGCGCCGGCCACGGACAGCATCCACGCAACGCCCGACGCGTCGTCCAGCGCGCCGTTGTAGATGGAGTCGCCGCCGATGGGCCGCCCCACGCCGAAGCTGTCCCAGTGCGAGGTAAAGAGCACCGCCTCGTCGCGCACCGCGGGGTCGGAGCCGTCGATGCGCGCCACCACGTTGTGCGACGTGACGCGGCGGACGGTGTTGTGCACGCGGAAGCCCGCGGCGCCGCCCAGCGCGACGGGGCGGAACTCGCGGGTGCGCGCCGCCCGCTCCAGCGCGGCGAAGTCGCGGCCGCCGGCCGCGAACAGGGCGCGCGCGGCGTCCAGCTGAATCCACCCCTCCACCGGCGCGTGCGGCGGGCCGCCCTCCACCTCGAAGCGCTCGCGGACGTTGCTCTGCACCACGCTCCACGGGTAGCCGGCGGGCCCGGTCTGGTGCACCAGCAGCACGGCCGCCGCCCCGCGCTGCGCGGCGACGTCGAACTTGTACGTCCACCGCCCGTAGTACGTCATCGCCGGGCCGCGGAAGACGGCGGGGTCCAGCCGCGTCGTATCCGCCGGATCGGGGACGGGCGGATCGCCGATCAGCATGACGACGATCTTCCCGCGTACGTCCACGCCCTTGAAGTCGTCCCATCCCAGCTCCGGCGCCACCACGCCGTAGCCCACGAAGACGATCCCGGACGGATCCACCGTCACCAGCGTGTCGGGGCGGTGGGACCACGCCACCATCTCCTCCAGCTGGCGCCAGGGGAGGGCCGTGCCGCCGGCCTGCACGCGCGCCTCCACCCGCGACGTGGTGGCGACCAGGGGAACGCGCTGCAGGTAGCCGCCGTCCGGCATCCCCGGCTGCAGCCCCATCTCGCGGAAGCGCCGGCTCAGGTAGGAGATCGTCGAATCCTCACCCGGCGTGGCGACGGCGCGGCCCAGGAACCGGTCCGACGACAGCTCGCGGATGTCGCGCAGCAGCCCCTCCCCCGTGATCGCCGCCTCCGCCGCCATCGCCGCCTGCGAGGCGTCCGCGCCGGCCGCCGCGGACACGCGGGCACCGGAGCCGATCCCGCCGCATCCTGCGACTGCGAGCAGCACCAGCGATGCTGCGGATGCCAATCTCGATCCCATCATGTGTAAGATCCTCGAGGTGTGGTGCAGTCCGCCCACGGGAGCGAATGAAATGAATTCGCCGCTACAACAGCACAAAGTCCGCCTGCGCGGACTCGGCGGCCCGGGCGTGTGCGGCGTCTGATGCACCTGCGCGTCCGCATCACGCGAACCACAGGCGGTCATCTCCGCCAGAGGGTATCATGCAGCCGGATGAAACCACCACGAGGAGGCTCCGACTTGAGGATCAACAACAGGGGACAGGTGACGATCCCGCGAGAGATTCGCGAGCAACTGGGACTTCTCCCGGGCACGGAGGTCGAGTGGGAAGTGCGGGGAAGCGAGGCCGTGCTACGAAAGGTGAGCAAGCGAGACGATCTTCGCGGACGTGCGCTGATCGAGCACATGCGCGGTCGTGGCACGGTGCGGATGAGCACGGACGAGATCATCGCGCTCACCCGATAGCAGGATGCAGGCACGTTCGTCTTGACCGGATGCGCGGAAGTCGGTTAATTCTCGCTCCCCGCCCGTTCCCGCAACCCGAAAACATCCCATGCCCGAACCTTCCGACCGGCTGCGCGCGCTTCGCGAGGCCGTGCGCATTGCCCCGGACGACGCCGCGCTCCGGCGCCTGCTGGGCGACGCCCTGCTGCAGGCGGGCCAGGCAGAGGAAGCCGAGGCGGAGTTCCGCGCCACGCTGCGCCTGGACCCCGAGGACGCATCCGCCCGGCTGGGGCTGGTGCATGCCTTTCGCGCGCAGCAGAAGCTTTCCGCCGCGCTGGTGGTGCTGGAGGAAGAGGCGCGCGCGGGGCGGGGCGGCCCGACGGTGCAGCTGCTGCTGGCCCGGCTGCTCCTGGAAACCGGCGAGGCGGTGCGCGCGCGGCAGGCGTACGAGGCGGCGGTCGCGGCAGACCCCTCCGCCGCGGACGTGGAGCTGGCGGCGCGGCTGGGCGGCGTGCGCGCGGGACCGGCGGCGGAGCCCGAGCGCGCGCCGGCGCACGGCGGCGGCACCCCGGCGGAGGGCGGCACGGGGAACGTGGAGCGCCCCCGGGCCGGCTTTGCCGACGTGGGCGGGATGGACAAGCTCAAGGAAGAGATCGGGCTGAAGATCATCCACCCCCTCAAGCACCCGGAGCTGTACCGGGCGTACGGCCGGCCCATCGGCGGCGGGATTTTGATGTACGGGCCCCCGGGGTGCGGCAAGACGCACCTGGCGCGCGCCACGGCGGGCGAGGTGGACGCGGCGTTCATCAGCGTGGGGATCCACGAGGTGCTGGACATGTGGATCGGCCAGAGCGAGCGCAACCTGGCCGACCTGTTCAAGCAGGCGCGCGAACAGGCCCCGTGCGTCCTTTTCTTCGACGAGGTGGACGCGCTGGCCAGCCGCCGCAGCGACTTTCGCACGAGCGCGGGGCGCCCCCTCATCAACCAGTTCCTCAGCGAGATGGACGGGATCGACGGGGGGAACGACGGGCTGCTGGTGCTGGCGGCCACCAACGCGCCCTGGCACCTGGACCCCGCCTTTCGCCGGCCGGGACGCTTCGACCGCGTGCTCTTCGTCCCGCCGCCGGACCTGGCGGCGCGGACGGCCATCCTGGAGATCCTGTGCAGGGGCAAGCCGGCGGACCGCATCGAGTTCGAGAAGGTGGCGCGCAAGGCCGACGGGTTCTCGGGCGCGGACCTCAAGGCGGTGGTGGACCTGGCCATCGAGCGCAAGCTGGGCGAGGCCATCCGCACCGGCCGCCCCGTGCCGGTGACCACGGCGGACCTGCTGCAGGCCGCAAAGGAGGTGCGCCCCAGCACCCGCGAGTGGTTCGCCACGGCGCGCAACTACGTGATGTACGCCAACGAGGGCGGGCTGTACGACGACGTGAAGCCCTGGCTGGCGTGATCCCCCCTCCCTCCGTCCACCCGATGAGCGACCCCACCTTTGCGCGCCGGCAGCGCGGCTGGCTGCTGGCGCAGCAGGGCCGTCACGACCTGGCCGAGCGCGAGTACCGCCTGGCGCTGGCCGAAGACCCGCACGACGCCGACACCCACGCCCTGCTGGCGCTGGTGCTGGCCGAGCAGGAGCCCCGCCGCGCCGAGGCGCTGGAGGAGGCGCGCGCCGCCATCGGCCTGGCGCCGGACGACGCGTTTCCGCACTACGCCGAAGCGCGGGTGCACCTGGAGGCGGAGCGGTGGGAGCCGGCGCAGCGCGCGGCCGAGGAGGCCGTCCGCATCGACCCCGACACCCCCGATCACTACGTGGTCCTTTCGGCCGCGCACCTGGGCCGCCGCCGCTGGCGCGAGGCGCTGGAGGCGGCCGACCAGGCGCTGGCCATCGACCCCACCCACACCGGCGGCGCCAACCTGCGCGCCACGGCGCTGGTGCACCTGGGGCGCAAGGACGAGGCGGGGGCCACGCTGCACGGCGCGCTGGCCCGCGACCCCGAGAACACCCACACGCACGCCAACCAGGGGTGGGCGCTGCTGCACCGCGGCGACCGCACGGGCGCACTGGGGCACTTTCGCGAGGCGCTGCGGCTGGACCCGGAGAGCGAGTGGGCGCGCGAGGGGCTGGCCGAGGCCATGAAGGCGCGCAACCCGCTGTACGCGGGGATGCTGCGGTACTTTCTGTGGATGAACCGCCTTCCCGCGCGCACCCGGTGGATGGTGATCCTGGGCGGCTGGCTCGGCTACCGCATCGTGCGGGGGGCGGCGGACGCCAACCCCGCCCTGGCGCCCTGGCTGGTGCCGCTGATGGTGGCGTACGCCGCGTTCGTGCTGCTGTCGTGGACGGCGCCGCAGGTCTTCAACGCGGTGCTGCTGGCCAGCGCAGACGGGCGCTACGTGCTTTCGCCCGAGCAGCGCCGCTCGGGGGGATGGATGGCGGCGGGCGTGGCCGCGGCGATCGTCCTGGTGGTCGCCGCGCTGGTGACGGACGCGGGGTGGGTGGCGATGGGCGCGCTGATGTTCGCGGCGATGCTCATCCCCCTGGCGGCCACCTTTCGCGGCCCGCGCGGCCGGCCCACGCGGGTGATGTCGATGGTGACGGTGGGGCTGTACGCGATGGCGGCGCTGTCGCTGGTGCTGGTGGCGCAGGACCTCGCGCTGGGTGGCATACTCTTCAGCGTCGTGCTGCTGGGCGTGGTCGCCACCTCGTGGGGAGTCAACCTGCGGGGCGGGTGATCTCGCCGGAGCGGGGTCCGTCGCTGGAGGCGGGGCGCCAGCTGATCCTGGTGCACCGGCCCGAGCTGGCCGAGCGCGAGCTGCGCCACTGGCTGTCGCTGCACCCCGACGACCCCGAGGGGCACGCGTTGCTGTCGTGGGCGCTGGCGCAGCAGAAGCGGGGCGGCGAAGCGGTGGCGGCGGGGCGCGAGGCGGTGCGGCTGGCGCCGGACTGGGCGTACCCGCACGCGGTGCTGGGCAACGTGCACCTGGAGCTGGGGCAGCCCCGCGCGGCGGAGCGGCAGATCAAGGAGGCGCTGCGGCTGGACCCGCACCAGTCCAGCTACTACGCGGTCCTCTCTGCCGCGCTGCTGAACCAGCCGCTGCGCTTCAAGACGCGGGCGGCGCTGCGGGCGGCCGAAGACGGGCTGGCGGCCGACGCAGGCGACCCGGACTGCGCCCGGCTGCGCGCGCAGGCGCTGGGCCGCCTGTTCCGCCGCCGCGAGGCGCGCGAGGCGGCTGCCTATGCGCTGCGGGTGGGGCCCGACGTGTCGGCGACGCACGCGGCGGTGGGGTGGATCGAGCTGGCGTGGGGCGACCGCGCGCGCAGCCGCGAGCTGCTGCGCGAGGCGCTGCGGATGGACCCCATGAACGCCGACGCCCAGCGGGGGCTGCGGGTGGCCAGCCAGGGATCGCGCTTTGGCGCGGCGCTGGTGGTTCAGGTGGAGGCGTGGACCTGGCCGCTGTGCCTGGTGGCCCTCGTCTTTGCCGCGGAACTGGCGGCGGTGCTGACGCGGTCGGCACCGGACGACGCGCTGTTCGTCATCCTCTACTCGCTCTTCATCCTGTCGGCGCTGGAGGCCACCATGCTGTGGGTGCGCGTTCGCCGCGCCCCGCTGCTGGCGGAGCTGCGACGCCCGGGCGCGCTGAGCCGCGGCGAGCGGCGGGACGCGCGCTGGACCCTGCTGCTCGCCCTGGCCGTCCTGCTGCTGATTCCGCTGTTGATGCTCCTGGCTCCGCCCCGCCGCGAGCCGCGGCCGCGCATCCCGCCGCTTCCCCGCGAGGCGCCGAAAATGCCCGCTCCTTCACGGACCACGGGTGAGTAACACCAGATCCTGAAAAAGAATGATCGTACAGAGGAACAGAGTCAGACAGAGAACCAAGCGGCTACTTAGGCTTCCTCTGTCTGACTCTGTTCCTCTGTACGATTAGCCGTTTTCGAGGTCAGTAGCGCGCACGGTCACCAGCGCTTCGCCTCTTCCTCCCCCTCCTCCTCTTCGCTATCCGAGCTGCCGCCACCGTTCTCCTCCACCCGCAGCGGCGTGCGGGTGACAGGGGGCAGGCGCCTGGAACGGAGAAGGCGGTTGAGGGCGTCCAGGTCCTGCGTCCAGAGGCCGTTCAGCGCGGCGAGTTCGCGGTCCAGCTGGCCGCTGAGCTCCTGGAACACCTGGTACGACTGCTCCGTGGGCGCGCTCTCGGCGTCTTCCACGTGGCCCATCAGCGCCGCCAGCTTGTTGTTCAGGCGGATGGGGTAGTTCAGCGGGTCCTGGTTGCTCTGGTTGCGCACCTGGTACAGCCGCTCCTCGATGGTCGCGATCCGCGCCAGCAGCGAGTCCGCCGCCGCCCGCACCTCCGCGTCCTGCGTGCGCTCGCGCCGGTCCTGCACCTGCTGGCGAACGCCGCGAATCAGCAGCACCGCGTCGTTGGCCTCGCTGGCGCGGTTGCGGATCTGCATGGCGAAGTCGAAGCGGCGCTGCAGGTCCGCCTGCGTCACCCCCCGCACCCGCGGGTCCATCCGCACCGCGAAGCTCTGCCGCACCACCCGCCCGTCGGCCGTCAGCCGCACGGTGTAGGTGCCGGGGACCACCCGCGGGCCGGCGGCGGTGTCGGCGGCCCACAGGATCATCCCCGGGAACGAGGTGGGCCCGGGGTAGCGCAGGTTCCAGCCGAAGCGGTTCATCCCCGCCTGGTTGGGCGCGTACCGCTGCGCCCGCCGTCCGCCGCCCTCGTCGTCCTCGCCGCCGCCCGCGCCCTCCGCGCGCCGGGGGGTGCGGACGGAATCGGGCCGCGTGTCGTTGGCGAAGCTGCGGATCACGTTGCCCTGCGCGTCCAGGAACTCCACCGTGAGCCGCCGCGCGGCGGCGGGGAGGCTGTAGTAGATGGTGGCGCCGGGGTCCACTCCGCGCGTGACGTCCGCCGGCTGGTACAGGCGCGGCGCCGCCTGCGAAGCACGGGCGCGGGCGGGGGCGTCCGGCTGCGCGGGAACGTCGCGCATCTGCCGCAGCAGGTGCGCGCCCGCGTCCAGCGCGTAGAACGAGCGCCCGTGCGTGCTGATCACCACGTCCGCGTCGCGCACGGCGATGTCGGACACCTGCACCACAGGCAGGTTCAGCCGCAGCGACTCCCAGCTGGCGCCGTCATCCCAGGATACCCAGATCCCCCGCTCCGTGGCGGCGTAGAGCATCCGGGGACGGACCGGATCCTCGCGCACCGAGCGCAGAAAGTCGCCTTCCGGCAGGTTGCCGGCGATGCGGGTCCACGTGCGCCCGTAGTCGTCGGTGCGGAACAGGTAGGGGCGAAAGTCGCCCAGCAGGTAGCGGTTCCCCGCCAGGTACGCCGTCCCGGCCCGGTGCGGCGACGCCTCCACCGTGTGGATCTTGGTCTGCTCCGGCAGCTCGCGCGGCGTGACGTCCGCCCAGCTCCCGCCGCCGTCGCGGGTAACGTGTGCCCTGCCATCGTCCGAGCCCGTCCAGATCAGCCCGCGCTCGCGGGGGCTGGGGGCGATGGTGAAGACCGTGGCGTACGTCTCGACCCCCGTCTGGTCGCGGGTGATGGGCCCGCCGGACGGCCCCAGCGTGGCGGGATCGGCGCGGGTAAGGTCGGGCGAGATGCGCTGCCAGCTCTGCCCTTCGTTGGTCGTCTTCCACACGTGCTGCGTGCCGGTGTACAGCGTCGCCGGATCCATGGGATCGAAGACGATGGGGAAGGTCCACTGCACCCGCTCGCGCAGGTCGGAGGCGGACTGGCCCATGGGGTTCTCGGGCCAGACGTTCACCGGCCGCTGCTGCCCGGTGGAGTAGTCGAAGCGGTCCAGCGAGCCGCCGTAGCAGCCGGCGTAGTACAGGTCGGTGTTCAGCGGATGCGGGGCCACGTAGCCGGACTCGCATCCCCCCGCCGCGAAGAAGTTGCGCCCGCCGGCGTTCAGGTGCTCCCACCCGCGGATGGGGACGCAGACGGTGCTGTTGTCCTGCTGCCCGCCGCAGGCCATCGCCGGCTGGTGGGCGGTCAGGGCCACGCGGTAGATCTGCGCGGTGGGATAGTCCTGGTCCGTCCAGCTCTTGCCGCCGTTGACGCTCACGTTGCCGCCGCCGTCGTTTCCCTGCACCATCCGCTGGTTGTCGTCCGCCGCGATCCACAGGTCGTGGTTGTCGCCGTGCGGCGTGCGGATGGTGGTGGGAAAGGTCTTTCCGCCGTCGTCGCTGCGAAAGAAGCCCACGTTCATCACGTAGACGCGGTCCTTTTCCCTGGGATCCGCCAGCAGGCGCGTGTAGTAGAAGGCGCGCTGCCGCAGCTTGCGCTCGGTGTTCACCCGCTCCCAGGTGTCGCCGCGGTCGTCGCTGCGGAAGACGCCGCCGCTGTCGTGCTCCACGATGGCATAGACACGCGTCGGATCAGCAGGGCTCACGGACACGCCGATCTTGCCCACCAGCCCCTCCCGCGGCATCCCCGGCCGTCGCGTGAGCTCGGTCCACGTGGCGCCGCCGTCGTTGCTGCGGAAGAGTCCGCTTCCCGGCCCGCCGCTGGACATTCCCCACTGGTTGCGCCACGCCTCCCACAGCGCCGCGTAGACGATGTCGGGGTTCTGGGGGTCGATGGAGATGTCCACGCCGCCCGTGCGCTCGTCGCGCTTCAGCACCTGCGTCCACGTCTGCCCGCCGTCCGTCGTGCGGTAGATGCCGCGCTCGGCCGAGGGCCCGCTGTACTCGCCGAACACCGCCGCGTACGCCACGTCGCAGTTCGTGGGATGCACGCGGATGCGGCCGACGTTGCGCCCGGCCCGCAGGCCGACGTGCGTCCACGTCTTTCCCGCGTCGGTGGACTTGTAGGCGCCGTCGCCGGGAAGGATGTTGCCGCGCAGCTGCGTTTCGCCGGTGCCCAGGTACAGCACGTCGGGGTTGCTCTGGCACACCTCCACGGCGCCGACGCTGGCGCTGCCCAGCTGGCCGTCCGTCACCGGCTGCCAGGTGGTGCCGCCGTCCGTGGTCTTCCACAGCCCGCCCCCCGTGGCGCCGAAGTAGTACTCCAGCGGCCGGGCCGTGCTGCCGCTGACGGCGATGGACCGCCCGCCGCGGTTGGGGCCCAGGTTGCGCCAGGCGAGCCCGCGGTACCGCACGGTGTCGGCTTCGGGCGGCGTGTTGCGCTCCACCTGCGCCGCCAGCGGTGGCGCGGCGAGCAGGGCGAACGCGACGAGTGCACTGCGGAGTGGATGCATGGGTCCGGATGGGGTGTGGAGGACGTACGGCGGCACGTCCGGCGCGGGAATGCGCCGGGCGCGCGGGCGGCGCAGCACGTTTCTCGCCAGCCGGGGCGGCCTTGCCGCGGGCGGGCGGGTGGTGTAGCGTCGCACCTGTATTCTGTATACGGCCGTTCCCCCCCCAGCCTGCACGCCGGATGCCGCGCTCCGCAAGCACCCGCCCCGCTCCACCCGCCGACCGAAAGCCGAGAGCCGGCACCCGCGGCTGGGCGCGGTGGATGTTCTACGCGCACCTGTGGCTGGGCGTGGTCACCACCGGCATCGTGCTGATCATCTGCATCACCGGCGTGCTGCTGAACCACAAGCGCCCGCTGGGGCTGATGCCCGACGTGCCCAACGAATCTCCCGGCGCCCTGTCGCGGTCGCTGCCGGTCGCCGAGCTGGCGGCGCGGGCGGAGCGCGCGGTGCGGCCGGAGGTGGCGGCGACGGGGATCGACCGCATGGACCTGCGTCCCGGCGACGGACTGGTAAAGGTGCGCTTCGACGACCGCGAGGTGCACGAGGTGACGGTGGACCTGGCCAGCGGGCGCATCCTGCACGTGGGCCTGCGCAACGACGTGTTCCTGGAGAAGCTGCACTCCGGCGAGATCTTTGGCGACGGCTGGACGCTGCTGAGCGACGTCGCCGCCATCGCGCTCGCCATCCTGCTGGTCAGCGGCCTGTGGCTGTGGCTCTACCCCCGGGCCCGCGCATGACGGAGTCGCGGATGGCGCTGGTGGCGGGGCTGTTCATCGTCCCCGCGCTGCTGCTGTGGCTGGGCCACCGCCTGCGCCGCCGGACCGGCGCGTGGCGCGGCGCGTTCTGGGGCGCCACGATCGGCTACGGGGTGGGGATGACGGGGATGCTCGTCGCCATTCACGCTCCGCCCGTGCTGTGGGCCGGCGGCTGGCGGGCGGCGGCGGTGCACTGGGGGATGCTCGCCGCCGCCGCGCTGGGTGCGGGGATCGGCGCGCTGGCCAGGCGCGGCGCCTGATCGGCCGGTGGACAGCAGGCGGTGAGCTCGATTCGCTCTCCAACCCTTCCGCAACGTCCTCATCGACGTTTCCGCCAGAATCGGAAAGCGGAGCCGGGAAATCCCGGCTCCGCTTGATTGTATCCGTATCGTAGTCGCACGACCCTATCCCCGGTACCCACCCCAACGTCATCAGCCTGCGAGAAGACTTGGGATGTACGTACCGGGTCGAACGGCCTTTAGAGCGTGTTTAAGAATCCGACGCTGCGCATTCAGGCAGATCCACCAGCGCTGTCATTCCGAGGCCCGGCCACGCCGTAGCCTGCTTTCACACCAGAGGTTGCAGGGCCGAGGAATCTACTGTCGGATTGCTGGAGGTCAGACGCGGCAGCCCGTACTTACCTTGCGGCTACGACACGGGCGGA
>NZ_DASWNM010000079.1:0-28872 GCF_036399255.1 Longimicrobium sp.
GATCATGTTCTTCACGTAGTCGGCGTGGCCCGGGCAGTCCACGTGCGCGTAGTGGCGCGCGTCGGTCTGGTACTCCACGTGCGCCGTCGAGATCGTGATCCCGCGCGCCCGCTCTTCCGGGGCCTTGTCGATGTTGTCGAACGACATGAAGTCGGCCAGCCCCTTGGCGGCCTGGATCCGCGTGATCGCCGCGGTCAGCGTGGTCTTGCCGTGGTCCACGTGGCCGATGGTGCCCACGTTCACGTGCGGCTTGTTGCGCTCAAACTTGGCCTTGGCCATTGGTTTGAATCCTCGTCCCTGAGGGGTGTGTAAAAGATGGCTGAATGGATTCCGCCCGGCGGCGCCCCGTGAAGGGCGCCTCCGGGCCGGCGAACCGCCTCAGCCGCGAACCCGGGGGGCGCTTTCCGCCTCGCCCGGCGAACGTACCAAAGACAGCAAACCTCGCCGCGCCACGGGCTGCGGCAAGGTGTTCCGGCACCATACGGGTCGCGCTCCCCGGGAGGAGCCGCGTGTACCCGGAGCGGCACAAGACGGGAAGAATAGCTACACTGGCGCCAAACGTCAAGGGTTCAGCCCATTCTTCCGCATCTTGCACGTCGGGGAGAGCTCTCGAATGAGCCGACTCCGCAACCGAGCTGTCTCATGCCAGATCCTGAAAAAGAACAATCGTACAGAGGAACAGAGTCAGACAGAGAACGCGAGCTGGAATATCATCCTGGTTCCTCTGTCTGACTCTGTTCCTCTGTACCCCAGAAGGTGTTGTTTCCCGGACGCACGCGGAGATGGCGGAGGATACGGAAAAAGAAAAGGGCGGCCGCGGGGGCCGCCCTTCCCTTCCCTGCATCCGGAGTGCTTATCCGCGGACCTTGGCGACGATCTCCTCGGCGCGGCTCTTGGGCACTTCCTCGTACTGCGCGAACTGCATGCTGTACACGGCGCGACCCTGGCTCATGGAGCGCAGGTTGGTGCTGTAGCCGAACATCTCGGACAGCGGCACCATGGCGTTGATCACCTGGGCCTCGCCGCGCTGGTCCATTCCCTGGATCTTGCCGCGGCGGCTGCTCAGGTCGCCGATCACGTCGCCCATGTAGTCCGAGGGCGTCACCACCTCCACGCTCATCACCGGCTCGAGCAGCACCGGGCTGGCGCGGCGGGCGGCCTCCTTGAAGGCCATGGAGCCCGCGATCTTGAACGCGATTTCGGACGAGTCCACGTCGTGGTAGCTGCCGAACACCAGCTGCACCTTGACGTCGACCATGGGGTAGCCGGCCAGGACGCCCGTGTCCATGGCCTCGCGCATCCCCTGCTCCGAGGGCTTGATGAACTCGCGGGGGATCACGCCGCCCACGATCTTGTCCTCGAAGACGAAGCCCTGTCCCGGCTCGGCGGGCATCATGTTGATGACCACGTGGCCGTACTGGCCCGAGCCGCCGGTCTGGCGGACGAACTTGCCTTCCACCTTCTCGACCGTCTTGCGGATGGTCTCGCGGTAGGCCACCTGCGGCCGGCCCACGTTGGCGTCCACCTTGAACTCGCGGAGCATGCGGTCCACGATGATCTCGAGGTGCAGCTCGCCCATCCCCGAGATGATGGTCTGGCCCGTCTCGGCGTCGGTGTGCACCCGGAAGGTGGGGTCCTCGTCCGACAGGCGGCGCAGGGCCTCGCCCATCTTGTCCTGGTCCACCTTGGTCTTGGGCTCGATCGCCACGTCGATCACCGGCTCCGGAAACGTCATGCTCTCCAGCACCACCGGGTGGTCCTGGTCGCACAGCGTGTTGCCCGTGGTGGTGTCCTTGAGGCCGATGGCCGCGGCGATGTCGCCGGCGCGCACCTCGGGGATCTCCTCGCGCTTGTTGGCGTGCATCTGAAGGATGCGGCCCAGGCGCTCGCGCTTGTTCTTGGTGCTGTTGAGCACGTGCGAGCCCGAGGCGATGATCCCCGAGTACACGCGGAAGAACGTGAGCTTACCGACGTACGGGTCGGTGGCGATCTTGAACGCCAGCGCGCTGAACGGCTCGTCGTCGGTGGCGTGGCGCTCCACCGGCGCGTCGTCGTTCTCGGGGTCCGTTCCCTTGATGGCGGGAATGTCGACCGGCGCCGGCAGGTAGTCGATCACCGAGTCCAGCAGCTGCTGCACGCCCTTGTTCTTGAACGCCGAGCCGGTGAGCACCGGCACGATGGCGCCCGCGATGGTGGCGTTGCGGATGGCGCGGCGAAGGTCGTCCTCCGAGATCTCCTCGCCCTCCAGGTACCGCCCCATCAGGTCCTCGTCGTGCTCGACCGCGCCCTCGACCAGCGCGAAGCGGGCGGCCGCGACGGCCTCCTGCAGCTCGGCGCGCACCGGCTGCTCCACCCAGTTCTTGCCCAGCGTGGTGTCGTCGTAGATGAGCTCCACCTGGCGAACCACGTCGACGATGCCCACGAAGGTGTCGCCGTCGCCGATGGGAAGGTGGATGGGCATGGGGTTGGCGCCCAGCCGGTCCACGATCATCGCCACGCAGCGCTCGAAGTTGGCGCCGGTGCGGTCCATCTTGTTGACGAAGCAGATGCGCGGCACGCCGTACTTGTCGGCCTGGCGCCACACCGTCTCGGACTGCGGCTCCACGCCGGCCACCGCGTCGAACACGCACACCGCGCCGTCCAGCACGCGCAGCGAGCGCTCCACCTCGACGGTGAAGTCCACGTGCCCGGGGGTGTCGATGATGTTGATGCGGTAGAGCTGGTCGAACCGGGTCCACTGGCAGGTGGTCGCGGCGGAGGTGATGGTGATGCCGCGCTCCTGCTCCTGCTCCATCCAGTCCATGGTCGCCGCACCCTCGTGCACCTCGCCGATCTTGTGGGTACGGCCGGTATAGTACAGGATGCGCTCGGTGGTGGTCGTCTTGCCGGCATCGATGTGCGCCATGATGCCGATGTTGCGGTACTTTTCGAGCGGCGTGGTGCGGGCCATTGTCGTTCTTATCCGGTAGCGGAAAGCGCGGGGCGCGGGAGCGGGTTCCTTTCCGCTCGCGCGCCGCGCGTTTCCTGTTTCTGTTTTCAGCGCAGCCGGAGCCCTGCCTTGGACCCCGGGTGTGGACGGCGTGCTACCAGCGGTAGTGCGCGAACGCCTTGTTGGCGTCGGCCATGCGGTGCGTGTCGTCCTTCTTCTTGACGGTGGCGCCTTCGTTGCGCGAAGCGGCCAGCAGCTCGGCGGCCAGGCGGTCGGCCATGGTCTTTTCGCCGCGGTTGCGGGCAAAGCCCACCAGCCAGCGCATGGCCAGGGCCGTGCGGCGCTCCGGGCGCACCTCGACGGGCACCTGGTAGGTGGCGCCGCCCACGCGGCGGCTCTTTACCTCGAGCACCGGCTTGGCGTTGTTGAGCGCGGTCTTGAAGACCGTCTCGGCCGGCTGGCCGGTGCGCTCTTCCAGCACCTTCATGGCGTTGTAGAAGATCCCCTCGGCGGTGGACTTCTTGCCGTCCAGCATGAGGGTGTTCACGAACTTGGTAACCACCTCCGAGCCGTAGACCGGATCGGGGATGATGGGGCGCTTGACGGAACGAGTGCGACGACTCATGGCTTACCTCTTCCCCTTTCCGCCCTTGCCAGCCGGCGCGCCCTTGCCCGCGGCGGCACCCGCCTTGGGACGCTTGGCGCCGTACTTGGAGCGGCTCTGGCGGCGGTCGTTGACGCCCGAGGCGTCCAGCGTGCCCCGGATGATGTGGTAGCGGACGCCCGGCAGGTCCTTCACGCGGCCGCCGCGGATGAGCACGATGCTGTGCTCCTGCAGGTTGTGACCCTCACCCGGGATGTACGCCGTCACCTCGGTGCCGTACGTCAGCCGGACACGCGCGACCTTCCGGAGCGCCGAGTTCGGCTTCTTCGGGGTCGTGGTGTAGACGCGCGTGCACACCCCGCGCTTCTGCGGGTTGTTGCGCATGGCGGGCGACTTGCTCTTCTTTTCGAGCGTCTCCCTGCCCTTGCGGACCAGCTGGTTGATCGTCGGCATACTTTGAGGTAACGCGTATCCTGGGACGAAAAAACGGGCGAGGACCACCCGGTCCCCGCCGCCGCCAACCACGGGTTGCGCGACAGACCGGGAAAAGTAAGGACTTGTGACCCTCTGGTCAACCCCCCGCCGCCTGTTCCCGCCTTGCCTCCACCGCACGCGCCGCCCGTCCGCCCCCCACGGAGCACGCAGCGCGCGGCGAGCCCTCTTTCGCCCGGCCGCGGCCGCCGGCCGGCGCGGGAACGCGGCGAACGCGCAAACCCGTCCAGACACTGCGGATCCAGCCACCGCGACCGGTGCGCCGCGGCTCCACCCTCAAGTGTTTTCTGGCCCCGGCGTCGCGGCCAGCGCACGATGACGGCGTGGGACCATTCCCATCCCCGCTCCCTCCTTCTTTCCTCCACGAGGTGCCCCATGCGCAAGCTGAACCTGGATCTGGACGAGATCACCGTCGAGTCGTTCGCAGCCGAGGACGCGGCGCCGGCTGGTGGGACCGTGCACGGCATGGACAGCGTGACGGTGGACCAGGAGTCCTGCGTCACCTGCGGAGCGAGCTGCGCCACGTGCGGCGGAACGTGCCCGGCCAGCTGTCCCGCCAGCTGCGTGAACACGTGCGCCACCTGCCCCGCCAGCTGCGATCCGGTCAACTGCCCCAGCGCCGATGGCCGCTGCTGAGCGCGTCGGCGAAGGCGGAAACGCGGCGGCCCCGCACCCGGAGACGGTGCGGGGCCGCCTGTCTTTCGGAAGCCTCCGCTACACGGGCTGCGGCCTGGGCTTCCGCGTGCGGCGCGGCTTCGCCGGCTGCTGAACGGGTCCCGGCGGCGGCTCGTGCAGGTGCTCGAATACGATTTCCGGATGCGCCTCCGCCAGCCGGAGCAGCTTCAGGTTGCCCCCGTCCGGCGTCCGCGCTCCCGATTCCCACGCCTGCACGGTCTTGGTGCTGACGTTGAGCGCGTGCGCAAAGAACGCCTGCGACGCGCCGGTCCGTTCCCGCAGCGCACGAACCTCGGCGGGCTCCATCGGCTCCGGACGCCCGGGGAGGATGGTGGTGCGGAGGTCGTGGCGGAGGCCGTGGTAGTGCTCCACTGCCTCCTTGACTCCCTGCAGCAGGATCTGGAATTCCTCGTCGCGCATCGGGTCTCCTCCTTTTCACGCCGTAGCGATCATCTGGGCCAGCCTCGACAGCACCCGCTTTTGCTCGGGAGTCAGGGTCACCTGCTCTCCCTTGGGATACACGTTCACCAGGTAGATGATCTCGCGACCAGGAACGAGGAGGTAGTGCACCCTGGCACCGCCTCGTTTCCCCTGCCCACGCGGTGAGTCCGTCATTCGGGCTTTCCGGAGACCTCCGGTACCCGGATCCAGATTTCCCGCGCGTGGATCAAGATTGAGCTGAGCCTGCAACTGCCGCAGGTCTTCCTCCAACCCAAGTTGAACCACCCTCCGCGTGAACTCGACAACCTCCACGAACATCCAGTTCATACGCCCCCGCCCCTCGCAGGTGAATAGATCATACTACACAGTAGGATAGATACGCAAGACCAGCGTGTTCAGATTGTTCACCTCCCCGCAATCGCGCAAGTCCTAAATTGATGGACTGGAGAGAGTTACCGCGTTGGCGCAACCAGCCCGACACGCATGCGCCAGACACGGCACGCACATGAACGCGACTGACCGAAAGTGGGAGGACGTGCAGGCATCCATCCGATTCCACAAACGAAGGAGGGCCAGCGGACGAACTCGTCCACTGGCCCTCCTTGTTCTATCCACGCACGGATCTCCGGCCTGTCTGTCCCCGGCTCAGATCCACCAGAAGCAGACGCCGCCAGCGTCCGGGAAAATCATCCCGCGGCCACGCGATGCATCAGCGGCTGCCGTCCAGCCGGCGAAGCGCGAGCCGGCGCTCCGTTTGCGACCGCATCGCCTCCGCGACGCGGCGGTAGGCGGAGGCCACGCGCGCGCCGCGCAGGTGGGCGGAGGGCACCTGCGTCAGCACCAGCCGCTTCTCGACGTCGGAGCTCATCTGCCCGGCGGAGTGGATGGCGGCGATGACGGTCGCCTCGGGCGCGTCGCCGCGCATGACCTGCGACAGGACCAGGCGGCGCTCCACGTCGCTGTCCATCTCGCCCACGGCGCGGAAGAATGCCTCGCGCGAGGGGCCCTCCGCCAGCCGCTCGTCGGCGACGGCGTTCAGCACCAGCCGCCGCTCCACGTCGCTCTCCAGCCCGCCGACGGCGCGGAAGAACGCCTCGCGCGAGGCCGCGTCCGCCAAGCGGTGCCGGCGCGAAACGTGGGTCAGCACCAGCCGCGTCTCCACGTCGCTGTCGATCCCTTCCGCGGCGCGCAGCAGCGCGGCCAGCCGTGCCCCGCCGCCCGCGCGGTCGGCCGCCTGCGTCAGCACCAGCCGCGTTTCCACGTCCGAGCCCATCCGCCGCCCCACGTCGTCCATCACCCGCCCGAACTCGGCGGTGGAGAGCGGGTCGCCGCCCAGCAGCGCGTTGTAGTACGCACGCCGCGCCACGTCACCCTCCAGCCGGGCGATCTCCGCCAGCACGCCGCTTACGCCGCTGCGCCCGCGGATGCTGGCCACGCGTTGCTGTGCACCCAGCCCGCTCCGCCGCACCGCGTGGAGGATGAGGCGCTGGGCCCAGGCGCGCCCGCTCGCATCCAGCGTCCGCTCGCGGCCGTTCACCGAATAGCGGGCGCGCGCCCCGCCGTCTCCCGGACGGAACTCCACGCGGCGCGTGGTGCCGCCCTCGCGCTCCTCCACCGTGAACAGCCCGCGCGGCCCCACGGAGGTGATCCAGTCGCCCGCCTCGTTGATCTGCACGTCGCCCCGCAGGCGCATCTCCAGCCGGCGGCTGCCGTTGTCGTCGACGATGTGGGTTTCGCCGTCGTTCTGCAGATGGGTGCGCTCGCGCTGCGCCTCCGCGGGCACGGTCCCGGCGAGCGCGGCAAGAACAAGGATGCACGTCAGGTGGACGATCTGTCGCATGGTCGCTCCATCTCCGGGAGGTTCGGAAGGTTGAAATTTCAGCACTTCGATCCCGGGAAAGACCGGACACGGTCGGGCCTTTCCATCGGACAGTCAGTCGCTGGTGAACTCGCGGATCACGGCCTCGAACCAGCTGCGTGCGCCGGGATCGAAGGCGCGCGTCCGTCCATCCACCATGAAGGTGTAGACGGGGCGGCCGTCCTGGCCGGGGATGGCGCGCAGACGCCGGACCACGCCGCCGCGCGTCTCCTGCACCAGCAGGCTGCCGCCCGTGCGGATGCGGCGGATGTCCCACCGTCCACGCCCGAACACCACGTCCTTCGCCTGGATGACGATCTCCCGCCCGCCCAGTTCCAGGCTGACGTCCGAGTTCCACACCGATTCGCCGTTCTCGCTGTCGCGCGTGGTGCTGTTGCGCGCCGACGAGGTCGTCTCCGTGCGCGTGGCCGTAGTCACCCTGCTCGCGCCAGGAGCCTCCGCGCGCGTCTGTCCCTCGTCCATCAGCGCCGAGAGGGCCACGGTGCGGTCGCTGTCGGAGGCCATGTCCCGGGCGGCGTTCACGTACGCCTGCCGCGCGTGACCGTCGATGCGCTGCGTCTCCATCGCGCGCATCAGCACCACCCGCTCGTCCGTGTCGCTGTCCAGCCGCGGCAGGTGCTGAAAGAGCAGTTCCAGGCAGGCGGAATCCAGGCGCCGGGCATCCAGCAGCGAAGTCAGCACAAACCGCTGGTCGGTGGAGGATGAGAAGGTGCGCAGCGCCTCGTAGAAGACGTGAGGCATGGGGTTCGCGCGGAAGGCGCGGTGGCGGACGGAACGCTCCAGCACCACGCGCTTGTCCGTGTCGGATTCCATCGTCCGCGTGGCGGCGATGATGGCCACCACGTTGTCGTGGCTCAGGTCGCGCTTCTCCAGCAGCCGCGCCAGCACCACGCGCCGGTCCGTGGACGAGCGGATCTCCTCCGCCGCGCGGATGATCTCCTCGTACAGCCCGGGATCCCGCCGCGTGTCGAGCGTGCGCAGGAGCTCGGCCGATTCCACCGGCTTCCCCGGCGCGACGAGCCGGGGGGATGCAGCCGCCTCCCCCGTCCCTGCCCCGCCCTCCGGCAGCATCGCGTCCAGCGTCTGCGCCGCGGCTTCCGCGTTCGCCACGGCGGCATCGGCCTCGTCCCGGCCCCGCGCGACCTGCTGCACCGCCGCGTTCATGCGGTCCGCCAGCCGCCCGGCCGCAGACGCCGGCTTCGCGCCCGTTTCCTCGATTGACGCGGGCGCGGCGGCCACGCGCTCCGCCGGCCGCATGGCCGCCAGCGGGAGCAGGCAGGCCATCGCCGCGCCTGCGGTGGCGAGCGCGGCGGCGCGGCTGACGCCGTTGCGGCGCACCGCGTTGTCCAGGATGGCCAGCAGGCGCCCTTCGAACTGGGAGCGGCGCGCCATCGCCAGCGCGGCGGCCGGACCGGGCGCCGAGCCCAGCGAGCGGACGATGGTGAGCAGGTGGTCCGCGTAGTCCGCCGGCGCCGTGCCGATCTCCAGCACCGCGTCGTCGCAGGCGTGCTCGCGCTCTTCGCGCAGCTTGCGGGCGGCCGTCCACACCAGAGGGTTGAACCAGAACAGCGCCACCGCCAGGTGCGCAATCCACTGCGTGAGCGCATCCCAGCGCCGCACGTGGGCCAGCTCGTGCGCCAGGACCACGCGCCGCCGCTCGCCCTCCCACCCGTCCGCCTCGCCCGGAAGCAGGATCACGGGATGAAAGACGCCCCACGTCATCGGCACGGTGGCCCCGGGTTCGCGCAGCAGCCGGACGATGCGCCCCAGCCGCAGCCGGCGCGACAGCCCGTCCGTCAGCCGCACCCACTCGTCGTCCGTCATCTCCGTGGCGCGGCGCTCCATCCACCAGACACGCGCCAGCCCGTACGCCAGCCGCAGCGTGAACAGCGCCGCTCCGGCCGCCCACACCAGCAGCGCCACCGTCCGCCAGTCCGCCGGAAGCCCGAACGGCCGCGGAACCGGCCGGCCGATCTCCGCCACGGGCGCATCCGCCAGCGGCGGAGAGGGATCGAGAGCACCGCGAGGCGCCGCCTCCGCCCGCGACGGGGCATCCATGGCGGGCGCCGCAAGCACCGCCGCCGACACCGGCAGCACGCGCCACTCCGGCACGAAGCCGCGGGCAACTGGCAGAAGCAGCAACGCGGTGAGCGCCGCCAGCCACACCAGGTGGCGCGCCGACGCGGAGGCGCCGCGCATCAGCGCCGTGGCGCCCAGCGCGGCCAGGAGAATGAAGGTGCCGCGGACGGCGTAGTCCAGCAGCGCGCCCAGCAGGGCGGAATCCGCGAGGGCGCTCATCCTCCGTCCTCGGCCTTGCGGGCCTGCTCGATCAGCTTGGCCAGCCGGTCAAGCTCTTCGCCGGAAGGACGCGACTCCTCGATGAGCGCGTTGACCACCTGCTCGGGGCTGCCGTTGAAGAAGGTGCGCACCAGGTGGCGCAGCGCCGTGGTGCGCGCCTGCTTGCGCGGCGTGGTGGGAAGGTAGACGTAGCGCTTGCCGTCCATCTCGTGCTTCAGCGATCCCTTCTCCTCCAGCAGCCGCAGGGCCGCGCGCACGGCGCTGTACGTCGGCGGATCGGGAAGCTCGTCCAGCACCTCCGCGGCGGTCACCCGGCCGCGGCGGTAGACGATGTCCATGATCTGCCGCTCGCGGCGGCTCATTCCCGTGGGCGTCTGCGGATCCATGCGGGCGGGGAAAGCGGAGGCGGAGAAGGGCGCGTCGACTTACGTGCTGAATATTCAGCAGGTGGTGCCGGATGTCAACCTTCTCATGACCATGGGGATGGGCGTCAGCGCTGTGCGCGCGGAAGTGCCGCCAGCGGCTCGCGGCTGGGATCGAACGTCCGCAGCCCGAACTCTCGGCAGAGATCCGCCAGATCCTGATCTGACGTCACCATGGTCACTTCAGCGCCCCCAAAAGTGCTTTGGAGTTCGAGCGCAGTCGCCAGATGAAGCACATCCAGGCTCCGCGCCCGCGCGGCCCGGGCGTTCGTCGTCAGTTGCATTGCCGCGTTTCGGATTGCCGGGCTCACCTCGACTACGTTGTACTTGCGAGGGAAGTCTGCCCAGAAGCCGTTCACCTTCTCCCGGTACTCATGTTGGGAAGCGGACCGGAAGCCGACCCGCAGCGTAGTGAGCACCTCCAGCGCCACATAATCGCTGAGGAAAAGAGCACCCGCAGCCCGCTTGACAGCTCCATGCACCACGCCGGAGCCGTACTCGTCCAGATAGAGCTTTGCCAGGGCGCTGGAGTCCAGGAAGAGCAAGGCTCAAAGCCCAAAACGGGATCGGAGACGCGCCCACCATCCGCTTCTGCGCACAGGTGGGCGATCGGGCCAGTTCCACTCGGTGGCTGGAGTAATCCCCAGGGCACGCATCTGTGCTTCAAACGCCGGGCGGTCAGGGTGACCCGGAGGCACCGGATTCCACTCGATCCCGCTCTCCTGCTCTACCTGGGTAGCCATCGGATTGCTCTTCGATTGAGGGTACGGTTTGGCAACGACCAAATCTAACGCCGATTCACTGGACAGTCCAGACACCATTCGGAGCGCATTCTTCAAGCCAGCCGCGTGCAAATCGAGGCAAGCACCGTCGAATGGATAAACGGAAACGGTCCCGGGATCGCTGCCGGGGCCGTTTCCGTTGTCCCGCCGCCGAAGCGGCCGGCGCGAGCCCTCGCGGGGCTACACCTCGACCGTCGCCACCTCGCTGACGGCCACGATCTCCGGGGCCGCGGCGGGCGCACCCCGCCGCACCCGCCGCCTCGGGCCCGAACTCCACATCGTTGTACCGGTAAAGGCCGGTGCCCGCCGGGATCAGGTGCCCGATGACGATGTTTTCCTTGAGCCCCTGCAGGTCGTCACGCGCACCGCGGATCGGGAAGCTCGTCCAGCACCTCCGCGGCGGTCACCTGGCCGCGGCGGTAGACGATGTCCATGATCTGCCGCTCGCGGCGGCTCATTCCCGTGGGCGTCTGCGGATCCATGCGGGCGGGGAAAGCGGAAGGCGGGGAAGGGCGCGTCGGCATACGTGCTGAATATTCAGCACGTATGCCGGATGTCAACCTTCCAATATCATGATCATGATTATGGAATCCCCGCGGATTACCGGTTCGCGCGTGGAAGCGCGGACAGCGGCTCGCGGCTGGGATCGAACGTCCTCAGTCCGCACGCGCGGCAGATCTCGGCCAGATCGCGATCCGAGGTTACGATCGTCACCTGCGCGAGCGGATGCGGGCCCTTCATGTGGAGCGCGGTGGCAAGGTGCAGGAGGTCCATGGAACGCGCGCGCGCCATCCGGTGATTCACGGCCAAGCTCATGGCTCGATCCACCACCTCAGGCCCGATCTCCACGACGTTGAAGGTTCCCTCGTAGTCCGCCCAGAACTCCTCGACAACCTCATCCCAGTCCGCTTTGCTCGCCTTCCGGAATGCGGTTCGAAGCGTCGTCAGCACCTCCAGCGCCACGAACTCGGAGATGAAGAGACGCCCGGAAAGGCGCTCTATCGCGCCCTGCACGACGCCGGTGCCCTCCTCGTCGAGATAGGCCTTGGCAAGCGCGCTGGAGTCAAAGAAGATCACCGCTCAAAAGCCCAGGCGTGCGCGAATCCAGGCCCTCCACCCAGGACGTCTGAAAACCTTCCGGTCGGGGCGGGGCTCCCAACGCGTCGCCGGCCTGACGCCAAGTTGGCGCATCCTCTCTTCGAACGCCGCGCGATCCGGATGGCCCGGAGGCACGGGTTCCCAACCCGCCGTCACTTCATCGATCCTGGTAGCCATACTCGATCTCCCGACCGGGTGCGTGCGCTTCCTTCCGCAAGAATCTAACGAGAATTTACTGGACAGTCCAGACACCATTCGGAGCGCATCCTTCAAGCCAGCCGCGCGCAAATCAAGGCGGCGACGATGGCCGAAACGCCAAATGCATGCACGAAAACGGCCCCGGGCATCGCTACCCGGGGCCGTTTCCGTTGTCCCGCCGCCGAAGCGGCCGGCGCGAGCCCTCGCGGGCCTACGCCTCGACCGTCCCCACCTCGCTGGCGGCCCGATCTCCGGGGCCACGGCGGGCGCACCCGCAGCACCCGTCGCCTCGAGCCCGAACTCCACCTCGTTGTACCGGTAGATGCCGGTACCCGCCGGGATCAGGTGCCCGATGACGATGTTTTCCTTGAGCCCCTGCAGGTCGTCACGCGCACCGCGGATCGGGAATCTCGTCCCAGCACCTCCGCGGCGGTCACCCGGCCGCGGCGGTAGACGACGTCCATGATCTGCCGCTCGCGGCGGCTCATTCCCGTGGGCGTCTGCGGATCCATGCGGCGCGGGCTACCGTTGCGCGCGCGGAAGTGCCGCCAGCGGCTCGCGGCTGGGATCGAACGTCCGCAGCCCGGAGTGTTGCGAGAGGTTCTTCAGGTCGTGATCGGAGGTGACCATCGTAACGTCGCGCGCCGGACGCGTGGATTGCGGCCGCATCGCCGTCGCAAGGTGGAGGAAGTCCATGCTGCGCGCACCGGTGGTCCTGTGGCGGGTCATGAGATCACACGCGAGCCGGAGAGTGTGGGCATCCACATCCACCAGATTGTACAGGCCGGGGAAATCGAGCCTGAACTGGGCCAGGGCGGTTGCGTACACCGCTGCCGACTCCTTCTGCAGCGCAACGCGGATGGCGGTCAGTACTTCGAGCGCGACGAATTCGCTCGCGAAGAGCCACCCGCTGCGCCGCGCCAGGATTGCGCGCACGGGGGACGTACCGTCTTCCTCCACGTACAGCTTTACGACGGCACTGGAATCCATGAACAGCACTTCAGAACCCGAGTCTCGCCCGCAGACGGGCAAGCCAGCTGGTCCGCCGGACCACGACGCGGTCGGGCCGGTCCTCCCACACCGTCGCCGGCGTGATTCCCAAGGCCTTCATTCTGGCTTCGAATGCAGCGCGGTCAGGGTGCCCTGGTGGCACCGGATTCCACTCCATCCCGCTCTCCTGCTCTACCTGGGTAGCCATCGGATCGTTTTTCGGTGAGGGTATGGTTGGCACATGCAATCTAGCGCTCTTCACTGGACAGTCCAGACATCATACGGAGCGCACTTTTCTGAACTCATCGTGAGCACGTGCGTTCGGTGGCTGGCGGGTGACGTGACGGACATAAATCCCAAACAAAACGGCCCGGCATCTCTGCCAAGGCCGTCTTGTTATCGCGTCCAACGAGCCGCTCCTGCAGGCCGTCGCTAACGCAAGTCCAACCCGCAGTGCATCGCACACTTTGCGCCTACACTTGGATCAGCCCGTATGTATCACCCGACGCTCAGGCCTGCACAGGGGAGGAACGAGTCTTCACGTCGGAGAGTTCATGTACTGCAGTTCAGAAACCGCCGGTGTTCACGCCCTGCATGTCCATTCTCCTTTCGGTGGCGGGCTCACACAGAACCCCAGGTTACCTACGAGAAACGTGCCAGCCAAGTTCCATCTGACATCGCAAACGCGACGTCATCCCACACGCTGTACCGCAAAGCTGATCCGCTGCCCTTTCTCCACGTTGAGAAGGGTGTGCTCGAACGGACGCTCATAATCATGGATAGATTGCTGTCTTTGGAGAGCGACTTCGAACTGCTCACGGACGGAGTAGCGCGCGTCCGGATCACGAAAACGAAAGACAACTCTCACGCTGTCGACTGGTGCCGCGATATAGGGTGAGATCGAGAAGGTGTAGTCGTCGGTTCCACCGATGCGGGCCAAGGCCTGCGCTCCGTTGGGCCAAGTGGAGGTCATCCGGATGCGCGGCGCCGTTTTACCCGGGAGCACGGGTGGGATGGGAAAGAGAAGAAAACGCTTACTGTCCGGACGATTTTCCGCAGGGAGAGCGACCACTTCGCCGACGCCGTTCACCACCTGCGCGTTGAAGCGTACCGCCTCGAGCGCCTGCACCTCGGGCGAGCCGCCGACGGTCTTTCCAACATAAACCAGATCACGGGCCTCGGCCGTGAGCGTGTACTCCTCCAGCATCTCTACGGAGCCGTCTGGCTGGAACGTGAACTGATGCAGCACATCGGAGAGAATGATGGGGCGCGGGTGCTGGCGCAAAGACTCGTAGATTCGCGCAAGCGCACGTCCATCCGGTTCCACAATGGCCGCGTCCGCTCCGGGTTGACGGAGGGGGCTTCCATCCTCCTCCGTAGCGAGGCGAACGTCGGTCACGTGAGAGCGGTCCGGCGTGTGGTCCACCCGGAGGAGGAATTCGATTTCGCCTAACGAGGAGCCGAAACGGCCGGACGCCTCCTGCCGCAATGAACGATATTCCTTCAGAGCGAAGACACAACCAGCTGCAAAGGTGCCGATGTCCCGCAGGCCAAAGATGATGATGATGCGGCGACCGGGTGCCCGGCGGTTGCGCTTGATCGCGACCAGCGCGTAATCAGTGGTGTCGTTCCAATGATAAGCCCGGTTACGCCACAGGAACTCGCGCGAGTCTCGTCGGCCGTTTTCGTAGTAGTGAACGTCCTTAAGAAACCCTGGAGAACGAAGCAGGTCGCGAACAAAAGGATTGTACGCGGGACCACATAACGATACCAGGTTGTGCTGGCGCGCCAGTTCGTCGGGAAGACCCTGACGCGGGTCGACGTGCTTCACCGACCAGTGCGCATCCTCCCTGAAACCCATTCGGAGGAAAAGATTCTGCAGGTGCTGCGAGCATGCCACGTCACGGTGCGCAAACACTGCTTCCTGGCGTTCGTTGAACTGCTGGGGCAGGAGAATGCACGTGTGCCCCAGCGGAAGACCGAAGCACTTCGCGCCCTGCTTCCAGCGTGACCAAGCCGCCTTGGCTGGAGGGGGCGAGATGTGTAGGGCCAGCCGCAAACTGAGGGGAAGGACCGCTTTCACGACCGGGACCGCTGCGTCCGGGGGTACGACCATTTACCACTCCTCATCAAAAGGGACGGATATAACCGGCCGGGCATTACACTAATGGCGCTCAGAAGCCAACGCAAGAATGGTAATTGGACGTAGGAGCAGAGTTCGCCCAGCAGTGAGCATGAGCACACATAACGAAATCGGCCCTGGGCATCGCTGCCCGGGGCCGTTCTCGTTATCACCGACTTGGCCGGCGCAATCCCTCCGGGCTACGCCTCGACCGTCGCCACCTCGCTGGCGGCCACGATCTCCGGGGCCGCGGCGGGCGCACCCGCCGCACCCGTCGCCTCGGGCCCGAACTCCACGTCGTTGTACCGGTAGATACCGGTGCCCGCCGGGATCAGGTGCCCGATGATGATGTTTTCCTTGAGCCCCTGCAGGTCGTCGCGCGCGCCGCGGATGGCGGCGTCGGTCAGAACCCGCGTGGTCTCCTGGAAGCTGGCCGCGCTGATGAACGACTGCGTGGTCAGCGACGCCTTGGTGATCCCCAGCAGCAGCGGCTCGCTGGTGGCCGGCGTGCCGCCCCCGGACAGGTGGCGGGCGTTGGCGTCCATGTACTCGGTACGGTCCACCGTCTCGCCCTCCAGGAACTCGGTGGTGCCGGGCTCCAGGATGCGCACCTTCTGCAGCATCTGGCGCACGATCACGCCAATGTGCTTGTCGTTGATCTTCACGCCCTGCAGCCGGTACACCTCCTGCACCTCGTTGAGCAGGTACTCCTGCACGGCCTGCGGCCCCTTGATGCGCAGAATGTCGTGCGGGTTCACCGGCCCCTCGCTCAGGCGGTCGCCGGCGCGCACGAAGTCGCCCTCGTGCACGCGCAGGTGCTTGCCCACCGCGACCTCGTACACCCGCTCGTTCCCCGTCTCGGGGATCACGATCACCTCACGCTTGCCGCGCTTGATGTCGCCGAAGCGCACGGTGCCGTCCACCTCGGTGATGACCGACGGGTCCTTGGGCTTGCGCGCCTCGAACAGCTCGGCGATGCGCGGCAGACCGCCCGTGATGTCGCGGGTCTTGTACGCCTCGCGGGCCAGCTTGGCCAGCGCGGCGCCCGGCTGCACCACCTCGCCGTCGCGCACCGTGAGCTGCGCGCCCACGGGCACGATGAACTCGCGCACCTTTACCCCGTTGGCGTCGATGATCTCGATCATGGGGTGCAGCTTCTTGCTGCGGTCCTCGATGATCACCATCTGGCGCCGGCCCGTCGACTCGTCCAGCTCTTCGCGCACCGACTGGTCCTCGACGATGTCGATGAAGCGCAGGGTGCCGCCGAAGTCGGCCACGATGGGCTCGGAGTACGGGTCCCACGCGAACAGCGTGTCGCCCACGGCCACCTTCTGGCCGTCCTCGACCGAGATGGTGGCGCCGTACGGCACCGCCAGCCGGCTGCGGACCGTCCCCTCGGGGGTCCGCATGATGATCTCGCCTTCGCGGCTGGTGACGATCCGCGACCCGTCCGGCGTGGTCACCGTGGTGATGCGCTCGAACTGGGCCACGCCCTCCACCTTGCTCTTGCGCCCCGTCGTCGCCGCGATGCGCGCCGCCGTGCCGCCGATGTGGAAGGTGCGCAGCGTAAGCTGCGTGCCTGGCTCGCCGATGCTCTGCGCGGCCAGGATCCCCACCGCCTCGCCCGGGTCCACGATGCCCATCGTGGCCAGGTTGCGGCCGTAGCACTTCACGCACAGCCCGCGGCGGCTTTCGCAGGTGAGCACGCTGCGGATCTTGACCGACTGGATGCCGGCGTCCTCGATCTCGTCCGCCGTCTCCTCGTCGATCAGGTCGCCGGCGGCCACCAGCAGCTCGCCGTCCATGGGATCGAAGACGTCGTCCGACGCCACCGAGCCCACGATGCGGTCCTTGAGCGGCTCCACCACGTCCTCGCCCTCCTTGAGGGCGCTGACTTCCAGGCCCAGCACCGTGCCGCAGTCGTCCTCCATGATGGTGACGTCCTGCGCCACGTCCACCAGGCGGCGCGTCAGGTAGCCGGCGTCGGCCGTCTTGAGCGCCGTGTCGGCCAGGCCCTTGCGGGCGCCGTGCGTGGAGATGAAGTACTCCAGCACCGTCAGCCCCTCGCGGAAGTTGGACTTGATCGGCGACTCGATGATCTCGCCGATCCCGCCCGTCAGCTTTTTCTGGGGCTTGGCCATCAGGCCGCGCATCCCCGCCAGCTGCCGCATCTGGTCACGCGATCCGCGCGCGCCCGAGTTCATCATCATGTACACGGGGTTGAACCCCCCGCGGTCCGCCGCGAGGCGGTTCACCATGGCGTCCGCCACGTCGTTGTTGGCGTGCGTCCAGGTGTCGATGACCTTGTTGTAGCGCTCGCCGTTGCTGATGACGCCGTTGTTGTACGCGCGGGTGAAGCGCGCCACGTCCTCGTCGGCCTCGCGCAGGATCTCGTCCTTCTCGCCGGGGATCTTCATGTCCTCGATCCCCACCGACACGCCGGCCAGCGTGCTGTAGCGGAAGCCGAACGCCTTCAGGTTGTCCAGGAACACCACCGTGGTCGCCAGCCCCACCGTGCGGTAGGCGCTGAAGATGATGTCGCCCTGCTCCTTCTTGCCCATCGTCTTGTTCCAGAACCCCATCGCCGCGGGGACCACGGAATTGAAGATGATGCGCCCCGGCGTGGTGGCCACCCACTCCTTCTTCTCGGCCTCGCCCTCTTCCTTCTCGGCCTCCGGACGGGGGTCGGTCAGGAAGTACACCGTGCTGTGGTACCCCACGCGGCGGTGGGCCAGCGCCATCTCCACCTCGGCCACGTTGTCGAAGCGGGGAAGCACCTTCGCCAGGTCGCGCTCGGCCGGCGGCTTCACCAGCTCGGCCTGGTCGGCGGCCACGTCGGCGCGGAAGTGGTCCTTGTCCTTGGTGAGCCAGTAGCACCCGATCACGATGTCCTGCGACGGCGCCGCCACCGGCCGCCCGTTGCTGGGCAGCAGGATGTTGTTCGACGACAGCATCAGCACGCGGGCCTCCAGCTGCGCCTCGAACGAAAGCGGCACGTGCACCGCCATCTGGTCGCCGTCGAAGTCGGCGTTGAACGCCGCGCAGACCAGCGGGTGAATGCGGATGGCCTTGCCCTCCACCAGCACCGGCTCGAACGCCTGGATGCCCAGGCGGTGCAGCGTGGGCGCGCGGTTCAGCAGCACGGGGTGGTCGCGGATGATGTCCTCGAGCACCTCGTACACCCGCGGGTCGTCGCGCTCCACGATCTTCTTGGCGCGCTTTACCGTCTCGGCCTCGCCGCGCTTTTCGAGCTCGTGGATGATGAACGGCTTGAACAGCTCCACCGCCATGGCCTTGGGGAGGCCGCACTGGTGCAGCTTGAGCTCGGGGCCCACCACGATCACCGAACGGCCCGAGTAGTCCACGCGCTTGCCCAGCAGGTTCTGCCGGAAGCGGCCCTGCTTGCCCTTCAGCATGTCGCTGAGCGACTTGAGCGGGCGCTTGCCGCGGCCGCGGATGGCCTTGCTGCGGCGTCCGTTGTCGAACAGCGCGTCGACGGCCTCCTGCAGCATGCGCTTTTCGTTGCGCAGGATGACCTCGGGCGCGCGCATCTCCATCAGCTTCTTCAACCGGTTGTTGCGGTTGATGACGCGGCGGTACAGGTCGTTCAGGTCCGACGTGGCGAAGCGGCCGCCGTCCAGCGGCACCAGCGGGCGCAGGTCGGGCGGAATCACCGGGACCACGTCCAGGATCATCCACTGCGGCTTGTTGCGCTCCGACGGCGTGGCGCCCGAGCTGCGGATGGCGTCGATGACCTTGAGACGCTTCAGCACCATCTTCTTGCGGTGCTGGCTGGTCTCGTTGGCCACCTGCGTGCGCAGCGACTCGGCCAGCGAGTCCACGTCGATCTGGCCCAGCAGGTTGCGCACGGCCGGCGCGCCGATGTCGGCGGCGAACTCGGTGTCGCCCTCTTCACGGGCCTTTTCGCGCAGGGCGATGTACTCGTCCTCGTCGAGCGCCTGGCTGTGCTTGACGTCCTGGGCGCCCACCGCCGTGACCACGTAGGCCGCGTAGTAGATCACCTTTTCCAGGTCGCGCAGCGTCATCCCCAGCAGGTAGCCCATCTGCGAGGGGAGCGTCTTGAACATCCAGATGTGCGCCACCGGCACGGCCAGCTCGATGTGGCCCATGCGCTCGCGCCGGACCTTGCTGAGCGTGACCTCGACGCCGCACTTGTCGCAGACGTGGCCGCGGTAGCGGATGCGCTTGAACTTGCCGCAGTGGCACTCCCAGTCCTTGACGGGACCGAAGATGCGCTCGCAGAACAGGCCGTCGCGCTCGGGCTTGAACGAGCGGTAGTTGATGGTCTCCGGCTTGGTGACCTCGCCGAAGCTCCAGCCCCTGATCTCCTCCGGAGAGGCGATCTTGACCTGGATGTAGTTGAAGTCCTGAGACCGGGTCTCGCGGGCTCGGGGGAAGTCGATCATCGGGATCCCCTATCTATCGTGGTGTCCCCGGGCATTCGTCGCTCGGGCTTGAAAGTGCGTTAGTGCGGGAGTGCGTCAGTGCGGGAGTGCGCTTCGGGCGGGGTCACTTCCGCACTCACGCACTCACGCACTCACGCACTTCCTCGCTAACTCCCCAGCGTAACCGAAATACCCAGCGCCTGAAGCTCCTTCACCAGCACGTTGAACGACTCGGGCAGGCCGGGCTCGGGAAGGTTCTCGCCCTTCACGATGGCCTCGTACACCCGGCTGCGGCCGTTCACGTCGTCGCTCTTCACCGTCAGGATCTCCTGCAGGGTGTGCGCGGCGCCGTACGCCTCCAGCGCCCACACCTCCATCTCGCCGAAGCGCTGTCCGCCGAACTGCGCCTTGCCGGCCAGCGGCTGCTGCGTCACCAGCGAGTACGGCCCGATGGACCGCGCGTGGATCTTGTCGTCCACCAGGTGGCTGAGCTTGAGCATGTAGATGGTGCCCACCGTCACGGGCGACTCGAACGTCGCGCCCGAACGGCCGTCGCGCAGGCTCACCTTGCCGCCGGGGGTAAGCCCGCCGGCCGCCATGTGCTCCTCGAGCGCCGCCGTCAGCCCCTCGCCGCCGGTGGCCTTCGCCAGCGCCGCCGCGGCCGGGAACGCCTCCTCCACGCCGTACTCCCTGCGCTCCGCCAGCTCGCGGCCGGCGGTGATCAGGTACTGCTTCAGCGAGCGCAGCTTGGCGTTCAGGTCGGGCGGCGTGGTCTCGCCGTCCAGCATCCAGTCGATCGCCCGGCCAATGCCCATCTCGGGGCGGCCCTGCTCACCGGCGATGGCGTCGTGCGCCGCCACCGTCTCGCTGATGGCGCGCGCGTCCTCGGCGTCGAACACCGGGGCCGCCACGCTCTGCACCCCCAGCGCCTGGCCGGCCCAGGTGGCGCCGGCAAGACGGATCAGCGTGCCGATCTCGTCCTCGGACGCGCCCTGGAACACCGGGGTCTTGGCCTCGAAGCCCAGCACCCGGGCGGCCCACCCCAGGTGGGTTTCCAGGATCTGCCCCACGTTCATGCGGCTGGGCACGCCCAGCGGGTTCAGGCACACGTCCACCGGCGTGCCGTCGGGAAGGAACGGCATGTCCTCCTCGGGCACGATGCGGGCGATGATGCCCTTGTTGCCGTGCCGGCCCGCCATCTTGTCGCCCACCGAGATCTTGCGCTTCTCGGCCAGGTACACCTTTACCAGCTGCACGACGCCCGGGGGCAGCTCGTCCGGCTGGAAGATCTTGTCGATCTGGCTTTCGGTGCGCTGGCGCACCCGCTCGATGCGGCGCTTGCTCTCGTCGATCAGCCGGCGCAGCTGCTCGTTGGTCGGGCGGTCGGTGACCTTCAGCGTCGTCAGGTCGACGTCGTTGAAGTCCAGCGCGCCCACCACCTCGTCGGTAAGCTGCGTTCCCTCGTTGAAGAACGGCTCCACCGTCCCCTTCTTGAGGAACAGCGCGACTTCCCTGCCGCGGATCAGCTCGCGGATCTCCTCGTCGCGCGCCTCGCCGATGCGGTGGATCTCCGAGCGCTCGTACGCCCGCAGCTCGCCGATCTTCTGGCCCCGCTCCTTTTCCAGGATCGGGTCGTCGATGCGGCGGCTGAAGATCTTCACGTCGATCACCGTGCCCTCCACGCCGGGCGGCACCTTGAGCGACGAATCCTTTACGTCCTTGGCCTTCTCGCCGAAGATCGCCGTCAGCAGCTTTTCTTCGGGGCTCAGCTCCGTCTCGCCCTTGGGCGTGATCTTCCCCACCAGGATGTCACCGGCCTTGACCCGCGCGCCGATGCGGACCACGCCGCGCTCGTCCAGGTCGACCAGCGACTCCTCGGCCACGTTGGGGATCTCTCGCGTGATCTCCTCCATGCCCCGCTTGGTGTCGCGGACCTGCAGCTCCAGCTCCTGGATGTGGATGGACGTGTACACGTCGTCCTTCACCAGCCGCTCCGAGAGCACGATGGCGTCCTCGAAGTTGTGGCCGTACCAGGGCATGAACGCCACCAGCAGGTTGCGCCCCAGCGCCAGCTCGCCGCCCTCGGTGCTGGGGCCGTCGGCCAGCACGTCGCCCTTGGCCACGATCTGGCCCTTGCGCACCAGGGGGCGCTGGTTGAGCGCCGTGTCCTGGTTGGTGCGCCAGTACTTCTTCATCCGGTAGCGGTCGAACTGGGCCAGGCGGCGCAGCGGCTCGTCGCTGCTGCCCACGCCCTCCATCCCCGCGTCGACCAGGATGTGGTCCGCCGTCACCTCCTGCACCACGCCGCCGCGCCGGGCCACCACCACCGCGCCCGAGTCGCGCGCGATGACGCTCTCCAGCCCCGTGCCCACCAGCGGCGCGTCGGGGAACAGGAGCGGCACCGCCTGGCGCTGCATGTTGGAGCCCATGAGCGCGCGGTTGGCGTCGTCGTGCTCCAGGAAGGGGATCAGCGCCGCGGCCACCGAGACCAGCTGGTCCGGCGCCACGTCCATGTAGTCGATCTCCTCGGGCCGCAGCAGGGGGAAGTCGCCCCGCTCGCGGCAAAGGACGAACTCGTTGCTGAAGGTGAACCCGCCCGACAGCGGCGCGTTGGCCTGCGCGATGCGGGCCGTCTCTTCCTCGTTGGCCGAGAGCCACGCCGTGATGCGCGTGACCACCGGGGTCACGTGCGTCGTCTTGCCGCTGGTCCCCAGCAGGGCGCGGCCCACCTCGCCCTCGGGGGGGAGCGCGGGCGCGCCCGACGTGTAGTCCAGCGACACCTCGTCCGGCGTGTCGCCCCACTCCTGCACCTCGAGCCCCTGCGACTGCCGCGCGAACAGCGCCTCGGCCACCTCGGCCGTCAGCACCGTGCCGGGCACGCCCAGCACCGCCGCCGTCGTGGGCTGGAACACCCGGACCGGGAGCGACATGGGGTTGCGGATGGCCTCGGGGGCCACGCCGCGCGCCGCCGCGCCCGCGCGCCGGCTCACCACGCGCACCAGGTTGATGGGCTGCGCGCTGATGCGGTCCGCCAGCTCCTCGGTGATGCGCTCGCCGCGGCGCGCCAGCACCGGCAGCGCGGCCAGGGAGGCCTCCCACTCGGTCTGGCCGATCTCGCCGGCCAGCATCCGCGGGAAGAGCGCGCTCCAGTCGGCCACGTCCTCGGCCAGCTCCGCGCCCACGATCATGGCGCGGAACACCTCGCGCCCGCGCGCCGCGTCGATGGTCTCGCCCTTCTTGGCGAACACCTTGGCGCGGTCGCCCAGGACCAGGCGGACCGCCTCCTCCAGCTTGGTCTCGGCCGGGTAGCGCACCAGGGCGCGCACCACCTTGCGGTACGGCGTCTCGATGAAGCCCAGGTCGTTGATCCGGGCGTACGTCGTCAGCGAGTTGATCAGGCCGATGTTGGGGCCTTCCGGCGTCTCGATCGGGCACATGCGCCCGTAGTGCGAGTAGTGCACGTCGCGCACTTCGAAGCCGGCGCGCTCGCGGGTCAGGCCGCCCGGCCCCAGCGCGGAGAGACGCCGCTTGTGCGTCATCTCGGCCAGGGGGTTGGTCTGGTCCATGAACTGGCTCAGCTGCGACGACCCGAAGAACTGCTGGATCACCGCGCTCACCGTGCGGGCGTTCACCAGGTCGTCGATGTTGATCTTGTCGGGGTCCGACACGATCGACATGCGCTCGCGGACCAGCCGCGCCATGCGGCTCAGCCCCACCGAGAACTGGTTGGCGATCAGCTCACCGACCGAACGCACCCGGCGGTTCCCCAGGTGGTCGATGTCGTCGGTGTCGCCGCGCCCCTCGTGCAGCTCCACCAGCTGCCACAGGATGGCCAGCACGTCCTGCGCGGTGAGCGCCGTCATGCCGGCGGGCGGCACCGTGTAGCCAAGCGCCTCGAACGCCGGGGCCAGCCGCTGGTTGATCTTGTAGCGGCCCACCCGGCCCAGGTCGTAGCGCTTGTTCAGCGACTCCTCGGTGTACTCCGAGTAGTCGTTGCTGGCCACGCCCGCCGCGCCGTTGGCGTTCAGGTCACCCGCCACGAACAGCGAGGTCCGCGGCTGGAACAGGAGGCGCCAGACCGCGATGTACACCTGGACCACGCGGTTCAGCTCGTACACCAGCACGCGGCTGGGCTTGCCGCCCTTTTCGGCGCGGTCGTCGCGGAAGCTTTCCCACACGTACTTGATGCCGCGCTCCTGCGCAAAGCGCAGCATGCGCTCCTCGGCGGAGCGCTGGGCCTCGCGGCTCATGGGGTCCACCGGCTGCGCGCCCCGCTCCTGCCACGCGTTCAGGAAGTCGGACACGTGCATGATGGCGTCGCCCTCCGCCAGGAACTCCTCCTCGGTCCACACGTCGGGCGCGGGGGCCGTGCCCGGGCGCACCAGGTTGTGGATGGCGAACAGCGAGTCCAGCGTGCCGCGCGTGGGGTCCTTCCCCAGCGTGGCGCGCAGCGCCGTGCCGCTCTGGCCGCGGGCGCGGAACACCTGCACCGACTCGATGCCGCCGCGCAGCAGCCGGCCCAGCACGTCGCCGTTGATCTCGTCGCCGGCGCGCGCGATGAGGGCCGAGCCCACCACCGGCAGGTGCATGATCCCCGCGTCGCGGAGCGCCGTGTACAGCTGCGTCGTCAGCCGCGTCCCGCGCTCGAACACCTCGCCGGTCGACGGAAGCACGATGTCGCGGTACAGCACCGGGCCCTCGGGGCCCAGGATGGTGGGATCCGGCACGTCCTCGGCCAGGAAGCCGTGGAACACCTCGCCCCGCCGCCCCTCCTTGGTGCCCGCGCTCTCCAGCGCGCCCAGGGCCACGCTCTCGCGGTTCAGGAACACGCCCAGCACGTCGGCGTCGCGGCTGAAGCCCACCGCGCGCAGCAGCGCCGTGGCGGGGAACTTCTTCTTCTTGTCGATGTGCACCGCCACCACGTCGTGGATGTCGAGCGTGAACTCGACCCACGAGCCGCGGAAGGGGATGATGCGCGCGCTGTACAGCTTGCTCCCGTTGGGGTGGATGTTCTCTTCGAACACCACGCCCGGAGACCGGTGCAGCTGGCTGACGATCACCCGCTCGGCGCCGTTGATGATGAACGTGCCCAGCGGGGTGAGCACGGGAAGGTCACCGAGGTAGACCTCCTTTTCGATGATGTCCTTGGGACGGCGCTCGTCGCCCACGTCCTCCCAGACCACCAGCCGGAGCGTCGCCTTCAGGGGAGCCGCGTACGTCATGTCGCGCTCCATGCACTCCTCCATGTCGTACTTGGGCTCGCCCAGCGAGTACCGTACGAATTCCAGGGAGAAGTTCCCGTTGACGTCCGAGATGGGAAAGATCTCGTTGAAGACACGCTCCAGCCCCACGTCCTCGCGCTCGCGCGCGGCCGCGTCGGTCTGAAGCAGCGTGTCGAACGCCCGCAGCTGCACGTCGAGGAGATTGGGATGGTCCATCCCCGACGTCAGCTTGGCGAAAGAGACGATCGGTTTATTCAGCGTTGCCAAGTGGGTCTCCCTCTCAGCGTGCGTGGATACGGAAAAGCGCAAACGACCCCGACCGATTGCACTCGGCGGGGTGGCGTACCGTCCGTCGGAAATTGATGATGGTCCTGCTCGTCATGGCCCGCCGGGCTGAAGTGACCGGGAAAAGGGCGGCGGGCACCGGGCCCGGCCCCAACGGCCGGTGCGCGGATCTCTCGATCCGCGCACCGGACCGCCCGGTTACTTCAGCTCGACGGCGGCGCCCTGCTCCTCGAGCTTGGCCTTCATCGCCGCGGCATCCTCCTTGGACGCACCCTCCTTGATGGCCTTGGGGGCGCTGTCCACCAGGTCCTTGGCCTCCTTGAGGCCCAGGCCGGTCAGCTCGCGCACGACCTTGATCACCTGGATCTTCTTCTCGCCGGCCGAGATCAGCATCACGTCGAACTCGGTCTGCTCCTCGACGGCCGGGGCAGCCGCGGCGGGGGCGGCGGCGGCGACGCCCACCGGGGCAGCCGCGGTCACGCCGAACTTCTCTTCGAACGCCTTCACGAATTCGGCCAGCTCGAGAACGGTCATGTTGCCGATCGCGTCGAGCAGCTCGTCACGGGACAGGGTGGTCGCCATTTGTCGGGCTCCTTGAAATCTACAGGTTCAGTACGGTATCAGATCGGTTTGGTGCCGGCACGGGGCCGGCCGGTCGTTCGCCGCGCGGTCGGGCGCCTCCGCCAGGAGTCGCCGGTCCGGCAGGTCAGGCCGCCGCGCCTTCCTTCTGCTGGCGCAGCTGGTCCACGGCGCGGGCGAACCCGGCCATCAGCTGGCTCATCCCCCCCACCAGGCGCGACATCGGCGCCTGCAGGCCGCCGGCGATCTGCGCCAGCAGGACCTCACGGGGCGGCATGGCCGCGAGCTGCTTCACCTGCTCGGGCCCGTACGGGCGCCGGTCCACCACGCCCACCTTCACGGTGGGGCGGTCGCCGAACTCGCGCGCGAAGTCCGACAGCACCTTGGCCGCGGCCACCGCGTCGCTGCGCCCGATCACCAGCCCGGTGGGGCCGGCGAAGAACTGCGCCACGTCGGTGAGCTCCAGCCCCTCGAGCGCGCGCTTGGCCAGCGTGTTCTTGACCACCACGTACTCCACCCCCTGCTTGCGCAGGCGGCTCCGGAACTCCGTGATCTGCTTCACGCTGAGCCCGGTGAAGTCCGTCAGGTAGAACGCGCTGGCGCCGTCCAGCCGCTGCTGCAGGTCGGTGACGACGACGTCCTTCTCGTCTCTCCTCATCTCAGCTCCGCCGGTAGAGGTTGGCGTCCACCGGCACGCCCGGCCCCATGGTGCTGGACAGCGTCACCGACCGCACGTACTGCCCCTTGGCGGCGGCGGGCTTGGCGCGGATCACGGTATCCATGAACGCGTTCATGTTCTCTTCGAGCTTCGTGGGCTCGAACGAGATCTTGCCGATCGGACCGTGCACGTTCCCCGTGCGGTCCACGCGGAACTCGATCTTGCCCGCCTTGATCTCGCGGACGGCCTTCGCCACGTCCATCGTGACGGTGCCGGCCTTGGGCGTGGGCATGAGCCCGCGCGGGCCCAGGATGCGGCCCAGCTGGCCCACCTGGCCCATCATGTCGGGCGTGGCGACCGCCACGTCGAAGTCCAGCCAGCCGTCCTTGATCTGCTGAACGAACTCCGTGCCGACGAAGTCGGCCCCTGCTTCTTCCGCCTCGCGTGCCTTTTCGCCCTGGGCGATCACCAGCACGCGCGCGGTCTTCCCGGTCCCGTGGGGAAGAACGACGGCGCCGCGGACGATCTGGTCCGCGTGACGCGGGTCCACGCCCAGACGGATGGAAAGCTCCACCGTCTCGTCGAACTTGGCGAAGCTCAGGTCCTTGACGAGGCTTACCGCCTCGCCCGGCCCGAACGCCGCGTCCTCGGGCACGCGGGCAGCCGCATCGCGGAACTTCTTTCCGTGCTTTGGCATGTACCCCCTGCAGCGGAACTGCTTGAACGAGTCCTCCCACCGCCGCGCCGCCTGTCGCGGGGGTGGTTCAACGGACGGGAACGATCGGCTGCCTCAGCCCCTGAAGGCCGAAACGGAAGGGCGGGAGACCGCTTCCTGGAGTCCGCCAAACGTTCCACTTCTCCCGCCTGGGCGGGCCCCGGAGCAAGTCCGAAGGCCCGTCGTACCGACGAAGTGCCTAGTACCTAGTACCTAGTGCCTAGTTTGTACTAGGTACTAGGAACTCGGTACTTCTTTACGCGACCACCTCGACGCCCATCGAACGCGCGGTGCCGGCGATCTGGCGCATGGCGCCTTCCAGGTCGGCCGCGTTCAGGTCGGGCATCTTGGTCTCGGCGATGGTGCGCAGCTGCTCCTGCGTGAGCTTGCCCACCTTGGTCTTCTTGGACGACGCGCTCCCCTTGTCGAGGCCGATGGCCTTCTTGATCAGCACCGCCGCCGGAGGCGTCTTGGTGATGAACGTGAAGGAGCGGTCCGCGTACACCGTGATCTCGACGGGGATGATCATCCCCGGCTGTCCCTGGGTGCGCGCGTTGAACTGCTTGCAGAACTCCATGATGTTCACGCCGTGCTGGCCCAGCGCGGGGCCCACGGGGGGCGCCGGGTTGGCCGCGCCGGCGGGAACCTGGAGCTTGATGAATCCGGTGACTTTCTTCGCCATCTTCGCCTCGTCTCTGCCGCCCGGCTTAGAAGCCGCGGAGCTGCGTGTAGTCCAGCTCGATGGAGGTGGGCCGCCCGAAGAGCGAGACCTCTACCTTCACCTTGCCCTTGTCGTGGTCGATGCCCTGCACGGTGCCGCTGAACTCCTTGAACGGCCCGTCCGTAACCTCCACCACCTGGCCGTGGCTGAAGGGGATGAGCATCACCGGCGCCTCGGGCACGGCGGGTGCCTCCTCCTCCTGCCCCAGAACCTTCGCCAGCTCGTCGTCGGTGAGCGGCTGGGGCTCGGCGCCGGTGCCCAGGAACTTGATGACGCCCTGGATGCTGTTGATCACGTGGGCGGTGCGCTGGTTGTACGCCATCTTCACCAGCACGTACCCCGGATACAGCTTGCGGGTGACGGTCACGCGCTTGCCGTTGCGCAGCTCCACCTCTTCACGGGTGGGGACCATCACTTCCTGGATCTGCTTGTCCTCGGGCTCGCCCTGCTCTTCGTCGATCCGGCGCTGGATGAGCCGCTGGACCTTGTTCTCGTGCCCGGAGTAGCTCTGGACGGCGTACCACTTGGCGTCGGCCATGAGGGCGCTCACCCCACTCCGAACAGGGACGAGATCACGTTCAGCCCCGTGCGGACCAGAAAGTCGAGCCCGAAGATGACCAGCGACACGAACAGCATGAACACCACGATGATCCCCGTGGAGCTCTGCAGCTGGGCCCGGTCGGGCCAGGTCACCTTCTTTACCTGCTCCACCACCTCGGACAGGAAGTCACGAGGGGAGGTGCGCGTCACGTTTTCAGCCATGCGAGGGAAACCGGTACAATGCAAGTGGTACGGACCGGCCCGGTGCGGGCCGGCCGCGGCGTGCGCCGTGTGAACCGCTTACTTGGTTTCCTTGTGCGGCCGGTGCGTGTTGCACCGCGGGCAGTACTTCTTGTACTCCACCCGCTCGGGGTGCTTGCGCTTGTTCTTCGTCTTGTTGTAGTTCCTCTCCTTGCACTCGGTGCAAGCGAGGATGACCTTGTCGCGCATGGCTGTATTCTCCTACCTGCGAAAAGACGGCGAGCGGCGGAGGGGCGACGGTGCCCCTCCACCGCTTCGTCCGGCTGGGATCAGTCCAGGATCTCGGTAACGACGCCGGCGCCCACGGTGCGGCCGCCCTCGCGGATGGCGAAGCGCAGCTCCTTCTCCATGGCGATCGGCGTGATCAGCTCCACCGTCATCTGCACGTTGTCGCCCGGCATCACCATCTCCACACCCTCGGGGAGGTTGGCGTTGCCCGTCACGTCCGTCGTGCGGAAGTAGAACTGCGGGCGGTACCCGTTGAAGAACGGCGTGTGGCGGCCGCCCTCTTCCTTGGTCAGCACGTACACCTCGGCCTTGAACTTGGTGTGCGGC
>NZ_DASWNM010000080.1:0-85767 GCF_036399255.1 Longimicrobium sp.
GGAGGGGCGGCCCGCGGAATCCGCGGGCCGCCCCTACAATACGTCGTTTTGCCGATGGCGGGAAGTACGCTAGGCGTTCTCGCGCAGCACGCGGCCCAAACGCGCCATCCCCTCCCGGATCTGCTCCGGCTTGCAGTACGAGAAGTTGAGCCGCATGCCGTTGCGCCCGGCGCCCGTCCCCGGCATGGCGAACGCGTCGCCCGGCACGTACGCCACCCCGGCCGCCATGGCCGTCTCCAGCAGCGCGTCGGTGTCGTACCCCTGGGGCAGCTCCACCCACAGCAGCGCGCCGTTGCTGGGCACGCTCCACCGCGAGCCCGCGGGGAGCTCCGTGGCCAGCAGCTCCAGCATCAGGTCGCGGCGCACCCGGTACTCAGCGCGGACGCGGTCCAGGTGGCCGTCGAAGCCGCCGCCGGCCAGGTACTCGGCCGCCAGGCGCTGGCTGAAGCTGGCCATGTCCAGGTCCGCGCCGTCCTTGGCGCACCCCAGCACGGGCACCAGCGACTCGGGCGCGACGATCCATCCCAGGCGAAAGCTGGGCGCCAGCACCTTGCTGAACGAGCCCACGTACAGCACCCACTCTTCGTCCAGGGCGCGCATGGGCGCCTCGGGGCGCTCGTAGTACAGCATGCCGTACGCGTCGTCCTCGACGATGGGGACGCGGTAGCGGCGGGCCAGCTCCACCAGCCGCTCGCGCTTGCCGCGGCTCAGGCTGGAGCCCAGCGGGTTGTGGCCGTCGGTGATGCAGTAGATGTAGGCCGGGCGCTCGCCCGCGGCCAGGTACCGCTCCACCGCGTCCACGTCCATCCCGGTGTCCAGGTCGGAGCCCACGGTGAGCACGCGGGGGCGGTACGACTCGACGACCTGCTGAAAGCCCATGTACACCAGCTCGTCGCACAGCACCGTGCCGCCCGGCTCCAGCAGGACGCGCGACACCAGGCTGAGCGCCTGCTGGGCGGCCGTGGTCAGGAACACCTGCTCGGGGCGGCACTCCACGCCGCGCTGGGCCATCAGCCTGACCACCTGCTCCTTGAGCGGGCGATAGCCGGGCTTGTACTGCAGCGCGTCGGGGTCGCCGCGCAGCACGCGGTCGGCGGCGGCGGCCAGGCCGTCCACGGGAAACAGCTCGGGCGCGGGCAGCCCCAGCGCAAAGGTCACCAGGTCGTCGCGGCCGCTGAACGACAGCATGCGCTGGATGACGGAGGGGCGCACACTCCCCGTCCACGCCGCCAGGGGCAGCCCGGCGGCAATGCCGGGCCCGGATGCAAGGTTGGCCATGGGGACGGCGGGAATGGCGGTGGGCGGTTCGGCTTCGAGAACGCTCATGGAAACACCGGGGAGCCGTGCCACGCGGTGCGGCACGGAAGAGGTCAGGAGGGTTTGTTGATCTTCAAGGATAACGGAAGGACCGCAAGACACGCAACAGTTCGGCGGAAAATGTTAATGAGTTCACACTGCAGTTCCGGGGCTCCCGCCCAGCAACCGGGCCGTCCGTGGCGCAATCGGCGAGGTTGGAGATTCGAATAGGCCATGTTCGGCTACGATGCTCGCCGGCGCCCCCGCCCCGCCTCATCGCCGCCACCTTCGGGAGTGTACCACCGCCGTCCCCAAGCGCGCGCTCTGCCCACGCCTGCACCGAACAGGCACGTCCGTCGGGTGACGCCATACGTGAGACGACACCATCCCGGACGGCGTAAACAGGAAATGCTAGACAGGAACGAGAAAACAGGTTAGGTTGTACACGGAACGCGACACACGCGAAACGGCCATCCAGACGGTGGCCCGAAGCACCCTCGCCGCCGAGGAAGGCCATGCAACCCATCGCACGTCCGCTGATCGTGCTGCACTCGGACCCCGTGTTCAAGGAACGCGTGCGCCGGGTGGGCAACCAGCGGTTCAAGACCCAGTTCGTGGACGACTGGGACGGGCTTCGCGCCGCGCTCACCGAGTCGCCGCCGGCGGCGCTGGTGGTGGTGGACCCGTACACGCGCACCTACGGCACCGAGGCCGAGCTGGCGCCGGAGCTGCGCTCCATCCTGTGGGAGTTCCCCACGGCGACGGTGATCGCCGCGCTGGAGGTTCGCCGCGGCCGGGTGCGCGACCTGCGCACGCTGGGCGAGTGGGGCGTAAAGGAAGTGATCGCGCTGGACGAGGAAGACACGGTGGAGGCGATCAGCCGGCGGCTGCGCAGCGCGCAGGGGCGCCCGCTGCAGAGCCTGCTGGAGCGCTCGCTTCCCACCAACCTGTCGGGCCGCGCCCGCGCGCTGCTGATGGCGGCGGCCGAGGTGGTGGCCGAGGGCGGCCACGGCCGCGACCTGGCCTCGAGCCTCAAGCTGTCGGAGCGCACCCTGCTGCGGTGGGCCGAGCAGGCGGACCTGCCGCCCCCACGCCGCATCCTGGCGTGGATGCGGGTGCTGCTTGCCTGCGAGCTGCTGGACGACCCGGGCCAGACGGTGCTGAGCGTGGCGTACACCTGCGGCTACGCGTCGGACAGCTCGCTGCGCCGCGCGGTGCAGGAGTTCACCGAGGTGATGCTGACGCAGCTGCGCAAGCAGGGCGCATTCGCCACCGCGTCGGAAAAGTTCCTGGCCGAGCTGAACGCCGCCCGCGAGGCCGGCCGCATCCGCCGCCAGGAGACCAAGCTGGCGGACGACGAGAGCGAGAACGACCTGCCGATCTCGCGCCTGCACGCGCCGCACGACGACATGTCGCTGGCGGCCACGCTGGATGCGCCGCCCCACGTGCCGCGCCGCCGCGGCCGCCGCAAGGCCAACGCGGCCTGAGGCATCTTTCCGCACGACGAGCACGGGCCCGCGCGATTCCGATCGCGCGGGCTTCGTTGTTAGGGAATAGGGAATAGGGAACAGGGGACAGGGGACAGGGGACAGGGAACAGCCGGTAACGGCGGGCGGGATGCCGCTGCTGCTGGCGCAGGTTTCGTGAGCACGGGCCTGCGCGGCAGGTGGGGAACTCACAGGAGGAAGCAGAGTCAGCGGAGTTTTCTCGTGCCGTTTTCTCCGCGACCATCCCAAGCGCTGATCCGTGGTGAGCGGGGGAATGGCGCGCCGGGTGGATCGGGGGATGGTCTCCGCGGCGCACCGGAGCAGGCCGGACGAATACCTGATGCGCGATCTTGCGAACCATCCGCCCACACCCACGGCCGAGGGAAGCGCACGCATTCTGGACGCAGGAAACCGCCTCTGCTTCCGCCGCTTCCTCTGAGGGGGAATGGCCTTTGGGAGCCCGGATTCATTGACTCCCCGGCTCCACGGCAGAATTGTTCCGTGTTCGTTACGTTCTTCCCGCCCCTCCGCGGCTTCGCGCGAGGCCGGCCTTGCTTCCGCGCATGCAGGCGCGCGGCGTGTTTCCTGCTTGTGCGCGGCTGGCTCCGCGCGCACCGGCGGCGCAGCGGACCCGCACACACCTGATACGAATGGCACGCAACCGAGACAGGGAGTCCGCACCGCTGCCCGGACCGCCCGTGGTACAGCACGGCGAGTCCGAGACGCTGCTGTCGCGCCCCGCGCCCCCGGGCCCCCCGCCGCCCGCGCACCCGGCCCCCCGGCCGGCGCCGCGCCAGACGGAGGAGCCCCGGAACCACCGCGGCCTCATCGAGCGCATGACGGAGGCCCGCAGCCACCCGTTCCTGCGGCTGCTGGCGTACTACGTGTTGCTGGTGACGGTGATGTCGCTGCTGGTGTACCACGTCCCCGCCGTGCGCGAGGCGTTTCTCTCGTCCAACGCGCTGACGCTGGAGCAGGGGGGCGGGCTGGTGGGGCCGGTGGCGGCCGACTTCGGCGCGCGGGTGTCGCTGAACGAGGCGCTGAGCCGCGCCATGGGCACCCTGCTGGTGATCCTGGGCGCGCTGTCGCTGGTGGTGCCGGTTGCGTGGGTGTACATGCTCACCAAGCGCTTTCGCTACGACCCGGCGCTGGTGTCGTCCGTCATCATCCTGCCCATCGTGGTGGCGGGGATCGCGCTGGTGGTCAAGAACAGCGTGGCCCTGGCCTTTGCGCTGGCGGGGATCGTGGCGGCCGTGCGGTTCCGCAACACGCTCAAGGACCCGCGCGACGCCGTGTACATCTTTCTGGTGATCGGCATCGGCCTGTCGTCGGGGGTGCAGGCGCTGGACGTGGCGCTGGCCATGTCGCTGGCGTTCAACTACGTGGTGCTGGCGGTGTGGAAGTTCAACATCGGCAGCATCTACAGCGGCCGCTACGCCCGCACCGGCATCCTGTCGTCGGGGCCGCAGCGGCTGCTGCTGGCGCAGGACGCCCAGGGGCAGCGCGAGGTGCGCATGCGCATGCTGGACCACGCCGACCAGATCCGCACCGACGGCATCCTTCTGGTGCACAGCATGCAGCCCGACCTGGCCCGCCACACCGTGCAGGAGGCGCTGGCCGACATGGCCAGGGACTGGCAGCTGGTGGACGTGGTGAGCCGCGACGACGACCTGTTCACGCTGGAATACCTTGTGCGACTGAAGGGGAGCGCGTCGGCCCCCGAGCTGGTGGGGGCGCTGGACGAGCGGTGGGGCGCGCAGGTGGCGGCGGCCGAGTACGTGCCGTTTCGCGCCCGGCGCAAGAAGCGGAAGAAGCAGCGGGGCTGACGCGGCGCGCGGCCCCGGCACGAAGGTGGGTTTCCCCGGAACGTACGTGAGGATGATGAAGGACTGGACGCGGCGGGCGGCGCTGGCCGCCGGCGCCGCGCTGCTGGCGTCGGCGGGGTGCGGCAAGCCGGCGGCGGGGCTGGGACGGGTGGTGGGGCCGCTGCCGGCGGACTCGGTGGCGCTGAACCTGGTGCTCATCGGCGACGCGGGGCTGCCCAACCCGGAGGGCGAGCCGGTGCTGCGCGCCCTGCAGGCCGAGATCGCCGCCGCGCCCGAAAAGAGCTTCGTCGTGTTCCTGGGCGACAACATCTATCCCGTGGGGCTGTCGGACACGCTCACGGCCGAGGGCCGCGAGGGGCTGCGCATTCTGCGCGCGCAGATGCAGCCCCTGCGCGACACGGGGACGCGCGGCGTCTTCGTTCCCGGCAACCACGACTGGGCGCAGGGCGCTCCCGAGGGGTGGGCCAACATCGTACGGCAGGAGCGCTTCATCAACATCGAGGGCGCCGGGCTCTTCGGCATGGAGCCGCGTGACGGGTGCCCGGGGCCGGTGATCGTCGACCTGGGGGTGGTGCTGCGGCTGATCGTCATCGACAGCCACTGGTGGCTGCACCCCGCCACCAAGCCCGGCCGCGACCGCTGCAATCCGGGAACGGAGCAGGGGGTGGTCGATTCGCTGCGCGTGGCGCTGGCCACGGCGGGGGAGCGGCGCACCGTGGTCGTCGCCCACCACCCGGTGGTCTCGGGCGGGCAGCACGGGGGGTACTTCGACTGGCCCACCTACCTGTTCCCCTTCCATCCCTGGGCGCGGACGGCCGGCCTCTTTGCGCGTCAGGACGTGACCGGGCGCGAGTACCGGCACATGACGGCCGAGCTGAGCCGCGCCTTCGTGGTGGACACGCCCACGGTCTACGCGGCGGGGCACGAGCACAGCCTGCAGGTGTTCCGGCGCGACCCGGCCAGGTACCTGCTGGTGAGTGGGGGAGGGATCTACGGGCACACCACGCCCACGCGCGCCATCACCGGCATCCGCTACATCCGCCAGGCCAGCGGCTACCAGCGCATCACCTTTCTGGACGACGGCCGCGCGCGGCTGAGCGTGATGGTGGTGGACGCGCAGGGGAACGCCACCGAGGACTTTTCCACCTGGCTGGACGTGCCCCCGCTGCGCGGCAGCGCGTCGGCCACGTCGTCGCCCATCGTTCCCGCGCAGTCCGACACCACCCATGGGGTGCCGACGCCCGGGGGGCGCCCATGAGGCGTGCCCTCCCGGCCCTCGCCTCCCTGCTGCTGGCGGCCCCGCTGGCCGCCCAGGCGGGCGACTCGGCGCGGGTGGCGGCCGGGGCGGAGTACCGCGCCGGACCGGTGAAGCGCTTTCTGCTGGGCCGCTCGTACCGTGAATTGTGGACCACACCGGCAAACGTTCCCCTGCTGGACCTGCGCACCTTTGCCGGCGGACTGACGCCCACGGAGACGGGGGGCGGCAACCAGACGCTGTCGCTGCGCTTCCGGGGCGCGGACGGGCGCGAGTACGCCTTTCGCTCGGTCAACAAGGACCCGGGACGGGGCGAGGGCGGGCGCGGCGGGCCGGCGGGCGCGGTGCTGCGCGACCAGGTGAGCTCGCAGAACCCGGCGGGCGCGGTGGTGGCGGGGCGGCTGATGGACGCCACCGGCGCGCTGCACGTGGACCCGCTGCTGTTCGTGATGCCGGACGACCCGCGGCTGGGCGAGTTTCGCGCGGAGTTCGCGGGAATGCTGGGGCAGCTGGAGGAGCGCCCGGGCGACCGCTTCGGGGGCGCGGCGGACGTGGAGGACACGGACGAGTTCCTTCCCGCGCTGGACGCGGACCCCGCGCACCGGGTGGCGGCCGAGGAGTACCTGGCCGTCCGGCTGATGGACGTCTTCCTGGGCGACTGGGACCGGCACGAAGACCAGTACAGCTGGGCGCGGTACGACCGCGGCGGCACCACCCTGTGGCGCGCCATCCCCCGCGACCGCGACTACGTGTTCGTGGACTACGACGGGTTCGCGGTGGAGCTGGCGCGGCCGTTCCTGCCCAAGGCGGTGCGCTTTCGGGCCAACTACGACGGGCTGTTCGGGCTGGTGCAGCAGGCGCAGTACCTGGACCGGCGGCTGCTGGGCGGCATGGACCGCCGCACCTGGGACTCAGTGGCGGCGGCCCTGCGCGCGCGGATCACGGACGCGCTGATCGACGAGGCAGTGCGGCTGCTTCCCGCCGAGTACCAGGCGCTGGAGGGGGCCAACCTGGCCGCCACCCTGCGCGCCCGGCGCGACGCGCTTCCCGACGCGGCGGCGCGGTACTACGCCATGATGGCCCGCGAGCCCGAGGCGTACGGCACCGACGCGGCGGACTTCGCCGTGGTCGAGCGGCTGGAGGACGGCGGGATGGAGGTGCGCATCCACGCCGGCGCGGACGAATCCGCCGCGCCCTACTACCGCCGCCGCTTCGAAGGCCACGACACGCGCGAAGTGCGCGTCTTTCTGCTGGGCGGCGGCGACCGGGCCGTGGTGCGCGGTGCGGGCGGCCGGCTGGTGCGCGTGATCGGCGGGGAGGGCGACGACGTGCTGGAGGACCGCGGCACGGGACGCACGGCGTTCTACGACGCGCGCGGCGAAAACCGCATCGTCCGTGGATCCAATACCGTGGTCGACACGCGCCCGTTCGCGCGGCCCGAAAAGCTGTCGGGCGAGCAGAGCGCCATCGATCCCCCGCGCGACTGGGGGACGGACGGCGCGGCGCTGACGCCGTACGCCGCCATCCGCCCCTTCGCCGACCTGGTGGTGGGCGTGGGACCGCGGCACACGCGCTACGGCTTTCGCCGCGACCCGTACGCGGAGCGCTGGTTCGTCCGCGGGCTGTGGGCGCCGCTGTACACCCGCTTTGGCGCCGAGGCGCGCTACACGCGGCGGTGGACGGGCGCGCCGCGCTCGTACGGCTCCCTCTTCGCCCGCGCCTCGGAGCTGGAGGGCGTCTACTTTACCGGGTACGGCAACGACACGGACGACGACGCGGGGCTGCGAGACTACATCGTCTTCGAGCGGCAGGCGCTGCTGGAGCCAGGCGTGGTCCTGTCGCGCGGCGGCGGGCTGACCCTGGCGCTCTCCGGCGTGCTGCGCTACACGGACCCCGAGGTGGACGCGGGGACGCCGGCGGAGCTGGACGGGCCACTGGGGACGGAACCGTACGTGACGGCCGGCGTGCGCGCGGGCGCGGCGTGGGTGCGCGTGGACAGCGCGGCCTACCCCACCCGGGGCTGGACCTTCGCGGCGGAGGGCGGCGCCTTTCCCCTCCTTTCCGAGTCGTGGGCGGGGGGTGACGGCGAGCGGGACGGCGCCTTTGCCCGCACCGCCGCCCGCGGGGCGTTCTACCTTCCCCTGGGCCCCGCCGTGCTGGCCCTGCGCGCGGGGGGCGAAAAGGTGTGGGGCGACTTTCCCATCCAGTACGCGGCGCTGCTGGGCGGATCGCCCACCCTGCGCGGCTTCTCGTACCAGCGCTTCGCGGGGGACGCGGCCGCGTTCGGCGGGGCGGAGGCACGCATGCGGGCGTTCGGCCCGGTGGGCGTGCTGGCGCTGGCGGATGCCGGGCGCGTATGGTACGACGGTGAGAGCGACGGCGGCTGGCACACCTCGGTGGGCGCCGGCGCCTTCGTGAACGCCGGCTCGCAGACGCTCAGCGTGTTCTACGCGCGGGGCGAGCGCGGCATTTTGTACCTGCGCCTGGGTCTCCCCTTCTGACGGACATGTCCACGGACTGGCCCCCGCCCGCCCCCGACGAAGCCGAAACCGCACCCGGGCCGCCGCGCACCACCACGGTGCGCTTCGACCCCGGTGCGCCCGGCGTGCTGGAGGCGGTCGCTTCCGGCCCCGCCCCCGACGGCTTTCGCGCCGGGCACCCCGCGACCCGCGTGTTCCGCGACGTCTACCACGACACGGCGGACGGCGACCTGGAGCGCCGCGGCGCCTGGGCGTGCCTGCGCCACCACCCCGACGGCGCGCGCACCCTGTCCGTGCGCACCGGCGCGGACGCCGAGGGGGGCGAGGTGGCCGTCATCGAGCTTCCCGCCGCGCAGGACGACTCGCCGCTCCTGGGGCTGTCGGAGCCGGCGCGGCTGCTGCGGGCCATGGTGGACCCCGCGCGCCTCGTCCCCCGGGTGGAGCTGGAGACGCACCGCGTGCTGCGCCCCATCCAGTCGCTGGACGGGCGCCCGGCCGAGGCGGCGTGCGACGCCATCACCATCCGTTCCGGCGAGATGACGGCCACGCTGGAAGAGATCGAGCTGCGGCTGCCGGAGGGCGCGGACGACCAGCACCCCGTGGCCGCGGCGCTGCGGCACGCGCACGGCATGCGGCGGGTGGGCGAGGACCGGCTGGAGCGCGCCCGCCACGCCCTGCGCGAGGCGGAGCTGGACCGGATGGAGCAGGCGGTGCGCGCCGCCCGCCGCGTGGCCGTGGTGGCGGTGGAGGACGGCCGCATCGCCCTGCGCCGCGAGCGGGCGGCGCTGCGCGTGCCCTCCGGCCACGGATCGGGCGAAGAGGCGTGCCGCCGCGTGCTGCGCGAGTGCTTTGGCCACGACGGCGCCCGCGTGCGGCTGCTGGGGCTGGGGCCCGGCCCCGCCGAGCGCAGCGCCGTGGAGGTGTGGCTGGCCGAGGGCGCCCACGCGCAGAGCGAGGACGCCACCTGCGACATCATCCGCATGCCGCTGGCCGAGGTGCTGCACTCCGTGGGGAGCCCCGCCCTGCGCGACCGCGACACCCTGGCGGCGCTGCACGTGGTGGCCCGCTCCGACTTTCCCACGCCGCTGGCCGGCGCCGTGGGGAGCGAGGAAGAGGCGGCCACGCGCGCCATGCTGGCCAGCGCCGCCCCCGTTCTGGCCACGGACGACGCGGACCTTCCCGCGGGCTCCATGCTGAACATGGAGCTCAGCATGCTGGCGTTCAACCGCCGGGTGCTGGGGCTGGCCGAGGACGAGCGGGTGCCGCTGCTGGAACGGCTGCGCTTCGTGGCCATCTTCGGCGGCAACATGGACGAGTTCTTCCGCGTCCGCGTGGCCGGCTTCAAGCGCCAGGTGGCGCTGGGAAGCACCAAGGCCACCATGGACGGCGCCACCCCGCAGGAGCAGCTGGACGCCATCGGGGTGCGGGCGCGGCGGCTGCTGGACCGGGCGTACGCGCTGCTGGGCACCGCGCTTCTTCCCGCGCTGGCGGAGCACGGCATCCGGGTGGTGCGGCTGGACGAGCTGACGCGCGGGGAGCTGGAGATGGTGCGCGGCTACTGGACGCGCGAGGTGCATCCCATCGTCATGCCCCTGACCGCCGGCCCGGGCCACCCCTTTCCCCACGTCCGCAACCTGCGCCCCGCGCTCGCCGCCCTGCTGCGCGACCCGCGCACGGGCGAGCGGCGGCTGGGAATGGTGGAGCTGCCGGACGGGCTCCCCCGCTTCGTCCGCCTGCCGGAGAGCCGCCGCTTCATCCCCATGGAAGAGGTGATCCGCGGCTCGTTCGCGGCGCTGTACCCCGGGATGGAGGTGGACACGGCCTGCGCCTTTCGCGTAACGCGCAGCGCCGAGCTGCACCTGGACCGCGCGCAGGTCGAAGACCTGCTGCACGCGGTGGAGGAGCAGGTGCGCAAGCGCCGCTTTCGCCCCGTGGTGCGCCTGGAGGTGGAGCGGGGGATGCCCGGCGAGGTGCAGGGAATGCTGCTGCGCGAGCTGCAGTACGAGGTGCCCGGGCAGGTGGCGGCGCTGGGCGAGGAGGACGTGTACGTCATCCACCGGCTGGTGGACCTGCGCGGCCTGCGCGAGCTGGCCGAGGTCGACGCCGAGCCCGGCGTGCTCCTGTACCCCCCCGAGCCGCCGCCCCGCGAGCCGCTGGACCCGGCGCGCAACGTCTTCGAGCAGCTGCGGCAGTCGCCGGTGCTGGTCTCGTTTCCCCGCGACTCGTTCCGGGGAACGGTGGAGCGGCTGGTGATCGACGCGGCGGAGGACCCCGAGGTCCTGTCCATCAAGCTCGCCCTCTACCGCACCAACTCCAAGTCGCGCATCGTCGAGGCGCTGTCGCGGGCGGCGGCGGCGGGGAAGCAGGTGGTGGCGCTGGTGGAGCTTACGGCCCGCTTCGACGAGCTGAGCAACATCCAGTGGGCGCGCCACCTGCGCTCGTTCGGCATCCACGTCATCTACGGGATGCCAGGATTGAAGGTGCACGCCAAGATCGCGCTGATCGTGCGCCGCGAGCCGGCCGGCATCCGCCGCTACGCCTACATCGGCACGGGAAACCTGAACGCCAGCACGGCCGCCTTCTACACCGACCTGGGGCTGATGTCGGCGGACCCGGAGCTGGGGGCCGAGCTCAACGAGGTGTTCAACACCCTCACCAGCGGGACCATCCGCCCGGACTACGGGCCCCTGCTGGTGGCGCCGACCACCATGCGCAGCCGCTTCGTGGAGATGATCGACCGCGAGGCGGCGCACGCGGCGGCCGGCGGCGAGGGCGCCGTCACCGCCAAGTTCAACGGCCTGGCGGACCGCGGCATCATCGCGGCGCTGTACCGGGCGTCGCGGGCGGGGGTGCGCATCGACCTGCTGGTGCGCGGCATCTGCTCGCTGCGGCCGGGGGTGGCGGGATTGTCGGAGAACATCCGCGTGTACAGCGCGCTGGGGCGCCACCTGGAGCACGAGCGCATCTTCCGCTTCGCCAACGCGGGGGAGCCGGAGTACTTCATCGGCTCGGGCGACTGGCGCACGCGCAACCTGAGCCGCCGGATCGAGGTGGCCGCGCCGATCGTGGACCCGGCGCACCGCGCCCGGCTGGACGCCATCCTGGAGCACGACCTGGCCCGCCCCGACCTGTGGGAGCTGGGGGCCGACGGCACCTACTACCAGCGTCCGGAGCCGGCGCCCCGCGAAACCACGTCCGCGGACCCGTCGCGCACGCCCATCGTGATCCCCACCCCATGACGCGCGCCCGGTGGATGAAGAGGCACGGGGCGCGGGCCGCGGCCTCCTTCGCGGCCCTCGTGCTGTGGGCCGGGTGCCGGCCGGCGGAGGACGGGGAGGAGGATGCCGCCGCGGCCGCCGTGGAGGCCCCCGCGCAGACCTGCCGCGTGGTGCGGCAGGGATTGTCGCTCCCCGAGGAGGTGCGCGAGACCAGCGGCGCCGCGCTGGACCCCCTGGTGCCGGAGGTGTTCTGGACGGTGGGCGACTCCGGCACGGACCCGGTGCTGTACGCCGTCACGGCCGACGGGGCGCTGGCCGGCCGGGTGGCGGTGGCCGGGGCGCGCAACCGCGACTGGGAGGACGTGGCCATCGGCCCGTGCCCCGGCGGGGACTGCGTGTACGTGGGCGACATCGGCAACAACCAGAACAGCGCCGGCAACGAGGTGGTGCTGTACCGCGCGCCCCTGCCCCGCCCCCAGGACGCCGCCACCCGGCCGGCGGAGGTGTTCCGCGCCCGCTTTCCCGGCGGCGGCCGCGACACCGAGGCCATGTTCGTGGCGGCGGACGGCGGGGTGTACCTGGTGAACAAGGGGCAGCGCGACGACATCGAGCTGTGGCGCTGGCCCACGCCCCTGCGCCCCGGCCCCGTGGACCTGGTGCGCGTGCGCGTGCTGGCCCCCGAGCCCCAGCAGCCCGGCGACGCGGTGACCGGCGCCGGCGCGTCGCGCGACGGGCGGTGGGTGGCGCTGCGCACCTACGGCCGCCTGGCGCTGTACCGCACGGCGGACCTGCTGGGAAGCGGCGAGGCGGCCTTCAGCATGGACCTGGCCCCGCTGGGCGAGCCCCAGGGCGAAGGCGTGGCCATGCGCTCTGACGGCACGGTGCTGCTGACCAGCGAGTCGGGGGAGGGCGCGCTGCCCGGGCGAGCGGCGTGGCTGCAGTGCCCTTTGCGGTGAAGGGGTGAAGGGGTGAAGGGGTGAACGGGGGCAGACGGCGCTTGTCGTACCGAATCCCGAGGAAACACCTGTCATTCTGAGGAAGCGCCCGCCCCGGACTCCCGGGAAAACCACGAGGCCCTTTGGCGCGACCGAAGAATCTCCCTCCCCTCGCGCGGAGCCCTCTTCCGGGCATCGCCCGGGAACCCCGCGTAACGGAAAGATCCTGCAGCTCAGCATGCAGGAGATTCGATCTCGCATACGATGGGTGCCGGTGGCGCCTGTCTTACCGAATCCCGCGGAAACACCTGTCATTCTGAGGAAACGCCCGCCCCGGGCTCCCGGGAAAACCACGAGGCCCGTTGGCGCGACCGAAGAATCTCCCTCCCCTCGCGCGGAGCCCTCTCCCGGGCATCGCCCGGGAACCCCGCGTAACGGAAAGATCCTGCCGCCCAGCATACAGATCATTCGATCTCGCATACGATAGGTGCCGGTGGCGCTCGTTTTCCCGAATCCCGCGGAAACACCTGTCATTCTGAGGAAGCGCCCGCCCCGGGCTCCCGGGAAAGCCGCGAAGCCGGCTGGCGCGACCGAAGAATCTCCTTCCCCTCGCGCGGAGCCCGTTCCCGGGCATCGCCCGGGAACGCTGCGTGGCGGAAAGATCCTGCCGCCGAGCCTGCGGATTCTTCGATCTCGCATGTGATGCAGGAAGAACCATCATTCAGCCCCATCCCGGCACGCTGCGCCGCGGATGGGGCTTCGCGTTCACCCGCCGGAAGCACGCCACGGGTGATTGCGGCCGGATGGGCGCAGCATCGCGTCGGCTACCATGGGTCTGGCGCGAGCGGCCCCCGTTTCCGAAGAAGATTCTTCGGGCGGCGCACAGGGCTGCTGCGCGTTCCGGGCGGCCCGGGGGGCGCCTTCCTCGGAATGACAGTGATCGTCCTCGTGGGGTTCGTTACACGCTCGCTTCCGCTTGCGGGAGGGAGTGTCAGCGTGACGAGCGGCGCAGTACGCATGCATCCAAGTCAATGTGATTCAGCAACTTGGACCATCATGCACTTACCTGCCGGCGGGCGCGTGCGCTTCGTTCGCCGGGGATGAGCAAAACGCTGGTGCGGAGCCAGCTACAACACAGGTGGCAGTTGGGCATAAAGCGTGCATTCCCGCCGCGCGACGGCGGTCCGAACCAGAAGGGACCGATTCCGATACCACCACACCGTGGGGGAGATATGGGCGGCATTCTCTGGATGATCATCATCGGCCTGGTCGCCGGCGCGATCGCAAAGTTCATCATGCCGGGCAAGGATCCGGGCGGCATCATCGTCACCATCCTGCTGGGCATCGCCGGTTCGGTCATCGGCGGCATGCTGTTCGGCGGCAGCGACAACCGCGTGGGGCTCATCGGCAGCGTCGTGGGCGCGCTGATCCTGCTTCTGCTGTACCGTCTGGTGGTCGGCCGCCGCCGCACCCACGTCTAACTCTAACGGTTCGGAGGCGCGCACATGGCAGCCAGCCAGTTGAAGGACCTGCTCATCCACGAGCTGGGCGACCTGCTCTACGCAGAGCAGCTGATCCTCAAGATGCTCGGCACCCTCACCCGCGAGGTGAAGAACCCCGAGATGCTTGCCCGGGTGCAGGAGCACATCGGCGAGACCGAGGAGCAGATCGAGCGGCTCCGTCGCGCCTTCGAGGCGGTCGGCGAAAAGGCCAAGGCCGAAACCTGCGAAGCCGCGGTGGGGCTCAAGGCCGAGCACGACTCGTTCAAGAAGGACGAGAACCCCTCCAAGCAGCTGCTCGAGGCGTTCGACCTGGGCAACAGCCTGCGGGTTGAGCACTACGAGATCGCCGGGTACCGCTCCGCCATCGCCGTGGCCACCGCCATGGGCGAGCGCGAGGTGACCGCCCTGCTGGGCGAAAGCCTGCGCGAGGAAGAGGCCATGGCCTCGTTCATCGAGCGCAACTCGGTGCGGGCGCTCAAGTCCCTGTCCCTGGGGATGGACCTGGCCGCGGGCGAGGCGGAGGTGCAGTTCACCCCCGAAGGCGGCTCGTCGCGCGGCAGCGGCGGATCGAAGTCGTCCGGCGGCGGGTCGAAGTCCGGCGGATCCAAGTCGGGCTCCAAGTCGTCCGGCGGCAGCAAGTCGGGCGGGAGCAAGTCCGGGGGCAGCAAGTCGGCCGGCCGCTCGTCGGGCGGGTCGTCGTCCACGGCGGAGCGGTCGTCGGGGAGCGGCTCCAAGAGCGGCGGATCGAAGTCGTCCGGCGGCTCCAAGTCGTCCGGCGGGTCGAAGTCCGGTGGATCGAAGTCGGGTGGATCCAAGTCGTCCGGCGGATCGAAGTCCGGCGGATCGAAGTCGGGTGGATCGAAGTCCGGCGGGTCCAAGTCGGGCTCGCGGTCCAGGGGCTGACCCACGCGCCGAGCGCATCCGAGGCCCCTTCCCGCCGTACCGGGGAAGGGGCCTCGGGCGTTTCATCCAGAAAAGAAGAAAGCCTCACGCGGACGCGGAGGCGCTGAGAAAACGATCCGTTTCTCTCCGCGTCTCCGCGCCTCTGCGTGAGGCGGGGTTTTTACGCGAACAGGGGCCGGAGCGGCAATGTAGATCCATGTGGAATGTAGAAGAATTTCGCGAATTCCCGGAAAATTTCGGTATTCCTTCGCTTATCTCATTTGTTTGCATCAGAAAGCCAGTGTTGATGCGGGTTTTTGGCCCGGCTATGGGAAGAAATCAGCTATCTTCATTTGACACAAGCGGTTAAGGGGCTTAGATTGGAGGAACTTGTTGAATGCCCTCAGCAGGGCGGGCGCGGCGGTCCCATCTCGATCGGCCGCGTTTGTCTTGTGAACGACAGGAGACAGATGGTGAAGGACAACGAAGGCCGTTCGCCGCGAACGGGGCCGCGTAACGCCCCTCCGCTGCGGAATGACTTCCGTTCGCTGGTGCGGTCGCGGCCGATCCAGGCCCTGCTTCTGGGGGCCGCCGTGCTGCAGGGCGTGGCCACCGCCACGGGCGCCGGCCCGCTGGGCCAGGACGGCAAGCGCCGCGGGCTGGTGCAGACCGCGGTGCGCAGCGGCACCAGCATGCAGGTGGCCCCGGTGGTGGTGCGGGCCCCGCAGCGCGTGGCCCAGGCCGCCGAGGCCGAGCGCCTGGCCAACGAGTACCGTGCCAGGGGATACACCATCCCCGACAAGCTGGCGGAGCTCATCTACAGCACCGCCGTGGAGCACGACATCAACCCCGAGATCGCCTTCGGTCTGGTGAAGACCGAGAGCGAGTTCAAGGACTACGCGACCAGCCACGTGGGCGCCATCGGCCTTACGCAGCTCATGCTGCCCACCGCCCGCTGGTTCAAGCGCGACGCCACCGAGAACGACCTGCGCGACTCGGAGACGAACCTGGAGATCGGCTTTCGCTACCTGGGCGAGCTGATCGACCGGTACGACGGCAACGTGAACCTGGCGCTCACCGCGTACAACCGCGGCACCGGCACCGTCGACCGCGTGCTGCAGCGCGGCGGCAATCCCGACAACGGGTACGCCGGCAAGGTCCGCGGCCGCGGCTGATCCAGCCCGGCCGGATGATGGAAGGGGCGCCCCCGGCGAGTTTCGGGGGCGCCCTTTTTCTTTTCCCGTGCGTCGACGCGCCTGCGATGCCTCATACCAGCTCGTGAAAAGAATAATCGTACAGAGGAACAGAGTCAGACAGAGAAAGCGAGTTGATCTTGATTCCTCTGTCTGACTCTGTTCCTCTGTACCCATGAAGGTGTTGTTTTCCCGGATTCGGCATCACACGGAGTCAGCAGAGAACTCGCATTCTGCGCGCACGATGCGAAGCGTGAAGAAGGGGCCGCCTCCCAGGTGTGGGAGGCGGCCCCTTGGGCATGCAGGCGATCCGCGGCGGTCAGGCGTCGGAGAGCACGCGGTTCTTCTCGATGTAGTCCGTCCACTCGGGCGGCACGTCGGTATCGGGAAAGATGGCCTGGACGGGGCACTCGGGCTCGCAGGCGCCGCAGTCGATGCACTCGTCGGGGTTGATGTAGTACTGGTCGTTCGCCTCGTAGATGCAATCCACCGGGCACACCTCGACGCAGCTCGCGTCCTTGGTCCCGATGCAGGGCTCCGTGATCACGTAGGGCATCTGGTTCTCCAGCAGGGGTCAGGGCCGGGATGTCTCTGCTTCAGGGCAATGCGCCGGGAAGCGGTATGATAACGACCCCTCGCGCGGTTGTCCACCAACCGTCGAACGATCGTTCGAAAATCACTTCAGGTGCGTCTGGAACCACTCCAGCGACGCCTCGGTCACCAGCTGCAGCTCGGGGGTGGCGCCGGCGTACGGATGCTTTCCGTTGAAACCGTGGTCCGCCCCCTCCACCACCAGCAGCTCCGCCGCCTCGCCGGCCGCGTCGAACAGCCGCCGCCCCTCGTCCACCGGCACCGACGTGTCGGCGTCGCCGTGCACGATGAGCCAGGGGATCTGCAGCCGCGCGGCGGCGGCGGGAATGTCCAGCCGCTCGCGGTTCTGCTCCACGTCGCGCCAGTAGACGGGGCCCACGGGCATCATCTGCTTCGTCCGCGCGTTCTCGATCTGCACCGTGCCGCCGGCCCGCCAGGTGGCGACCTGCTCGGGCGACCAGCGTTCCGCGATGCCGGCGATGGCGGCCCAGGTCACCAGCGCGTCCACCCGCGGGTCCCCGGCGGCAGCCAGCACCGCCTCGCCGCCGCCGCGCGAGTGCCCCAGCAGCCCGATGCTGCGCACACCGTGGTCCAGCAGCGCGCCGCCGGCCAGCGCGTCCATCACGCGGCGGATCTCCTGCACGTTGCGCGTGTGCGTCTGCTCGGCGAACAGGTGCATGGCGCTGAAGGTGTCGGCCCCGTCCTCGCCGATGCCGTTGTGCGAAAAATCGAACGTGACCGCCGCGAACCCGCGCGCCGCCGCCTCCTGCGCCAAGGTGGGAAAGAACCCGAAGGTGCGAAAGCCCTTGAAGCCGTGGATCAGGACGACCGCCGCCGTGGGCCGGGCCCCCTGCCGCACGTGCAGGTCGCCGCGCACCGACGGGCCGCCGTCCGGGGACGGCAGCTCGAAAGGGGTGCGAGTGATGGGGTGGCTCGCGGTGTCGTCGGGCATCAGTGCGCTGCGTGAAGTCCGGTGCTCGGGCGAGGGGACAGGTTACAGGGGACAGGTACAGCGGACAAGACGTGATGCGCAGGTTTTGTCGCGAGCGGCGGGCGCCCCCTCCGCGAGGGACGAGCGGAGAGGGGAGAATTCGATCCCGCTTCGACTGGAGTCCGTCGTGTGCCGCAGGCGCCCCCTCCGCTCGCTTAGGCTCGCACCTCCCCCAAAACTGCTGGGGGAGGTTGGCGGTGCCGATGGATCGGGGCTCGGCGAATCGGATCGAACTGCGCCCGACGGGGTGCCCCTCCCCCGGCCCCTCCCCGTTCGTTCCTCACGGAGAGGGGAGAATTCGATCGCGCTCCGGACAGTCTGTCGAGCGCGTCACCCTCCCCCGCGCTGTTTGCGGGGGAGGGCCGGGGTGGGGGCGGCCCACCATCTCGCGCTGCCCTGTCCGAAGCCACGCCGTGGCCAGCCTCACCCGCAACCTCCCCCAGCAGTTTTGGGGGAGGTGGGCGAGTGGTGCGAGCCCGGAGGGGGCGCCCGCCCCTCGCGCCGAAGCATCCGGAACGCCCGTCCATCCTGCCCATTCGCCTCGCGGCCCGGTGCCTGCTATTGTCCCACCCCTTCGCCCGAACCGTGCAGGGCGGATGCAAAACGCCATGATCTTGTGCGGCGCGGGACGCGAATCGCCGAAAACGCCGCGGCTCGTGCCCGCTGTACCCTGTCACCTGTAACCTGTCACCTATCCCTTTGCCGGAGCTGCCGCTTACCCTTTACCGCGCCGACTGGGTGCTTCCCGTCTGCGCCGAGCCCATCCGCAACGGCGCCGTGCTGGTGGGCACGGACGGCCGCATCGCGGCGGTGGGGCCGGCGCTCGCCATCGAGCCGCCGGAGGGGTGCGTGGTGGAGGAGCTGGGCCAGGCCGCCATCCTTCCCGGCCTGGTGAACGTCCACGCGCACCCGGAGCTGGCCATGTTCCGCGGCGCGCTGGAAGACCTGTGCTTTCGCGATTGGATCCTGCGCCTGGTCGGCGCCAAGCGCGCGGCGCTCACCGACGCGGACTTCCACGCGGCCGCGCGGTGGACCCTGGTGGAGGCGCTGCGCTCCGGCATCACCACCCTGGCGGCCACGGAATCGTCCGGCGCCTCGGCGCAGGCACTGTGCGAGGCGGGGCTGCGCGGCGTGGTCTACCAGGAGGTGTTCGGGCCGGACCCGGCGCAGCGCGACGAGGCGATGGCGGGGCTGCGCGCCAGCGTGGAGTGCCTGCGCGCCTGGGAGTGCGACCGGGTAAAGATCGGCGTGTCCCCCCACGCGCCGTACACCGTGTCCGACACGCTCTTCAGCGCCACGGCGGAGTACGCGCTGTCCGAGAACCTGCCGATGGCGGTGCACGCGGCGGAAAGCGCGATCGAGCACCAGCTGGTGCAGGCGGGGGAGGGCGACTTTGCGCCGGGGCTGCGGGCGCGCGGCATCGACACGCCGCCGCGGGGACGGACCACTGTGGAGATGCTGGACCGGCTGGGCGTGCTGCGCGCGCGGCCGCTGCTCATTCATTGCGTGCTGCTGGACGGGGACGACATCCGCCGCGTGAGCGACACGGGATCGACCGTGGCACACTGCCCCGTGGCGAACGCGCGGCTGGGGCATGGGCTGGCGCCGTACCCGGAGATGATCGCGCAGAACGTTCTCGTGGGCCTGGGGACGGACTCGGTGGGGAGCAACAACCGGCTGGACCTGCTGGAAGAGGCCCGCATCGCCTCCGTCTTGCACCGCGCGCGGCTGGCCAGCTGCAGCGTGCTGGGGCCCGCGGAGCTGCTGCGGCTGTGCACCATCGACGGGGCCCGGGCGCTTGGGCTGGACGGCGCCGTGGGCACGCTGGAGCCGGACAAGGACGCGGACCTGTGCGTCGTCTCCCTCGCCGCGCCGCACGTGCGGCCGGTGCACGATCCCGTGGCCGCCGTCTTTCACGCCGCGCGCGGCTGCGACGTGGTGCTGACGGCCGTGCAGGGGCGCGTGCTCTATCGCGACGGCCTGCTGGCGACGCTGGACCCCGCCACGCTGCAGCCGGCGGTGGATGACGCCGCCCGGCGGCTGCGGGAGGCGATGACGTGAGCGCGCACGCCGCCGCGGACCCGCCCGACGCGCGCACCCGCGAGGTGCGCCGGGTGCTGACGCTGATGCTGGCCGTCAGCCTGGTCCTGGTGACCGCGAAGACGGCGGCGGGCGTGCTCAGCGGCTCGCTGGCGGTGCTGGGCGGCGCCTTCGACAGCGCGCTGGACGTGCTGACCACCGTGGTCGCCATCACCCTGGCCCGCGTGGCCGGACAGGAGCCGGACGAGCAGCATCCCTACGGCCACGAGAAGTTCGAGGCGCTGGGTGCGCTGGCCATGGTGGCCTTCCTGTCCATCACCGTCTACGAACTGGTGCGGACGGCGGTCGCGCGCATCGCGGGGGGCGGCGGCGAGCGGGTGGACACCAGCCTGGGCGTGTGGGTGATGGGCGGATCGCTGCTCATCGGCCTCGTGGCGTCGGAGTACGAGCGGCGGCGCGGACAGGCGCTGGCGAGCGAGCTGCTGCTGGCGGACGCGGCGCACCTGCGCGCCGACGTCTTCGTCACGCTTGCCGTGCTCATCGGCCTGCTGCTGACCCGCCTGGGGTGGCGGACGGGGGATGCGTGGACCACGCTGCTGGTGGCCGTGCTCATCATCCGCACCGGCTTTCACATCCTGCGCGAGACCATTCCCGTGCTGGTGGACGAGGCGGCGGTGGAGGCGGCCGAGATCCGGCGCATGGCCGAGGCAATGGACGGCGTGGATGCCGCGTACGACGTGCGCTCGCGCGGCCGGCGCGAGGGGGCGCGCTTCGCGGAGCTGACGATCGCCGTGCAGACGGGGCTGGACATCGAGGAGGCGCACGAGATCGCCGACCTGGTGGAAGGCGAGGTGCGCCGCCGCTTGGGCGCGCGGCGCGTGGTGGTGCACGTGGAGCCGCTTTCCGCCGCGCCGGCCCGCGTGCGCGAGGCGGGCGAGTGACCTCTCTCCCCCGCGCCGCCGGCGCCGAGCGGATGGACGAGCCCGGCCAGGACCCGGCGGAGCTGGGGCGCTCGCTGGTGGACCTGCAGCACGTGAACCGCTGGCTGGGCGGCTACCGCGTGGTCCTGCACCACCTCGGCCGATTGGTGGCACGGCATCCGCGGCCCGAGTACCGCGTGCTGGACGTGGCCACCGGCTCGGCGGACATCCCGCTGAAGGTGGCGGCGTGGGCGCGTTCGCGGGGGATCAGGATGCGGATCGTCGCCACGGACAATCATCCCGTCACGCTGGATTTCGCGCGCCGCCACGCGTCGGGCGATGCGGACGTGCGCGTGGAGGCGGCCGACGCGCTGCATCTGCCGTACGAGGATGGTGCGTTCGATTTCGCGATCTGCTCCACCGCGCTCCACCACTTCGACGCGCGCGCGGACCTGCTGCGCGTGCTGGGGGAGCTGCGCCGCGTGGCGCGGATCGGCGGGATCGTCAACGACCTCCGCCGCTCCCGGCCGGCATACGTCGGCGCGCGGCTGCTGGCGGCCACCTTCTGGCGCGCGCACCCCGTGACCGCGCACGACGGCCCGCTCTCCGTCCGCCGCGCCTTTACCCCCGCGGAGCTGGACGACCTGGCCCGCGCCGCCGCCCTTCCCTGCGCCCGCGTGCACCGCCACGAGCCCTTCCGCGTCGCGCTGGTGTGGGAGCGGGAGGGGTGATGAGGTCGACGAGGATGCGGATTGCGATTGAGGTCAGGTCACGCGAAGCCCGCCCGCGAGAGCGAATGAATTCGCCGCAACAACAGCGGAAAGCCCCGCAAACTGCGCGGGGCTTCAACCGCAAACCCGGCGGCGACGCGCTGCACGTTCCGATGCCACCGCACCGGTCCGCGCAGGCGGACATCGCGTTTCCCCAGCCGCGAATTCATTCGCCCCGGCTGGCGCGACGCGGCGGCCGGGTGGTGTGCGACATCCCGGGCACCGGCGCGTCCGCAGCCAGCGCGCGCGACCTGCCCCGTCCCGGGCGGGTAAACCCGCGGCTGGAACAGCGGAAAGCCCCGCAAACCGCGCGGGGCTTCAACCGCGAACATCGCGGCGACGCGCTGCACACGCCGACGCCACCGCACCCGTCCGCGCAGGCGGACATCGCGTTTCCCCAGCCGCGAATTCATTCGCCCCGGCTGGCGCCGCGCTCGGCGGATTGGGGATCCGAACCGCCTCGCCTCCGGGGGCGGCCATGACCTGGGACGCCATCGTCGTCGGCGGGGGGCCGGCGGGGAGCACGACGGCGGCGCTGCTGGCGTCGGACGGATGGCGCGTGCTGCTGCTGGACCGCGCCCGCTTTCCCCGCCGCAAGCCGTGCGCGGAGTGCATCAACCCCGCCGGCGTCGCGGCGCTGCGGCGGCTGGGCGTGCTGGACCGCGTGATGGAGGCCGGCCCCGCGCGCCTGGAGGGCTGGCGCATCGCATCCGACGGCGGCCCGTCGTTCCTGGGCCGCTTTCATGGCGGCGTGCACGGCATCGCCCTGCCGCGCGAGACGCTGGACGACATCCTGCTGCGCCACGCCCGCGCGTGCGGCGCGGAGGTGCGCGAAGGACTGAAGGCCACCGACCTGCTGCGCGATGGGGACGGGCACGTCCGCGGCGTGGTCGCGGGCGGGGAGGAGGTCGCCGCGAAGATCGTGGTGGGGGCGGACGGGCTGCGATCGATCGTGCTGCGGCGGCTGGGGCTGCTGGCGCGCGCGCCACGGCTGCGAAAGCTGGCGCTGACGGCGCACGTGCGCGGCCTGGGCGACATGGGCGGATGCGGGACGATGCGTGCGCGCGGCCGCCGCTGCGTGGGCGTGGCGGACGTGGGCGGCGGATTGGCGAACGTGACCGTCGTCGTCCCCGCCGAGCAGGCGCACGAGGTGGGCGGCCACGCCGACGCGTACTTCGACGCCGCGCTGCGCGAGTCCGGCTTCGTGGATGCCCGGCGGGTGGACGACGTGCTGGCCACCGGCCCCTTCGACTGCCCGGTCCGCCGCGCCGTGGCGGACGGCGCGCTGCTGGTGGGCGACGCGGCGGGCTACTACGACCCGTTCACCGGGCAGGGCATCTACCGCGCCCTCCGCGGCGCCGAGCTGGCGGCGCAGACGATCGGCGCGGCGCTGCGGGCGGGCGACACCCGCGCCGCCGCGCTGATGCCGTACGAGCGCGCCCGCCGCCGCGCCTTTGCCCCCGGCGAGCGGCTGCAGCGCGTGGTGGAGGCCTTTGTCTCCCGCCCGCGGCTGCTGCGGTGGGCCGCCGGCCGCCTGGACCGCCGCGCGCAGCTCGCGGACGCCGTCATCCACGCCACCGGCGACGTACGCCCCGTGCGCTCGCTGCTGCACCCTGCCCTCCTTCGCCAGCTGGTTGCCTGATGCGCGTTCTGTACGACGTCACCCGCCCCCTCGTCGCCGGCTTTCCCGTGTGGCCCGGCGATTCGCCCTGCCGCATCGAGTGGAAGGCGCGGCTGGGGCCCGGCGTGATCTACAACCAGTCCGCGCTCTCCATGAGCCCGCATACCGGCACCCACGCCGACGGCCCCTTTCACCTGCTGGAGGACGGGCTGATGATCGGCGCGGTGCCGCTGGACGCGTACCTGGGCCCCGCGCGGGTGGTGGACGCGACCGGCCGCGCCGCGCTGGACGCCGCCTGGGCCGCCGAGGTGCTGGCCGCCGGCGCGCCCGAGCGCCTGCTGGTGCGCGTGGGCGCGTGGACCGATCCCGCCGTCTTCCCCACGCGCTTCGCCGCGCTGGACGGCGAATCCGCGCAAATGCTGGTGGATGCCGGCGTGCGCCTGTTCGGCACCGACGCACCGTCGCCGGACCCGTTCGATTCGCCGGACCTTCCCGCGCACCACGTGCTGCTGGGCGCCGGCCGCGGCATCCTGGAGAACGTGATGCTCGATGGCGTGCCGCCTGGCGAGTACGAGCTGATCGCGCTGCCGCTGAAGCTGATGGAAGCCGAAGCATCCCCCGTCCGCGCCGTCCTTCGCGGCCTGGACCAGACCGCCGCCGCGCTGCTGGGCGACTGACCCGCGCCGCGGCTCCCGATCATCATCACCCAAAACGAAGACCTCGCTCCGGCACCGTGCCAAGCGAGGTCTTTTTCCGAACCCAAGAAAACACCTGTCATTCTGAGGAAGCGCCCGCTCCGGACTTTCGGAAAATCCGCGGAGCCAGTTGGCGCGACCGAAGAATCTCCCTCCCCTCGCGCGCAACCCCTCCCTGGGCATCGCCCGGGAACACACCGTGACGGACAGATCCTGCCGTTCCCGATAAAGATTCTTCGGTCGGCGCCACGGCTCCGGGGCACGAAGACGGTTCCGGGCGGCGCCTCCCTCAGAATGACACCGATCGTCCATCACCCGAGAAGCGGGGTCTTTTACCGAATCCGAGGAAACACCTGTCATTCTGAGGAAGCGCCCGCTCCGGAATCTCGGGAAAGCCGCGGAGCCAGTTGGCGCGACCGAAGAATCTCCCTCCCCTCGCTCGGACCCCCTCCCCGGGCAGAGCCGGGGAACCCCGCGTGACGGAAAGATCCTGCCGCCTATCCCGTCGGCTACGATGGGCTTCGGCGCGAGGGGCCCCCGTTTCCGACAAAGATTCTTCGGTCGGCGCACCGGCTCTGCGGCATGAGGACGGGTTCGGGGCGGCGCCTCCCTCAGAATGACACCGATCATCCGGGCGCAGCTTTTTTCTTGCTGTCCCCTGTCCCCTGTCCCCTATTCCCTATTCCCTGTTCCCTATTCCCTACAGGTTCAGCCAATAATTCAGCTTCACCAGCAGCACGTTCGTCGGCGGGGCCAGCGCGTCATCGAACAGCCGGCCAAAGTCGCGGCGCACGCCAAACGAGCCGTCCTGGGCAAAGTGGCTGCGGCCGTGGCTCCACACCACGAACAGCGCCGAGCCGGGGCGGTACTCCCACCGCAGCACCGCGTTGGTGCGCAGCTCCTTGAAGTTGAAGTCCGGGTTGCGGAAGGTGAAGTCCGGGTCCCCCGCCCCGTCCAGCCGCACCGCGTACTCCCCCGGCTCGCCGTCCACGATCTCCGTTCCCTCGGCGTAGGCGCGGAAGCGGTCGTCGAACGAATCCGCGTGCCCGTCCGTCACCTCCTTGAACCGCGAGTACTCGCCCGCGGCCACGAACGGCTGCGCGTACAGCTCCAGCGTCAGCCTGGGCGTAAAGGCGTAGTTCAGCCGCGTGCTCAGCGAGATGCTGCGGTTGCGGATGTTGCCGAACACGTAGTGCGGCGTTCCGTCCGCCGTGCGCCCCTCGCTCACGAAGATCCACGGATCCTCGCTGACGTTGACGTTGGGCCCCACCGACAGCCGCACGCGCGAGGTGGGGCGCAGGTTGAGGTTGCCGCCGCCAAAGTATCCGCCGCCACGGGTGCCCCACTCGTTCCATCCGCCGTAGAACAGCTCCCCCGACAGGCGCTTGCGCCCGTCGCTGAAGAATCCGCCCTCGAAGTTGCTGTACGCCGGCCCCACGAACGACGGCCCGCCGCGCAGCACGTCCGCCCGCAGCGCCTGGAACTCGTGGTTCACGTCCACCCACGTTCCCCAGTTGTTGTGGAACTGGCCAAAGCCGTTGACGTGCATTCCCGTCGCCAGCCGCTCGCCGCCAAAGCTCCAGCCGTTCCAGCCGTGCAGCCCCGCGTTCCAGTTGCGGAACACCTTGCCCGGGCGAAACTCCTCGTACCGCACGTTGGCGCCGGCCAGCGCCCAGTCGGCGTTGCGCACGTAGCCAAGGTCGTTCATCTCCAGCCCCGGCGAGCGCGCGTGCGTGAACACGCCGCCCCGCCAGTGCCCGCCGCCCACCTTTTCGATGGACGCGCGCCCCATCCACCCCGACAGCGAGGTGGCGTCCTCGTCCACCTCCAGGTAGTCCGCGTCCGGACGCTGAAAGTAGTGCCCCGCGCGCGTCTGGATGGCGGTGATGGCGTCCGTGCTGCCACGCACGTGCGTCCCCACCAGCGCCCCCTCCACCTCGTACTGGTTGCCGCCGAAGCGGTGGCGCCCGTCCAGGCCGGCCAGGTACGCCTGCGACGGCAGCCAGGCCAGCCCGTCCCCCTCTCCCAGGTCGCGGTGCGTGGCGGTAAAGATGCCGCCCACCGCGCTGCTGCCGCCCTGGAAGTCCTTGATCACCCGGCCCACGGCGTAGTTGGTCATGGGCTCCACCACCGTCTCGCCGCGTCCGTCGGGCGTCACGTACCGCACGTCCTCGCGCGCGGTGACGGCGTCCAGCAGGCCGATGGACCAGCCGCTCCGCGTCTTTCCGGAGAGCTTGGCGGCGCCCAGGATGGTCGTCGCCTCGGGCGCGGCGGCGAACTGCGCGTCGTTGGGCGCGCGGCCCTGCGGTGCGCGGCCCAGGCGGCGCGAGTAGAACGGCTGGTCGTTGCCGAACTGCGCGCCGCGCACGCCGTAGGGAAAGCCCACGCCAAAGCGGAAGATGTCGGCCCCCTCGGTAAAGAACGGCCGCCGCTCCTGGAAAAAGGTCTCGAACGCGCTCAGGTTCACCTGCGACGGGTCCGCCTCCACCTGCCCGAAATCGGGGTTGATGGTGGCCGTGAGCGTGAGGTCGGAGGTGAGCCCGTACTTCACGTCCGCGCCCACGGAGCCGAAGGGATCGTTCTCATCCCAGAACGGGTCGTCCGCGGAGCCCGGCTCGCGGGTCACGCGGGCCACCGTGTAGGGAAGCACCTCCAGCCGGCGCGCGCCGCGGATGCCGTCGATCCCCCCCACCTCGCCGAACTGCGAGACGAAGCCGTTGCGGTCGGGGTGGATCTGGCTCCAGTCGGCGATCTCGCTGCGCCGGGCGATCTCGCGCGTCACCTGGATCCCCCAGCGCTGCTCGCCCGCGGTGCCGCTGTAGCGCAGCTGCGAGAGGGGGATGCGGTACTCCACCGTCCACCCGGCGCTGTCGACGCGGGCGGCGGACTCCCACACGGCGTCCCAGCCCAGGTCCTCGTTCGTATCGTTGCTGTGGAACGCGTCCTTCTGCACCCCGCGCGGATTGACGGAAAAGCGGAAGGCGGTGCGCTTGTCGTTGTAGCTGTCCAGCATGACGTGCGCCCATTCGGACGAGATGCCGGCCAGGTCGCGGCGGCCCAGCGGCGCCTGCATGCTGTCGGGCGAGGGGTCGTGCATGCGCATGGCCACGTACACGGCGCCGTCGTCGTACAGGATGCGCGCTTCGCTGGGCAGGGTGGCGGGCGCGCCGGGGTTGGACGCGCGCTGCACGAAGCCGGTGAGCGGCTGCGCCTGCCGCCAGGCGTCGTCGTTCAGCACGCCGTCGATCTGCGGAGGCTGGGTGGTGCGCGTGGCCCGGGCCAGCCGGCGTCCTTCGGTGCCGGTGGCGCCGGGCTCGGCGATCTGCTGCGCGGCCGCGGGCGCGGCAAAAGCAAGTGCGGCCGCAAGGGCGAGTGCACTGCGCATGTGCGGGAATGCTCCACGTGAAGGGGTCGCCCCGGGGGGCGGCTGCGCGGCGGAGACGCGCCGCGCGTCCGGGCATGCGGCGTGTGCTCCGCCTTCCCTGGACGCGTGGTAGGATGCCGCCGGACGCGCGCGGGTTCGAACCGTCCGGGTTAGGGATCGGTTAGCGCGCGAACGAGGGTACGGAGGCGGGACGGAAGGGGTTTCGCGCACCACGGGCTCCTGCACCACGGGTTGGAAACCCGCGGCTAGAAAGGCCAGAAGCCCCGCCCTGGGCTCGCGGAGCTCGCCCGGCGGGGCTTCAACCCCATCGCGTCCGTCCCGGCGCGGGCGTGGCCCACGCGAGCAGGTGAAGCCCCGTTTTGTGAGGAACGAGCCGCCACGGGCTAAAGCCCGCGGCTACAAATGCCAGAAGCCCCGCCCTGGGCTCGCGGAGCTCGCCCGGCGGGGCTTGAACCCCATCGCGTCCGTCCCGGCGCGGGCGTGGCCCACGCGAGCAGGTGAAGCCCCGTTTTGTGAGGAACGAGCAAAGACGGGGCTTATGGCCCTTCTAGCCGCGGGTTTCCAACCCGTGGTGGGGGGGGCGTGGATCCCGCCGGCGACGCACCGGGCTCGGCCGGCGCCACCCGTTCACCCGTTCACCCGTTCACCCGTTCACCCCATCCCCCGCCCGCGGCGGATGCTCCGGCGCCACCAGCCAGGCCATGTGCTTCAGCTCCGGCTCGATCAGCCGCTCCCACGCCAGGCGCACGGCGGCGGGCGATCCGGGAAGCGAGAACACCACCCGCCCGCGGTACAGCCCCGCCGTGGCGCGCGACAGCATGGCCGCGGCGCCCACCTGCTCCCAGCTCAGCATCCGGAACAGCTCGCCGAAGCCGGGGATCGGCTTCTCGAGGTGGCGCACCAGCACGTCGTAGGTGGTGTCGCGCGGAGCGATGCCGGTGCCGCCGTTGAACACGATCACCCGCGCCGCCCCGAACGCCATCGCCCGCAGCGCCGCCTCGACCTCGGCCGGCTCGTCGCGGATGATGCGGCACCCCTCCACGTGGTGCCCCGCCGCCTCCACCGCCTGGCGCAGCCAGATGCCGTTGGTGTCGGTCTCCTCCGTCCGCGAATCGCTCACCGTCACCAGCGCCACCGGCACCGGCCCCCGCTCCGCGTCCGCCGCGCGATGGTGCCGCTCGCTGCTCTCCGTCGTCATCCCCATCCCCCCCATTTCCGGTGAACCGTGGCGCGCGGCGGCGGGGCGGAAACCCCGCGCCGGCGCCGCTCGCGCACGCCGCACTTTCGCCGTTTCGCGCCGACCTTAGATTCACTCCCAATCCGCGCCCCCGCAACGCCACCATGAAAGCCTTCTTCAACGCCGCCGCGAGAGGGCTGGCCGGGATCACGGTCCCGGCGCTGGTCTTCACGTCCATCTACGCCGTCTCCACCGCCGCCGACGCGCAGCGGGGGATGGGGGCGGCGGTGTACGGCGCCATCGGCTACGTCTTCCTGATGGTGGGGTGGTGGGCGTACGGCCGCGCCAGCCGCGTCCCCGCCGGCCCGGCGTTCCTGATCCACGCCTGCTCCTGGGCGCTCTACCTTCCCGCCTCCCTCGTCACCGGCGGGCAGCCGTCCGCGACCCTCGGCTACGCGGTCTTCGCGCTGGGCGGCTTTCTGCACGCGCCGTCGCTCCTCCACTTCGCCGCCGCGCTCGCGTTCCCCCGCCGGGTGAACCGCTGGCTGGGCGGGTTCGCGGCGTTCTACGGGGTGATGCTGGCGCTGTGGCTGGTTTCCGTCCTGGGCGCGCTGGCCGGCGCGGAGACCGTGCCGGAGGTGCTGGACGGCATCCTCCGCGACGACGTGATGGACGGGCTGGCCTTTCTGGGCGCCATCGCCCTCGTCGCGTGGGGGATTACGAGCACGCACTCGCCGCGCCTGCGCACGCAGCTGGCCTGGGCCGTGGCGGGGATCGCGCTGGGGATGGGACCCGGCTGGCTGTCCGCGCTCCCGGAGATCGGCAACGCGCTGCGCGGCGAGGCGCTGCCGGGGCTGCCGCTGTACGCGCTGTTCTGGGTGCTGATGCCGCTGGCGTTCGCCTACGCCATCGTGCGCTACAACCTGTTCGACACCGGCAGGCTGGAGCGGCGCGCGCAGGAGATCTCGCTGGCGCTCCTCCAGGCGGGGAGCGTGGACGAGGTGAGCCGCCAGGCCGTGGACGCCCTGCACGCCGACTTCGACCTGAGCGCCGCCTCCGTCTGGGCGCTGGACGACGCCGGCCTTCCCGTGCAGATGGGCGGCGACGCGGGGGCGGGGGACGCGGCGGCCCTGGAGCGGGTGCTGAACGGGGGCGATGCCGATCTGCCGCCGCACCGCCTGGCCTATCCCCTTCTCTACGGCGACGCGGTCGAGGCGGCGCTCTGGCTGGAGCGCGCGGGCGGCGAGCCGTTCGAGGACGGGCACCTGGACTACCTGGCCCGCGTGCAGCGGCAGCTGGGGATGGCGCTGCACCTGCGCCGCGTGGACGGCCGCGTGCGCATCAGCGCCGAAGAGCTGACGGCGCTGGCGCGGGAGGTGGATACGGTCGCCGCGGAGCTGCGCATTACCGGAGAGAGCGTGACGGCGGCGGTGCAGGAGGTGAGCGAGGGGTCCATGCGGCAGACGGAGGACTACCGCAGCGTGGCCGATTCCATCGCCCTGCTGCGCCAGGCCAGCGTCGAGATCGCCCGCCGCCTGGCCAGCGCCGACCGCTTTGGCGGCGAGACGCTGCAGCGCTCGCGCGGCGCGGGGAGCGACGTGGAGCTGCTCGTCGCGCGGGTGAAGGAGGGCGCCACGCGGCTGGGGACGGTGTCGGACGAGGTGGCGTCGCTGCGGGAGCGGAGCGGGGAGATCGGCACCATCAGCGACACCATCCGCGAGGTGGCCGAGCAGACCAACCTGCTGGCGCTGAACGCCGCCATCGAGGCCGCCCGCGCCGGCGAGTACGGCCGCGGCTTCGCGGTGGTCGCGGACGAGGTGCGCAAGCTGGCGGAGAACAGCGCCGCCTCGGCCGAGCGCATCGGCGTCCTCGTCGAGCAGGTGCGCGCGGAGATCGCCCGCGTGGCCGAGGCCATCGCCGGCGCCCGCGCGGACATCGGCGAGGGGGCGCAGGGGGCGGACCGCGCGGCCGTGGCGCTGCGCGAGAGCATTACACAGGTGGCGCAGCTGCGCGAAGAGATCGCCGGCGTCTCGGCGCTGATGGAGGACGCGCAGGCGCAGAACGAGATGATCGGCGACGCGGTGACGCGGGCCACCGAGATCAGCGAGCAGAACGCCGCCGCCGCGGAACAGACGGCCGCCGCCACGCAGCAGCAGCTGGCGTCGCTGGAAAGCGTGGCCGCCAGCGTGCGCGAGCTTTCTACCCTGGGGGCGCGGATGTTCGAGCTGCTGCAGGCGGAGTCGGTGCAGGACCCGTCGCCGGTCTCCGGCCGCTGGGTGGACCTGGCGCGCGGGCCGGGCGCATGACGGACGCGGACGGCGGGGAGCGGATGGGGGAGGCGGGCGCGGGCGCCCCAGCCGCCGCCGTGCGTCCCCGCCGCCGGCGCGCCAACTGGAAGAAGATCGGGCTGGCGGCGGTGATGCTGGGGGCGCTGGCCGCGTTCGCCCTGCTGGGGGAGCAGTTCGACTTCGAGGCGCTCAAGGCGCACCGCGCGGAGCTGCTGGCCTACACGCAGCGCCACTACGTGTCCATGCTCCTGGGCGCCACGCTCCTCTACACCGTGGCGACGGCGCTCAGCTTTCCCGCGGGGATCCTGCTGACCTTTGCAATGGGGCTGCTGTTCGGCCGATGGGTGGGGACGGCGGCGGTGGTGCTGGCGGCATCCATCGGGGCCACGCTGGCGTTCCTCGCCGCACGCTACCTGTTCGCGGACGCGGCGCGGCGGCGGATGGGGCCGCGGCTGCAGCGGCTGGCCAAGGGGTTCGAGCGGGACGCGTTCAACTACATCCTGTTCGTGCGCCTGGTCCCCCTGTTTCCCTTCTGGCTGATGAACCTGGTGCCCGCGTTCACCCCCGTGACGGCGCGCACCTTCTTCGCGGCGACGGCCATCGGCATTCTGCCGGGGACGTTCGTCTTCGTGAACCTGGGCGAGTCGCTGGGCCGCATCGAATCTCCCCGCGACTTCGTAGGGGCCAACACGCTGCTGGCGCTGGGGATGCTGGGCGCGATGAGCCTGCTGCCCATCGCCTGGAAGAAGTTCCGCAACCGAAAGAGACGATCCCATGGCTGAGCTGCACGTGGAACGCGTCCGCCGCATGCATCCCGTGGCCCTGGCCGGGCTGCTGCTGGGGCTGCTGGCGATGCTGATGCTGTTCGTGACCGGCCCCGGCGCGCGCTTTGGCTGGTGGCACTTTCGCACCAGCTTTGCGCTGATGCAGTACGCGGCCTACGCGGGCGCCGCGGCGGCCCTGGTCTCGCTGCTGGGGCTGGCGCTCAGCCGCGGGCGCGGCCGCGCGGTGGCCGCCGTGGGGCTGGTGCTGGGCGCGCTGGCCTTCTTTCTCCCGTGGAGCTGGCGGCGCGACGCGGGGCAGTATCCGCCCATCCACGACATCACCACCGACGTGGCGAACCCCCCCGTGTTCGTGGCCGTGGCGCCGCTGCGCAAGGACGCGCCCAATCCCGTGGAGTACCAGGGCGACTCGGTGGCGGTCGCGCAGCAGAAGGCGTATCCGGACCTGCGCCCGATGATGATGGCGATGCCGGTGGATTCCGCCTTTTCGCTGGCGCTGCGGACGGCGGGGGAGATGGGGTGGGAGCTGGTGGACCAGAGCCGCCGCGACGGGCGCATCGAGGCGACGGCGACCACGCCCTGGATGGGCTTCAAGGACGACGTGGTGATCCGCGTGTCGTCCGCGTCCGGCATCTCGCGGGTGGACGTGCGCTCCAAGAGCCGCATCGGGCGCGGCGACGTGGGCGCCAACGCCAAGCGCATCCGCGAGTACCTGCGCCGCCTCCGCGCCGCCGACCCCGCCCCCATCCAGACCGAAGCGGCTTCGTAAGCCCTGGAACAGATTGGCCTCACACAGAGTCAGCAGAGTCAACAGAGTGCAAGCTCCTCTGTTAACTCTGTTGACTCTGTGTGAGGCCCAATCTTTTTGGGATTATCGCCTGGCGGACAGCAGGTCGAGGATCACGGGGGTGATGCTGAGCTGGTCGGGGTGGCGGCCGGCGGCGCGGAGGACGCGGGCACGGACGGCGGCGCCGGCGGTGCGGGGCTGGATCACCAGCAGCGGGATCTCGCTGTCCTGCGCGGTGGGACTGCCGTGCCACGAGTGGTACCGGCTGGAAAAGTAGAAGCGCTGCTCGATGGGCAGCTGCACCCCCGTCCGCGCCAGCAGCAGCACGTCCCCCGCGCGGTGGCCGTACGGGCCCACGGCAAGGCCCTCCAGCCGCCGCTCCAGGTCCAGCAGCTCCGGGCGCGGATGGGCGGCCAGGTACGCGCCCACCGGCACCAGCCGCTCCCCATCCCACACCTGGAACGGCGCCGCGTCCTGCCCCGGCGCGGTGGGAGGCCGCGCGAACACCAGGTCCAGCGTTCCCCGCAGCGCCGGCACCCCCGCGCCGGTGCGCGAGGCCTCGTAAAAGGCGCGGGCCACGGGGAGCACGTCCTCCTCCAGCCGCGGCGGACGCTTCCAGTCGCAGCGCACCGTAGCGGCGGCGCAGGTGGAGCGGTCGGCCAGGTAGACGTAGGCGAACGCGCCCTGGTACGCCACCGCCGCCTGAAAGTCCTGCTGCTCCGGGTCCAGCTCCAGCTGGAACGGCCGCACGCGGAACCCCGCCCGCCGCAGCACCGCCGGCGGCTCGTCGTCGCCCTCGGTGCCCAGGGAGTGCAGGTCGTCCGGCAGCACCGGCGTGTGGCCGTGGTCGGCGACGAACATCACCCAGGCGCCGTCCAGCGCGCCGGCCTTGCGGTAGGCGTCCAGCACCTTGCCCACCGCGGGGTCGATCACGTTGCGCAGGTACCGCAGCTGGTCGGGAATGGGGTGCTCGGCCACGTGGGTGTACAGGTCCACGCCGGGAAAGTACACCACCTGCAGGTCCGCCACCCCGTGGCGCCCGATGCTTTCCACCAGGCTCTCCACCGCCTCGTCGTCCAGCTCCTCGTACATCTCCTGCCCCACCGTCTCGTCGTCCACCACGCCCGTGGCCGCGCGGGTCATCATCCGCCCGTACGACGAGGGCATGGGCACGGTGAGCAGGTCCGCGCCGCGGTGGTACGCCTGCAGCGACACGTACGACCGCACGCCCGCGCGCTCGTACACCGTGGGCGCGCGCAGCACGCGGCCCATCAGCTGGTCGCTGAACACCTCCAGCGCGTGCTCGTGCTGCGTCACGGTGACGGGCGCGGGCGCGTAGAAGCGCATCTCCTCGCGCGCGAACCACTCGTTGCCGGGCACTCCGGTGCGTGCCGCCGGCTGGCCGGTAAAGACGGACGCCCAGGCGGCGAAGGTGGTGGAGGGAAGAATGCTGAGCACCCCCGGCGCCGCCCAGCCGTGCTCGAACAGCCGCGGCTCCGTCTCGCGCCCCAGCAGCGCGCCCACCCGCGGCATGGCGCCGGCGGTGATGGCCTGCCGCAGCTCGCCGTCGCCCACGCCGTCCAGGGCAAACACGATCACGCGGGGCGCGCCGCGGGCCGGGTGCAGCGGCTTGCGCAGCACCTTCTCCCCGCCCGTCGCCATCAGCTCGGCGATCTCCTCGGGCGCGTTTCCCTTCCACTCCAGGTACACCGCCGCCGCGCCCACCAGCACCCCCGCGATCAGCGCGAAGATCAGCAGGCGGCGCAGCAGGGCCAAGGGAAGGTCGCGCGGGTGCAGGCTGGGCATGGGTGTGGCGGATGGGCAAAAGCGAAGCGGGCCCGCGGGATGGTCCCGCGAGCCCGCGCCGGTGCTCCGTACGTCGTTACAAGGGAAACCGAGCGGCGGTCAGGCCGCGGTTCCGGCGGCCTCCAGCTCCTCGTCCATGATGAGCGACGAAAGCAGGGCCAGGTGCTGGGGGGTGCAGTACAGGCGAATCTCGCCTTTTTCCCCGGCGCGCATGCGGCTGCGCGTAAAACAGACCACCCGCCGCTCGTTGCAAAGGCGATCGAGCGCGCGGGCGGCGCGGGGTACGTCCGGGATGTCTGCCAGTCCTTCGTTGCGGCGCTTCCAGCCCACGTGCGTGGCCACTTCTTCGGCCGAGACGGCGTCGTGCACGGTGGGGTTGAAGGCGTCCTCGTCCAGCGCTTCGATCACCAGCTCGCGGTCGCGCAGGTAGCGGTAGGCCTCCTGGGCGTCCTTGGTGCAGCGGTCGTCGCAGGGAACCTGGTTGGTGCGCACCTCCAGCACCTCGCAGCAGTCGCTGCCCACGACGAACGCCTCGTCTCCCACTTTCCACCGCTGCATGGCCTGCTGCTCGGCGACCTTGCGGTTCGATGCCTGTACGGCGTACCGCAACGTCTGGCGGAAGGTGATTTCCACCTCGTAGGGCTTCTGGTCCATCTCGTCTCTCCGGGGGTTAACCAAGATCGTCGGCCCGTCGTGCGCGACCAGTGGTGGCGCATTCGGAACCGCATACCGGGACGCCTACGCCAGTATCGTGCTCGCCTGTTTACCACGCCGCGCCACGAATATACAGACAGATCGCGGATTGCGGGGGTCTGCCGGTTTTCTTTCGGTGTCCGCGACTGCCGCAAATGTGCGTAGCAGCCGCGTAAATGCTGAAAATCCCGCGTTGATCCACGAAATCAGCCGGTGGTTCTCACGCGGGGGGACGCAGGGGAGGCAGAGACGATCTCCCCTGCTTCCCCTGCGTGAAACCAGGTTCCCGGCCCGGTTGTGCATTTCCCACGGGCCGTCTCATCCTCCTCGTACCAGAAAAGAATGATCGTACAGAGGAACAGAGTCAGACAGAGAAAGCGAGCTGAAAGATCATCCGGGTTCCTCTGTCTGACTCTGTTCCTCTGTACGCATGAAGGTGTTGGTTTCCCGGCGTCGGCATCACACGGAGGACACGGAGAAGACAAGAGGACCTGTTTCTCCTCCGTGCTCTCCGGGTGAGGCGGCAGTAGAAGTCTGGGTGCACGATGGGCTGCGGGATTCGGTATGCGTCCACTCTCTTTCGTGGATCGGGCGGAAACGGGAAAGGGCGGGCTCCCCGCCGGGAAGCCCGCCCTTCGTTCCGTCCGCCGTCGGATACGGTCAGTCGCGGCTCTGCAGCTTGGCCAGCAGGCGCAGGATCTCCAGGTACAGCCACACCAGCGTCACCATCAGGCCGAACGCGGCGTACCACTCCATGTACTTGGGCGCGCCCATCTCGGCGCCGCTCTCGATGAAGTCGAAGTCCAGCACCAGGTTCAGCGCCGCGATCACCACCACGAACAGGCTGAACAGAATGCCCACCATGCCGCTCTCGTGAATGAACGGGATGCGCGTTCCAAAGAAGCCCATCACGATGTTCACCAGGTACAGCATGGCGATGGCGCCCGTGGCCGCCACCACGCCCAGCTTGAAGTTCTCGGTGGCGCGAATCAGGCCGGTGCGGTACGCCAGCAGCAGCGTGAGCAGCGTGCCCATGGTCAGCGCGATGGCCTGCATGGCGATGCCCGGATACGCCTGGTTGAACACGCCCGAGATGGCGCCCAGGAACAGCCCCTCCAGCACCGCGTAGATGGGCGCGGTGACCGGCGCCCACGTCTTCTTGAAGATGGTGATGATCGCGAAGATGAGCGCGCCGATGGCGCTCATCCCGGCGGTGGCCAGGGCCGCGCTGGGGTCCCACGCGTTGAGCACCTTGCTGAACATGTAGGACGCCGGGATCAGCATCAGGACCAGGAGGATGCCCACCTTGTTGACCGTGCCCTCGATGGTCATGGCGCCCGCGCCGGGGGCGGCCCGCTCGAAGGTCTTGGAGTTCAGGGACGGATTGGAGGTTCTCATGGCTCCGTGCGACTGTGGTTGTGTGGTTGCGGCGGTCTAATACGCCAGTGTGGGGCGGCGTGTTTCGCTGGGCCGCGCCGGGGCTGGACGGTGCATGCCGCCGCCTGGGGAATCTCGATGTGCTACGATTGTCCGTCGGCGTGCGTACGGCCCCTGTCGAAGTGCGGAAAGGGACGTACGGCGGCGGGGCGTGGGCCTGCGGGCACCGAATCTAATGCGCCGCGCCGCACGACGTAAAGACGCATCCTTCCGCCGCGCCGGGCCAGAGAGGAGCAGCGGTGCGCCGCGAGGGGCGAAAATCGAGCGGTTGGGCCGGTTCTTGCCTGTTTCACCCGCGTATCACCACCTGAATCCGGAGGATGCGATGCCGAGGGGCTGGAGCAAGCACGACGAAACCATGTACGAGGCGATCAAGGAAAGCTCCCTCGATCGCGGCATGGACGAAGGCCGGGCCCAGGAGATCGCCGCGCGCACGGTGAACAAGAACCGCCGGCTGGAAGGCCGCAGCGCCAACAAGCACACGCAGGGCACCGGAAACCCGCACAGCGGCTACGAAGACCGTACCCGCGACGAGCTGTACAACATCGCCAAGAAAAAGAACATCCCCGGGCGCAGCAAGATGGACAAGCAGCAGCTGGTGGCCGCGCTCCGGGAAACCTGACCGCTCCGCCCCCACGGCAGGGGCCTCACGCGAAAGACGCAGAGGCGCGGAGCACCGCGGGGGCGATCGCTGGAAACAGGGGGAGAGGAGGACCGGAAGATCGACTTCTTCCCCTCCGCTCCCCCTGTTCCCGTCCCTGCAGACGCTTGTCCGTTTCCGCGTCTCTGCGCGGGACGCATTTTTCGGCTACGGCAGCGTGGTGATGGCGGCGCGGGCGGAGGCGGGGTAGAAGGCGTTGTGGTAGCGGGTGTAGATCAGCATCAGCCGCTCGCGGCTTTGCGGCGCCGCCCGCGCCAGCAGCGTGACGATCTCGTCGCGCTGGGCCAGGATGGCGTCCGCCTCGCTTCGCTGCGCGCCCGACAGCCCCGGCGCGGCGGCCTGCAGCGTGGCGTACACCTCCGTCATCCGCTGGCGCGCCTGCTCGTAGTTGCTGCGCTGCGCCTCGACCAGCGCCGCGCCGATGTGCCCTTCCACCCGCGCCATCCGCAGCTCCTGCTGCGTCGTCCGCAGGCTCTGCTGGCTCGTCTCCAGCCGATCGCGCAGCCCGTTGGCGCGCGACATCTGGGGCAGGTAGCCCAGCAGGAACGCCGCCAGGGCGATCCCCGCGGCGATGGCGAACAGGCGCGTGCGGTCCATTGAACGAGGTGCGGGCGGGGCGGGAACGATGAACGGCCGGCCCTACGATGGGACGCCGCCGGAGCAGCCGCAAGGAAGGGGGATCGGAAAGATGCCGGCGGACACACAGCCCCCCAACCGCCCCGGGCGAATGAATTCGCGGCTGGGACAACGCGATGTCGGCCCTGCGCCGACTGGTGCGTGCCGCATACGTGGTGCGGTGCGCTGTTGAAGCCCCGCGCAGTTTGCGGGGCTTTCCGCTTTCGTTGCGGCGAGCGGCGGCTTCAGCCGCTCTCGCATGCCGGCGTTCCCCCGGACCGCCCCGGGCGAATGAATTCGCGGCTGGGACAACGCGATGTCGGCCTGCGCCGACGGGTGTGTGCCGCATGCGTGGTGCGGTGCGCTGTTGAAGCCCCGCGCGGTTTGCGGGGCTTCCCGCTGTCGTTGCGGCGGCTTCAGCCGCTCTCGCATGCCGGCGTTCCCCCGAACGGCCCCGGGCGAATGAATTCGCAGCTGGGATAACGCGATGTCGGCCTGCGCCGACGGGTGTGTGCCGCATGCATTGCCGCGGTGTTGCACCCGCGGGTTCACCCGCCCGGGCGAAACCCGGCGCACGACCTCCGACCGTTCCGCCGCCGTTCAGCGCGCGGCGAGTGCTTCCGGCGCGGAACTCGCGGGCGCGGGCTTCAGCGGCACGAGCGCGGGCGTACCGCGCAGAGGCACCTCGCACGTCCCGGTGATGCACGGAATCAGGATCGCCGTGGGGGGCGACGAATTCGTCACCGTGGACTGCGCGCGGGCCGTGTGCGCGGGCTGGACGGCGGATGCGGCGAGGCCGTGGGCCGGCGCGCCGGAGGCGGACGCAAGGACCAGGGGGACGAGAGCGAGCGTGTACCCCGCACGGCGCGCGCGGGACGGACGGTGTGGCATGGTGCTTTCTGCGGCGGGGATCGGTAGCACAATATAGTGCCTCCCCTTCGCCACGGAAACGCTTTCTCGTTTCCAGAACTTTTCCTGCCGCGCCGGGGATGCGCCCCGGCTCACGAACAGCAGCGGAGTCCACGGTACTTCTTTTACTCCGCTGACTCCGTGTGAGGCCATCTTCTCTGGAAGGCGGATCGATGAATGCGCCGGAGGCGGCGCGCGGTTTGCGGAATCCGGGGCGCAACGGAAAGCGGAGCAAGGGCTTCGCGGCGGTGATGCGTGCACGCGGGAGGGGATGATGACGGCGACGCTGGAGCGGATCTCGGGACGGAAGCTGGAGCGGGAAGAGTACCCGTCCACGGGCGGCGCGCGGGAGCTGCTGCCCGACCTGGCGTACCTGCGCACCGCCATCGTGAACCTGTTCCTGTACGGCCCGCGCGGCGCGGGCGACCGGGAGTGGGTGCTGGTGGATACGGGGATGTACGGCTCGGCGCCCAGGATCGTGGCCGCGGCGGAAGAGCGCTTCGGGCCGGGGGCGCGGCCGCGGGCCATCGTCCTTACCCACGGGCACTTCGACCACCGCGGCTCCATCCACGAGCTGGTGGAGATGTGGGACTGCGTGGTGTACGCGCACCCGCTGGAGATGCCGTACCTCACGGGCGACTCGGCGTATCCGCCCCCCGACCCCACGGTGCCCGGCGGCGCCATGGCCCGGCTTTCGTTCATGTACCCGCGCAAGCCCATCGACCTGGGCGGGCGGGTGCAGCCGCTGCCGGCGGACGGCTCGGTGCCGGGAATGCCCGGGTGGCGGTGGATCCACACGCCGGGGCACACCGCCGGCCACGTGTCGCTGTTCCGCGACGCCGACCGCACGCTGATCGCGGGCGACGCCTTCGTCACCACGCGACAGGAGGCGCTGACCTACGTGCTCGAGCAGACGCCGGAGGTAAACGGCCCGCCCGCGTACTACACGCCCGACTGGCCCAGCGCCGAGCGCTCGGTGCGGCTGCTGGCGGACCTGAACCCCGGGCTGGCGGCCACCGGCCACGGCATTCCGCTGAGCGGCCCGCAGCTGCGCGACGAGCTGCGCGCCCTGGCCATGAACTTTCGCACCCGCGCGGTGCCCGCCCACGGGCGCTACGTGGACCGGCCCGCGGTGGCGGACGAGCGGGGCGTGGTCTCGGTACCCCCCGCGCCGCTGGACCTGGCGAAGACGCTGCTGGTGCTGGGCGGCGCCTTCGTGGCGGGGCTGGCGCTGGCCCGCGCCGTCCGCCGCCCGCGCCGCCGCCGCGCACACACGGAGCACGTGGTCTACGAGCGCTACGAGGAGCCGGTCATTCTCTGATCCCGGCCCCGGAAACGGACCTGTCTCACGCAGAGGAAGCCAGGTCTGCTTCCTCCGCGTGAGACAAGTCCCCTGGGGGATTCGGCGGGGCGGATGATCCATCCCCCTCCCGGCCTTCTTCCGCACCGCGGAGGAAGGCCGTTTTTCATCCGCGTGCGCAACGGACGCCCACCCGCCCCCCCGTCTCGGCCATCCCGGACAACAGACGTTTCCCAAGCACCGACTTGGAGCGGGTCACCGCTGCATCCTGCGCACCGGAATGGTGCACCGTGCACCGCTTCGTTTCGGCCGCCGGAAAGTGCACATTCTGGAAAACTGTTGCTGCTGCTGGGTTTATGGCGTTGGCGAGCACTGTTCGGGAGTGGTCCACCCCTTGCCTTACCCATGGCCATCACCACCGAACGGACGTTCAAACTATCGGAGGGCTCTGCGCTCTCTTGCAGGACGATCGTTCCTATTCACCCCCCAGTTGCAGGGAGTCTCCGATGCACCGTTTCCGCACCGCCGCCGCGGCCGCGCTGACCCTTGCGGTCGCCGCCTGCTCCGACGCCCCGGCCGGCCCCGAGGCCGCCGCCCCCGCCCCCCTGCCCCTTACCCAGAGCAACCACGACGCCGTGGTGCCGGGCGAGGTGCTGGTGAAGATGAAGGACGGCCAGACCTTCGGCGCCATCACGGGCCAGGGGCTGAGCCTGGCTCGCCTGGGCTACAAGAACGAGTTCGCGGTGATGGGCGTGTCGCGCGGCCAGGAGCGTGCCGAGGCGGCCCGCATCGCGGCCGACCCGCGCGTGGAGTGGGCCGAGCCCAACTACCTGCGCCAGACGCAGGCCGATCCGCGCCTGTGGGCCTTCTTCAACCCGGGCGGCCTGAACGCCTACTTCAACGACCCGGCCGATTCGCGCCACGGCCAGCCCCTCGGCGCCACCTACGCCTCGATCGCGGACGCCGATGAAGACGTGATCTCGAGCATCGCGGCCGGCGGCGGCGCGGTGGTCATCAGCAGCATCGACACCGGCGTGGACATGGACCACTCGGAGTTCACGGGCCGCCTGATCGCGGGCCGCGACTGGGTGAACAACGACGCCAACCCCGAGGACGACGACGGCCACGGCACGCACACCAGCGGCACCATGGCCGGCACCACCGTCGGCGTGGCCGGCGTGACCGGCGCCTCGTCCAACGTCCGCATCCTGGTCCAGAAGGTCTGCGGCCCGGCCGGCTGCCCCACCTCGGCCATCGTGAACGCCATCCGCGCCGCGGCCGACTACCCGGGCATGGTCGCCATGAACCTGTCGCTGGGCGGCACCCGCGAGTCCCGCGCCGAGATCGACGCCATCAACTACGCCGTGAACACCAAGGGCGTGCTGGTGATCGCCGCCGCCGGCAACAGCGGCACCAACAAGGTGGGCTGCCCCGCCTGCGACCCCAACGCCATCTCGGTGTCGTCCACCAGCTGGCGTGACGCGCTCGCCTACTACTCGCAGTACGGCAGCGGCCTGGACATCAGCGCCCCGGGCGGCGAGATGTACAGCAACACCACCGACGAGATGGGCATCTACAGCGCCTACCTGAACAACGGCTACACCTACATGCAGGGCACCTCGATGGCCACCCCGCAGGTGACGGGCGCCGCCGCCGCGGTCGCCAGCAAGCTGGGCCTGCGCGGCGCCGCGCTGCGCAACCGCCTGCTGAGCACGGCCGACGACAAGGGCACCGCCGGCGTCGACACCAAGTTCGGCAACGGCCGCCTGAACGTGCACCGCGCCGTGACCGGCACCACGCTGGGCGCCGGCCTGTAAGCCTTACGGCTTTCGGCTGAACGGATCGGGGCCCCGCCACCACGGCGGGGCCCCGATTCTTTTTGACCCCCCAAAAAACAACACCTTTATGCGTACAGAGGAACAGAGTCAGACAGAGAAAGCGAGCTGAAATATCCGCTCGCTTCCTCTGTCTGCCTCTGTTCCTCTGTACGACCATTCTTTTTCAGGATCTGGACGCGGGCATACTCTCCTTCGAAGCATCCCCCCTCTCCGCTCCATCCGCCCCCTCGCCTCAGTGCCCGTGCGACGGGGCGTCATCCTCCGCCCACGGCTCCTCCTCATCAACCCACCCGTCCTGACTCGCCAAACGCCGGGACGATTGCACCAGGCGCACGAACTCGGCGCGGTCGCCGTGCGCGTCGCGGCCCACGGCGCCGCGGGCAAGGCGCAGCACGCGCTCGTACGACGCCTGGCCCGCGTGCTCGGAGCCGCGCAGCAGCATGCCCCACTGCGCCACCGCCGCCGCAAAGCGCAGGTCGTTGGACGCGGCGTCCAGCGGGCGATGCGAATCGCGGACGGTGTGCTCCAGAAGCCGGCTCTCGCCGCCCTCCGGCTGCTTGTAGCGCAGCTTTACCGTCATCAGCTCGCCGGACGCGCCGCCGCGGCGGTCCTGGTAGCGCAGCGGGTCCACGCGCCGGCCCTCGCGCGATCCGCCCGCGGGCACCACCTCGTACAGCACGGTGACGGTGTGGCCGGCGCCCAGCTCGCCGGCGTCCTTGCGGTCGTCGTTGAAGTCCTCGGCCGCCATCACCCGGTTCTCGTAGCCGATCAGCCGGTACGAATCCACCCGCGCGGGATTGAACTCCACCTGCACCTTCACGTCCTTCGCGATGGCGACCAGCGTGCCGGCCCGCTCGCGCACCAGCACCTTCTCGGCCTCGTCCTCGCCGTCCACGTAGGCGTAGTTGCCGTTGCCGTGGTCCGCCAGCGCCTCCATCCGCGCGTCCGCCAGGTTCCCCGTGCCAAAGCCCAGCACCGTCAGGAAGATGCCGTCCTCCCGCTCCTGCTCGATGAGGCGCACCAGCTCGCCCTCGCTGGTCACGCCCACGTTGAAGTCGCCGTCGGTGGCCAGGATGACGCGGTTGTTGCCACCGCCGACAAAGGCGTCGCGCGCCAGGCGGTAGGCCAGCCGGATCCCCTCGCCGCCCGCGGTGCTGCCGCCGGCCTGCAGATCGTCGAGGGCGCGCATGATCCTGCGGCGGTCGGAGGTGGGCTCCAGCACCACGCCCGCGGCGCCCGCGTAGACCACGATCCCCACGCGGTCCTCGTCGCCCATCTCCTCCACCAGCCGGCCCAGCGCGGCCTTCACCAGCGGCAGGTCGGGTTCCATCGACCCGGAGACGTCCACCAGGAACACCAGGTTGCTGGGCGGCAGCTCGGCGACGTCCATCCGCCGCCCCTGGATGCCGATGCGCACCAGCCGGTGCTCCGGGTTCCACGGCGCATCCGCCACCTCGGTGCGTACGGCGAAGGGCTCGTCGCCGGCGGGATCGGGATCGTCGTACTCGAAGTAGTTGACCAGCTCCTCGATGCGAACGGCGTCGGCCGGGGGCATCTGCCCCTGCCGCAGGAAGCGGCGGACGTTGGCGTACGAGGCGCGGTCCACGTCGATGGCAAAGGTGGAGAGCGGCGTGGCGCGCGCGTCGCGAAAGCCGTTTTCCGCCACGTGGGCGTACTCCTCGGTGTTGAAGCCCGGCTCCGGCGCGAAGGAGCCGGACGTGTCGGCGACCGTCGCCGACTGCACGGCGTCGGCGGTTGCACCTTCGGAGTCGCTGCCGCCGGACGCGCAGGCGGCGAGGGAAAGCAGGACGGCGGCGAGCACCAGCGGATTGCGTGGAATCATGTGCACCTCCCGAGTGGGTGACGCGACTCGGTGCCGGTGGATGCCCGGCCCCGTCGCGTCTCTGGAAGGCACCGCTCGTTCCGGGGAACACCTGTAGTCCGCATCGCATGCAAGCCGATGCAGCTGTTGTGTTTGTGATCGTATTTATCCGATGCGCGGCGATGGGATCCGCCGGTTCGGAACGCGTTTACTGAACGTCCGCCGCGTTCAGTGGACGTGCGCGGTCCGCGGATAAGCGGGTCACGCGGAGGACGCGGCCCGCTTTGCTATACCAGATCAGGTTGAAGAATCCCCTGCGGTCGCGCCGGTCTGTCATTTCGAAGGAGGCGCCGCACCGCACCATCGGCTCGCACGAACTCCTGCGCGCCGACTGAGAAATCTACCGTCTGCTGCTGGCTCCTCGTCGCACCGCTCCGGCACTGGCCCTATCCGCCCGTGTCGTAGCCGCGAAGCAGGCACGGGCTGCCGCGTCTGACCTCCAGCAAATCCGACGGTAGATTCCTCGGCCCTGCAACCTCTGGTGTAAAAGCAGGCTGCGGCGTGGCCGGGCCTCGGAATGACAGAGCGATGCGCAGCGTCGGATTCTTGAACACACTCGGAGGGAGGCGCCGCGCTGCGCTCTCATCTCTTCGTGCGCGTGGCGCGGACTGAAGAATCTGCATACTGGGCGGCAGGATCTTTCCGCCGCACAGAGTTCCCGGGCTCTGCCCGGGAGAGGACTCCGCGCGAGAGGAGGGAGATTCTTCGGTCGCGCCAACTGACTTCGTGGCTTTTCCGAGAGGCCGAGGGGCGCGCTCCCTCAGAATGACAGGTGTTACCTTGGTTTTTTGTCTAGCCTGTCATTCTGAGGGAGGCGCCGTGCAGAACTCTCCGTACACTTGGGAGCGTGGCGCCGACCGAAGAATCTCTATCTGGGCGGCAGGATCTTTCCGCCACGCGGGGTTTCCGGGCTCTGCCCGGGGGAGGACTCCGCGCGGGAGGAGGGAGATTCTTCGGTCGCGCCAACTGCCTTCATGGATTTCCCGAGTGCCTGGGTCGGGCGCTTCCTCAGAATGACAGGTGGTTCCGCGGATCCGCGGATTCGGCATCCTTCGTTCTTATGGGTTCGCGTCGAGCAGTCGGTGCACCTCGCGCGCCCGCTCCTCGGTTTCGCTCGCGACGGTGCGGGCGCGGCGCGTAACGAGCACCGCCACCACGGCGACCGCGAGAGCCGCCACGCCGCCGATCCAGTTTCCGCCGGCCGCCGTGAGCACCGCGCAGACGGCCATGAACACGACGAAGCCCCGGCTGCATCCGATCCCCTGCAACTCGTTGCGGACATCGTCGTCGCGCACGTCCAGCGTGCGGTTGTGAAAGGCGACGACGGTGTGGATGCCTTTGTCCCCCGGCTCGCACACGACGGCAAGCTCGTCGCCCTCCTTGATGGATACGGGTGCGCGGCCGCGAAAGCCGAGCCGCGTGCCGCCGATCTCGAACAGGGCCAGGTGATCGGTCTGGCTGCCCCCGTGCGTTACGTGCACGGTGTGCCGAACGTCCTGCGCGACCCCGTCGATGCGCTGCATGCGAAGGCTGTTCACAAAGAAAAAGGCTGCCGAGGCGATCCAGGTCGGTGTCTGCTGTACGGAATCGAGTACGTGCGCCTTGAATCGGCTGTTTCACACGCCGAAATCCGGTCACCCCTTCACCCCTTCACCCTTTCACCCTTTCACCTCAATCCTCTGGAATCACCATCTCCCCCTCGCTCACCGACACCGCCGAGCCGCCCACGCGCACCTGCGCCACGCGCCCGCCCAGCACGTCCGCCTCCACCAGGATGCGGCTGGGGCGGCCCATCTCCACCCCCTGGTGCACCGTCCAGCTCCAGGTGCCGTCCGCGTCCGCGTCGCGCGCGGCCAGCAGCGCGGCGAGGGCCGTCGCCGCGCCGCCGGTGGCCGCGTCTTCGGTGATGCCCATGGCCGGCGCGAACATCCGCGCGCGCAGCGCCACGCCCTCTTCGCCCGTGTCGTCCGTCACCACGTAGAGGTGCGGCGACCACGCGGCGGCCAGGTGCCGCTCCCACGCGCCCACGTCCACGCGGGCGCGGGCCAGCGCATCGCGGCCGCGGACGGAGACGAAGAGGAACGGCACGCCGGCCGAGGCGTGCGCCGCGGCAATCGAGCCGCCCAGGTCCGCCTCATCGATCGACAGCACCTCCGCCAGCACCGCGGACGAGGGCACGGGGGGGCCCGGCTCCGGCACCCGCGGCGCCGAGAGCATGGCGAACACGGGCCGGCCGTCCTCCATCCGCACCTCCACCGGCACCGGCCCCACCCCCTCCCGCAGCACCAGCCGGGCGACCCGCCCCTCGGCCGGCACCCGCCCCAGCATCACCAGCAGAAAGCCCGTGCCCACCGTGGGGTGCCCCGCGAACGGCAGCTCGCCGCCCGGCGTGAAGATGCGGACGCTGAACGCCGTCCCCTCCGCCCCGGTGACGAACACCGTCTCCGACAGGTTCAGCTCGCGCGCAATGCGCTGCATCGTCTGATCCGGAATGCCGGCGGCGTCGGGAAACACCGCCAGCGGATTGCCGCCGAACACCCGGTCCGTGAACACGTCCAGCGTGTGGAACTTCGCCCGCATCATCCCCTCCGATCGAAATCGAAACCGCATGCCCGCTCGTCCCGCCCGAACTTCGGGCGTCGCATCCACGTTCGCAACTCTCCGCGGCGATGATCCGCCCCCTCCGGCTGCGGCTCTCCGTTGCGCCACCCGCGCCCGCCGACGCAGGTTCAGGGGCGATCAACACAACGGAGGGCGGATGGCCGAGGCGGCGGGCAAGACCGCGAAGGGCGAGCAGACGCGCGCGCTGATCCTTGAGACGGCGCTGGAGCTGTTTCGCGAGCGGGGGTACGAGGAAACCACCATGCGCGCCATCGCCGAGCGGGCGGGGGTGGCGCTGGGGAGCGCGTACTACTACTTCCGCGGCAAGGAACAGCTCATCCAGGCCTTTTACGGCCGCACGCACCAGGAGCACGTGGGCGAGGCCGAGGAGGTGCTGCGGAGGGAGCGCACCCTGCGCGACCGGCTGCTGGGGGTGATGCAGACCAAGCTGCGCACCATCGAGCCGTACCACCGCTTCGCCGGCATCCTCTTTCGCACCGCGGCGGACCCCGAGAGCCCGCTGAACCCGTTCAGCGAGGAGTCGCTTCCCGCGCGGCGCGAGGTGATCGAGCTGTTCGCCGAGGTGGTGCGCGGGGCGGAGGACAGGAAGCTGCCGAAGGACCTGGAGGCGGAGCTGCCGGAGCTGCTGTGGACGTACCACATGGGGATCGTGCTGTTCTGGATCCACGACCGCTCCCCCGGCCGCGTGCGCACCTGGCGGCTGATGGAGCGCACCGTGGACCTGGTCGCGCGCCTGGTGCAGCTGTCCTCGCTTCCGCTGATGGGACCGGTGCGGAAGATGGTGCTGCGGCTGCTGGCGGATTTGCGGGAGCCGGGGGAGGGGGAGGGTGAACGGGTGAACGGGTGAACGGGTGAAGCGAGCCGAACCAGTCATCCGGGTGCTGAACCTGGACAAAACGTGTCATTCTGAGGGAGGCGCCGCGCGGTGCTTTCCGGCCGCTCAGGAGTGTGGCGCCGACCGAAGAATCTTTATCCGAAGCGGCAGGATCTCTCCGTCACGCGGGTTTCCGGGCTCTGCCCGGGAAGATTGGGCTCACGCAGAACGGAGACGCAGGGGAGAATCGATGCAGCTGTTCTCCTCGGCGCCTCCGCGTTTCTGCGTGAGGCCAGGTATCGAACGCCTGGAGCGACGTTCCCCGCCGCCCGTTCACCCGTTCACCGCACGCGCTGATCGCCGGCGGAGGGGTGGTCGAAGTCACCAGGGCCTACGAGCGGCACGGCGGCGGGCGCGTCGTGCATCGCCAGGTCCGCGCGAAAGCCCCGCTCCTCCATGCGCGGGGCGCGGCGGGGAAAGGCCTTCAGGGCGATCTGCGGGGCGTAGCGCATGCCCACGGTGCCCAGCAGCGACAGCGCCAGCACCGATCCCGCGATGGTCGCGCTCACCTGCGCCAGGCCGGCGGTGGCCGCGATCCCCGCCAGCAGCACCGAGAACTCGCCCCGCGGCACCAGGGTGAACCCCAGCGCCAGCGCCGCGCGCTTGGGATGGCCCGACAGCCGCCCGATCCACCATCCCGCCGCGATCTTGGCCACCGCCCCCAGCACCGCCAGCCCCAGCGCGATGGGCCACACCTGCAGCAGCGCCTTTGGATCCACCGACAGGCCGAACGCCAGGAAGAACACCGCGGCGAACAACCCCTCCAGCGGAAGAAAGAGGCGCTGCACCCGCTCGCGGTGGTCCGTCTCCGAGAGCACCAGCCCCGCCAGGAACGCGCCGATCGCCTCCGACAGCCCCACCCCCAGCGCCGCCCACGACAGCAGCAGCATCAGCGAGCCGGCGGAGAGCAGAAAGACGTCGTCGCTCTCGATGTCGAACAAGCGCTCCAGGATGCGGCGGCCGAAGAACGCCGCCGCCGTCACCACGCCCACGAAGGCAAAGGCGCGCCCCATTCCCACCACCACCTTGCCCGCGTCGGGCTCCGCCACCAGCACCGCGCCCGACATCAGCGCCAGGAACAGCGCCATCGACAGGTCCTCGAACACCAGCACGCCCAGCGCCGACTCCGTCTCGGGGTTGGCCGAGCGGCGCATCTCGATGGTCGCCTTGGCGATGATGGCGCTGGACGAGACGTAGAGCGCGCCGGCCAGCAGCAGCCCGCCCGTCCACCCCCACCCCAGCAGCAGCCCGGCCACGAGGCCGGGAGGAAAGCAGACCAGGAAGTCCACGCCGCCGTCGCGCACGATGCGGCGGCGGTTGCGCAGCAGGGCGCCCAGCGAGAACTCCAGCCCCATGAAGAACAGGAGGAGCACCACGCCCAGCGTGGCCAGCACCTGCACCAGGTGCGCGTCGAGCCCGGCGCCCCGCAGCGCCATCCCGATCAGGATGTACGCCGGGATCACCGACTGGCCCAGCACCCGCGCGCCCAGCCCGGCCGCCGCGAGCGCGGCCAGCACCGCCCCCGCGCCCAGTAGAAATCCGCCGTGTTCCACCGGTCAGCCGTCCCGGGCCGCGACCCCGCGCACCATCTCGGACGCCAGCCGCACCTGGTCGCGGCTGCCGATCACCATCAGCGTGTCGCCGGCGCGCACCGTCTCGGCCGGCTGCGGGTTGGGGCGCGCCTCGCCGCCGCGGATGATGGCGATGATGCTGGCGCCCGTCCGCTCGCGCATCCGCGTGTCGGCCAGCGTAAGGTTCGCCAGCGACGAGCCCTGCGGCACCGGCAGCCAGTCCACCGACAGCTGCCCCAGCACCATCTCCATCGATTCGGCCACGGCCGGCTGAAAGTAGGCGCCGCCGATGAGCGCCCCCAGCTTGCGGGCCTCGGCGTCTTCCAGCCGCAGCGCGTTGGCGGGAAAGTCTTCGCCGCGCTCGAAGAAGTACAGTTCGCGGTGGCCGGTGTTGTGGATGATCAGGGTAAGCCGGTCGCCCTCGTTGGTGGTGCAGGCGAACTTCTTTCCCACTCCCGGCAGGTCGTGCTCCTTTACGTTCATCCGTGCTCCTTGGGCGCCGCGGCGCCGTCCTCGTCGGGTCGCGCCAGGCCGCTGTCGGCCAGGCGCCGGTAGTCGTCCCTGCGCATCTCGTCCAGCGCGGCTTCCACCGCGTCCTCCGCCACGCCCAGCGCCACCAGCAGGCGTCCGCCCAGCTGCAGGCTTCCCTCCACCAGCTCCGGCACCACCGCCGTGGCCCCCGCCGCCGTCAGCGGCCCGCACGAGCGCGTGTCGCGCGCACGGACGATGACGGGCACGTCGTGGTCCGCGGCGCGCACGGCGTGCAGCGCGCGCGTGACCGATTCCGCGTCGTCCAGGGTGATGACGACGGCCGATGCGCGCTCCACCCCCGCCGCGCGCAGCACCTCGGGGCGGCTGCCGTCGCCGTAGAAGGCGGGGATCTTTCGCGCCCGTCCCGCCGCCACCACCTCGGGGTCCCGGTCCAGCGCCACGTACTCCCGCTCCGCCGCCTCCAGCAGCTGCGCCACCGTGCGCCCCACGCGGCCCAGCCCCAGCACCAGCGCGTGCCTGCGCAGGTCGTGGGTTTCGCGCTCCAGCAGGCCCTGGGGGTCGCCGCTGGCGCGGTGCACGCGGCTGGACGCCGCGCGCCCCGCCATCATCAGCAGCGGCGTGCAGGCGATGGAAAGGGCGACGACCAGCAGCGCCAGCCCGCCCGTGCGCTCGCCCAGCGCGCCCGCCTCGCGGGCCAGGGTGACGAGGACGAAGCCGAACTCGCCCGCCTGCGCCAGCGCAAAGCCCACGAACACCGCCGTTCCCCACGGCTGCCCGAACGCGCGCGCCAGGGCGGTGATCACGACGGCCTTCGCCGCCAGCAGCGCCAGCACGCCGGCGGCGACGAGGTGCGCGTTCCCGGCCAGCAGGCGCACGTCGATCCCCATCCCGATCGCCATGAAGAAGAGCGCCAGCAGCAGCCCGCGGAAAGGGGCGATGTCGGCCTCCACCTGGTGGCGGTACTCCGTCTCGGAGATCAGCAGCCCGGCCAGAAACGCGCCCAGCGCCATCGACAATCCCGCCAGCGCCGTGGCCCAGCTCACCCCCAGCGCCACGAACAGGGTGATGGCGGTGAACAGCTCCGGCGTGCGCGCCGCCGCCACCCCGCGGAGGACGGGGCGCAGCAGCAGCCGCCCCGCGGCCATGATGAGGACCAGCGCCAGCGTCGCCTTGCCCGCGGCGACCGCCAGCTCGCGCGCCATCGATCCGCCCTCGCCGCCCAGCAGGGGGACCACGGTGAGCAGCGGGACCACGGCCAGGTCCTGCAGCAGGAGCACGGCGAGCGCCATGCGGCCGGCGCGGGTGTGCATGACGCCGTCGTCCTGCAGCATCCGCATCACCACGGCGGTGGACGAAAGCGCCAGCCCGCCGCCCAGCACCAGCGCCTCGCTCATCCCCAGCCCCGCCAGGCGCGCCAGGGCGGCGATGACGGCGGCGCAGACCACCACCTGCAGCGTGCCCATGCCGAACACGTGGCGCCGCATGGCGAACAGCCGCCCCAGCGACAGCTCCAGCCCGATGGCGAAGAGGAGAAAGACCACGCCGAACTCCGCCAGCGCCTCCACCGCCTCCACGTCGTTCACCATCCGCAGCCCGTGCGGGCCGATGAGCACGCCGGCGACCAGATAGCCCAGCACCGGGGTCACGCGCACGCGGCGGAACAGCGACACCACCACGATGGCCGCCGCCAGGATGATGAGGACGGGCCTCAGCAGGTGCGCCTCTTCCATGCCGCCGGGTGGGGTCCGTGCGCGGGGGATGGGTGTGCCTCGGATGCCTAGCATAAGGCGGAGTGCGGGGTTCGCACAACGCGGGGGAGAGGTAAGAGGGAAAGGTTCGATGCGGTCCGGCGGGGATGGAACTGCGTCGGCGGGGTGCCCCTCCCCCGGCCCCTCCCCGTTCGTTCCTCACGGAGAGGGGAGAATTCGATCCCGCTGCGGCAAGCCGTTCTCGCACCTGCCCTCCCGGAGCGCACCGGAGATTCCGCTCGCGTCACCTCTCCCCCCTGCAGTTTAGCCCTGCAGTTTAGGGGGGAGAGGCCGGGAGAGGGGGGCGCCGGTGGGCGCCAGTTCGATTCCTGTCGTCGAGCCCACTCCCCACCCCCTCCCCGCGCTTCGATGTGGATCGAACTGCGTCCGCCGGGGTGCCCCTCCCCCGACCCCTCCCCGCTCGTTCCTCACGGAGAGGGGAGAATTCGATCCGCTGCGGCAAGCCGTTCTCGCACCTGCCCTCCCGGAGCGCACCGAAGATTCCGTACGCGTCACCTCTCCCCCCTGCAGTTTAGGGGGGAGAGCCGGGAGAGGGGGGCGTCGGCTGGCGCCAGTTCGATGCCTGTCGCCGAGCCTCAGTCCCCACCCCTCCCCCGCAGTTTGGGGGAGGGGTCGCCAGCCGTCGCGAGGAACGAGCGAAAGGCCTGGCGGGGGAGAGGGCCCCCCGTCGTCGCACCCAATCCCCGGCTAAATCCCTCCAAACCCCCGCCTCACCGGCACTTCCACGGCGGGATGCTTGACTGTTGCCCAAGAAGTGTATACCTTTCCGCTGTGATGAATAATTATGCTTCGGCGCGGATCGGAATCCTGGGGGCGGGCGGATACGCGGGGCGCGAGCTGGCACGGCTCGTCGCGCGGCATCCGCGGGCGCGCATCGCCTGGGCGACCTCCGAGTCGGACGCGGGCAGGGCGCTGGGCGACGTGGTCTCCGGCGTGGACGGGCCGGCGCTGGTACGGGCGGAGGATGCGGCGCTGGGCGCGGCGGACTGCGTGGTCAGCTGCCTGCCGCACGGCGAAAGCGCGAAGTGGATGGAGCGGGCCCGCGGGGCGGACGTGCGCGCCATCGACCTTTCCGCCGACCTGCGCGTACCCGGCGAGGTGACACCCGGCTGGGCGCGGGAGGCGGTCTACGGGCTTCCCGAGCTGCACCGGGCGCGGATCGCGGACTCGCGGCTGGTGGCGAACCCGGGGTGCTATCCCACCGCCGCGCTGCTGGCCCTGGCGCCCCTGCTACGGCGCGGGCTCATCAGCGGGCCGGTGATCGTCAACGCGGCGTCGGGGGTCACGGGCGCGGGGCGCAACGCCAAGCGCGAGCTGATGTTCGCCGAGATCGCCGAGGGGTTCAGCGCCTACGCGGTAGGCAACGTCCATCGCCACCTGGCCGAGATGCGCGCGCAGGCGGCGGGGATCGCGGGGGGCGCGGCGCCGGAGCTGGTCTTTACGCCGCACCTGCTGCCGGTAAAGCGCGGCATCCTGGAGACCATCTACGTCCCGCTCGCGGAGCCGATCCGCGATCTGCTGCAGATGTGGATGGATGATTATTCATCCGAGCCCTTCGTGCGGGTGATGCGGGACCGGATGCCGGCGCTGGCGGACGTCGTCGGCTCCAACCGCGTGGCGATCGGCGTCGCGGCGGTGCAGAACGTCTCCGCGCCGATGCTTACCATCGTCGCGACCATCGACAACCTGCTGAAGGGCGCCGCGGGGCAGGCCGTGCAGAACCTGAACCTGATGTTCGGCTGGGGCGAGACGGAGGGGCTGGCGTGACGCGCGTGGTCAAGGTGGGCGGCAACCGCGCGGACGACGCGGGATGGATCCGCGAAGTCTCTGCCGGAATCGCCGCGTCGCGCGTGCCGACGGTGCTGGTCCACGGCGGGGGCAAGGACGTCACGGAGCTGCAGCGTGCGCTGGGGATCGAGCCGGAGTGGCGCGAGGGGCTGCGCGTCACCACGCCGCGGGTGCTGGAGGTGGTGCGGATGGTCCTGAGCGGCTCAGTGAACAAGCGCTGGGTGGCCGCCCTGCTGGACGCCGGCGCGGACGCGGTCGGAATCAGCGGCGAGGACGGCGGGCTGCTACGGGGCCGGCCGCTGCTGGGCGGCGCGCTGGGCTGCACGGGCGAGGTGACGGAGGTGCGCACGGCGCTGCTGGACGCGTGGCTGGCGCAGGGGCTCTATCCCGTGGTCAGCCCGGTGACGCGCGGGCCGGACGGCGGCGGGCTGAACGTGAACGCCGACGACGCGGCGGCCTCCGTCGCCGCGGCCATGGGCGCGGCGGAGCTGCTCTTCGTCAGCGACGTGCCGGGGGTGAAGGCCGGCGGCGCGTGGACGGAGATGCTGGACGGGGACGCCGCGGAGGCGCTGCTGCGGAGCGGCGAGGCGGCGGGGGGAATGCGCCCCAAGCTGCGGGCGGCCCTGCGGGCGCGCGCGGCGGGCGTGGGACGGGTGCGCATCGGCGACGTGGCGATGCTGACGGATGACGGCGCGGGAACGCGCATCGAGACGATACAGGAGGCCGCCCATGCTGGCTGCTGAACCCAAGACGACGGAAGCCACCTCCGCCCTGCTGGGCGTCTACAAGCCGGCCGGCCCGGTCTTCGTGGGCGGCGAGGGGTGCGAGCTGATCGCGGAGGACGGGACCCGCTACCTGGACTTTACCAGCGGCATCGCGGTGAACGCGCTGGGATACGGCGACCCCGACGTGGCCGCGGCCATCCAGGGCGCGCTGGCGGGCGGCGTCATCCACACGTCGAACCTGTTCCGCACCGCCCCGGCGGGCGAGCTGGCCAGCTGGCTGACGGCGAATTCGTTCGCGGACCGCGTGTTCTTCTGCAACAGCGGCGCGGAGGCCAACGAGGGCGCCATCAAGTTCGCCCGCCGCTGGGCCGGGCCCGAGAAGCGCGAGATCGTCGCCTTCCGCGGCGGCTTCCACGGCCGGACCATGGGCGCGCTCGCCGCGACGGACCGCCCCGCGTACCAGGAGCCGTTCGCCCCGCTGATGCCGGGCGTGCGCTTCGCCGAGGTGGGCGACGTGGCGGCGCTGGAGGCGCGGCTGTCGTGGGGAAACACCGCCGCCGTGCTCATCGAGCCCATCCAGGCCGAAGGCGGCGTGCGCCCGGTGCCGGCGGAGTTCCTGAAGGCCGCGCGCCACCTGTGCGACCTGGCCGGCGCGCTGCTGATGGTGGACGAGGTGCAGACGGGCCTGGGCCGCACGGGGTGGCTATGGGCGCACGAGGCGTCCGGCATTCGCCCCGACGTCATGACGCTGGCCAAGCCGCTCGCCGGCGGCCTGCCCATGGGCGCGGTGCTGGTGACCGAGGCGGTCGCCGGTGCGCTGCAGCCGGGCGACCACGGGACCACGTTCGGCGGCGGGGTGATGGTGGCGAGCGCCGCGCTGGCCACCTGCCGCAAGATCGGCGCGCCGGAGTTCATGGCCGAGGTGCGCCGCAAAGGGACGCTTCTGGCGGACCTGCTGGGCGCCCTGGCGCTGCGCAACCCGTGCGTCCGCGCCGTGCGCGGGGCGGGGATGATGTGGGGGATCGAGACCGACGGCGCGGCGGGGATCGTGGGCCGCGCGCTGGATTCGGGGCTGCTGCTGTGCAGCGCGGGGGCGGACGTGGTTCGCCTGCTTCCGCCGCTGGTGATTGGGGACGACGAGCTGCGCCGTGGCGTGGCCCTGCTGGAGGAGGCGATCGAATGCTGCTAGTACAGATTGCACCCCCCGCCCTGGCGGAGGACGTCCTCGACCTGCCGCCGTTCGACGCGTCGGGGCCGGTCTACGTTCGCCCCGCGACCATCGCGGACATGCTGCAGGTGGAGCCGATGATCAACGGCTTTGCCGCGCAGAACCTGATGCTGCCCAAGACGCGCGAGCAGCTGGTGCGCCTGTTCCGCGAGTTCGTGGTCGCGGCCGACGAGCACGGCCGCGTGGTGGGATGCGGCGGCCTGCGCATCTTCAGCCCCACGCTGGCGGAGGTCATCTCGCTCGCGGTGGACCCCGTGACGCAGGGAACGGGGATCGGCGGCCGGATCGTGGATCGGCTGGTGGAAGACGCCGAGATGCTGGGCATCACCACCGTGTTCGCGCTGACGCTGCGCGACGGCTTCTTCCATCGCCTGGGCTTTCGCACCGTGCCCAAGGAGATGTTCCCGGCCAAGGTGTGGAGCGACTGCCGCAACTGCCCCAAGCTCACGGCGTGCGACGAGATCGCCGTCGTAAAGGAAGTGCGGGGGATGTCGGAAGCGTCGCACTGGGAGTAGGGAAAGAAGTGCGTGAGTGCGGAAGTGCGTGAGTGCGGAAGTGAACGGATGGTCGATACCGATCGTCTCTGCCCCACGCACAACCTCCCCGGCAGTTTCGGGGGAGGTGCGAGCCTGGGCGAGCGGTGGGGGCGCCGGCCGACGGCACGTGAGCCCGGGATGATCCACTCACGCACTCACGCACTAACGCACTCACGCACTCACGCACTAACGCACTCGTTCGATCGATCGTCGCCGGTAAAGCGCGACGCAGCCTGATAAACCACCGATCATCGGAGCGCCCGACATGCCCAAGCCTCGCGTCGTCCTTGCCTACTCGGGCGGACTGGATACCTCGATCATCGTTCCCTGGCTCAAGGAGAACTACGGCGCCGACGTCATCTGCGTGGCCGCCGACGTGGGCCAGGGCGAAGAGCTGAGCGGCCTGGAGGACAAGGCCAGGGCCTCCGGCGCCAGTGCGTGCTACGTGGAAGACCTGCGCGACGACTTCGTCACCGGCTTCGTGTGGCCCACGCTGCGCGCCGGCGCCATCTACGGGCGCAAGTACCTGCTGGGGACGTCGATGGCGCGTCCCATCATTGCCAGGGCGCAGGTGGAGATCGCCAGGAAGGTGGGCGCCACGCACCTGGCCCACGGCTGCACCGGCAAGGGCAACGACCAGGTGCGCTTCGAGCTCACCTACGCCGCGCTGGCGCCGGAGCTTCCCGTCATCGCCCCGTGGCGCGAGTGGGACATCCGCAGCCGCGAAGACGCGCTGGCCTACGCCGCCGAGCACGACGTGCCGGTGACGGCCACCAGGGCCAAGATCTACAGCCGCGACCGCAACCTGTGGCACGTGAGCCACGAGGGCGGCCCGCTGGAAGACCCGGCGTACGAGCCCACCGAGGACCTGTTCCTGATGACGCGCTCGCCTCAGGACGCGCCGCCGGTGCCCGCGTACGTGACGATCGGGTTCGAAGAGGGCTATCCGGTGTCCGTCGACGGCGAGGTGCTGGGCGGGGTGCAGCTGATCGAGCGGCTCAACCAGATCGGCGGGCGGCACGGCGTCGGCCGCATCGACCTGGTCGAGGACCGGCTGGTGGGGATGAAGTCGCGCGGTATCTACGAGACGCCGGGCGGCACCCTGCTCTACGCCGCGCACTCGGAGCTGGAGCAGCTGGTGCTGGACCGGCGCACGCTGGCGCTCAAGGACGCCATGGCGCCGCGCTACGCGGACCTGGTGTACGAGGGCCGCTGGTGGACCACGGAGCGGGTGGCGATGGACGCGCTGGTGGACGTGACGCAAAAGGCGGTGACGGGCGAGATTCGCCTGAAGCTGCACCGCGGCAACGTGACGGTGGCCGGCCGCTGGAGCGCGCAGTCGCTGTACGACGAGCGGTTCGTGACGTTCGGGGAGGACGACGTGTACCAGCAGTCCGACGCGGCGGGCTTCATCCGCCTGTTCGGGCTTCCCAGCCGCGTGGCCGCGCTCAAGGCGCAGGAGGCCGCGCTGGCACCCACCCTTCAGGCGGCGGACTGACCGATGGCGTGCACTCCGACCATGCCGGCGCAGACGCCGCCGGCCGTGCCCGGCGCCCGCATGTGGGGCGGGCGCTTCAGCGCGGGGCCGGCCCCCGAGATGGACCGGCTGAACCGCTCGCTCCCGGTGGACCGGCGGATGTGGCGCCAGGACGTGGCCGGCAGCCGCGCCTGGGCCGCCGCCCTGGGCGCCGCGGGCGTCATCGACCCCACCGAGGCCGCCGACCTGCGCAGCGGCCTGGACGCGGTGGAGCAGCGGCTGGACGCCTGGACCGACGCCGACTGGGCCGCGGCCCAGGACGAGGACGTCCACACGCTGGTCGAGCGGCTGCTGGGTGAGGAAGCGGGCCCGGTCGCGGGGAAGCTGCACACCGGCCGCTCGCGCAACGACCAGGTGGCCACCGACTTTCGCCTGTGGGCGCTGGAGGCGGCCAAGGGGCTCGAGGCGGGGCTGCGCGACCTGCAGGCGGCGCTGGTGGAGCAGGCGCGGGCCCACGGCGACACCGTGATGCCGGCGTACACACACCTGCAGCGCGCGCAGCCGGTCTCGGCGGCGCACTGGCTGCTTTCGCACGCGTACCCGCTGGACCGCGACCGCGCGCGGCTGGCGGACGCGCTGCACCGCGTCAGCATTTTGCCGCTGGGCTCGGGGGCCATCGCCGGCTGCCCGTTCCCGGTTGACCGGGTGCTGCTCAAGGAGTCGCTGGGCTTCCGGGCCATCAGCGGCAACTCGGTGGACGCCGTGGCGGACCGCGACTGGGTGGCGGAGCTGCTGTTCGTGACGTCGATGGCGGGCGTACACCTGTCGCGGCTGGCGGAGGACCTGATCATCTTCGCCACCAGCGAGTTCGGCTTTGTGCGGCTGTCGGACCGGTTCAGCACCGGCTCGTCGCTCATGCCGCAGAAGCGAAACCCGGACGCAATGGAGCTGGCGCGCGGCAAGGCGGGGCGGCTGATCGGCGAGCTGACCGGCTTTCTGTCGCTGCTCAAGGGGCTGCCCAGCGGCTACAACAAGGACCTGCAGGAGGACAAGGCCGCCCTCTTTGCCGCCTTCGACGCGCTGGGCGACGTGCTGCCGGCGGTGGCGGGGACGGTGCGGTCGATGCAGATCGACGCCGCCCGCTGCGCCAGCGCCGTGGACAGCGCCATGCTGGCGACGGACGTGGCGGACTTCCTGGTGCGCCGCGGAGTGCCCTTTCGCGAGGCGCACGGCGCGGTGGGCAAGCTGGTGCGCGCGGCGGAGGGGATGGGGTGCCCGCTGAGCGCCCTGCCGCGCGAGCTGTTCGTGCAGGTGAGCACCGAGTTCGCGGATGCGGACCTGGACGCGCTGTTCGATGCCAGGGCGTCGGTGCAGGCGCGGGCGGCGGCCGGTGGCACGTCTTCCGCATCGGTGCAGGCCCAGATCGCGGAGCTTTCGGCTACGCTCTGATTGAGATGCATGGCGCCGGGGGGCGCCGTTTTGGAGCGGGGCTCCGGGAGATGGTTTCCCGGAGCCCCGTTCCGTTTTCGTGCGCGTCGCGGATGCCGGCTCAGGGAATCTGGCCGCAGCGGCAGATGCCGCCGGCCGCGCAGTAGCCCTGCCGGCGCGGACAGGCGTTGGCGCACGAGGCGTAGTAATAGTCGTACCCCATGTCCGGGCACGCCGCCATGGCGGCGGCCGGCTGGCCCGGCGTGGCGAGCGCCTGCGTGGCGCCGAAGCCCAGCGACCCGGCGAACACCAGCCCCAAAAGTCCCCGCCGCAGGTACGTGGTCGAACCGTGCATCCGTGCCTCCTTGGAATGCGGTTGCTGCCGCGGCCCCCTGCCGCGGCCACCAAGCCACCACGCACGATTTACGCCAGTAAACAAGAAAGGCGCGAGGAGTCTCTATACCGAGGGATCCGCATGGGCCGCAGCGGACAGGCGGTCCGCAGGCGCATCGCGGATCCGGTGGTGCCGGGCGCCGGCCACAGTCCGGGAACTGGCTAGCGGCCGCGGCGGCGGTCGCCGGGCAGCACGCCGCTCTCGTAGCGCAGCACGATGGCGCCGGCGGGGATGTCGGGGTAGCGCACCATCACCACCATCTCGCCGTCGGCCAGGGCGGCGGTACCCACCCAGGCGTCGCCCTCCTGCCTCAGGTACTGCCAGCTGCTGCCGCTTACCGCGATCACCGAGTCGGCGCCGGGGGCGCGCAGGCGGAACGCGTGCGCCTGGCCCGGCACCAGGGTGCGGTTGAGTGGCGCGTCCATGATTTCCACCGAGTGGCCGGCGGCGGTGAACACGCCCGCGAAGCCTTCGAAGCCCTCCTGCCGCACCGCGTCGAACACGAGCTGCGCGGGAAAGCCCAGCTCCCAGAAGTCGCGGTGCGTAAAGGGCAGCCGCTCGAACTCGCGCGCGGATAGCGGCTGCTCCAGCATCTGCCAGCGCTCCTGCGACGCCCGGTGCGACCAGATGAGCTTGGCGGGCGGCGTGTCGAAGAAGAAGTCGCGCTGCCTGCGCTCGAACCGCCGCTCCGGCAGGTTGATGTCCCCCGCGCCCCAGGTGGCGTCCAGAAGCGCCCACCGGCCATCCACCTTTACCGCGTTCCACGCGTGCTGCTGGGTGCGGTACGGGCGCCGCGGATCGGTGCTGAGCGCCTTGGCCTGGCCCAGGATGGTCACCGCCTCCAGCCCCGCCACCGTCGAGAGCGCCTGGAACAGGGCGGAGTACCCCTCGCACACACCCTTGCGCGTGCGCAGCATGGACGTGGGGTCCTGCGATGGCGGCATCAGGAACCCGCCGCGCAGGTACAGGCCGATGTCGTAGGCGATGTTGTCCGTGATCCAGCGGTAGATGCCCCGTGCGCGGTCGCGCTCGCCCGGCAGCGCGTCGCGAAAGTACGCGCCCAGCGCCTGCACGCTGCGGCCGGCGCTCTCCGGCGCGGCGCGGCTCACGGAGTCGGCAAAGGCGTAGTCGTGCGGCGCCTGTGCGGCCAGCGGGGTGGTGAGCGCCAGCAGCGGCGCGGCGAGCGCGAAAAGAGCGATGCGCTTGAGCATCCTCATGGGGGTCGTCGGGGTGATGCGGGGAGTTCGCCGATGCGGCAGGGGGTGCCGCGCGCACAAGATACATCCATCCGCGCCGTACATCTATCCCCTTGTCCTGCTTGACGCCGCCCGCTCCCGTTCTCGTTTATTGAAGCAGCCCGAATCCCGCCTGCTGCTCAGGGTATGCAGATCCTGGCTTTGCTGGGGCCCGCCACGGTCCGGGTGGGGACGTTGAGCCGGTTCCACAGGTTCACGACGGCGATGTTCAGGATCAGCGCGGCCAGCGTCGGAGGAACACGCCTGTGCCGCAGGTGGCGGTGTTGTGGCGTGGCCTTCCACCGCCCTCCCGCGCGCTGATAGCTTCGCGCGCATGCCAAAGCCACGCATCTACGTCGAGACGACGATCCCGAGCACATACCACAGCGGCCGCACCGATCCCAAGATGATCGAGTGGCGAGCCGCGACGCGCCGATGGTGGGACGTCGCCATCCGCGCCTGCGAACTGGTGACGAGCCCCGCCGTGCTGCGCGAACTGGCCCGCGGACGTTCGGACCTGGTTCCCAGGCGGCTGGAGATGATCGAGGAACTGGAGCTTCTACTCCCGCACGAGGACGTTGATCGTGCTGCGGCCCTGTACGTGCGGCACAAGATCATGCCCGCCGACGTGGAGGGTGATGCGCTGCACCTGGCACTTGCCTCGTATTATGAATGTGATGTGCTGGTTACCTGGAACTACCATCATCTGGCAAATACGAACAAATTGGATAGGATCAAGAAGCTGAACGCGGAACTCGGGATCTTCGTCCCGCGAATCCTGACGCCCCTGGACCTGATGGAGGAAGATCATGAGTGACGAACCGCTGGCGGATGCCCGGGATGGCTTTGATCTCCGCAGGGCGCGGGAGAACTATGATGCGTTCGTCGCCCGCGCTCGAGAGCATCACGCCCGGACGGGCGAGTGGCCGCCCGATCCACTTCTCGACGAGATCGATGAGATCCGCAGGGAGATCATGGCCGAGCATGACAACGACTGGCGCAAGGTGCTGCGGTGGCACGTGGAGCAGGACAAGCTGTTCGCGGAGCAGAATCCCAACGCCAGGTTCGCGAGCAAGAGGAACCAGGCTACTGGCGTGAGCGGGCTGTGATCGGGGCCGGTGTTTCGCCTTGAGCTGACGCCATGGGTGTCGAAGCGTGAAAGGGGCTGCGGAAGACGCGTGTCTTCCGCAGCCCCTTTGCTCGTCGAGCCGCCCGACATCGACCGCAGCCGGTCGCACGCCCCGGTGTGCACGTTCATCCGCGCCCGGATTGCGCCAGCTGCCGAACCGGCCTGTGCGCCCGTTGGCGGTGTTCGCACGCGGTCTTTCTGAGCCTCTTTGCGCGCTGATAGCTTCGCGCGCATGCCAAAGCCACGCATCTACCTCGACACGACGATCCCGAGCGCGTACCACACGACCCGCACCGACGCGGATTCTGCGGAGCGCCGCGCCAACACGCACCGGTGGTGGGCGGTCGCGCAGTACTCCTGCGAGTTGCTGGTCAGCCACGCCGTGCTGAACGAGCTCGCGGGCGGACGGCCGGAACAGGCCGCCCTGCGGCTGGCACTCGTGCGGCATCTGGAAGAGCTCCCCTCCAGCCGCGACATCCTGCTCACGGCGGACCTCTACGTGCGTCATCAGCTGATGCCGAAGAATGTGGAGGGAGATGCCATGCACCTTGCCCTGGCGTCACATCATGAATGCGACGTTCTGGCCACGTGGAACTACCTTCATTTGGCGAATCCGAACAAATTGGATAGGATCAAGAGGCTGAACGAAGAACTCGGGCTCTTCGTTCCGCGTATCCTGACGCCGCTGGCCCTGATGGAAGAGATCTCATGACTGACGAATTGCAGCCAGATCCGCTGGATGAGTTCGATCTGCGCAAGGCAGGGGAGCGCTACGACGCGTTCGTAAAGCGCGCGCTAGACCATCACGCGCGAACCGGCGAGTGGCTGCCCGATCCACTTCTGGACGAAGTGGCTGAGATGCGCCGCAACGCCTTGGCCGAGTACGGAGGCGACTACCGCAAGCTTTGGGCGTCGTACGTCGAGCATGATCGGGAGGCGGCGGCGGAGGAGGCCGCCTTGTCCAACGCTGGAAAGCAGAAGAGGCCCGCGGCGTGAGCGTGATCCTGAGCCTGCTTCTTCTCTCCCTCTCCCTGGCCGCCGCGCCCTTGGCTGCGCAGACGGGCGCCGATCCGCGCGTGTGGGACTCGCGGGCGGGGCGGTGGGTGCCGTGGGGAACGATGGCGGATTCGCTGGCGCGGCACGACGTGGTGCTCGTCGGCGAGCAGCACGACGATCCGGCGACGCACCGCGCCGAGGCGCGGCTGCTGGATGCGCTGGCCGCGCGGCGGGGCCGGGTGATGGTGTCGCTGGAAATGTTCGAGCGCGACGTGCAGCCGCTGCTGGACGACTACGCCGTGGGGCGCCTGCCCGAGGCGGACTTCCTGGCGCGCTCGCGGCCGTGGGGCAACTACGCGTCGGACTACCGGCCGCTGGTGGAGGCGGCGCGCGCGCACCGCTGGCCCGTAGTGGCGGCCAACGTCCCGCGCCCGCTGGCGCAGGTGGTGTCGCGCGGGGGGATGGCGGCGCTGGACACGCTCCCGTTCGGCCACGGCCGCCTGTACGCGGCGGAACGCCGCTGCGCGCCGGAGGGCGAGTACTTTCGCCGCTTTGGCGAGGCGATGGGCGGAATGGGGGGGCACGGCGCCGCACCCGACACCGCCGCGGCCAACGCCACGCTGGCGCGCTTCTACGCGGCGCAGTGCCTGAAGGACGAGACCATGGCGGAGTCCATCGTCCGGGCGCGCGACACGTGGCGAGGGTGGATGGTGGTGCACTACAACGGCGCCTTTCACAGCGACCACCGCCTGGGCACGGCCGAGCGGCTGGCGCGCCGGCTGCCGGACGCGCGCATCGCCGTCATCTCTATCGTCCCCGTGCCCGACCCGGCGACGGCGGACGCGGCGGGGCTCGCGGACCGCGGCGACTACGTGGTCCTGGTCCCCGCGCCTCCGGCGGCGGCACGGCCATGAGCGAAGCGGTGAGAAGGGTGGTCGCGCGGCGCGATCCGGCGCTGCGCGCGCGGGTGGTGCGCACGGTGCCGCTGACGTACGCGGAGGGGGCGGACGCCGCGCTGGACCGGCCGGCGCACGTGCGGGCGGGCTCCGGGCTGGCGTGGACCGGCGGGGCGCTGGCGGTGATGCAGGACGACGCCAACTTCGTCGCGCTGGCGGACCCGGCGACGGGCCTCTGCCGCGCCATTCCGCTCCCCGCGGGCGAGGGCGGGCTGCGGCAGTTCGACGACGTGCGCGGAAACAAGCGCTTCAAGCTTGACCTGGAGGCGTGCGCCACGGTGCCGGACGCGTGCGGCGACGAGATGGTGGTGGCGTTCGGCTCGGGCTCGTCGGCGCTGCGCGAGCGCGTGCTGCACGTGCGCGACGCCGCCGGCCCCGCGCCGCGCGTGGAGCTGCGCGAGGCGCTGACCTTTTATGCGCGGCTGCGGGATGCGGCGGAGTTCGCGGGGAGCGAGCTGAACGTGGAGGGGGCGGTGTGGCGCGCGGGGCGCCTGGTGCTGCTGAACCGCGGCAACGGCGCGGCGGTGGATGGCCGGCAGCCGGTGGACGCCACCTGCGAGGTGGAGTGGGCGGCACTGCGGGCGTACCTGGACGGCCCCGGCGCGCATCCCGCCCCCGGGCCTGAGAACGTGATCCAGTACGCGCTGGGCGAGATCGACGGCTGCCGGCTGACCTTTACCGACGCGGCGGCGTTCGGGGGCGCGCTGGTCTACACCGCCACTGCGGAGGCATCGCCCAACGCGGTGGACGACGGGCCGGTGGCCGGCTCGGCGGTGGGGATCATCGGCGCGGACGGCGAGGCGCGGTGGACGGTGCTGGAGAACGCGGCCGGCGCCGGGTTCGACGCCAAGGTGGAGGGGCTGGCGCGCGGCCCGCGCCCCGGCACGCTCTACGTGGTGGTGGATCGCGACGATCCGCATCTTGCCTCGCAGCTGTGCGAGGTGGAGCTGGCGGGCGACTGGCCGGTGTGACGACGAAAGCGGGGCCGCGGATCACCATCCGCGGTCCCGTTTGGTTTGGCGAAATAGGGTTAGCCCTCCGGATTCAAACTGAATCCGGAAAAGCACCTGTCATTCTGAGGGAGCGCCCTCCCTGGACTCTCGGAAATTCGCGGAGCCCGTTGGCGCGACCGAAGAATCTCCCTCCCCTCGCGCGGAGCCCTCTCCCGGGCAGAGCCCGGGAACCCCGCGTGACGGAAAGATCCTGCCGCTTCGGATAAAGATTCTTCGGTCGGCGCCACACTCCTGGGCAAAAGGAGAGCACCGCGCGGCGCCTCCCTCAGAATGACAGTTTGGTCGGATATGGTATTACCGGCTCCGGATGCCGAACTCATCGATGCGATCTCACCAAACGGTCGGTAGTGTCCGCCTTGAGGAGCGAATGAATTCGCCGCTGGAAAGGCGCAAAGTCCGCCTGCGCGGACTGTAACCGCCGGTGCCGGGCGAGAAGCAGATTACGAGGATTCAGACGGTAGATTCCTCAGTCGGCGCCAGGGTTATGCGACAAGGGCGGGTTTTGCGCGGCGCCTCCTTCGGAATGACAGATCGCGGCTTTCATCGAGGACTCGACAGGCTGGCCAGGGCTCGAAGACCGCATGCTGTTGAAGCCCCGTTCGGCGAGCGCAAGCGAGCCGGGACGGGGCTTGTCGCTTTTCCAGCAGCGGGTTTACCCGCTCATCCCTGCCCGACTCTGAGCCCGGCCCGAATCCCTCACCCACCGCCCATCCCCCGCTCCGCCTGTTTCCCGAACGGATGGCGAAGGTCTTGCATATGGATGTGGACAGGCTACACGGGCCGCCGCACCCCAGCACGAGCCGTTCGATGACCGCATCCGTCCTGACCCGCGCTCCGCGTTCGCTTCCCGAAGGCGCGCGGCTGATTGCCCTGGCGCCGCAGGCGGTCCACGCCGTCCGCGTGCTGGCCACCGCCAGCGAGGGCGCCGCGCTGGCCGCGCTGCTTCCGCCCGACGGCGAGGACCCGGCGGACGCGGTGGCGCGCGAGGCGGCGTCGCTGGCGGAGCGCATCGTGGCGCACGTGGTGAACGCGCCCGGCGGGCCCACGGCCTCGGCACTGGGGATTGCGGCGGCGCGGCTGCACGGGAGCATGCAGCGGCTGCGGCGCGCGCTGCCCCCCTCCGCGGCGGAGCACCTGCCCCGTCCCGACACCGCGCCGCTGGGGCTGGCGTCGGAGTGGCTGGTGGAGGCGGCGCTGGAGCACCACGGCCACGCGCTGATGCTGCTGTCGCACCCGCGGTACGAGCTGGTGGCCGGCATCCGCGCGCTCTCCCCCGCGGAGGCGCTGGCGCGCGCGGCCGAGCACGTGCTTTCGGCCGCGGAATCGTGGGCGGCGCACGATCCGCTGCTGGAGCTGGAGGTAGAGGCGTCGTACTGGTACTCCGAGCGCTGGAGCGCGGAAGACGACGAGGGCGACGCGGGGCTGCGCTCGGTGCAGCGGCGGATGGAGTGGGCGCTGGCCGAGCGCGCGACGCTGGCGCACGGCGAGCCGATCCTTGCCACCCTGCTGGCCTCGGACGAGGGGATGCGCTGGCCCGAGGCGCGGCGGACGGCGGCGCGGGCGCTGGTGGATTCGGTCGCGGGCGCGTTCCAGGTGCTGTGGCGGATGGACGACGAGATCGCGATGGTGCGCTCGCTGACCGACGGGCGCGAGATCCGCATCCGCGATCCCTACGGCGAGGCCCACCCCGGCCGGGTGATGCTGGGCCGGGCGCTGCCGCTGAACGCGCGCGAGCACGTCTTTACCCTTTCCACCGAGCTGGTGTCGGCGGGCGACCCGGCGGACCTGCGCGCCCTCCAGGCGGACCTGCGCGCGTTTGCCGCGCGGATGCCGCTGCCGGCCGCGGTGGAGGCGACGGTGGCGGACGGGCTGTTCGGCGCGCGCATCCCCCGCACCGTCGCCCCCGCCGCGGACGCGGAGGATGCGCTGGCGCGGATCGAGGAGCTGGGCGGACTGCTGCGGGAGCGTGACCTGGCGCGCGCGGTGGAGCCGATCGACATCCCCCGCGTGCCGCGCATGCCGGCGGGTGCGTCCGCGGACCTGCTCGCCATTCCCGTGGACGCGGTGATGCGCGCGTGGATCACGGCGCTGGCGCAGGCCACGGAGGCCCCGCCGGTGCCGGCGCGGCGGCGGGAGGCGGAGGAGCGCTACGGGACGTGATGCAACACACCGCGGCCGCGACCGGGACCGCGATCACGACCCGCGACCACGACCCGCGACCCACACACCGCGGGCTAAAGCCCGCGGCTGGAAAGGCCAGAAGCCCCGTCTCGGCTCGCTCACGCTCGCCGAACGGGGCTTCAACTTCTAACCGCGGAATCCGTCGGGCTTTTCCCGAATCACAATCCCCTGCGTCAGTTGCGAACGGCGGGGGAGTGGCGGCCGTCGCCGTGGTAGCGCTCGGTGCCGGTGCCCAGGACGCGGCGGGTGTAGCCGTTCTCGGGGTTGCGGCCCCGGCGCAGGTCGCGGTCCACGGCGCCTTCGCCGCGGTTGTACGCCAGCAGCGCCAGGCGCAGGTCGCCGTACTTGTCGATGAGGCGGCGCAGGTAGCGAAAGCCGGCGGCAAGGTTGGCCTCGGGCTGCATGATGCGCTCGGGCGAGGTCATCCGCCGGTCCAGCCAGCGGGCGGTGAACGGCATGAGCTGCGTGAGCCCCAGGGCGCCGGCGTGGCTGCGCGCACGCGGGTTGAAGTTGCTCTCGGCCCGCACCAGCCGGAACCCCAGGTCCGGGTCCAGCCCCTGTTCTTCCGCGGCTTCGTGGATGGACCGCGCCAGCTGCGGGCTGATGCGGTAGCGCATGGCGAACGCCACGGGTCCGCCGTCCAGGGTGCGCAGCCGCCGCGCGCCGTCGCGCAGCCAGCGCCAGAACTCGCCGTCGGGGCGGGGGACGGCGGGGAGCGCCTTTTCGCGCGGGACCTCGGCGAGGTGCGGGGGTGGTGCGGGGGCGGGCTGTGCCTGCTGCGCGGCCGCGGGGGCCGCCACGGCGCAGAACGCCGCCAGGGCCAGCAGCGCCGGGGTTCGGGCGCCGCCGTACATCCAGCGTTCGGCTGTCGTGCTCAAGTCGTCGCCTCCTTGCTCTGGTCAGCCGGTTTGGTTCCGGAAGGCGCTCATGATGCGCGTCGAGCGGGCCGCTGGCAAGCACCAGCCCGTCGCGGGCCTCCGATCCACGCCGTGAATCCCCTCCGCCGAGGGCTCTCCTTTATACAGGATCCGGCCAAACATCGATGTCGTTCAGTTCCTCTGTGGCCTCTGCGCCCTCTGGGTGAGACAAGTCTTTTCCCGGATTCCGCATTGGATGCGGGAGCGTGGTGCCGAGGGAAGAATCTGCGTGCTGGACGGCGGGATCTTCGCGGATGCGGGGTTCCCGGGCGATGCCCGGGAAGGGGTCCCGCGCGAGGGGAGGGAGATTCTTCAGTCGCGCCAACGGGCTCCGAGGCTTTCCCGAGAGCCCGGAGTGGGGCGCTCCCTCAGAATGACAGGGGTTTCCGCGGGTTTGGTATCAACCGCCGTGTGTACCGCATCTTCCGCGACGGCAGATCGCCGGCTGAAGCGCACGGAAGCCCGCTACACCTGCCGCGCGTCTTTTGCCGCAGCCAGCCCGGTGTACGTGCTTGCGGGCATGGACGGGGCGGGGGCATCTTTCCCTCCTGTCCCACCCATCCGCAGCCCCCTTGAACCGGGGCGTCTGGAACCCGCACCGCCGCGCCCGTTGCACGGCGGCCGCACGCGTCCCGCATGGCCTGGCAGCCGACGCCCCTCTTCATCCCCCTGCTGGTGTCGGCACTGGTGTGCGCGGCGCTGGCGCTGTTCGCGTGGCGGCACCGGCGCGTCCCCGCCGCAACGGGGTTCGTGCTGCTGATGGCCTCGTCCAGCGCGTGGGCGCTGTTCTACGCCCTGTACCGCGCCAGCGCCGACCTGCACGGCAAGCTGCTTCTGGCCCAGGCCACCCAGGCCGGCGCCATCGTGGTCCCGCTGGCCTGGGCCGTGTTCGCGCTGCAGTACACCCGGCGCGAACGGTGGCTCACCCCGCGCGCCGTCGCCCTGCTATCCGCCATCCCCCTGCTTACGCTGGGGATGGCGCTCACCAACCCGCTGCACCACGCCTTCTGGTCGCGGTTCGCGCTGGTGGAGCGCGACGGGTACGCCGCCATCGACAGCGTGAACGGCTGGGGGTTCTGGCTGCACGTGGGGTACTCGTGGGCGCTGCTCTCGCTGGCCGTGGCCATGGTGGCGCTGCGGGCGTTGCGGTCCACCCACCTGTACCGCCGCCAGGCTGTCGCCATCGTCCTTGCCGCGGCCGTGCCCTGGATCGGCAACGTGCTGCACCTGTCGCGGACGGTGCGGTTTGCGGCCAACCCCATGCCGTTCCTCTTCATGCTGAGCGGCGCCGTGTTCTTTTGGGCCATCTTTCGCCTGCGGCTGCTGGACCTGGTGCCCGTGGCGCGCGAGGCGCTGGTGGAAGAGATGCCCGACGGCGTGGTGGTGGTGGACGAGACGGGCCGCGTGCTGGACCTGAACCCCGCCGCGCGCGAGCTGCTGGGGATCAGCGGCGAGGTGGTGGGCCGGCCCGCGGCGCAGGTGCTGGCGCCGATCGCCGAGGCGCTGGCGGAGGGGAGGACGGGCGCCCTTCGCTTTGCGCTGGGCGAGGGGCGCGCGCGGCGGCAGGTGGAGGTGCGTGTGCGGCCGCTGCAGGCGGCGGGGGTGGATACGGGGCGGCTGCTGGTCATCCGCGACATCACCGAGGCCGAGCGGCGCGAGGGGACGCTGGTGCTGCAGCGCGCCTACCTGGACCAGCTGTTCGAGGCCGCGCCTGACGGGCTGGTGCTGCTGGACCACGAAGACCGGGTGATGGACGTGAACGGCGAGTGGGTGCGCCTGTTCGGCTGGCAGCCGCGGGAGGCGGCCGGGCGCACCATCAACGAGCTCATCGTCCCCCCCGCCCTGAGCGCCGAGGGGCAGCAGCTGACGGCGCGGGTGATCGCGGGCGAAAAGGCCGAGCTGGAGACGGTGCGGCAGGGGCGCGACGGCCGCCAGGTAGAGGTGCACGTGACGGGGACGCCCGTGTTCGCCGACGGGCGCCAGGTGGGCACCTGGGGCATTTACCGCGACATCTCGCGGCGCCGGGCGGCGGAGCGCATGCGCGCGGAGCTGCTGGAGCGCGAGCGGCGCGCCCGCGAAGAGGCCCAGGCGGCGGAGCGGCGTGCGGCGTTCCTGGCCGAGGTGGGAACGCTGCTGAGCGCCACCTTCGACTACGAGACGGGGTTCCGGCAGCTGGCGCGGCTGGCGGTGCCGGTGCTGGCGGACTACTGCCTGATCGACGAGGCCGAGCCGGACGGCGGCACCCGGCGGGTGGCGGTGGCCCACGCCGACCCCGCCGCCGAGGCGCGGCTGCTGGCCGACGTCCGAAATCCCCCCGACGCCGACCCGGAGCGGCGGCCGGTGCTGCGCGTGGTGCAGACGGGCGAGCCCATCCTGGTCCCCGAGGTGACGCCGGCGCTGGTGGAAAAGCTGGCCCACGACGAGCGGCACCGCGAGCGGTGGCTGGCCAGCCCCTCGCCCCCGCGCTCGTTCATCATCGTGCCGCTGACGGCGCGGGGGCGCACGCTGGGCGCCATTACCCTGGTGAGCACGCAGCCCGGGCGGCGCTTTGGGCCGGCGGAGCTGGGGGTGGCGCAGGAGGTGGCCCGCCGCGCCGCGCTCACCATCGACAACGCCCGCCTGTACCGCGAGGCGCGCGAGGCGCTGCGGGCGCGCGACTCGGTGCTGGGCGTGGTGAGCCACGACCTGCGCAACCCGCTGACGGCCATTCTGCTGAACGTGGATGCGGCGCTGGGGTCCGGCGTGCTCCCCCTGGCGGCGCGCGAGGCCATGGAGGGGGTGGTGAACAACGCGCAGGCCATGGACCGGATGATCCAGGACCTGCTGGACGTGGCGCGCATGGAGGGCGGGCAGCTGCGGCTGAACGCGGCACCCCGCGCGCCGGCGGAGCTGGTGGGCGAGGCGCTGGGGCTGATGGAGCCGCTGGCCGAGGAGCGGGGGATCCGGCTGACGGCGTCGGTGGACGACTGCCCGGCGGTGCGCGCGGACCGCGACCGGGTGCTGCAGGTGTTCAGCAACCTGGTGGGGAACGCGCTGAAGTTCACGCCGGCCGGCGGCACGGTGACGGTGGGCGCGGCGCCCGAGGCGGATGGGGTGCGCTTCTGGGTGCGCGACACGGGCCCGGGCATTGCGCCCGAAGACGTGGACCGCCTGTGGGAGCCGTTCTGGCAGGCCGAGGGCACCGACCTGCGCTCCGGCGCCGGCCTGGGCCTCCCCATCGCCCGCGGCATCGTGGAGGCCCACGGCGGCCGCGTGGGCGTGGAGAGCGAGCTGGGGATCGGGACGACGTTCTGGTTTACGCTGGCGGAAGATGATTCCGGCATCGAACCGGGCTCTCAGCTAACAACCTTGTAGCGATCGAATTCGCTCGGTAGCAATTCCACGATTTCGTGGCCTTCCAAGGCGAAGATATCAAAGGTTACGTCGAGTTGCTGCAGTACCTCCCGGAAACGGCGGATCGTTCCTCCCTTGTTCCGATTCGTAATACCGCGCTTCGGTTGGTTCTTTACTCCGTCGAAGTAAAGAAGATCGGCTGCCTGCAATGCCCCCGGGATCTGAACCACCTCCTGAACGCCGAACAACTGCTCCTCCACGTCTGACCAGACGTTGAGCGGCTTCGTCAGCAGCAGGCGGGCAGTAGTTCCATGCAGGCGAAAGGCAAGACAGGGACCCAGAAGCAGGTGCCGGTAGCGCCGCTGAAAATGCGTTGATGGGATGTACAACTCGGTTGCGAGCAGCTTCCGCTTTCCACCAACGGCGGCGGGGGCTAGTTGGTCAAAGAAGAACAGGCTGAGCCAACTCCAGAGTCCAAGCTCCTCACGTTGGACCTGAAGCGGCACCGGGCGAAGACGCTCGACAAGATAGTGGGCTGCCGAGAGTTTGTCTGGAAAACCGTGTTGTTCGACCTCGATTTCGATCCCTCCACTTGGGATCGTACATGAGGTTTGCGAACTCTGCAACAGAAAGGTAGGCGGCATCTCCTCCGCGCCAGCCCGAAGACGGTCGAGATATGCACGGAATTGTTCATCACCTGCCGGCGTAAGTGCGCGCAGCTTCATCAGAGCTTCTCCTCCTTCTGAGCCTCGCGGACGAAATCGGCCCCTCGGAGCCTGGTCGCGAAGGTGGCCGTCACTGAATCAATCCAGCTCGTGATCTCTTCGTCGGTTGCGGCACCAGGAGACGGATCAGGAGCCGGAGTGGAAACCTGCAACATGCCGAAGCGCAACCATCGAGCTTCCCACCCGGCGTCGTCCGATCCCGATCGGTGAATCAACAGCACTTGAGTAAGGATTGTTCTCAGCGCGTGTGGATACACCAATGCTGCGAACATCTTGTTGTTCCGGAACAAATCCATTACACCGTCTATGGCGGAATTGACTTCCAGATACGGCCCCCCTGCATCGAAATTCACTCGCCAGACTTCCTGCCCCATGTCACCACGCGGTTCAACTGGCAGAAGTGATTCGTGGGCGCGCTCGTCCTGCTGAGGAAGTGCGGGTATGATCTCCTCGGCGGATGCGAGGAGTTTACCGTGCATTCCGGTAACATCCGTGACCTTCACCCGGAATTGCATTCGCCCGCCGAAATCAATCTCCTCCAGGCTACGGTCTTCGGGCACCTTGATCGAGGCAACCGTTCCGAACGCGAATCGGCGGTATGCGCGTTCGAAATACGCCTCTACGAAAATCCGGGCGTTTTCTGGAAGCTTCAACTCATGCAGGCGCGTCAGGTCGGCATCGAACCACCGTGCACCTGAATCGAGCGAATATACGCGAATCGAGATCAGATCCAGCGGGATTCGGCGTCGCCCGGTATAATTGAAAGTGCGCCTCACTCGGCCTCCGACGCATAGGATGGAATCGCACGGACGATCAGATCGCGCCGCTCGTCAAATCCGGTGAGAGCGAACACGAATTGTGGATCGACTACCCGCAGTCTGACCCGGTTCCCGGAGACCTCATCAATCGTGATCCCCTTTCCACGCATCGGCATCGTTGCGAGGTCAAAGTCGAAGGGCCGATATCTCGTCAGCGGATTTCCACTCGCCACGGCGTACGCCATATCGATGGTAATCCATTCCACGGTTCGTCCACTGACTTCCACAGCGCTGATGCGGAACCCGCCAACGACTTGGGAGAGTGCAATTCCGGAGGTGGTCGGCTCCGGAATAACTGACGGGGGCTCCGACTCTCCAGAGCGGTCCTTCTGAGATTTGGTCCCCTTCTTTGCGGGATCCGAAGTATCTTCCGGAAGAAAGAAGATGTCGCTCAGGAGCTTTTCGTCGCGTGTCTCTGGACGGAAGGAAAGAGCATCCGCGAGTTGCTGCACGGCACCATTGACGAGCCGCACTGTACTGCGGCCGTGGATGTATTTTGGCTCCTTGATCTTGTCGGAGAGTTCCTGCCACTTGGTATGCGCGGGGTTCTCGGAGTCGCCGAGCAGGGTTGACAACGGCTTGTCAGTGACAAGGGCAAGGCCCCGGACAGGCTGGCGCGGCTGCTTGCCGGTCTGCGTAATCGCCAGTCCTTCCCGGATGCAGTCGGCAGTGCCACTTCCGAGAGAATCATCTCGTTTCAGAAATACATCCAGATGAGATGATTCCGTCTGCCGAGCTTTCTTGACGAGTACCGGAATCCGGAATGCAAGAAGTTCCCCTGTATCAAACTGCTCCTGCAGAGCCGGGAGATCAGCCTCGGGCAATCGTTTCTTCAATGAGTCCGGTGCGGATTTCAGATCCTGCTCCGGCAGGAGGAAAAAACCTCCCGCGGCCACGTTGACCGCATCCGCAGCAAAATCAACGTATGCAATCATCTCGCTGGCAGTCATTCGCATTGGCCGCCAGTCGAGCGTCCGGATCACTTCGCGGATGTTCTCCGCCGTGATCTGGAACGAATTAGTCGCGTTGCTTGCTTGAACGACCAGTTCCCCCGTGAGTATCGGGAGATAATAGCTCCGGATTGCTTCCCGGACGATCGCTTCGGGATGTACTTCCTTCTGTGGAAACGGGATTACCACCGACAGGCCCGGCTCATTCATACGGGAGAGACTGAATGCCTTTGAGAAGGCGGCAAGGAATCCGGGGTCTTCGATTGGAAGCGCCAATTCATTCGTGTCCTGGAAACGACCGAAATATCCATACGGTTCATAGATCCGCCTGTTACTGTCAGGAGAGCTGAGTTGATGTATGATGCCCACCGACTGACCCATCAGGAGCCTGCGTTGATCATTCGCACGGACGGTCAGGCCGAAGAACGAACTGATGGTCGACGACGCAGGAAAAACCGTCTTTCCAAGTCCCCATCTGCCCCGTTCTGCTTCCTCTTTCCGTGAACGCCCCACATTCCGCCAGAAGTAAAAATAGTCATTGCGAACCTCCTTCTCTGCCGAATGCTCGTCATAGATGGTGTGCGCGGGATCGCCCTGAAGCCCGCGAGTACCGAAATCCTCGACCGTCAGGTAGGATATGGGAGTGTCACCAGCGGGCACATGGTTCGGGAACTGCGCCAGTAGATGAGGGATAATGCCAGCGAAGTAGTCCGAAGCGGCGAACAGTGCACTCTCCGAATGATCAAAGCGGAACCGGACCCGCACTGGACCTGCGTGGTCCTTGGATCTGGCATCCAGAGAATTCTGTATTGACTCCCGGACGAGTGCTCCTGCCGACCCCTCCTCCGGCCCGAAGAATTCCTGCTGGGTAGGATCCTGGCTCACCGCCTCCGGGCGAACCTGCAGAAAGCGCCAACCAATGTTATCCATGAGGGAGTTCGACGGGAATTTTCGCGACGGGCCCTCGGGACCGTAAGACGGGACGGCGCTTTCCGCAAGTGTCACCAAACGCGCGAACTGCGTCAGGCACCCGGTAACGATGCCACGTTCCTGATGAAGTCGCTGAACGAGAGGAGCTCAGAACGCACCGTCTTGGGATAGCTCCGAATCAATGGAGTGGGTACGACGAGCTTTACGCCAGCTGTTTTCATTTCATCGAACTGATTTGTGGATACACCTTCCTGCAATGTAAGCAGATGCTTTACGGAAATCTTGTCTGCCTCATTCAGGATTTGTCGCCAACGGTCCTTGCAAGTTGTCTTGACCGCCAGCATGCGCAGGTGTTCGGTGGGAATCGGGGTGTTCTGATACGCTTCCGCCGAGGGGAACAGGAAATCAGGGCGCTTCTTCTCCTCCGAGATCGCATCATAGGCGTGCGGGACGTGCTCCTCGTCAAGGATGCGCTTCACGTGCAACTGAAGGGATGCCCCGCTCCGGGACTTGCGACGGTTCGTTACCGAGTGCGCAAAATGTACGAACAGATCAACGGTCGCGAATCCTTCCTTGATGCGCGGGAGCACCCAGGCTTGCTCAATCGACCGGAAGATCTCGTACTCACATTCCCGGCGCCGGAGCAGGCGATCATCAGGGGTGAGCCCTTTCGACTCTCGGGCGGCCGCCGCTCGTGCCACGATTTCGCTGGCCGTCGGAAAACTGCGAAGCCAGTCGGTCGGGATCTCACCCGGCGCAAGGCTGCAGGGCGACTCCACGGGCTCCGGAAGCAGCAGTGCTGCCGCGGCGCTTGCCGGTACGAACAGCCACCGCCCCGGCTCTACGGGTCCGACAACGCTGGTGAGATAATCTTCTTCAGCGACCGAGTTGCAGAGCCAGATCCGGCAAACATCAGCATCCTCGACCTTCGGCTTCCGGAACGCAAAGATACAGATCGAGCCGGTTGACTCCGGATCGAGTAACGGAGAAGCCCGCCCGCCCCAACCCGTGATCCGCGTCTCATCGCGAGTCCCGTTGTCCGTGAGGCGGTTGTTGTACCAGATCACCGTCACGACGGAGCGCGTTCCGTGCGAATCGATGAACGCTTCGAACTGCAGCCGCGGGTTCCGTCTCTCCCCGGATGAGAGCCCGGGGAAGAGGCTGAAGATCGCTGATTTCGGGATGTATGGCCCAGCCTGGTGGGCCTCATTGAGCAGAGTGTCGTTTCCGGAGAGCACCTTGATGTACCAGTGCCATTCGTCACCGGAGACTTCCGCTATCCATCTCTGAAGATTCTCTAGATTTCCGCTCATCTCGGCCACTCCGGATGTCCTGGATCAGACGCATCATTGGATCTTCATCGCGCGTCTGACACTCCCATATGATGAACACGCGCCAGCCGGCTCGGCGCAATTCCTCTTCCTTGCGCTCATCTCGCCTGACATTTTCTTGGAACTTCTTCTGCCAGAAATCGGGATTGCTCTTGGGGTTGTAAGCGTACTTGCAGCCGGGGTGCCGGTGCCAGAAGCAGCCGTGAACAAAGACCGCGGCTCTGTGCCTGGCGAGAACAAGATCCGGCTTCCCGGGCAGTCCTTTCCCGTGAAGCCGGAACCGGAGACCGTGTCTGTGGAGGAAGCTGCGGACGAGCCGCTCGGGCTTCGTATTCGCTCCCTTGATGCCGGCCATCATCCGGCTGCGTTCAGCCGGCGTTACTACGTCAGCCAAAGCTCATGCTACCTGCTCGAACAGGTCGAGCTCCACCGCGTTCGTCTGCCGTGCCAGATGCGCGGCCATGTGCTTTGCTACGAGTTCGACGACTGGAACCGCCACCGAGTTTCCGAACTGCTTGTATGCCTGCGTATCAGACACCGGAATGACCATCGGAGGCGAGCCTTCGCGATCGAATCCCATGAGCCGGGCGCATTCCCGCGGTGTAAGTCGTCGAGGAGTATCGGAAGCGGTCTGGATCAGAATCTCGGCGCCATCCTTGTAGTACCTTGCAGAGAGCGTACGGGCAACGTCATCGGGTCCCACGAGGCCGAATCCGAATCCATTGCCCTTGGCGCGGTGCTTGGCAGCATACCGCTGAAGGTAATCCCACAGGTGCGGAGTCAGGCGATACCGCGCCGCAACTCGACCGTCTGCATCGGTATACGGAGCCTCCGGAATCTCCGTGCCATCCTCCGGATGAAGAATGCTCCCCAGACGTGGCCCGTTCGCAGGGTCAGGTAGTTTGATCCGCCTGATGTCGAACGTCGTGGGGTCCTTGAAGCCGGCAATCAGAATGCGCTCCCGGTGCTGCGGAACGAAAGCACGAGCGTCAATGACTTTTTCCGTGACGTGATAGCCGAGTTCCTTCTCAAGAGTCTGCTTGATCACGCGGAAGGTGCGACCGCCGTCATGCGTCAGCAGATTCTTGACATTTTCCAGAAGGAATGCACGCGGCTTGTGGTGCTCGATGATCCTTGCAACTTCAAAGAACAGTGTACCCTGGGTTTCACACGCGAAGCCGTGGGGGCGACCCAGCGCGTTCTTCTTGGATACCCCCGCAATCGAGAAGGGCTGGCATGGAAAACCTGCCAGCAGAACGTCGTGCTCCGGAATGTGCTCCGAAGGGATGGCGACGATGTCGCCTGCGATCGGGTGATCATCTCCGAAATTCGCTCTGTACGTCTTCTGGGCGTACTTGTCCCACTCCGACGTAAAGATGCACTTCCCCCCTGCCGCTTCGAAGCCCTTCCTGAGCCCGCCGATGCCGGCAAACAAGTCGATGAAGGTGAAGGCGGGCTCATTATGATCCGCGTGAACGGCTCGCGCTTGAATCCTGCTTTCCAGAAGCCGCAGAACAGCCGGACGAGGTGTGGCCTTGCCGTTCTCCCACCGGCGAACCGTTTTCTCGCAGTATCCCGACTCTCTGGCGCACTCGGCCTGTGAGAGACCAGCCTGCTCCCGTAACAACCTGAAATCCACGGCCCCTCCTCTGGGTAAGGTACCGGACATTACGTCCAGAGGTGCTCCCCGCGCAAGTCCCGCAATCGAGAGTCTCCGGATCGTGCTTGCCGGGCCACTGTAATCGGGATCAGATGTTCCACCAGCCGCAAAAATGAGCGTGCGAAATGAGCCACCTGCGTGCATTGCAGGCGGCTCCGGCCCACCATGGAGACTGTCTTCTAAGTCTGAGGGGCTGGAACTAAAACGAGTGGGGCTGACGCTGACTGCCGACGAGCCGCGCCAGTTCCGCGACCTCGGCCGCGGCGGGGCCGCGGCGCTGGTCGGGGGGGAGCTCGTCGAAGGCGCGGACGGTCTGCTGCACGCGCAGCCAGTCGCTGGCGCGGGCGGCGGCCTTGCCCAGGTGGCTCAGGGCCTGGGGCAGGTGGGGGGCGGCGGCGGGGCGGTCCTTGAGCGCCCAGGCCGCGTTCCAGCTCTGCTCGTACAGCGGTGAATCGCCCAGCTCGGCGGCGGCGTGGGCCTGCAGCGCCAGCGCCGCCATCCGCATTCCCGGCGCCGTGACCTCGCCCAGCTGCCGGCGCAGCAGCGGCATCACCCGCTCGAACTCTCCCCGGCGCACCATCAGGTGCGTCATGTCGTGCCGCAGGTCGGGCATGCGCGGGTGCGCGCGGCCGTACGCACGCTGCGCGGCGCGCGCGTACGGCTCGGCCGCCTGCAGGTCGCCCGTGGCCATGCTCACCCGCATCAGCCCGTGCATGGCCTCGGCGCGCACGTAGCGCAGCTGCTGCCGGCGGGCCACGCGCGCCGCCAGCCACCAGTACTTGGCCGCCCCGTCCAGCCGCTCGCTGGCCAGGTGAATCTCGCCCAGGCTTACGCAGGCGCTGCCGTAGCTTTCCCAGTCGCGGGCGCGGCGGGCCAGCCCCACCGCGCGCCGCAGCCACGTCTCGGCCCGTGCCGGCCGCCCCCACTGCAGCGCCAGCCGCCCCACCGCCAGCGCCGGCTGCGCGTCGTCGGGGCTGGCCAGCGCGGCCGCCTGCGCAAAGCTCACCGCCGTTCCCATGGCGCCCTGCGCGCGCGCCCACTTCGACACGTCCAGGCACGCCAGGCTCACCACCGGCGCGCTGGCCTGCGCCGCGTGGCTCACCACCGTGGCCAGCGTGGCCAGCGGCACCTCCAGCGCCGGGTCCAGCGGCTCGCCGGGCTCCGGGCGGCGGCGGGCCTCGGCCGCGGGGGTGAACAGGGCCGGGCGGCGCTCGTCGGGGGTGGCGGCCCACAGCGTCACGTCGCGCAGGGCCGTCCACAGCGCGTGCGCGGGCGCGGGGGGCAGCTCGCTCAGCACGTGCATCCCCTCCAGCGTCTCGCCGGGCTCGCGGGTAACCGCGGGCGGAAGGCACCACAGCCGGCGCGTGCGCCGCGCCGCGCTCCTGGGCCGCCGTGGCTTGCGCCGGTTTCGTGCTCCGTCCATCCGCCCCCGCTCCTGGTCCCGCGCGTCTTGCGCCGTTCAAGTGCACAACGTGAACGGCTAAAGTGCCCGGAGCGCAGTGGAATCGAAAAGTCGTGAGGAGTGGCGGCTGGGGATAGGGTAGCTGATGCGGGGTGCAGGCGGCGGGGAACGGAGGAGGCGCGTCCTGCGCAGGGGAGATGTGGCAGTCTGTTGCAGATGCCGCACGATCCCGGAGATGGCGGGCTGGAACGCCACCGCTTCGCCCGTGCACAGCTGGAGTGAGGCCTGCTGCGATCAAGCCCCCAATGCGCCACGGGCTATACAAGGTGGCGAATGTAGCACGCTGGATGGTGATTGGCCGCGTGGAGTGGCGGGACGGGTATGGTGGAATGTACAATATATACGGCCGGGCAGTGTTGGCCCGGCCGTATCTTACCCATCCCACAACCAGAACGGGTCGCCATGATGAGCCATCGCATCCCCTCCGCCGCGCTTCTGCTGTGCACCCTGGCCGCCTGCGGCCAGAGCCCCACCGGCAGCGACGCCCACGCCCGGCCGGCCGGCCCCTCGTACGACGGCGGCTACACCATGGGCTCCGGCAACGCCACGCAGTCGGGCGGCTTCACCATCGGCTCGGGGAACACCGAGGACGCGTCGTCATCGGGCACGACGGAATCCGGGGAGACGACGACCGAGCGGGGAGGGTACACCATGGGATCCGGGAACTGAGGATCACACGCTTCCCAGCCGCTCAGGCCCTGACTGTCGCTTGCGCTTCCAGGTAGCGCCCCGCCAGACGGTCAGGGCAAGGGCCATGTCTCTCGCCAGCTCCAGCAGGGGCCCGGCGATGCGCGCCTCCACCACCGGCTCGTGCGGTGGAATGCGCTGCTCGCGCGCGTGAGCCAGCGCCCGCGACGCGTTCTCCCGGCAGTCGGAGGGCGCGCCGCGGGCCGCGATCTCCAGGCTGCGCGAGGCGTACTGCTCTGCCTGCTTCCACAGCGCAAGCAGGCAGGCGCCCTGCGCCAGGTTGTCGAACGCCGCCGCGGCGTGCAGGTCGAACAGGCCCACCCGCCGCAGAACGTTCTCCGCCGCCTGCTGATAGGCGGCCGCGTCCCCCGTGCCCGCCGCCGCGCGGGCAAGGGTGCTCCAGCCGATCACCTGGTCCTGGGGCGGCACCGGCAGACGCATCACCGCCTGCAGCAGCGGCAGGGCGGGCGCGTACAGGTGCATGCGGACGAGCAGAAAGCCGGTGTCGTGCGCCAGCGCGGGAAAGCGGGCGTGGTGCCGGGGGTACCACTGCAGCGCCTGCCGCGCGTGCGTCAGCGCCTCTTCGAACCCTCCCAGCTCGCTCGCAAGCGCCATCAGGTCGTGGCGCGTCTGCGCGGCGAGCCACTTTTCGCCGGACAGGCTGCGCGCCGCGCGGGCCGCGGTGTAGTAGTGCGCCCGGGCCGCGGCGGGATCCCCCAGCGCCTTCTTCGCATGCCCCAGGCCCAGGTGCGCCCGTACGTAGCTGCGCCACTTGCGCCGCATGCGCGCCATGGTCATGGCGCGCTCGTAGTGGATCGCCGCGCGCGCCGCCTCGCCCATGATCCGGTTTGCGCGGCCGGCGGCGAGGGCGCGGCGCGAGCTGTCGGGGAGCAGGGCGGCGGCGGCTTCGGCGCACTGGATGGCGGGCTCGCCGGCGCCGCGCTCCAGCGCCCACTCCGAAATGCGCAGCAGCGCGTCGGCGGCGGCGGGGCGCGTTTCGACGCCGCGCAGGTACCCGGCCAGCGTGCCCAGCGCCTCGTCCAGCGGCGGAACGGCGCCGATGGCCGCATAAAAGCGGTCCAGCCGCTCGGCCGCCGCGGCCGGGCCGGGGGGCTCTTCGCCGTCGCGCACACGCCACACGGCGTACCACACCGCCCACGCAAAGTCGTCGCCCGCGTCCCGCAGGGCGGGAAGCATGGCGAGCGACGGACGCGGATCGGGTGCCCGGGGAACCAGGCGCGGATGAATTCCTCGAATTTGATTCGGCATGCGGAAGGGACCAGAAGACAGGCTGGACGCACCCCGGGGAAGATTAGGTGTCCAATCCGTTACGCGCCATAGCGTGTCCATTCCGCACACACCGGGCCCGGGCGTCCAGCCACGGCGCCGAACGGGCCCAAACTGACACCGGTGCGCGGCATCCATCCCTCCCCCGCACCGTCGATGCCGCCGGCTCCGCGGGCCCTTCGCCGCACGGCCTCGCCGATTTTTCGGATTGGGCCGATCAAGATCCTCCGCCCCCTGGACCGCGACGCCGCCCGCCCCGCGCCCGCGGAACGCCGCCGCGGGTGCCGGGGGATGGATGCGGCCGCGCTCCGCCGGTTCGCATCTTGCCACACACAAAGGGGGTTGCCGGCATCGCCGCCGGCGCCGGAGGGCGACGGGGACCGCGCGTAACGCAGGGACACATGGCTGGACTGGAAGGCCTGCTCACCGGCCACACGCTGGTGAAGCGCTACACCATCGAAGAGGTCATCGGCCGGGGCGGGTTCGCCGTGGTGTACCGCGCCATGGACGACCGGCTCAGCCGCCCGGTGGCCGTAAAGGTCATTACCCTGAGCGCCGCCGACCCCGGGCAGCGCGAGGTGCTGCGCCAGCGGCTGCACAAGGAGGCGCAGGCCGCCGCCAGCCTGCCGCACCACCCCAACCTGGTCACCGTGCACGACGTGGGCACCGACCCGGAGCTGGGGCTGGACTTCCTGGTGATGGAGATGCTGCGCGGCGAGAACCTGGCGCAGTACCTGGCCCGCGCCGGAAAGCCCCCGCTCAAGCGCGCCCTCTGCATCCTGCGCGACGCCGCCGAGGGGCTGGCCATCGGGCACCGCGCCGGCCTCATCCACCGCGACGTAAAGCCGGGCAACATCTTCCTGGCCGATGCGCACGACGGCAACAAGGACGACGTCCGCGTCTGCGTGCTGGACTACGGCATCGCGCAGGTGATGGAAGACGACCAGACCGTCACCCGCGGGATGGGCGCCAACCCGCTGTCGCCCGCGTTCGCCTCGCCCGAGCAGATTCGCGGCGCGCGCGACCTGACGGCCGCCACCGACGTCTTCAGCCTGGGCGTGGTGGGGTACCAGCTGCTCACCGGCGAGCGGCCGTTCACCAGCGAGCCCGGGCAGGTGCCCACCGGGTGGACCGTGCGCCGCCCCCTCCGCGAGCTGAACCCGCAGGTTTCGCCCGAGGTGGAGCAGGTGGTGATGAAGGCGATGTCCGTGGACGCCGCCGACCGCTACCCGGACGCGGACGCCTTTTCGCAGGCGCTGCAGGCCGCCACGCACCGGGACCTCAAGACGCAGGTGCACGCGGCCCTGTCGCACGTCGCCGTCCTTCCGCCGGACGACGACGAGGACGACGCCACCATGGTCGCCCCCGCCCGCCGCGCGGCCGTCCCCGTGGTCCCCCCGCGGATCGCGGACGACGGCGACGACGAGGGGACGGTGATCGCGCCGGCGCCGGCCGCCGCGCCCGCGGCCCGGCCCACCGCGCGACCGCCGGCGCACGTGAGCCACGCGGCCCACACCGTGCCGCCCTCCACCGCGCGCCCCGGCCGCCGCTGGCCGGTGATCCTGGTGGTGGCGCTGCTGCTGGTGGCCGCCGCCGCGTGGGCCGCGCTCTCCGGCGGCGGCGGCGATGACCAGCCCGCCTCCCCCGCCGCGTCCGGCGAGCAGGGTGGCGCGCCGATCGCCGGCGCGGGCGAAGGCGCCGGCGGCGAGGAGGGGGTCGAGGGCGCCACGCCCATCCCGCCGCGCGACGGGTACGGCGTGGGCGGCGGCGGCAGCGACGAGGTGCCGGGCGACGAGGGCTCCACGCCCGCCTTCAGCAACCCGTCCTCCGGCGAGCCGCGGCCGAGCGCGGGCGAAGGCCAGCCCTCCGGCGGCGCGCCGGCCGTGCAGCGCCCCGCGCCGCAGCCGCAGCGGCCGTCGGCGCAGCCGCAGCCCCAGCCGCAGCGTCCGTCCGTGCCCGCGGCGCGTCCGCAGCCGCAGCAGCCGCAGCCCAGCCGCCCGCCGGTGCAGCAGCGCCCGCCGGCCCAGCAGCGTCCGCCCGCGCAGCAGCCGCCGGTGCAGCAGCAGCCCCCGGCCCAGCAGCCGCCGCAGCAGCAGCCGCCTCCGGTGCAGCCGCAACCGCAGCCGCAGCCCGAGCCGCAGCCGCCGCCGCCACCGGTGCAGCCGCAGCCCGAGCCGCAGCAGCCGCCGGTGATCTTCATCCCGGCGCAGCCCCGCCCCGAGGCGCCGCGCGACACCATCCGCATCGGCTTTCCGCCGCGCTGACGGTTCGCGCGGAGGACGCGGAGGAAGAGAGGACGCGGATGAAGGTCTCATCCACGTCCTCTCTCTTTTCGCCATCCTGCAGATCCATCAAAAGCGTGGGGTACAGAGGGACAGAGAAAAGCCAGAGGAGCAGAGGACACCTGGTCTTCCTCTGCTCCTCTGGCTTTTCTCTGCTCCTCTGTACCTTTGCCTTTGTTTTTCCGGATCAGCGGATCTTGTTGCCGCTGGTGTCCCACACCTCGACCGGCCCCAGGTTCAGCGCCCGGATCGGCTGCTCGATCTGCGCCAGGTCGCCCACCACCACGATGGTCAGCGCGTCGGGCGTAAGCTTTTCGCGCGCCACGCGGGAAATGTCTTCGGGCGTCACCGCCGTCAGCCGCTCGCGGTAGGTGTTGTAGTAGTCCGCCGGCAGGCCGTACAGCAGCACCGACTGCATGCGCTGCGCAAGCTCCTGCACCGTCTGCACGCTGCTGGGAAAGCTGCCCGCCATGTTGAACAGCGCCGACTGCAGCTCCTCGGCCGGCACCGGCTCGGTGGCGATGCGCCTGTACTCGCGCACCATCTCGGCCACCGCGCTGTCGGTGACGTTGGTGCGCACCGACGAGCTCATGTCGAAGCGCCCCGCGCCGCGCAGCGCCGTCAGCGAGCTGTTGGCGCCGTACGTCCAGCCGTGCCGCTCGCGCAGGTTGGCGTTGAGCCGGCTGCGAAAGCTGCCGCCCAGCACCTGCGACAGCCCCAGCATGGGGATGTACGCCGGGTCCGCGAAGCCGATGCCGGCCTGCCCCACGTACACGCCCGACTGCACCGAGCCCGGCCGGTCCAGCAGGATCACCCGGTGGCCGGTCAGGCGCACGGGACGGTTTTCCGCCGGCGGCACCTGCACCGCGGGGGCGTTCCACGACCCCAGCGTGCGCGTGGCCAGCGCCCGCGCCTCGTCCAGGGTAACGTCGCCCACCAGCAGCACCATGGTGTTGCCGGGCGAGTACTTGGTGCGGTGCCACGCCACCACGTCGTCGCGCGTCAGGCGCTCCAGCGTGGCGCGGGTGCCGGTGGGCATGCGCGAGTACGGGGCCGACGGCTCGAACACCGCGCGGACGAAGGTCTCGAACGCCAGCCCTTCCACGCTGCTCTGCAGCCCCAGGTGCCCCGCCACCGCCTGCGCGCGGGCCCGCTGGAACTCCGACTCGGGAAAGCTGGGCGACACCACCGTCCGCGCCGCGAGCGCAAACGCCTCGGGAAACGCCGACTTCGACGCCGTCACGTTGGCGAACGCCTGGCTGTAGCTGGCGTAGGTGCTGAACTGCGCGCCCAGCCGCTCCATCTCCTGCACGATCTGCGTGGCCGTCATGTCGCCCGTGCCGGCGGAAAGCAGGTCCGACGTCAGCACGGCCAGCCCGCTCTGCTCGGCGGCGTCCTGCTGGGCGCCCGCGTTCACCAGGATGCGCCCCTCCACGATCGGGAGCCGCGCCTGGCGCACCACCACCACGCGGATTCCGTTGGGCAGGGTGGTTTCCTGCAGCGGCGGCACCGCGTAGGGGCGCAGCGGCGCGGGGGCGGGCGGCTGCTCCGGCTGCGCGGCCGCGGGCGCCGCGGCCAGGGCCAGCAGCGCGGCAAGGGCAAGGGTCGGGCGCATCATCGGGTCCCCGGGGCAGAGGGTTGGGCGGCGGCGGCGGGCACGTACACCAGCACCACGCGGTTGGTGGGCACCAGACGCTCGCGCAGCACCGCGTGCAGGTCCGCCACCGTCACCGCGTCGTTTTCCGCCAGCTGCGTGTTGATCCAGTTGGGGTCGCCGTAAAAGGTGGCGCCCTGCGCCAGCATGTCGGCCCGGCCGCCAAAGCCGCCGGTGCGCTGCAGCCCGTCGATGAGCTGAAAGCGCACCCCCGCGCGGGCGCGGTCCAGCGCCGGCTGCGTCACGCTGGCCGCCGCGCCGTCCAGCTCGCGCAGCACCGCCGCCTCCAGCGAGTCGGCGCTGGCGCCCGGCTTGCCCTGCGCCAGCACGATCAGCATGTCGGCCCCGTCCACCAGCCCCAGGTTGAACACGCCCATCCCCGTGGCGATCTGCTGCCGGCGCACCAGCGACTCGTACATCCCCGACGACTGGTTGCCCAGCACCGAGGCCAGCAGGTTCACCGCGTTGGCCTGCTCGCTGCGGGCCGGCGGCACGCGAAAGCCCACGTACACGGCCGGCGCCGGCGCGTTGGCGTCCTGGATCACCTCGCGGTAGGCGCGCCCCAGCGTGGCGGGGAGCGCGGCCGAGCGCAGCGGCGGCGGCTGCGGGCCGCGGGGAATGTCGCCGAAGTGCCGGCGCACCATCGCCTTGGCCTGGTCCACGTCGAGGTCGCCCGCCACCACCAGCACCGCGTTGTTGGGGGCGTAGTAGGTGCGGAAGAACTGGTTGACGTCGTCCACCGTGGCGGCGGAGAGGTCTTCCATCGACCCCACGATCGGGTGGTGGTAGGGGTGCCCCTGGGGAAACAGGCGGGACTGCATGGTTTCCATCCAGCCGCCGTACGGCTGGTTGTCCACGCTCTGGCGGCGCTCGTTCTTCACCACCTCGCGCTGGTTGTCGAGCTTGGCGGCCGTCACCGTCTCGGTGAGCGTCCCCATGCGGTCCGCCTCCATCCACAGCGCCAGCTCCAGCTGGTTGCTGGGCAGCTGCTCGAAGTAGTTGGTGCGGTCCCAGCTGGTGGTGCCGTTGATGTCGGCGCCCGAGCGGGCCCCGGCGTTCTCGAGCAGGGCGAAGTGCTGCCCGTCGGGGACGTTGCGCGAGCCCTTGAACATCATGTGCTCGAACAGGTGCGCGAACCCCGTGCGGCCGGGCTGCTCGTGCTTGCTGCCCACGTTGTACCAGATGTCCACCGCCACCACCGGGGTGGAGCGGTCCACGTGGTACACCACCCGCAGCCCGTTGGGCAGGGTTTCTTCCACGTAGTCGATGCGGACGGCCTCCCGTTCCGGGCCGGGCTGCGCGGCCAGCGCCCCGGGGAGCAGCGTGGCCAGCGGGAGCGCGAGGAGCAATCGTCTCATACGGATGCAGGGTGCGGGGTGGCGGGTGGACGGAACGCAGAGATGTGCCGCAAGGGAGCCGGCACCGGACAAACCATACGTTTTTGGCGGGAACTCCGCAATCCGGATGATTTTCTCCTCATCAACCCTTCATCCGGGATCCGGAAAACGGCCACCCGGGCAGGGGGAGCGCGTTCGCATCCCGCCGCTGCAGCGAAGCCGGCGCACCGATCGATCGGGCCCCCCACCGTCGGCGGAAGGCTCCCCGCGCGAGGCCCCCCGCTCGACCGGCGGCACGCCTGCCGATGGAGATTCTTCGGGCTGGGACAATTCGTCGCCAGCGCGGCGCCTCCCTCAGCAGGTGTTGCCAAACCTCCCAGCGCGATTGGCTTCCTGAGGGAGGCGCCGCCCCGCAAATCGCTGGTACGCTGTACCTTGGCGCCGACCGAAGGACCTCGCCAGCAGAACGATGGGGCTGGTTCCGCGCCCTGACCTGGCCCCTGCGCCACCGAGACGAGGTCCTTCGGTCGCGCGCAACCTGTGTTGTGACTTCTGGTTGGACGTGACGCGCTCCCTCAGAGGGTGTTGCCAAACCTCCCAGCGTGATTGACTTCCTGAGGGAGGCGCCACCCCGTACCTCGTTTGTACACTGCACCTTCGCGCCGACCGAAGGACCTCGCCAGCAGAACGACGGGGCTGGGCCCGCGGCATGAAGCCG
>NZ_DASWNM010000081.1:0-104552 GCF_036399255.1 Longimicrobium sp.
CCCTCCCCTCGCAACCTGCGCGAGGAGAGGGGGAGAATTCGATCCCGCTTCGACCGGGTGCGCCCCCTCCGGGCTCGCATTACTCGCCCACCTCCCCCAAAACTGCTGGGGGAGGTTGGGGTGGGGCTGAAGGCAGTGGCTCGGCGAAAGGGGTTCGGGCTGCGACCGGCCGGGTGCCCCTCCCCGGCCCCTCCCCGTTCGTTCCTCACGGAGAGGGGAGAATTCGATCCCGATCCATCAGGATCTTGCCAGCAGCCACCGACGAACCCGCTACGTGGCAGGCACGTGCCCACACGACAGAGCCGCCAGTCCGCGAAGGCGGCCTTCGTGTGGTTGTTGCTGCGAATTCATTCGCCCTTGTGGGCCGCGGGTGAGGGCGAGCGCGGCAGGACGGCGGTGAAGGTGGTGCCGGCTTCGGCGGTGGAGGACACCTCGATGGCGCCGCCGTGGGCGCGGGCGATCTCGCTGGCGATGTACAGCCCCAGCCCCAGCCCGGCGCGGGGAAGGCTTCCAGCGCCGCGCACGTAGGGCTGAAAGAGGCGGGGGAGGAGCTCGGCGGAGATGGGCTCGCCGCGGTTGGTGACGGCAAAGCGCACGGCGTCGCCGTCCCCCTCTACCGCCACGTCCACGGGCTCGCCGCGGGGGCCGTGCTGCACCGCGTTGGCCACCAGGTTCGACATCATCTGCCCCACGCGGCCGGCATCGACCCGGGCCGCGCCGGCGTTGCGGTACGTCACCCGCAGCGTGCACTCCGGGTGCGCGCCGGCGATCTCGGCCACCACGCGGCCGGCCAGCTCCGCCACGTCCTGCACCTGCTCGGGGGCGATGGCGATGCCGCCGCCCAGCCGGCCGCGCGCAAAGTCCAGCACGTCGTCGATCATGCGCGCCATGCGCTGGCCGCTGCTGTGGATGCGCTCCAGGATGGTGCGGTGCCCGGCTTCGTCGCTGATGTCCAGCAGAAAGGCGCTGCCGGTGATGACGGAGGAGAGCGGGTTGCGCAGGTCGTGCCCCAGCACGGCGATGAACTCTTCGCGCAGCTGCGCGGTGCGGCGCTCGTCCCGCAGCGCCTGAAGGTCGCTGTCGTGCTGGTCTTCGAGCGAAAGCTGCAGGCCGATGAGCTCGGAGAACAGCTTGATCATCTCCAGCGTTTTGCCGTCGCGCAGCCGGGCGGGGAGCGGGTCCAGCGCGCACACGTTGCCGAAGTACCGGCCGTCCGCGCGAAAGATGGGCGTGGCGATGTAGCTCTCGAAGCCGTACGTCTTTGCCGCGAGGTGGCCGCAGTACTCGGGCTCCTGGCTGGCGTGCTCCACGATGACGGGCTCGTGCGTGCGCCGCACCTCGCGGCACAGCGTGGTGGCGACGTCCAGCCTGTCGCCGGCATTCAGCCCGAGCCCCAGACGGTCCAGCGTGGCGCACGCCGTCCACGAATCGTCCGTCACCCGCGCCACCAGCGCCAGGCGCAGGCCGGTGGTCTCGGAGATCACCTTGAGGATGGTGGGCACCGCGCTGATCCGCGCGACGGCCGCGACGTCCGGATCGGTGAGCGCCGCGGGCGCGGCGGCGGCTTCACGCTGGGCGGGACGAGGCGGCGCGAGGGTCATGGTGGGTCGCCACTTCCGGATGAAGGGATCAACATGGAGCGGCCCGCGACGGCCTTGGCGCGGGATTGTGTAATGTGTGTCCCAACATATTGCCTTTCTTCGCTTTCGCCTAGACGCGCCGTGTCACGGTGTGATGCGCGTCGTTCCACGTGCCGCACGCGTGGCTGCCGGCCGCGGGTCCGGCGAGGCGCCGGGGGACCGAAAAGGCGGAGGGGCGGGAGGATCGGATCAGCAACCCGTGGACGGGGTCACGGGGCGGTGGGCGCGGAGGCGGAGTGATATGACGTCCTCTGTGGCCTCTGTGTCCTCTGCGTGAGAAAACCTTTTTGCTGGACCTGGCCGTTGAAGGGACGCTGGGGATGCACGGAAAACGCGCGGGAAGCCGGACGGCCTCCCGCGCGCTGCTTTGATGCACCACCGTCCCGGGTCAGCGGCCGGCGGAGACGCGCTCCCGGGCGAGGGTGCGCTGGCGCTTGATGGCGTACATCGCCTGGTCCGCCACCTCCACCAGCAGGTCCGGCTGCTCGCCGTCGTCGGGAAACACCGCCACGCCGACGCTGGCGCCCAGCGCGAGCGGCGTGCCTTCGAAGACCAGGGGCTGGTCCAGCTCCGTGGACAGCCGGTCCGCCGCCACCCAGGCGCCCTCCCGGTCCTCCACCCGCGAAAGCACCACGCCGAACTCGTCGCCGCCCAGCCGCGCCACCGTGTCGGACTGGCGCAGGACCCCCGCCAGCCGCGCCGCCAGCTCGCGCAGCGCCGCGTCGCCCGCGCGGTGCCCGTGCTGGTCGTTGATGCGCTTCAGGCCGTCCATGTCGAGCACCAGCACGCCCAGGGGATAGTCCTCGCGCCGCGCCCGGGCCAGGGAGTGCCGCAGCCGGTCGAAGAACAGCGCGCGGTTGGCGATTCCCGTAAGGCTGTCGTGCGTGGCCAGCCGGAACAGCTCGTCGGCGCCGTAGTGGACGGCGTGGAACATGGCGGCGCCGATCAGCTCCGACATCAGCTCCAGCACCTTTACGTCCGCGTCGCCAAACGCGCCGGGGCGGGCGCCCAGCACCTTCAGCACGCCCACGGGCGCGTCGTCGTACGCCAGCGGCACCACCACCATGGACCGCAGCCCCACGCGCCGGCACGCCTGTCGGTCCACGCGCGGGTCGTCTTCGGAATCGTCGCAGCGCAGCGGGGCGCCCGTGGCGACGCTCATCCCCGAAAGGCTGGTGGCGCGGCTCAGGCGCAGCCCCAGCTGGTTGGCGGCGATCCCCGACACGGCGCGGTACACCATGTCGTCACCCTCCGCCAGCTCCACCACGGCGCCGGAGGCCCGCGTCAGCGCCTGGGCCTCGCGGGCCACCAGCCCCATTACGCCTTCGAGGTCCAGCCCGAGCTTCGCGATCTCCGTCTGGGTGCGGATGATCGCGAGCAGCTGGTCGGAAGTAGGCTCGGAAGCGGAGTGACGGGAGGGCATGATCATAAATGTACGCAAAAGATGTGAAGTTCGCCACTGTGTTGTCCCGGGCCGGGCGCATGCGCCGGGTCACAGGCTGTTTGACGGACAGGTCCGCCCGTTGTCGCACGGCCCCAATCGGGCGGAGGATGATCCACGGGCCGCGCCGGTCCACCGCACGCTGGACCCCTGGCACCCGGCGATGCATACTTCGGCGCCGCATCCCATCCTCCGCATTCCACGTCACGCATCGCACATGCTGAAATTCCTTCGCCGGCCGCCGCTCGCCCTGCTGGCGCTGCTGCTGGCCGTCCCGGCCTTCGCCCAGTCCCGGCCGGCGGTCACCCCCGCCGTCCGCCCCTTCGTCGCCGTGGACGCGCCCGTGGTGGCGCTGACACGCGTGCGGGTGGTGGACGGCACCGGCGCGCCCGCCCGCGACGATCAGACGATCATCGTGCGCGGCGGGCGCATCGACGCCGTGGGCCCGCCACAACGTGGCCGAATTTCACAATGTCTGAGGAGGGACACTGAGATCCTTTTTGGCCTTTGTGTTACAGGTAGATGTTGACAAATCATGGCTTTGCCCGACTGAGGCGGCTCAGCCCCATTCACTGCGACATCTGCCCCCCTGAGTGCCTCTTCCAAGCGCGCTGCATGCCTTGCCTCAGCGATTAACTCATGTTTTTATAAGGTAAGTTTACGGCCTTAATCTTTCGCAGGAGAAACATTCGTAGGCAGGCATGTACCATATGTTTGCGCTGATTCGGACCGTTCTGTAGAAGACTCATTACTTCTTTATTCGCACTTTTGAAGACATCAAATTGGAAACTGGGCACGGTGGTTGCTTCATGGTTTCATGTCGGAAAGAGACGCTTTCCGTCAAATATTCACCCCCATTCGGGAGGCGTTATGAACAAGAAGCTGATCAACCTCGGAGCCCTGGCCATCATCGCGCTCGGCGGCAGCGTGCTCGCCACCACCGGCAACGCCCAGTCGCTTGCGCCGGGGGGCGGTGACACGGTGATGGCGAGGTGCACCTCGGCCGACGGCGCCGTGGTCGAGGGGAACATCTGCTCGAGCTCCGGAGGCGAGTGCTCGTGCTCGTGAGCCAACGCGGATGACCAACGGGCCCGGTTGCCTCCTGGCAACCGGGCCGGTGGTCCTTGTCCCTCCCCCTTTACCTAGTGCTCCCCAGATGCATCGGACTCCGAACTGCGCGGCTGCCATCGTCGCCATTCTGTTGGGCGCGGGAGCGTGCAGAGATACGAACGCGGCACCGGCTGCGGGGCTGGCGTGGCAGTCTGTTGCTGCCCCCTCATGCAGTTTCACCTCCGTCGCATCCAGCGACCCTGATCTGACGTTGAGCCGCGTGGAAGGCTTGGACGTTGACTCCCGCGGCCGAATCTACGTGGCCGACCCGCTGCAGGGTGGCGTAGCGGTCCTCTCTCCAGATGCACGACCTTTGCGCACGGTCGGCAGGCCGGGACGAGGGCCTGGCGAATTCAGATACGTCCGTACTGTGCAGGTCCTGCCCGGAGATAGTCTTCTCGTCTATGACCTAGAGCTTTACCGCCTCAGCGTCTTTGCGCCCGACTCGGGGAAGATTGCGTACGACCGGAACCTCGCATCTACCTCTACGGGCACTCCACCGAACTGGGTAGAGCAGCTACCGGGGCAGAGAGCGCTCTTTGCCATACATCGAAAGCCGTACGTGGCGGGAGCGAGCGCGGCTGACGATCACAATCGCACCCAAGCGGTCCGGCTTCTGGAGTGGGACGGCCGTACACGTCAGGACTCGGTACTGGTTGTGCCGGTGCTGCAGCCGCTGATCGTACGTAACGGGCGTGCCGTCAGCGTCACCAGCGACCCCTTCGCACGACCTGCACTGGTCCGGCTTGGGCCCAATGGTAAGATCTATTATGGCTGGGGAGACTCCATCGCCATTGCCATTCATTCCCTGGACGGGCAGCAGGTCGGCGGGTTCTCTCTTCCATTCGCCGGGCCGGGTATTACGAACCGCGACATCGCCGCGGCAACGGAAGACATGGACAAAGTATTCGGGCGAGCCCTGCGGAAGTCTCTTCCAGAACGCTGGCCTGCGTTTCGGAACTTCGTCGTCGATGACGAGGGCCGGATCTGGCTCGGGTTGCTGGCACCGGATAGGCAGCCGACCCGTTGGACCGCGTTCAACGAAACGGGCACACCGATCTGCTCAGCGGCGCTCCCGGCTAACGTGGACCTGCGATTGATTCGAGGACGGAAAGCCTATGCGGTAGCGACTGATGATGCGGACGTTCCGCAGATTCGGGTTTACTCGGTGGTGGGCCTGAACTGAGGTCGCGCGATGAAGAACTTCTTATCGAACGCCCTTACCGGCGTGCTTGTAGTCTGCGCGGTAATTGTGACCGGGCTGCTTGTGCGCAGGGAATTCGGAGGCTCGAAATCCACGTCGCCGGTCATCGCCGTCGACTCGGTGGCAAACTGGAAAGAGGTGGCTGCCACAGGCTCAATCATTGGTTCGCCGGACGCCCCGCTGAAGATCGTGGAGTTCTCCGACTTCCAATGCCCTTCCTGCGCGCAAAGTCGGATCGCATTGGAGGCAATCCGGGCGGAGCATCCAGATATCGTGGCTCTGGTGTACCGGCACTTTCCTCTGACCGACATCCACGCGCACGCACTTCCCGCCGCAATTGCCGCCGAATGTGCAGGTGAGCAGGATCGTTTCGGTGCCTACCACGACGCGCTGTTTCAGCACCAGGATTCCATCGGCGCCAAGCCGTGGCGCAGGTACGCGGAAGAAGTTGGGGTGAAGGACCTCACCGCGTTCGAGAAGTGCGTACAGGCGGAACGCCCACGCGCACGAATCGCGTCCGACATGGCATTGGGACAGGGTTTGAGCGTTTCTGGTACGCCCACTTTCATCTTTCGGGAGCGGATGGTCAGCGGCACGACATCCATCCCCATGCTGGCCGAATGGGTTCGGGAAGCGGCGCAGGACATCCAATAGCTTCGAACGCTGCACCCCATTGTGGTATGCAATCGAGGCCTGCTCCAGCGACGGAGCAGATCGGAGTGACTCGCCGATGTTCAGCGAGACTCCGGAGCTATCCAGCGGTCGGCATGGATCCCTGCCACCGCGGGCGGGCAGACTGTAGACGGCGTGGTCCACGAAGCGGTCGTGCAGCCACTCCGCCTCGCGCACCAAGCCCTCCAGCCGAAAGCCCAGCCGCTCGGGACGGCGCGGCTGCGGCGGTTCTCCGTGTCCGCGCGGATCTCTATCCGGTTCAGCCCCAGCTTGCCGAACGCGTGGTCGACGTAGGCGCGGCACGCCATCGTCATGAACCCGCGCCCCTGGTGCTTTCCGCCAGCCAGTAGCCTAGCGCCGTCGAATGGTGCGTCCAGTCGACCCCGATGTGCCCGATCATCCCCGCGATCTCCCCACCCGTGACGAGCGCCGGCTGAAGTCCGTTGTTTGCGCCCTCGTGGCTTTTCGGGCCGATCTGGTCTGACGGCACCGGGCGATGCATACTTCGGCGCCGCATCCCATCCTCCATCCCACGCACGCACCGCACATGCTGAACGCCCTTCGCCGGCCGCCGCTCGCCCTGCTGGCGCTGCTGCTGGCCGCGCCGGCCTTCGCCCAGCCCCGGCCGTCGGTCACCCCCGCCGTCCGCCCGTTCGTCGCCGTGGACGCGCCCGTTGTGGCGCTGACGCACGTGCGGCTGGTGGACGGCACCGGCGCGCCCGCGCGCGAGGACCAGACGATCATCGTGCGGGGCGGGCGCATCGACGCCGTGGGCCCCCGCGCCACCACGCCCGTGCCCTCCGGTGCGCAGGTGCTGGACCTGACCGGTCACACCGTGATCCCGGGCCTGGTTTCGCTGCACGAGCACACCTACTTCGGCGGGCTGCGGCGCACGGTGCCGATGAACGCCAGCGCGTACCTGTACCTGGCGTTCGGCGTGACCACGGCGATGACGGCGGGAAGCCAGCTTCCCGAGCAGGAGGTGGAGCTGAAGCGCGGGATCGATGCGGGCGAGATCCCCGGGCCGCGGCTGCACATCGCCGGGCCGTACATCGTGGCCGGCACGCGGCGCACGGGCCCGTTTCGCGGCGTGGACTCGCCCGAAGAGGCGCGGCGCTTCGTGGACGAGTGGGCGGGGCGGGGCGCCACCTGGTTCAAGGTGATGAGCGGCCCGCGCGACGTGCTGCGCTGGACGATCGACGCGGCGCACGCGCGGGGGCTGCGCGTGACCGGCCACCTGTGCGCGGTCACCTTTGGCGAGGCGGCGCGGATGGGGATCGACGCGCTGCAGCACGGCTTCATCACGGCCAGCGAGTACGTGCCGGGCAAGCAGCCCGACGTGTGCCCGCGCGGCAACCAGCGCGACCAGGCGGACGTGGACGTGGCCAGCCCGGCCGTGCGCGAAAGCGTTCGCCGCATCGCCGCCAGCGGTACGCCGGTGGTCAGCACGCTGGGCGTGTACGAGTCGTTCGTCCCCGGCCGGGCGCGGCTGGATTCGGCCGTCCTGGCCATGCTGGCTCCGGAGGCCCGCGCCGAGGTGGAGGAGAACCACGCGCAGCTGGCCGTCGCCGCGTTCAACGTTCCCGAGCGGCTGCTGGCGAAGATGATGGCGTGGGAGCGGATGTTCGTGGCCGAGGGCGGGCTGCTGGCCGCGGGCTCGGACCCGTGGGGCACGGGCTTTTTGCCCGGCTTTGGCAACCTGCGCAACTACGAGCTGCTGGTGGAGGCCGGCTTTACGCCGGAGCAGGCGGTGCAGGTCATCACCCTGAACGGCGCGCGCGTCCTGGGCGAGGACGGGCGCATCGGCTCCGTGGCGCAAGGAAAAGCCGCGGACCTGGTGGTGATCCGCGGCGATCCCGTCGCCGATCCCTCCCAGGTCTACGGCGTCACCCTCGTCTTTCGTGACGGCGTAGGCTACGACTCCGCGCGCCTGCGCGAGTTCGCGCGGGGCAAGGTGGGGGTGTACTGAAGCGGATGCGGATCCGCAAAAGACGTATCTCAAGCAGAGCCAGTAGAGGGATGCGGATCCGACTTGTACCAGATCCTGAAAAGAATAATCGTACAGAGAAACAGAGTCAGACAGAGGCAGCGAGATCATGCTTCCTCTGTTTGACTCTGTTCCTCTGTACCCTGGAGGTGTTGTTTTTCCGGGTCTAGTGTGAGGCCCATTATTTTCGGGATCGTGAATCAACAAGGGAGCACGCTCGCAACGCTGCCGATCCACGGGGTGCAGATCATTCCCCGCCGCCGTCGCCGCCGTCGGAGTCGCTGGACCACGATCCGCCCGCTCCGTTGGAATCGCCGCCGAACAGGTCCGAGAACAGGCTTCCCCCCGTCATTGCCGCGGTGCCCGGGCTGCCGCGGAACTGGTAGCCGCCGTACCCGCCGCTGGACGGACCGTCGTACAGCAGGTCGCGGCGCGCGTCGTAGCAGATGGACCACGCCCACACCACGCCCAGCGCGGCGAACGCCAGGTGCACGAACGGCCGCCAGTGGGTCATGGCGTCAATCCCCCAGAGGGAAGAAAGCACCAGATCCGCGGGGAGGATGACGATGCTGGAAAAGAGCAGCGCCGCGATGAACGAGCACCCGAACAGCCCCATCAGGAAGTACGTCAGGAACATGCCGTAGCGCCCCAGGCCCAGCATCCCCAGCGTCACCAGGACCGCGGCGGCATAGAATGCGTAGCGCGCCGTCAGCAACAGGCTTTCCGCCGTAAGGGGATACTGCGTCAGCAGATCGGCGCTGTGGAACAGCGTGAGGGACGCCGCGCCGGGCACCACCACGCCGATCAGCAGCATCACCGTAAAGAATAGCACCAGGATGATCTTCGCGATGACGTGGTACATCCAGTCGGGAAGCCGCGCCGGCTGCGTATGGCGGATGGGCGGAGGAGGTGCCTTGCGGGCCCTGGACGCGCCCCGGGAGCGGTGGGCGTGGGGTTTGGCAGAGGGGAGCTGGCGGCGGCGGGCGGCCCACTTCTCATCCCAGCCCACCTGCCCGTCCGCTTCGCGGATACGCAACAGCTGCTGCGCCTCGTGCTTGCCGAACAGGTACGCGCCGCCGCCGACGGCGGCGGCAAGGATGACGAGGAGGAGGATGAGCGGAAGCAGGTGCATGAATCCGTGCTGTTGATCCGGCGTCGAGCCGTTGTGCGGGGGATACTACGAGGGCGCGGCGCCGATCGTTTCCGCAGGGAGCGGCGGGAGGGAAGGCACGTCCGGCCGACGTGCTTCCCCACCGCGTTCCTGCCCGCTTACCGGCTGAGGGTGCCGGAGCGCGTGTCGTAGCCGCCCACGCGCGTCCAGGCGTGCGTGGAGCCCGAGGGGCGGATGGCCCAGAAGTCGAAGTCGGCGAACTGCCGGTCGCCTGCGGCGTTCAGCGTGGCCCACCCCGTGGTGCCGTGGTAGGTGGCCGCCGTCTGCACGAAGCGTGACGCCAGCGAGTCCAGCGCCACGTCGTCTCCCGCGGCCAGGTACGCCAGCGCGGCCACCCGCGTGGCGTCGTACACCGCCAGCGCAAAGGCGTCGGGCGCGCTTCCCGCGCGCTGCTGAATGCGCGTGGCCACCGGCTGCCAGTTCTGCCGCGCCGAAAAGTCCAGCCCGAACAGCGCCGACGGAAAGCCCACCCGCTCGGCGAACGCCACCGCCGCGGGGCGGCCCAGCAGCGCGCCGCTCTGCGCGATGCCGTCGGCGCCGTACCAGCGCACCGAGGCCAGCACCGAGTCGGCCGCGGCCGCCGCGAACACGTCGGCCACCTCGTCGAAGCCGGCCAGGTACACGGCCACCTGGGCGGCGGGGCGGGTGGCGAGCGCCTGCCGCACCTGCGTGCCCAGCGTGGCCACGGTCGTGGCGAAGCTCGTCGTGGCGGCGCCGTACTCCACGCCGGCCGTGACGGTGCCGCCCTCGGCGGCAAAGCCGCGCCGCGTGGCCGTGTGCAGCCCCTGGTTCCCCGCGTCCGCCCGCCAGATGGGGATCACAGTGCGGATGCCGTCCTCCCACATCAGCGCCGCCGACGCCACGCCCTCCAGGCTGTCCGCCGCGGTAAAGCGGAAGATGCGGTCGCCGGCGACGGCCAGCGAGCCCGCCGTGCTGCTCTGGCTTACCACGATCAGCTCGTTGCCGTCCACGTACGGCTTGATGGCGGCCAGCTCCGCGCTGCTCTGCGGCCCGATGATCAGCCGCACGCCGTCCGCCTGCAGCGACTGCACGGCCGCCAGAGCCATCGCCGGGTCCAGCTTGGTATCCCGCACGTCCGCGCGAAAGGTGATTCCGCGGCCCGCGGCGTAGGCGTTGGCGTCTTCCACCGCCAGTTCCATGGCCGCTTTGCTGGTTACGCCCAGCGACATCCAGTTGCCCGTGAGCGAAAAGATGCCGCCGATCACCACCTCGTCCGAATCGAGAGCGGTGGTGCCTTCGCAGCCGCCGGCCCCCGCCAGCGCAATCGCCATCGCCGCCATCCCACCCATCCGTCGGGCGAGGGAGGGGCGTACGTGCTTCTTCAATTCCACCGGAGATTTCCTTGCTGGGAGGGGGATGCCGCCGCGGAGTAGAGCTGCGCAGCCACAAGATATCGAAAGGAGGCCGGCGCGCACAGGCGGAGGATGTCTACGCGCGCCGGTCTCCTGCTACCGGCTCGCCGCCCGGAAGGTGCGCCGGTGCAGCGCGGTCTCAGCGGGTAGCGCCGGTGGTCGCGGGGACCGGCGGGGCGGCCGCGTTGAAGCGGCTCCGCTGTCCGCTGGTGAGGGCCGTCAGCACTCCCGCCATCAAGAGCGAAGTGAGCGCCATCGCCGCGACCGGGATCTCCGCCCCGGCGAGCCCGCCGGGAAGCGCAAAGATCACCTTGAGCAGGAGCTTCAGGACGAACACGATCACGGCGATTCTCCAGAAGCTCGCGAAGCCGCTCCAGTAGAACCTGCCTTCGCGCACGATGATCCCGGTCACCGCGCGGCGGAACGGACCGGGTACGTGGGTCTGGACACGCTCTTTCATTCCTGCGGTGTCAGCTCTCGCTTCATCATTCCGCTACGATCGGGTAGGCACCGGCCTCGCCCGCCGGACTACGTAGAACGCCCAGATGCACATCGCCGCCGACGCGGCGGTGATGGCCATGTACGCGGGGTCCCTGGCCAGCCGCGCGTCCTCCCCCACGATCCGCAGGACGTGGGCGATCGTGAGCAGGCCAAAGATCACGCCGGTGGTGATGACGTACATCTTCATCGCGCTTCTTGGTCGAGGGTAGGTGGAACGTGGGTTCCCCCTGCCGGGTCACTCACCTTCGGAGTCCAGCGGCTGGCGCGAGGTTCGTTGTCAGGTGTGCGCAGCATTCCCGTGAGGAAGATGCACGCGCCGCAGAACATCGATCCGGGCGACGTTCACCAGCACGGGGTAGCGGCCGGGCGGCACGCCGCGCGTGTACGGCGGGTCTTCCTCGGCCGGGAGCGGATCGCATGCCACCATGCGCCCGGGGGCAGCACCAGGTCGCCCGGCGAATGGAGGGAGAGGCTGACGCTCGCGCCGTCCTCCGTCGTTTCCCTCCGTGAACGCGGCACTCAGGTCGATCATTGGATTCCGCAAAGGTGTTGCCCGTCCCACGCCGCGCGTCTCCGTGGGACGTCAGGCGCGGGTGGATGGCGGCCGGCGTGCGGTGGGTGCGGATCGATTGCGCGCGGGCCGTCAGGCGCCGGATTCGGCCGCGTCGGCGGCGGCGCGGATGCGCGAGGCCGCGGACGTCCGGCTGTGGTAAAGGCCGCCCAGCCACAGGTCGATCTCCCGGCGGTCGCGCCGCATGCCGGCGGCGAGCGTGCGGCTCTGCTTGTGGACGGGGCTCATCCCCCGTTGTTCGCGCCTGTCCAGCAGCCGCGCCACGTACGTGCCCAGCGACACGTCCGGGATCTTCTGCCACGAGCGGCGGCTGATCCGCGCGACGAACACGTCGTCCACGTCGGGCGCCGTCGCGGCGGACGTGGCGAGCTTCTCCCCGCGGCGGAACGCGCGGTTCGCCTTGGCCTTGCGCCGCGAGATGGCCTTGTGCGCCCTGGCCCGCGACTCCGCGCGCAGGTTGCGGCCGTCCCGGGCGTAGCTGAGCTCCTTTTTCTCCTGCGGAGTGCGTGTGCGTTTCGTCATCACAAGCGTGTGGTTGATCACTTCACGGTCGTCAGCCGCTGGCGCGGGCGCCTGGTCATGGCGCCACCCCGGCGTCTCGATGTGCGCGCCGGTCGCGGAAGGGAGGTGGTGTCAGGCCGGGAGGGTGTGGGCCCACCATCCCGGGAACCGGCGCATCAGCGCAAAATACTCACGCGAACCCTGTGGCGGGCACGCCTGCACCGCGCGGACGAATGCATCGGGCGGCGCGTAGCTGTGCGCTTCTACGTAGTGCGTGATCAGCGCCGGCGCCACGAACACGACATCGCCGCCGGGGATCCACACGTTGTCGCTTCCCCATACGTGTTCACAGTATTCACAGACGTGGCTTCCGCCCGCGGCTACGGGCTGCCAGGCCTGGGCCACCTGTTCGCGCAGCGCCTCGACGAAAACGGAGTCGGGCGGACCTGTGGGAAACGGGTGATCCTCGCTGAGCCAACCGACCGCGCGAACATGTGGTCCCTGATCCACCTGGCATTCCGTCCCAAGATCAGGATAGTACATCGCCCTCCATCCTCGGCCGGTCGTCCGGCTTCTTTAGATCTCTTTGGGCCACTCGCCGTCGAAGGCGACGACGCGCGCGAAGGCGGCCTCGCCGCCTTGGAACTTCCAGGGGAAGCAGCCGATGATCAGGCGGCGGTTCTGCAGGGCGGGGTGGCTGATGTCGCCGCCCAGGTTTTCGATGTGCATGCAGTTCTTGTCGAACAGCTTGTTGTGCGTCAGCTGGTAGTCCTCGTCGGGGAACAGCTTGGCCACGGCCTCGGGGCCGCCGAACTTGGCCTCGGCCTTGGCGCGCACGCGGTCGCAGTGGCCGTGCATTCCCTTGCCCAGAAAGCGGCCGATGGGCAGGTCCATGGGGTGGTCGGTGCTCACCACGTCCACGCCCCAGATGTGGATTTCCTTTTCGAGCAGCCACGGCACCATGTCGGGGTGCGCGCCGGGGTGCATGTGGATGTACTTCTCCTCGTCGGCGTCGTCGCCCCACTGCGCGTAGCGGTGCCAGCCGGTGTGCAGCAGCACGATGTCGCCCTTCTTTACCTCCACGCGCGACTCGATCATCTCCGGCGTGTAGACGCCCAGCTCGTCCATCTCGTCGCTCAGGTTCACGATCACGCCCGGCCCGCACAGCCACTCCATGGGGATCTGGTCGATGGTCATCCCCTTGGTGACGAAGTGCCGCGGCGCGTCCAGGTGCGTGCCCATGTGGTTGGACGTCTGGATGTACTGCGCGTTTACGCCGTGCTCCGCCTTGCGCTTGATGTACTTTACCTCGAACGGCGGGTAGTACGGCCAGAAGGGCGCCTGCTCGTTCAGCGGCTGCGACAGGTCGTACACTTTCATCGGATCTCCGGAAGGCGTTCAGGTAGATGGGGTTGTTCCGCGGCGGCCGGGGCCGCGGACGGCGATGAGCAGGTCCGTGCGTACCGCAAGTTTCAGTTCGCGCGGTCGTCGCGCCGGCCCAGCAGGCGCGACGCCCACGAGGAGAGGCGTTCCACCGCGCCCGCGGGCGCGCCGCCGGGATCCCGGGCCGCGCGCTCGTCGGCCGACGCGGAGGGGGGCGGAGGCGCGGGCGGGGCGGGGGAAGAGGGTTCGGAGTGCCCGGTGTCCGGCCGGTCTCCCGTGTCCGGCCATACGCTGTAGCTCGCCGGCCGAGTGGCGCCGGTTAGGGCGGCGACCACGTGGGCGCGCACCTGTTCGTAGCTTGGGAGAAAGGTGTAGAAGCCGTAGGTGGCATGCAGAGGCCCGGAGTACCAGTCCAGGTGGTAGTACCGTTCGTCCGGGCCGAGCCTCCCTCGATGTCGCGCAAAGTTCGTCGTGAAGTCGTAGCTGCCCAGCGAGTAGTGCCCGCTCATCATCCCGTCCGGCTGCCCCACCAGGAAGGTGTAGAAGACGCGCTGCGGGCCCGCGGGCTCGAATACCTCGTACGCCACCACAGGTTGGTCGCCCACGCGGAACTGCTCGCGGCAGTAGTGCGGCTCTGCCGCCAGCTCCGGATCGGCGCCGGCCCGCCGCAGCGCCAGCAGCTCATTCCGCTCCCGGTCGCGCCGGGCCGTGTCGCCCAGCGCCTGGCACGACTGGATGATCTTGGGCCGGGCGCGCCAGTCGTCCGGCACCATGCAGCGGTAGAGGTCCCACGCCGAAAGCGCAGGACTGTGCTGGTTCAACATGGCGCGTAACGTTCCCAGATTCCACCAGGCGTCGGGGAAGTTGGGATTGAGCTCCATCACCTGATCCAGCATCTCCACCGCTTCTTCCAGCCGTCCGCCCTCCGCGGCGGTCATCGCCCCCGTGTACAGGCGCTCCAGCACTTCGTCCGGCGCTCCATCCAAATTCGAGCTCATTGATTTTACCTGCGTTGACCGGTTCAAGCCCGCGGAATCGCAGGCCGGACGCCATCAATCCCACCATTAGAGCCCGCAACTCGCTTCGGCAGGCATCGAGCTGCGTCCGCCGGGGTGCCCCTCCCCCGACCCCTCCCCGCTCGTTCCTCGCGGAGAGGGGAGAATTCGATCTCGCTCCGGCAGCCTGAGGCCCGCGTCACCCTCCCCCGCGCAGTTTGCGGGGGAGGGCAGGGGAGGGGGGCGCCCGCCGCTCGTGCGGCACTTCCTTGCCGCCCGGGTGCCAGCCCTCACCTCAACCCTCTCCCGGGGTCGGGGGAGGGTGGCGCGTGGTGCGTGACCGGGAGGGGGCGCGGCGCGCCTTCCGCCTACGCCGCGGCCACGGCCCGCGCAAACGCGCGCGGGAGCACGCGGCGAACCAGCACCTCCACCAGCTGGCGGCGGTAGGCGGGGGTGGCGTGGATGTCGCCGGGCGGATCCACGTCGCGCTGGGCGGCGGCCTCGGCGGCGGCGCGGATGGCATCCTCCGTCGGCGCTTGGCCCACGAGCGCGGCGGCGGCTTGGGCGGCGAGCACCGGGCCGTCGCCCACGCTCAGCAGCGAGATGCGCGCGGCGGTGCAGCGGCCGGCTTCATCCACCTGCACCACGGCGGCCAGGCCGGCCAGCGCGTAGTCGCCGTGGCGCCGCGACACCTCGTCGAAGGCCCAGCCGGTGCGCGGCGCGGCGGAGGGGATCTCCACCTCCACCAGCATCTCCTCCGCATCCAGCGCCGTGCCGAACAGGCCGGTAAAGAAGTCGCCCGCCGCCACCACGCGCGTGCCGCCGGGCCCGCGCAGGTGAAAGCGCGCGTCCAGCGCCAGCATCACCGCGGGCATCTCGGCCGCCGGGTCCGCGTGCGCAATGCTGCCGCCGATGGTGCCGCGATTGCGGATCTGCGCGTGGGCCACGTACGGCAGCGTCTCGGCCAGCAGCGGCGCGTGCGCGGCCACCAGGTCGCTGCGCTCCGCCGCCCGCTGCCGCGCCATCGCGCCGATGCGCAGCCCGTCGTCCGCCCGCGCGATGTCGTCCAGCCCGGGGATGCGGTTGAGGTCGATGAGCACGGCCGGCGTGGCCATGCGAAAGTTCATCGCCGGCACCAGGCTCTGGCCGCCGGCCAGCAGCTTGGCATCGTAGCCGTGCTCCGCCAGCAGCGCCAGCGCCTCTTCGACGCTGTCCGGACGGTGGTACTCGAACGGGGCGGGCTTCATCGGGCCGCGGGCGTAAAGCCGCGCCCCCGCACCAGCCGGCCCAGCCCGTCGCGCAGCAGTCGCATCGCCATCCAGCCCATCGCGCCGATCACCATGAACCAGCCGGCGTGCACATACCAGGGCGCAGCGAACGATCCCACACCGCTCGAGGGCGTCAGCCCCCCGGGATCGGCCAGCACGATGAGCTCCACGACCAGCAGGACGAGGGCACCGAGGAAAAAGATCAGCCCGAGAGCAGTTCGCATGTGGATCCGCCGGTTCAGGAAGGGCCCGCCGCCAGCCGCGCTTCCAGCTCCTTGTTGAGCGCGTCCAGCCCCTGCTTGGTGAGCATCTTGGCCACCTGGTCCAGCAGCCGCTGGCCCACGCCGGCCACCTTGCCGCCGATGGAAAGGTCCGCGTGGTAGCGCATCCGCGTACCGCCCTCCACCTCGTCCAGGTTCACCGTCGCGTTGCCTCGGGTAAAGCCCAGGGCGCCCTTGCTGTCCACCTGCATGGTGTAGCTCTGGGGCGGCACCGGGTCCTTGATTGCCACGTTCAGCGACCACTCCGCCGCCGTGACGGGCCCTACGCCGATGCGGATGACGCCCTCGTAGGTGCCGTCGCCGGTCAGGTGCAGCTTGCGCGCACCGGGCATGGCCTTGGCCAGCACCTCGGGGTCCTGCAGCAGGTCCCACACGGCCTGGCGCGGGCCGGGAAACGTGTGCTCGCCGTCGACGATCATGGGTGCCTGGAGTGCGTGAGTGCGTGAGTGCGTGAGTGCGAAGGCGAACGGCATCGGTTTGCGTCGGCGGGGTGCCCCTCCCCCGGCCCCTCTCCGTTCGTTCCGCACGGAGAGGGGAGAATTCGATCGCGCTCCGGACGGTCCGGGCTGCGTCCGCTGGCGCCCCCTCCGGGCTCGCATGACTCGCCCACCTCCCCTAAAACGGCTGGGGGAGGTTGGATGTCGATCCCGGCGACGCCCCCCACACTCCGCCGAACCTCTGGATTCAGCCAATCCGCGAAGGCGGATTTCGTGTAGTTGTTGCAGCGAATTCATTCGCCCCTCCAGCCCCTGCGGTCCGCTCCTCAATCCGCCGCCACCGCCTCCGCGCGGCCGCCCAGGTCCGCGTGGGGGGCGCGCGTGGCCGGCTCGGCGTCGCGCAGAAGCTCCCACAGGCGGCTGGGGCTCAGGGGGATCTCGCGGATCTCCAGCGCCAGGTGCGGCAGCGCGTCCTCCACGGCCTGCGCGAAGCAGGCGCCCGTGGGAATGCAGCCGGCCTCGCCCACGCCCTTGAGGCCCAGCGGGTTCAGCGGCGCGGCGGTCTCGCGGTGCGCCATCTCCACCCTGGGCACGTCCATCGCCGTGGGGAGCAGGTAGTCCATGAAGCTGGCGTTCTGCAGCTGCCCGCTCTCGTCGTAGATCAGCTGCTCGTAAAAGGCGTTGCCGATGCCGTGCGCCACGCCGCCCTGCACCTGGCCCGCCACGATCACCGGGTTGATCAGCTTGCCGCAGTCGTGCACCACGATGTAGCGAAGGATCTTCACCATCGCCGTCTCGGCATCCACCTCGACCACCATCGCGTGCACGCCGCTGGCCGTGCTGCCGTGGTCCGGGCCAAAGTAGGCGGTGGCCTCCAGCCCCGGCTCCGTTCCCGGCACCACCGCGCCGCGCATGGGGTTGGCGTGCCCCGCCAGCTCCCCCAGCCCCATCATCCGCGACGGTTCGTCCCGCACGCGCACGGCGCCGTCCGCCAGCTCCACCTGGTCGGGCTGGGCGCCCAGGACGCGCGCGCCGGTCTCGATCACCTTCTTGCGCACCGCCTGCGCCGCCTCGTGGCACGCGCTTCCCGCCACCACCGCGCCGCGGCTGGCGAACGTCCCCGTTCCCCAGCCAAACTCGCGCGTGTCGCCCGTCACCACGTGCACCCGCTCCACATCCACGTCCAGCACGTCGGCCACGATCTGCGCGAACGCGGTGTAGTGCCCCTGGCCCTGCGTTCCCAGCCCGGTCGCCACGCGCACCTGGCCGCTGGGCTCGATGGTGACGCGCGCGCCCTCGTACGGCCCGATCCCCGTCCCCTCCACGTAGCTGACGACGCCCAGGCCGATGTGCCGGCCCTCCGCGCGCGCCTGCGCCTGCTCGGCGCGAAAGGTGTCGCGGCCCACGATGTCCAGCGCCGCCTCGAGCGCGGGGGCGTAGTTGCCGCTGTCGTAGTAGAGCGGGGCGAAGTCCTGGAACAGGATCTGGAAGGTGTGCGGAAACTCGTCCTTGCGCAGGTAGTTGCGGCGGCGGATCTCGGACGGGTCCAGCCCCAGCTCGCGCGCGGCGATGTCCAGCAGCCGCTCCATCACGAACACCCCGTGCTGCCGCCCCGCGCCCCGCACCGGCGTCACCGTCGTGCGGTTGGTGAAGACCGCGCGGAACTCGCTGTGGTACGCGGGCACGTCGTACGGGCCCAGCAGCGTGCACTGGCTGTTGATGGGCACGGTAAGGCCGTACGGATCGTACGCGCCCGTGTCGTGAAAGAAGAAGTCGCGGATGCCCAGGATCTTTCCGTCCGCCGCGAAGGCGATCTCGGCGTCGTGGATCTGCGAGCGCTCCTGCGTGGTGGCGAAGAAGTTCTCCTGCCGGTCCTCCGTCCACTTTACGGGCCGCCCCAGCCGCAGGGTGATCCAGGGGATCAGCACTTCTTCCGGGTAGAACATCATGATCTTGGGCCCGAACCCGCCGCCCACGAACGGCGCCACCACGCGAACGCGCGACTCCAGCAGCCCCAGCATCCGCGCCAGTCCGTTGCGGATGGGGATGGGGGCCTGCGTGGTGTCCCAGATGGTCAGCTCTTCGGCGCGCGGGTCCCAGCGGGCGGCCACGCAGCGGTTCTCCATGGCGGCCGCCGCGCCGCGGTCGTAGTGAAAGCGCCGGTTGATGACCAGGTGCGCATCCGTCTTCGCCGCGTCGTAGTCGCCGTGCCGCTGGACGACGTGCGCGGCCAGGTTGGTGCCCAGCTGGGGGTGGATGACGGGTGCGTCGTCCGCCAGCGCGCGCTCGAGATCGACGACCGGGTCCAGCGGCTCGTAGTCGACCACCACGTCCGTCAGCGCGTCCTCGGCGACGTAGCGGCTTTCGGCGACCACCATCACCACCGGCTCGCCCACGTGGCGCACGCGGTCCTTTGCCAGCGGCACCTGCGACGCCTGGTTGAAGACGATGCCGTCGATGGGCGGCGGCGGGACCAGCAGCGGCCCCGGCTGCCAGTAGTCGCCCAGGTCCTCGGCGGTGATGACCGCGACGACGCCCTCGCGCGCCAGCGCCGCGGAGACGTCGATGCCGCGGATAAGGGCGTGCGCGTGGTCGCTGCGCACGAACGCCGCGTGCAGCATTCCCGGAAGCTGCACGTCGTCCACGAACAGCGCCTGCCCGGTGAGCAGCCGCTTGTCCTCGTTCCTGACGGGCGATGTGCCGACGTACGACTTGCTCACGGGATGGGAGTGCGAAAGTGCGTTAGTGCGTTAGTGCGTTAGTGCGTTAGTGCGTCGTGGCCGGGGCCCGTGTCATGGCGATTGAGATCGCGGCTGGAAAACGCGATGTCCGCCTTCGCGGACGGGCCTGGAGCGTTCGTCCGTGCGCGGAGCGCCCATGGGGTTGAAGCCCCGCCGGGCGAGCTCCGCGAGCCCAGGGCGGGGCTTGTGGCCCTTCCAGCCGCGGGCTTTAGCCCGTGGCGTTGGCGGCCCCCGTCGCATCGCCCGCGTCCACGCCCCCCATCCTCTCCGCCGCCAGCGCGACGGCCTCGACGATGTTCTGGTAGCCGGTGCAGCGGCACAGGTTTCCGGACAGCGCCTCGCGGATCTGCGGCTCGTCGGGGCGCGGGTTGTCGCGGAGAAAGGGGATCATCGACATCAGGATCCCCGGCGTGCAGAAGCCGCACTGCAGGCCGTGCGCATCCCTGAACGCCTCCTGCAGCGGATGCAGCGTGCCCGCGGAGTCCAGCCCCTCGACCGTGACCAGCGCGGCGCCGTCCGCCTGCACGGCGAACACCAGGCACGAGCGCACCGCCTCGCCGTCCATCAGCACGGTGCACGCGCCGCAGACGCCGTGCTCGCACCCCACGTGCGTGCCCGTGAGGCCCAGCTCGCCGCGAAGAAAGTCGCTCAGCAGCAGGCGCGGCTCCACCGCGCGCCGGTGCGGGGCGCCGTTTACGGAAAGGGAAACGTCCACGGGCTGCGCCAAGGGGTGCCGCTCCCGCCGGGGTGAGTTGCGATAAGAATCCCCCGCGGCCGCCGCGGTGAGGCGGGTGCGGCGCCGTTCATGGGGAGATGAGGCCTGCAAACAAACAGATAGGATGCGCGCGGCGGGCTCGCAAGTGCGCGCGTGCGGGGGATGCGGACGCGCGTCCCGAAATTTTCGTTGCGCGGGCGTGGCGGGGGCGGCATGTTGGGGCTGCGGCGTCCGCCGCCTCGATCCCCCGCTCCCGCAGGTCCATCGATGGCATTCACCTTCCGCTTCCTGCTTTCCGCCGCCGCCGTGCTGTGCCTGGCGCACGGCGCGCCCGCCGCCGCGCAACCCGGCCAGGACCCGCCGTATCCGCCGCTCGCGGGCGCGGACGCCGAGGCCATCCGCGCCGTCGTGCGCGAGTACCAGCAGGCCGCCAGCCGGCGGGACGGGGCCGCCACCTCGCGGCTGGTAACCCGCGACACGCGCGGCTACTACGCCCGTATGCGCGACCTGGCCGTCTATGCGCCGGAGGGGGCGGTGCGCGCCATGCCGCTGATGGATCGCGTGATGGTGCTGATGTACCGCCATCGCGTACCGGCGGACGAGCTGCGCGCGATGGTCGCCGACTCGGCGTTCGCCTACACCATCGACAGCGGCTGGGTGTCGGGCGACCTGGGCGACGACGTGGCGTCGCAGGGCGAGATCTATGGCGAAGGCGACCTGGCCATCCTGCGGCTGGCGGGAGAAGACATCCATTTTCTTCGCGAGGACGGCGCCTGGCGCTGGGACATGGTGCCCATGCTCCAGGCCGCAAGCGCGGAGTTTGCGCCGGACCCGGATTCGGGGATGACGGAGGACGAGTTCCTGATGTTCATCCTGCGGTACTCCAACGGCACCGAGCCCTCGCCGGATATCTGGCGGCCGCTTCCGTAGACGCCGCGGACGGAACACGGGCGAGGCCGGAGGACGTGCGTCCTCCGGCCTCGTCTTTTCCGGTCCCGGCCCGCCGCCGCGCGGAGCGGCCGGCGGCTATCGGTCGGTCAGGGTGTTGGGGGTCATCTCGCGGGTGTAGAACATCCCGTCCAGCACCCGGGGCCAGTCGCCGCGCAGGTAGGTGTAGTGGAACGGCCGCGCCACCGCGTCGCGCAGCCACTCCCCGCCCGGGCCGGCGTCGCGGAAGTCCATGAAGGCGTACTCCATCCCCAGCTGGTCCAGGTGCGCCTCCAGCGATTCCGGCACCGGCGCGGCCAGCGGCTGCGGCAGCGTGGCGTCCCCAGCTTCCCCGCGCGGCCGTAAAGCCCAGGGCGTACATGTCGTCGCCGATCGCGGCATGCACCTGCTCGCCCAGGCGCCGCAGCCCGGGGCTCCCCTGCACCCGGCCGTCCAGGGAGGCCAGCGCCGGCAGGTTGCGGGCGATGTGGGTGGTGGCGGCCCAGACGATGACCTTGCGCCCGCGGTAGTGCTCGTTCGCCAGCCACAGCAGGTTCCGCGACATCTGGTCCTCGCGGATGATGTCGACCGGCAGCGAGGCCCCGCCCTCCTCCGGCCCCGTCCAGGCCATCCGCGCGGCGGCGCCCAGGTTCTCCAGGACCTGCGCCCACCACAGCGACCGCCGGTCGCCGGCCGCGGAGGCGTGCGTCCGCAGCGTGGAGAGGATGCGCAGCAGCGTCTCCTGCTCCTGCGTGGACGGCTTGTCGATCCTGCCGCGCCCGGTGGCCACGTCGCGCAGCGTCGCCATCGCCGGCGCCCACGCGGGGTCGTTCACCACCGGCGAGCCGATGCCGCGGGCGAGCTGGGCCAGGTGCACGGCCAGCGAGTCGCGCGCGACGGCCCCGGTAAGGGGCACGTCGAAGCCGGCGATCTCCAGCGGGCGCCCGGTGCCCAGCGTGCCGGCCGCATAGGCCAGCGTGGGGCGCACCTCCGTGCTTCCGCCCCACACGCCGTACAGGCCGCGCCGGCCGGCCGCGTGCACGTCCGCGCCGGCCACGGTCTGCGCCCAGCTGCGGTCCATGTCGTAGATGCCGCTCTCCCAGGCCAGCACGTCGAACCCCATCTCCCGGTGCAGAAACGCGATCAGCCGCGCCTTGGCCAGAAAGGTGGCGCCGTCGCCGTGCGACTGCTCGCCCAGCATCACCACCCGCGCGTCGCTGATGGCGTCGCGCAGCGGCTCCAGGTCGCGGAAGTTCTGGTCGGCCACGGAGATGGAGCGCACGAGGTGCGCGTTCTGCTCCACCCACTCCAGCGGCGTCGTGGGGACGGGGCGGCTCCCGGCGGGGGAGTCGCACGCGGCCAGGAGCACGCAGGCGGCCAGCAAGGGGCAAACGGCGCGGTGCATGGGATGCCTTTCCGGCGAGGGAGGAGACGCGGCGATGCTGCACAACGCGTGTTCCCGTGCGCTTGTGACGCGGCACCGGTGCGCGGGGCGCCGCGCCCGCGTACGTTGTGTGTTCGCCCGGGCGACGCGCGCCCGCGGGCGGCTTCTTCAGTGGACAGGACGCACGCATGACGCCGAAGGCGGTTCTCTTCGACGCCGGAAACACGCTGGTGTGGCTGGACCACCCGTTCATCGTGCAGCTGCTGCGCGAGCACGGGGTGGAGACCAGCATGGAGCAGCTGATGGAGGCCGAGTACGGCGCCAAGCTGCTGATGGACGAGCTGGTGCGCGGCGGCAACGGCGGCGACGACGCGTCCCGCGCCCGCATCTTCTTCGCCGAGATCTTCACGCGGGTGGGCGTGGCGCGGGACGCGTTCGCCCCGCTGTCGCAGCGCCTGTTCGCGCGCCACGCCGAGAGCAACCTGTGGAGCGCCGTCCGCGACCGCACCGCCGAGACGCTGGACGAGCTGCGCCGCCGCGGCTACCGGCTGGGCGTCATCAGCAACGCGGACGGGCGGGTGGAGGGGCTGCTGGAGATGGTGGGGCTGCGTCCGCACTTCGAGCTCGTCGTCGACTCGGGCGTGGTGGGCGTGGAGAAGCCCGATCCGCGTATCTTTCACCTGGCGCTGGAGCGGATGGGCGTCGCGCCGGCGGAGGCCGTGTACGTGGGCGACATCTACGAGATCGACGTGGTGGGCGCCCGCCAGGCCGGGATGCGCCCCATCCTCATCGACCCGCTGTGGAAGTGGGACGACAAGGACTGCGAGCGCATCCGCGGCATCCACGACCTGCTGGACGTGCTGCCGTGACCAACCGCGGCTGGTGGGACGGCTACTTCGACGAGACGTTCGTCGACATCTACCGCGACTTCCTGACGCCGGAGCGCACCGAGCGCGAGATCCAGGGGCTGCGCGAGATGGTGCCGCTGCCGCCGGACGCCGAGGTGCTGGACCTGGCCTGCGGCTGGGGCCGGCACTCGGTGGAGCTGGCCCGCAGCGGCCTCAAGGTCACCGGCCTGGACTGGTCCGAGACGCTGCTGGCCCGCGCACAGAAGCGGGCGGAGGCCGCGAAGGTGGCGGTCGACTTCGTCCGGGCCGACATGCGCGAGATCCCGTGGACGGGGCGCTTCGACGCCGTGCTCTCGCTGTACTCGTCACTCGGCTATTTCCTTTCGGACGAGGAGGACCTGCGCGTGCTGCGCGGCGCCCGCGACGCGCTGAAGCCCGGCGGGGTGTTCGTGATGGAAACCATGCACCGCGACCACATCGTGGGCGGCTTTACCGAGCGCGACTGGTGGGAGACGGCCGGCGGCGCCACGGTGTGGGTGGAGCGCGAGTTCGACGTGGTGGAGGGGGTGAGCCGCGAGTGGACGCGCTGGAGCAAGCGCGACAAGAAGGGCGAGAAGTACCACGAGCTGCGCATCCGCACCGCCACCGAGTGGAACGCCCTGCTGCGCCAGGCCGGCCTGGTGCCCATCGACTGGTGGGGCGACTGGCAGTTCGCGCCCTTCATCCACAGCAGCGAGGATTTGATCGTCGTCTGCGAGCGGCGGGATTGAGGTGAACGGGTGAACGGGGTGGCCCGTCCCGGAATCTGTCATTCTGAGGCCCAGCCACACCGGACCTTCTGTTCGATCCTCACGCCGCAGGGCCGAAGAATCTACTCTCGGCCGCCTGGAAGGCTGACGCGGCAGCTCCGCTCGATCCTGGCGGCCGCCCGGCTGCCCGACAAAGCCCGTGGCGGAGTGCGCCCGACAATCCCGGCGCTTCGAACGATCCCCTGCAGGCTGTCCCCTGTAACCTGTCCCCTGTAACCTATCCCCTCTCCCCTCCGGCCAGCCCTTTGCGAGGGCCCAGCCCCCATGCGCCCATCGCTTCTCATCTACAATCCCGCCGCCGGCCAGCGCTGGCGCCGCCCCGCGCCGCAGGACGTGGTGCGCGAGCTTGCGCGCAACGGGTGGAGCGCGGACCTGCACCTGACGCGCGGACAGGACCACGCCACCGAACTGGTGCGCACGCACCTGGCGCCGCACCACCAGGCCGTCTGGTCCGCCGGCGGAGACGGGACGCTGGGGCAGTGCGCCGCCGCGCTGGTGGACTCTCCGGTGCCGCTGGGCATCATCCCCGTCGGCACGGTGAACGTGATCGCGCGGGAGTGCGGCATCCCGTCGAACTGGCGCCGGGCGGTCGCGACCGTCGCGGATGCGGCGCAGCGGCGGACGTTCCGCACGTGGCGCGCGGGCGGACGTGCGGTGCTGCTGGGGGTGGGCGTGGGCTTCGACGCGCGGGCGATGGGGCGGGTGAGCGCGGGCGCCAAGGACGCGCTGGGGATGATCGCCATCGGCGCGCGGGGTGTGCGGGAGTGGGCCGCCTACGACTTTCCCACGCTGCGCGTGAGGGGGGAGGACGAGCACGGCCGCGCCATCAGCCTGGACGCCACGCAGGTGCTGGCGACGGTGCCGCGGCACTTTGCCGGGCAGCACGTGCTGGTGGCCGATGCCGATCCCGCGGACGCGTTCATCGACCTGGTGCTGTTCCGCGGCGCGTCGCGGGCGCGCCTGGCCGCGTTCTGGGTGGGCGTGGAGCTGCCCGGAACCGCCCAACTGCGCGTCCCGGGCGTGCAGACGCTGCGCGCGCGCCGCTTTTCCGTCGCCGCCGCGGACGGCCGCGCCGAGCCCACCCACGTCAACGGCGACGTGGTTGATTCCACCCCGCTCGACGTGGAGCCCTGGGGCACCGTCCAGATCCTCGCACCGAAACCAGGCTGATCCGACGTCTCGATCCGCCGCCCCGGCTGCATGTCCGGAGCGTTTACCCGTGGAAACGCCCCGGTGGATGTCGCGACGTTCATACCCTCTCCCGCTTGCGGGAGAGGGTGCGAGCCTGAGCGAGCGGGTGAGGGCCCTTGCCGGCGCAGACAGATCCCCGTCGCAGCTCGCCAGGCTTGCAATGGCGAATGAATTCGCTGCAACAACCACACGAAATCCGCCTTCGCGGATTGTCCGGGTTGAGAGATTCGGCAGGGTGGCGTGGGCGTCGCTGGATCGTTCGAAGTCTATATCCTCTTCGCTGGCGCGAGAGGGCGCGAGCGGGTGAGGGCTCCCGCCGGCGCAGGCCGATCCCTGCCATCACCAATCCATTCCCGATCCCACACGTCTCGTCCCACGTCTCTGGCGCATCGGCCCGATCCGATGCAGTATGGCTGCTAAATTTTTCGCTTCCACCCATCTCCAAGCATCCACCTGTCCCCAGGGTTCGCCGATGAAGCTCGCCCCGCTCTCCCGCATCGTCTTCGCCGCCGCGCTGCTGCTGGGCGCCGCCGTCCCCTCCACCGCATGCGCGCAGATCGGCGCGGACGAGGTGACGGCGTTCGAGAACGTGACCGTCATCCCCATGACCGACGAGCGCGCGCTCCCCGGCCACACCGTGGTGGTGCGGGGCGACCGCATCGTGGCGGTGGGGCCCAGCGGGTCCGTGGCCGTCCCCAACGGAGCGCGGCGCATCGACGCACGCGGCAAGTACCTTACGCCCGGGCTGGCCGAGATGCACGGCCACGTACCCCCACCCAGCGCGCCGGCGCAGCAGACCGAGGACGTGCTGTTCCTGTACCTGGCCAGCGGCATCACCACCGTGCGGGGAATGCTGGGCGCCGAGGGGCAGCTGGAGCTACGCCGCCGCACCAGCCGCGGCGAGCTGCTGGGGCCCACGCTGTACCTGGCCGGCCCCAGCTTCAACGGCAACTCCGTCAACAGCCCGGACGACGCCGTGCGGATGGTGCGCGAGCAGCGCGCGCAGGGGTGGGACCTGCTGAAGGTGCACCCCGGCCTGAACCGCGCGGAGTTCGACGCCATGGCGCGCACGGCCGCGCAGGAAGGCCTGCGCTTTGGCGGCCACGTGCCCGAGGACGTGGGGCTGATGCACGCCATCGCCATGGGGCAGGAGACCTTTGACCACGTGGACGGCTACGTGGAGTACGCGGCCGACGCGCAGGGCCGCATCGACCCGGCGAAGCTGGACTCGGCGGTGCGGGCCACGCGCGCGGCGGGCGCGGCGGTGGTGCCCACCATGGCGCTGTGGGAGGTGCTGTTCACCACCCTGCCGCTGGACTCGCTGCTGGCGTATCCCGAGCTTCGCTACGTGTCGCGGCAGTCCGTGCAGTCGTGGGTGAACGCATATAACCAGCGCCGCGCCTCCGCCGAGTTCAGTGATCCCGCTGCGAACCGGCGGCTGATCGAGGCACGCCAGCAGGCGCTGGCGGCGCTGCACCGCGGCGGCGCGCGCATCCTGATGGGCACGGACGCGCCGCAGCAGTTCAGCGTTCCCGGCTTTTCGCTTCACCGCGAGTTTCCCCGCATGCGCGCCGCGGGAATGACGCCGTACGACATCCTGGCCACCGGCACGCGCAACGTGGGCGAGTACTTTCAGCGCAACGACGCGTTCGGCACCATCGCCGTGGGCCGCCGCGCCGACCTGCTGCTGCTGGATGCCGACCCCCTGGCCGACGTCGCCAACCTGCAGCGCATCGCCGGCGTGATGGCGCGCGGCCGCTGGATTCCGGCGGACGAGATCCGGACGCGCCTGGAGGCCATCGCCGCGCGGAATCCACGGTGACGGCGGGTGCGTAAGTGCGTAAGTGCGTGAGTGCGTGAGTGCGGGGCGGCATCGCGGATGCCGCCCCGCTCTTCACGCGGCGCGACGCCGGAGTGGATGCGTGCAGGTTTTTGTATCTTTCCCGACGTTATTTGACGGATAAACGCGGGCGTTGTATCGTCATCCTCCCACACGACTCACCTGTTTCGTTGGAGGCTACGATGCGCCGCACCCGGTATCTTTTTCCCGTTGCCGCCGTTCTCGCGCTGGCGGGCTTTGGCCGCGCGACCCGGGCGGAGACGACGCTCACTGTCAACGGGGTGTACTGCAACAACAACGGCGGAGGCACGTTCGGGTGCTACGTGGACGTAAGCGGCGGAAGCGGCACCTACGTGAGCTATGCGCTCAGCTGGACGCAGCACCGGCTGGGCTACTGGTACGGCCCGTTCACCGCCAGCGGCTCGGGTCCCTACGTCTCGGGCAACTGCACCGTCGGCTGGACCCTGCAGGTCACCGCCACGGTCACGGACAGCCAGTCGGCGACCGCGACGGGGACGGGGACGCACATCTGCCGCAGCGCGGCGGACTGATTCGCCGCGGTGATGAGAGTGTGTTCAAGTTCCGAGTTCCGGACGCAAGCGCCTGACTTCCTGAGGGAGCGCACACGGAAAGCCCGGAAGGTACACGATCGGTTGCGCGCGACCGAAGGATCTACTCTCGGGCACGACGGGGCCAGATTCCGAGTTGCGATCCAGCCCATTCGTACTGCCGGCTAGATCCTTCGGTCGGCGCCAGGCTTCTTCGTAGCTGCGGGTCAGGCGCGGCGCCTCCCTCGGGAAGTCAACGCGGCCAGGCTGATCTTGAACACCCTCTGACGGATGATGGGCGGCGCGCACGAACTGCGCGCCGCTTTTCCGTTGCTGCGTGCGAATCCCTTAGCACCGCGCTCCCGGCCCCACGCCATTCGTCACGCGCCTGCACGCCTCGTCCCATCATCCCGGAATCCACACCGTACGCGTTCCGCGGATCCACACCCCGCGGTAGCGTTTCCGCATCCACGCGCCGTCGGACCGATGGCGCGACCCGTCTCTCCATCCGCAGGAAACGCGAATGCGATTCGCCACCGGGATCCTGATCGGCGCCCTTCTCACCCTGGCTCGCACGCCGGCCGCGGCGCAGGAGGCGGTGGCGATCACCAACGTGTCCGTGATCCCCATGGACCGCGAACGCGTGCTGGCGGACCAGACGGTGCTGGTGCGCGGCGGGCGCATCGTGGCGGTGGGGCCGGCGGCGAGCGTGCCGGTGCCGGCGGATGCGCGGCGGGTGGACGGGGCGGGGAAGTGGCTGATTCCCGGGCTGACCGACATGCACGCGCACCTGTTCAGCGACGGCCCGGTGCCGGACTCGGTGGCGGCGGACGAGCTGCGGATCATGCTGGCCAACGGTGTCACCACGGCGCGGCTGATGATCGGCACGCCGGAGCAGCTCCCGCTGCGGGCGCGCGTCGCCAGCGGCGAGATCCCCGGGCCGACACTCTTTCTCGCCAGCCCGCAGTTCGCCGGGCGGCGGTACGGTGAGCCGCACTTCAACGGCGTGGTGGTGGCCACGCCGGAGGAGGCGCGCGCCGCGGTGCGCCAGGTGGCGGACCAGGGGTACGACTTCATCAAGCTCACGCTGTTCATCTCGCTTCCCGTCTACGAGGCCATCGTGGACGAGGCGGCGCGGCGCGGCATCAAGGTGATCGGGCACGTGGACCCGCAGGTGGGACTGGCGCGCGCATTGGCCGCCGGGCAGCAGATCGAGCACCTGGCGATGTACTTCGAAGCCGCCCTGCGCGACGGCGCGCCGATGACGGGCTCCGTGAGCGACTACTTCATCTATCGCGCGGCCAACTGGGAGAGCGTGGACTGGCTGGATGACGCGAAGCTGGACTCGCTGGGCCGCGCCACCGCCGCCGCGGGGGTGTGGAGTACGCCCACGCTGACGTTCTTCAAGCTGGCGTTCGGCACGGGGCAGCCGGATTCGGTGATCCAGGCGCGGCTGGACTACGCGGTGCTCCCGGACTCGCTGCGCCGGCAGATGGTGGCGGGGCGCGACTACTACTGGCGCAACCCGCCGTCGGCGGCGCGGCGGGCGCGGTACGTGGAGGCGCGCAACCGGATCGTGCGCGCCATTCACCAGGCCGGCGGCCGCATCCTGGCCGGCAGCGACTCGCCCGAGCTGTTCCTGGTGTACGGCTGGAGCCTGCACCGCGAGCTGCAGAGCCTGGTCGAGGCCGGCCTGCCGCCGTACGCCGCGCTGGAGGCCGCCACGCGCAACCCCGCCGAGTGGCTGGGCACGCTTGCGGAAAGCGGCACGGTCGAGCCCGGCAAGCGCGCCGACCTGGTGCTGCTGGATGCCGATCCGCTGGCCGACATCCGCAACACGCAACGCATCGCCGGCGTGATGCGCGCCGGCCGCTGGCACCCCGCCCCCGAGCTGGCGCGGATGATCGACGAATCCGCCGCTCGCATCCGTGCCTCGCTGCCGTGATGCGCCGGGCGAGCCCGAGTCGTGGCGGTTGATGCTCGTTGCGATTCCAATCCGGTAACGAGCCGTCCGCCCGCTGGAGCGAATGAATTCGCCGCTGGAAAGTCGCGAAGTCCGCCTTCGCGGACTCGGCGGCCTGGCCTCTGCGGCGTCCCAAGCACCTGCGCGTCCGCAACACGGCGACCACCGAAGTCAGATCCGCAATGGGCATAAACCGCGACCTGGGAATTCACGAAGTCCGCTCCCGCGGACGGTGGCCGCCGCTTCCGCCCGCCGAGACGGCAGCAAAGCATCCCAACGTGAAGCCCCGCGCCGTTTGCGGGGCTTTCCGCCGTTGTTGCGGCGAGCTCACTCGCTCCCGCGTGCCGTGCGGCACGAACCTGGAGACTACGCGCCGAAGCGGCACGCGGGCTGCAACGCTTGCTTGCCGCAGGCTCGCAACCCGCCTTATGTTGCGCGGTCTGCGCCCGGTTCGGGTGGCAGGCGGGAACCCGCACACGAACGCACGCCAGATTCATCATATGCCTGAACGGAAGATCCGGGTGCTGGTGGCCAAGCCGGGGCTGGACGGCCACGACCGCGGCGCCAAGGTGGTTGCCGCCGCGCTGCGCGACGCCGGCATGGAGGTCATTTACACCGGCCTGCACCAGACGCCGGAGATGATCGTCAACGCCGCCATCCAGGAAGACGTGGACGTGGTGGCGCTCTCCATCCTGTCCGGCGCGCACATGACGCTGTTCCCGGCGGTGCACGAGGCGTTGAAGGCCGAAAGCGCCGACCACATCCTCATCACCGGCGGCGGCATCATCCCCGAAGAGGACATGCGCGCGCTGGAAAGCCGCGGCATCGGCAAGCTGTTCGGCCCGGGCACCACCACCGTGCAGGCGGTCGACTACATCCGCGGCTGGTTCGCCGAGCACGGCCGCGACCGCGAGGCCGTGGCATCGTGACCGTCAGGGCGGTCCCTCCGCCCCGATCTCAGCGCCGGAGCACGCCGCGATAGCAATCGGCGCGCATCGTCACTTCGTCGATGCGCGCCGGTGTGCTCCGGCTCGTTTAGCTGCTTCCGCGTCTCCGCCTACCAGTTTTCCGCCGCAGTCTCGGCGTCTTCCAACTCTTCCTTGCGCCGCCAGTAGCCGCACTCCTCAATGAGCTTGCGCGCGGCGGCGAGGTCCGCGTGCGGGCTGTCCCACGGATACGGCGTTACCGCGTGGAACAGCCGCGCCCGGTAAAGGTGGATGTCCGCCATGTGCAGCCGCATGGGCCCGCGCTCGGCGATCTCCCACGCTTCATCCAAGTCTGTGCGCGCGCCATTGAAGTCGCCTGTCCAGTACCGCAGCCACGCGCGACTTAGCAGACCCCGTGAAAGATAGTCGATCTGGCCTGCGCGGCGGTGACCACCGACGGCGGCGTCCAGGTGGTTCTGAGCAGCGGCCGGATCAATCAGCGGCGCGGTACCCAGAACTGCTTGGCGTGCCGACTCACGAGATTGCACGATGCATTGGTACAACGACGCGCGTCCCAAGGTCAGGTGGTCCTGCGCGATAGTGAGGATTGAGGTTCTGTTCTCCCTCAGTGTCCGAACAGCTCGGTACTCCACATCGCGGCAGGTGGCAACCTCGTCGATCTCAACCCCACCTTGGCCTGCGGCGGGCTCTCGCAAGCCGAGCACACACCGCCAGGCAATTCGCTCCGGCTCGCTCAGACGCAGATCGCAATACCGGAATCCTTGCAGCGAGTACAGGAGAGGGTATTGCGGCTGCCGTTCCGCCTGCATTTCCTCCGCTTCGTGAAAGAGCACCCATGCCTTGTCACGGCGGTCCGCCTGATGCAGAGCGTTGGCAAGGTCTGTACGACGAGCCATACGGTGAAATGCGTCGCCGCTGCGGTCGGCGTGGCGCACAGCCTCCTCTGCAACCACCACCGCTCGCCCTATGTCACCCACGGTCAGTTCCAACTCGGCCAAGTTGCCGGCGCCGATCGCTCCATTCGCCCACTGCTTCTCCTCAACCGCCATTGTCAGGGCGGCTCGCATGGGCTGGAGAGCTTCGGAGAGACGGCCGAGCGCTCGTAGGCGGAATGCGGTTTCGTAAAGAAGCCAAGACCGGGATTTTCGTCTTATAAGCGGAGAAATCTTGGCCCACGGCTGATCGAAGAAGCAGGCCACGGCGCTCAGGTCAGCGGCGAAAGCTCCAAGGTGCTTGATGCTATAGGCTTGGCCGCGCAGAATCCGTTCCCAGTAGACCCTGTCACACGCTTCCTGATGTCGTTGCGCGTGGCAGCCGTGCGCCACAGCCTGGTACAGCGGCTGGAGTCCATCGAGTGTGTCCGGCCGGTGCTCCACGCTATCGCGGAGATGTTCGTAGAGGCGTGAGTGTCCCTTCCGCCACGCTGCGGGGGTGTGGTCGCGGAGCCGCTTCGCGAAGTACTCGCGGATCAGCGGGTGGGCATCGAGCGCTCCCGAATCTCCTGAGTCCGACGCCGATACCAAGCCGCAGTCGCTCAACGCAGCCACGGCCAAGTTCCACTCCTCCTCCGTAAGGTCCACAATGGGTTCCGTTAGTCCCGCAATGACCGGCGGTTGGCGTAGCGCGTCCAGGCATGCGGCGTCGGACGGACGGTCGAACAGTCCCATCAGGCGGAGGATTGCGAGTTGGCGCGCGCCCTCCTCGCCTCCATCCGTCAGCCATCGCTCGTACGCCGCCATTGCCTTGAAGGCGTGACCACCCTGGATACTCTTGTCCGCCTTTTCGAATCGCACCCGGTCTCGCCGGCGGACGTCGCCCTCGTGGGCACGGACGAGGTAGCGGCCCAGTAGGTCCAGCGTGAGCGCGTGTCCCTCCACCTCATCCACCAGTGCCTTCAGTTCTTTCTCGCTTCCCTTGACGCCCAAGGTGCGAAGAAGATCGATACCGGCAAGTGTGGACAGGCGTTCTAGCCACAGTTCAGGCGCGGTGGATGCGCGGAATGAGGCAAGGTCGCTCACGCGCTCACGCGTCGTTACCACGCACAAACTGGAGTTGCGTTGAGCGAGCCCCTTCAGCAGAGACGCGACAGCGGGATCGCGCAGTTCACCGGCTAGCGGGCCGGGCGGGTACTGCAGCGGCTCCAGTCCGTCTAGCACCAGTAGCGCCCGCCGCTCCGCCACAAGCTGCGCCAGCCGGGCGCCCTTGTCCCACGGCGAGACGGCGCCGGCGGCCATCTCCGCGTCGCCAAAAAACTCCAGCGCGCGATTGATGAACTGGTCTGCCGAGGCGCCGCCCTGTTCTCGCGTTCCCTGGCTGTAGAACGACCAGTCGAAGTACGAGGCGCCGTCGTAGCCGCGTTGCGCCAGCGCCGCAGCCCAGTGCGCGACCAGCGACGTCTTGCCCACGCCACCGAAAGCCACAATGGTGAGGACGCGTGTCGCGGGATCGGCCCACGCTGCATCTAGTCGCGCCAACTCCTCATCTCGCCCAATTAGCTTCTCCGCTGAATGCCGCAGCCGCGTCGGCGCGATCTTCTGTGGCGAGGAGGGCGCAAAGAGCTGCGCCTTCGTTTTGGAGATGTCTGGGGTACCGGCGGCGGGTTCTGCGGCAAACGAGAGTGGCTCCCCGCGCCTACGCCCCTTCCGCCGCACGTCGCCGAGGGTCCGCGGCTCTACCCCTGCCTCGCCAAGCAGGAATTCGTAGAGCCGCTCGTAGGCAGCCTCTGAATCCAGCGTGTAGTGCGTGACTGAGCGCAACGGCTCAGGGATGTAGCGTTCGTCGGCGTAATCGAAGAGGATGGGGACGAACTTCAGCGTATGGCTGCGGGCGTCGTAGGCTTCCTGCGTGATGAGCGCGCCTTCCCAATCCGCACCTTTGCCCTTTCCGGGCTGCTCGTGTCCGCGGAAGCGACGGTGGTAGGTCTCGGTGCAGACCAGCAGGACGAACTCCGCTGCATCCAGTTCATCGAGCATCCACCGGGCCCATCCCCCGGGCGGCGTACCGTTGACGTACTGATCCACCTGGGCGTCGATGCCGTCCTGGCGAAGCCGTTCCGAGAGCGCGAGCACCCGCTGCTCGTGCTCCGGCGAGTCATGGCTGTAGCTGATGAAAATCCGAATCTTATCGCTCATGGACGCTGGTCGGATGGCGTGCGATGAAGCGTGGAGACAGGCAGCGGAGGTACGCGTCTGGAAGATAGTTGGAGTACTCGCGAAAGACCATTTTCTGCGGAGAGCGTGAATTGGACCTCACATGAACGCCCTCTGCGCCACCCATGTTCTCCCCGTCTGTCCCGCCGGGCGCTTGCCGCATGGCCCAGACGCGGCCTAAGTTGAGCCGTTCCCACGCAACCGGCGGGTCGGCTTTCGGGCCCCCGCGAGATCGACCGCAAGAGAATGCCCCAAGCGAACGAACGGCTCCGGTGGAGCATGCCCCGTCCCGTCCCGGCGAGGGCCGGATGACCCCTGCCGGCATCGATACTCCCGAAGCCGAGGCGCCGCCCGCGAAGGGGCGCGCCCGCACGCTTGCCCGCGAGGTGCGCGAACTGGAGGCGCGGCTGCGGCAGGGCGGGGGGGCCAAGCGCATCCAGAAGCAGCACGACGACGGCAAGCTGACCGCGCGCGAGCGCATCGCCCTGCTGATGGACCCGCGCACCCGCTTCCAGGAAGTGGGCCTGCTGGTCGCCTACGACCAGTACGAGGGGCAGGCGCCGGGCGCCGGCGTGGTGACGGGCTTCGGCACCGTGTGCGGGCGCGAGGTGGTGGTCATCGCCAACGACGCCACCGTCAAGGCGGGGTCGTGGTGGCCCGAGACCATCACCAAGATGCTGCGCGCGCAGGAGATCGCCATGCGCTGCCGTGTCCCCATCATCTACCTGGTCGACAGCGCCGGCGTGAACCTGCCGTACCAGGGCGGCGTGTTTCCCGGGCAGTACGGCGCGTCGCGCATCTTCTATTACAACAGCATCATGCGGCGCTACCTCAAGGTGCCGCAGATCGCCGCCGTCATGGGGCCGTGCATCGCCGGCGGGGCGTACCTCCCCGCGCTGAGCGACGTGATTTTGATGGTGGAGGGCACGTCGTTCATGGGGCTGGGCGGGCCGAATCTGGTAAAAGGCGCCACGGGGCAGACGGTGGACGGCGAGACGCTCGGCGGCGCGCTGACGCACAACGCCATCAGCGGCGTGGCGCACTACCGCACGCCGGACGACCGCACCTGCATCTCGCGCATCCGCGAGCTGGTGAAGCAGCTTCCCCGCGAGGCCGCGTCCGCGCTGCCCATCGGCGAGACGAGGCCGGGCGCGCGGCCCGAGGCGGACCTGTTCGACCTGCTCCCCGAAGACCACAAGCAGCCGTACGACATGCGCCAGGTGCTGGGGTGCATTCTGGACGGTGGCGTGCTGGACGAGTTCCAGGCCGACTACGCGCCGGAGATGATCTGCGGCCACGCGCGCATCCAGGGCGTGCCCGTGGGCGTGATCGCCAACGCGCGGGGAATGCTGAAGGACCCGCACGGCGGCGCGCCCAAGTTCGGCGGCATCATCTACGCCGATTCGGCGGACAAGGTGGCGTTCTTCATCGAGACGCTGAGCCGCCACGGCACGCCCATCCTGTTCGTGCAGGACGTCAGCGGCTTCATGGTGGGGTCGCAGGCCGAGCACTCGGGGATCATCCGCGCCGGCGCCCGCTTCGTGGAGGCCATGGCGACGGCCGGCGTGCCCAAGATCGTGCTGACGATCAACCACGCATCGGGCGCGGGGTACTACGCCATGGCGGGCCAGGGCTTCGACCCCGACTTCATCTTCACCTGGCCCACGGGGCGCATGGGGGTGATGGAGGGCGACAGCGCCGTGGCGGCCCTGTTCGGCCCTCAGCTGGAGGCGCTCAAGAAGGAAGGCAAGCAGCCGGACGAGGAGATGAAGGCCAAGATGGCGGCCGTGCGCGCCGACTACGACAAGCAGCTGGATGCCCGCTACGCCGCCGCGCGCGGTTTCGTGGACGCCATCGTGCAGCCGGACGAGACGCGCGCCGCGCTGGCGCTGGCGCTGCGCACCTCGCTCAACAACCCCGGCCCGCACCTGGGCGCCTTCGTCCTGCCGCCGCACGTGTAAAGCATCCGTCCGGTGGCGTGAACTGGACAAGATTGACGGCGGGGAGCGGACGGCATTAGAGTTGATGCCGTCCGCTTCTTCGTCCAGATGCGTTGTTGTCGAACATTCCGTGGTCACGATCGAAGGAAGGGACGCATGGCCGTTCAATTCGCCCAGCCGTACCGGTTCACCGAGCAGCAGCTGGCTCGCATGGCCGACGCCGGCATCATCCCGCGGGCGGAGACCAATCTGATCGAAGGCGTTCCGTTCCGGGCCGGTGCTCCCTTCCGGTTCTCGAGCGACGACTACTATCGCCTTGGTAAGATCGGTGTCCTTGCCGAGAACGAGCGGGTCGAACTCATCGATGGGGAAATCATCGAAATGACCCCGGAGGGGACCCGGCACTTCGCGTGCGTCGCTCGCCTGATGCGTCTGTTGTACCCACGCGTCCGTGGCGCGAGCGTGCTTTCCCACGGCTCTCTCTTTCTTCCTGACGAGTACCGGCCCATGCCGGACCTGATGATCCTTCGTCTCAGTGAGGACGAGTACGAGCACGCGCATCCGACGCATGAGGATGCACTCGTGGTAATCGAAGTCTCGGACACTTCGCTCCGGTATGACCGGCACGTAAAGGCCGGCCGTTACGCGCACGCCGGCATTCCGGAGTACTGGCTGGTGGACCTGACGCGCGACACGGTTTCCGTCCATCAGAGCCCCGTCGCCGGTCAGTACGTGGACGTGCGCGTATACGGCTTCGGGGAGTCGTGGGCTTCGCCTGGACTGGGCGGCCTGGAAGTGGCTGTGGATGACGTGCTGAAACCGCGGTGAGAATACGCCCGGTCCGGACCCGCTTTGTCCCTTGCAGGTGCACGCAGGTGGCGCCAAAAGATACAGTCTTGACGTGTCCGGTCCGCGCGATTAGGGTTCACTCCGTTCGCTTTGTCGGGCCCTATCGTTGCATGTCGATCGTGTAGTCGCGAGGTAGCAAGGAGCCGCAGATGAGCACCGCGATCGAGATGGAGAACGAGATCGAGATGGATCTCACGACAGAAGCGGAGCCGCAGAAGCGGCGCTTCACGGTCGAGGAGTTCCAGCGGATGGGCGAGGCCGGCATCATCGCACCCGACGAACGGGTGGAGTTGATCGACGGAGAGATCATCCAGATGACTCCAATTGGTCCTCGTCACATGGAAGCGGTTTTCGCCCTCGAAGATTATCTGCGCCCGATCGTAGGACCCGAGGTGCGGATATCCATCCAGATGCCGGTTCAGCTTCCCGCATCCCAACCCCATCCGGATCTTACGCTGTTCCCCCACAATGCCCGGCGCAGCGGCGAGCTTCCGTCACCATCCGCGTGCCTGCTGGTCGTGGAAGTGGGGGATTCTACGGTCGACTTCGATCGCAAGAACAAGCGCCTGGATTATGCGCAGGCCGGGATCGCCGAATACTGGGTGCTCGACTTGCCCAAGCAGGTGGTCGTGGTTCACCTGGAGCCTGGCTCGGGCGACTACCGCAATGTGGCCGAGTACCCCCGCGGTGCGGCCTTCCATTCGCCCGCGCTGCGCGGGCGCGAAGTACGCGTGGAAGAGGTGCTGGGGCCAGCCTGATCCCTTCCCGGGTTGCCGCCGCGGCGGGGCGGGTGATATATGACTCTCCGGAGGCTGCATGGGCGGCCTCCGGATTGTTTTTGGGACGATGATCCGGCTCGCGCACACCCCGCCGTCGATGACCATGCCCCTGTCGCCCGCGCCGCCGCGGGAGCTGAGCTTCGAGCTGAACCCCACGTTCGCGGAGCACCTGCGGGCGCAGCGGGCGGCGCAGGGGCACGGGCGCGGGCGCCAGGTCCGCACGCAGCAGCGCGTGGGCGCGGTCATCGGCCTTGCGCTGGGGCTGGTGCTTCTGTACACGGACGACGGTTCGCTCGGCGTTGCGGACTGGGTGCTGCTGGGCATCGTCGTCGCGCTGTTCCTGTCTCCGCTGCCCAACATCCTGCACGTGCGGCGGATGCGCCGCGCGGCGGGCGGACCGGCCCGGGTGACGCTGTCGGAGCACGGGGTGCGCACGTCGGACGCGCGCGGCGCCAACACCGTCGCCTGGGCGGCGGTGCGCGCGGCGACGGAGACGGACGAGTTCATCGTCTTCGACCTGGACGACGCGGGCGGCTTCTTCGTGCCGCTGCGGGTGCTGCGCGAAACGGGCGTGCTGGACGAAGCGCGCGCGCTGATCGCCCGCGGCCGCGGGGCCGCGGCGAAGCCTGATGCGGCGCAGGCGGGCGCGCCGCCGGCTTCCCCGAGGGAGGCGCCGGGCGGACCGGCGGTCACCGTCGACGTCGCGCCGACGCTGTGGGAAGAATTGGCCGCCCAGCAGCAGGTGTGGTTCCGGTCGCGGCAGGGGAGGCAGCTCACCGGCTACTTCATCGGCGCGCCGCTGGTGCTGCTGGCGCTTTTCCGCTGGTCGCTGGGGCCTCAGGGTGTGCGCGACAACCTGTACCTGCCTATCGGCGGCGCGACGGCGGCGCTGGTGGTGATCCCCGCGCTGGGCGTGATCATGACGCTGCTGCGGCGGGGGCTGACCCACGGCCGCGTGGTCCCCGTGCGGATGACGGTGGACGACGCGGGGCTCACGCTGGCGGGCGGCGGAAACAGCGTCACCACGGCGTGGCCCGCGATCCGCAGGGTGCAGCGGGCGGGCGGCGTGCTGCTGTTCTGGATCGACCGGAACACGGCGCACTATCTGCCGCTGCGCCTGCTGGGTGGCGCGGCGGACGAGGCACGCCGCGTCATCCGCCGGCACGCGGGCGACCGCGCGGCGCTGGGCTGACGGAATTTCTCGGCACAAACATCCACGCGCCCACGCGGCGCGCTTCAAAATCGACCCTCATCGACCCGATGAAACAGACCATCCGCATCGCCAGTGGCCAGGGCTTCTGGGGAGACCAGCTGGACGCCCCGAAGCAGCAGGTGGAGGGCGGCCCCATCGACTACCTGATGCTCGACTACCTGGCCGAGGTCACCATGTCGATCATGCAGAAGCAGCGCAGCCGCAACCCGCAGGCGGGGTACGCGCGCGACTTCGTGCCGCTGATGGGCGACATCCTCCCCGCCGTGGTGGAGCGCGGAATCCGCGTGATCGCCAACGCGGGCGGCGTGAACCCGGCCGGCTGCCGCGACGCGGTGCTGGAAGAGGCGCGCAAAGTCGGGCTCGGCGGCCGCGCGCGGGTGGCGATGATCAGCGGCGACGACATCCTGGAGCGCCTTCCCGACCTGCTGGCGCGCGGGGTGGAGCTCAGGAACATGGAGACGGGCGAGCCGCTGTCCACGGTGCTCGACCGCGTACAGAGCGCCAACGCGTACATCGGCGCGCGGCCCATCGTGGAGGCGCTTCGGCAGGACGCGCACGTGGTGATCACCGGCCGGTCGACGGACACGGCGCTGACGTACGCGCCCATGATCCACGAGTTCGGCTGGAGCGTGGACGACCACGACCGCATCGCGGCGGGCGTGGTGGCGGGGCACATCAACGAGTGCGGCGCGCAGGCCTCCGGCGGCAACCACCTGGTGGACTGGCGCAACATCCCGGGGCTGGCGGACGTGGGCTATCCCATCATCGAGGCGTCGCCGGACGGCTCGTTCATCGTCACCAAGCACGACGGCACGGGCGGCCGGGTGAGCCTGGCCAGCGTCAAGGAGCAGCTGGTGTACGAGATGGGCGATCCGCACAGCTACATCACGCCCGACGTGGTGGCCGACTTCACCAGCATCCGGCTGGCCGAGGCGGGCGCCGACCGGGTGCGCGTGCACGGCGTGCGCGGCGGCCCGGCCACGCCGCTGCTCAAGGTGAGCATCGCCTACTCCGACGGCTACAAGGCCACGGGAACGCTGGTGTACAGCTGGCCCGACGCGGTGGAGAAGGCACAGATGGCCGACCGGGTGCTGCGCGAGCGGATGGACCGCATGGGGCTGAAGTTCGACGAGGTGCTGACGGAGTACGTGGGGTGGAACGCCACGCACGGCCCCCTGGCCGGCCCGCCGCCGCCGGACCTGCCCGAGGTGACGGTGCGCTGGGGCGTGCGCGGGCAGGACCGCGCCGCCGTGGAGCGCTTTACCAAGGAGATTGCGCCGCTGGTGCTGGCCGGCCCCCCGTCGGTGACCGGCTTTGCGGGCGGGCGCCCGGCGGTGCAGGAGATCATGGCGTACTGGCCGGCGCTGATCCCCAAGACCGAGATCGAGCCGGGGCTGAGGGTCGAGGTCACGACTGCATGAGGGAGTGCGTGAGTGCGGTAGTGCGTCAGTGCGGGAGTGAAGTGCGAAAGTGCGAGAGTGCGAACGTGCGAGAGTGGTCTCTACCGCACTCGCGCACTCACGCACTCACGCACTTCTCTGCCAGGGAGGCTGCCGGATGCGCATAACCTTCCTCGGCACCGCCGCCGCGCGCCCCACGGTGGGCCGCAACGTCTCGTCGCTCATCATCCAGCGCGAAGGCGACGTGATGATGTTCGACTGCGGCGAGGGGACGCAGCGGCAGATGATGCGCTACGGGACGGGGTTCTCGTTCAGCGACATCTTCTTTACGCACCTGCACGCCGACCACTTCCTGGGCGTCATCGGGCTGCTGCGCACGCTGGGGCTGCAGGCGCGCGAAGAGCCCATCGACCTGTGGACGCCGCGCGGCACCACCGACACGCTGCGGCAGGCGGTGGAGCTGGGGGTGGAGCGCGTCCCCTTCGAGGTGCGCATCCGCGAGCTGGCGCCGGGCGACGCGGTAAAGCGCGGCCTGTACGACGTGGTGGCGTTCCGCACGCAGCACCGCGGTGGGCTTTCCCTGGGCTACGCGGTGGTGGAGCACCCGCGGCTGGGGCGCTTCGACGCGTCCAAGGCGCGCGAGATGGGGATTCCCGAGGGGCCGCTGTGGGGCAGGCTGCACCACGGCGAGGCGGTGGAGGTGGACGGCCGCGTCTTTCGCGCGGAGGACCTGGTGGGGCCGGAGCGGCCGGGGCGGCGCGTGGTGTACACGGGCGATACGCGGCCCTCGAAGGCGACGATCGAGCATTCCCGCGCGGCGGACCTGCTGATCCACGAGGCCACCTTTGCGCAGGACGAGGCCGACCGCGCCCAGCAGACCGGCCACTCCACCGCCCGCGAGGCCGCCGAGGTGGCGCGCGAGGCGGGGGTGCTTCGGCTGGCGCTCACGCACTTTTCTCCGCGCTACGCCGACGACCCGCGCCTGCTGGAGCGCGAGGCCCGCGCGGTGTATCCCGACGCCATCACCGCGCACGACGGGCTGGTGATCGAGGTGCCGTACCGCGACGGCTGAGAGCCGGAGTGGTGCCGGGTGACGCGTGGTGAGGATCGAACCCCTGAAAGTGCTTTACGAACAGCGGAGTCGCTTTGACTTCCTGAGGGAGGCGCCCGCGCCTGACCCGCTGCCACGAAACAGCTTGGCGCCGACCGAAGGATCTGGCCGGCAGTACGAATGGGCTGGATCGCAACTCGGGATCTGGCCCCGTTGTGTCCGAGCGTAGATCCTTCGGTCGCGCGGAATCGATTGTGTTCCTTCCGGTTCCTTCGTGTGCGCTCCCTCAGGAAGTCAGGCGCTAGCGTCAGGAACTCCTGAGAGCGTGTTTAAGAATCCGACGCTGCGCATCCAGGCAGATCTATTAGCGCTGTCATTCCGAGGCCCGGCCACGCCGTAGCCTGCTTTCACACCAGAGGCTGCAGGGCCGAGGAATCTACTGTCGGATTGCTGGAGGGCAGACGCGGTAGCCCGTGCCTGCTTCGCGGCTACGACACGGGCGGACAGGGCCAGTGCCGGAGCGGTGCGGCGGGCCACCAGCAGCAGACAGTAGATTTCTCAGTCGGCGCGCCGGATTTCGTGCGAGCCGATGGTGCGGTGTGGCGCCTCCTTCGAAATGACAGACCCGCGCGAGCGCAGGGATTCTTAAACACACTCCGAGAAAGAAAACAGCGTCCGCGGAGAATCTCCGCGGACGCTGCGTTTCGTGGAGCCGGGGGTTCGCGCTACTCGATGGGGTAGCAGGGATCGCACGATGCGTTCGCGCAGGTCTGCTGCCAGCACGTATAGCACGTGTTCGCGCAGCTTCCGTAGCAGCTGGCATAGCACGATCCGTAGCAGCTGCCGGCGCAGGTCGAGCCGACGTCGGTGTACACGGGGCACGCCATCGTGTAGTCGGTGTCGATGGGCTCGCAGGGCTGGTCGTAGCTGGGGCCCACGCCGCCGCCGCCATGGGCGCGCACCGTTCCGCTCTCGCCGCTCGCGGCTTCGGAGGTGGAGAAGGTGTCGACGCGGAGATCGTCCAGCTCCAGGCGCAGCTTGTTCATGGTCTTCTCGTCCGGTGCACGTAGGTGGGCCGTTCGCCGGCCAGCGATGGTGGGGACGGGAAAGGAAGCGCATTCTGGCGGAATACGCAAGGCGCCGTAGAGGCGCGTTCCCGTGGGTTTTCTGCGGATGCCAGGCTGCACGGGCGAATGAATTCGCTGCAACAACCACACGAAGTCCGCCTTCGCGGGCTGTCGGATCTGGAGAACACGGACGGTGCGGTGCGCGCCCGGGCTTCCGGGCGGGCCGGCCCTTCCGCACCCGAGCAGGTGAAGCCCCGTTCGGCGAGCGCAGCGAGCCGAGACGGGGCTTATCGCTTTCCCAGCAGCGGATTCATCCGCTCATCTGTGGTGGCTCGTTCGTGCGGGTTCCGAGGATGCCGAGGCCGCAAGGGCGAATGAATTCGCTGCAACAACCACACGAAGTCCGCCTTCGCGGGCTGTCGGATCTGGAGAAGACGGACGATGCGGTGCGCGCCCGGGCTTCCCGGCGGGCCGGCCCTTCCGCATCGAGCAGGTGAAGCCCCGTTCGGCGAGCGTAGCGAGCCGAGACGGGGCTTGTCGCTTTCCCAGCAGCGGATTCATCCGCTCATCCTCACCGGGCTCCCCCCCTACACCCTTCGCTTCTCCAGATCCCGCAGCAGCACCCGCGCCGCGTTTCGGCCCGAGGCGCCCATGATGCCGCCGCCGGGGTGCGTGCTGGCGCCGGTAAGGTACAGGCCCTTCAGGTGCGACCGGTAGCCGGCCATCCCCGCCATCGGCCGCAGCCCGAACATCTGGTCCAGGCTCATCTCGATGTGCATCACGTTGCCGCGCGGCAGCCCCAGGTCGCGCTCCAGCGCAAGCGGATGCTGAAAGAGGCGGCCGACCACCTTGTCGCGCGTCCCCGGCGCGTACTTCTCGAAGGTGTCGAGGATGTTGTCGGCCACCGCGTCGCCGATGTCGTCCCAGCTGCGGCCGCCGGAGAGCTCGTACGGATAGTACTGCGCCCACAGCCACAGCACCTCGCCGCCCGGCGGCGCCAGCGAGTCGTCCACCGCGCTGAAGGTCATCGCCACGATCGGCGGGTCCTTCGCGGGTTCGCCGCGCAGGAAGTCGGCGTACGCGTCCGCGATCTGCTGGCGGTCGCGGCAGAGCAACTGCAGCCCCACGCGCGCCTCGCGGCCGGGCGACGCGGCGTACGACACGGGCTCGCGCAGCGCCAGCCGCAGCACCGCGCCAAAGCCGTTGCCCACGCGGATGGCGTCCGTCCCCGGCGGGCGGTGCGCCGGGGGCAGCAGCCGGCCCAGCGTCTCCAGCACGTGCGCGCCGCTCAGCACCGCCCGCGCCGTGCACGCCCCCTCCCGCGTTTCCACGCCGATCGCGCGGCCGTTTTCCACCACGATGCGCTCCACCGGCGCGCCCAGGTGCACCTGCCCGCCGTGCGCCTGGACGTGCCGCGCCAGCGCCTGCGTCAGCATTCCGCTTCCGCCGCGCGGCCGCGCGATGCCGCCCTCGTGGTAGAGCGGCTGCCAGAGCAGAAACGGCGCGGTCAGCGGCTCGTGCGGCGGCGGGCCGCTCTGCGCGGCCATCCACACCAGCGGCGCCTTGACCTTTTCCTCCTTGAAGTAACGGTCCACCACCTCGCCGTACGGGGTCAGGATGGTGCGCAGCGCCCGCTTCCAGTCCCCCTGCACCGCCTTGCCGCCCACGAACTTCTTGCCCAGCTCCCACGGGCTGGGCACGCTCAGGAACGCCTCCTTCACCGCCCGGGCGAACGGCCGCCAGTCCGCCAGGAAGCGCCGGTACGCCTCGCCCTCGCCGGGGAAAAGCGTCTCCAGGCCGTGGATGGTGCGGTCTTCGTCGCGGTGGATGAACAGCGCGGTCCCGTCCTGGTACGGCGCAAAGAAGAGCGGATCTAGCTCCAGGTACTCCAGCCCGAACTTCTCCAGCTCCAGCTCCCGCAGCACGGGGGTCAGGCGGATGAGGATGTGCGCGCTGCCGCCCAGGTCGAACTGGTAGCCGGGGACGATCTCCTCCGTCGACACCGCGCCGCCGGCGATGTGCCGCCGCTCGAAGACGCGCACGCGGTAGCCGGCCTGAGCCAGATAGGCGGCGGAGATCAGCGCGTTGTGCCCCGCGCCCACGATGGCGACGTCGCAGTCCGTGCCGCGCCTCATTGCGCGGACGCCACGGGCGACGGCTGCGCGGCCGGCTTGCGAAAGGGGTAGAGGAAGAGCGTAAGCCCCTGCACCACCATGACGTTGGTCGCCAGGAAGAACGTCGCCTCCTCCAGCGGCAGCGAGCCGAACTTGATCCCCAGCGTGTGCGCTTCGGAGATGCGCCAGATGCCCAGGTGGATGGCGATGGCGTCCGCCACCCACAGGTACAGCGTCGGCATGCCGATCCCCAGCAGGTACGCCCGGGGCGCCGCGGCGATGCGCCCGGCGCCCAGCGCCCACTGCGCGGCCAGCACCGGCGCCGCCCACGCCAGGATCATCCCCAGGTACGTCCCCTCCTGCCGTCCCAGCAGCCACACGCCCAGCAGCGTCAGCGCCCCGTACACGGCCGTGCCGCCCCAGCGAAATCCGGCCGTCGCGGGGGGTACATCCTCCGAGACCGGCGGCGCCAGGCGATAGAACCAGAAGCCGGTGAGCAGCGGCTGCAGGATGAAGAACATGTACTCTTCGATGGGGATCAGCCCGATGGTCCCCACCACGCGCTCCGGGCCGTAGCTCCACACGCCGCGGCGGATGAGCTCGCTGTCCCACGGCGTGGTGTAGACCAGCGCCAGCAGGATGACGCCCGGCAGCGCCAGCAGCGCCCGCGAGCCCAGCCGGCGCAGGTGGCCGCGCGACGCAAGCGCCAGAAGGATCAGCGGCGGCAGGATGAAGACCAGGTGAAACTGCAGGTACGTCATCGGCCCGCGCCCGCCATGCTGGGGAGCGGCGCCCCGTGCGCGGGGCGGGGGACGATGCGCTCCAGCACCTTCGCGGAGCTGAGCACGCCCGGCACGCCGCCGCCCGGGTGCGTTCCCGCGCCCACGAAGTACAGCCCCGGTACGTCGTCCGAGCGGTTGTGATAGCGGAAGTACGCCGACTGCGTCAGCCGCGGCTCCGGGCCGAACGCGGCGCCGTCCACGGAGCGCAGGTCGTGCTGGAACTCGTCCGGCGTAAGGAACGACGGCGTGGTGACGGTCTGGCTGATGCCGGGAAGGATCCGCCGGTCCAGCTCCGCGAGCACGCGGTCGAAGTACGGCTCCGCCTGCCGCTTCCAGTCGATGCCGCTGCGGTTGTTGGGCACGGGCGAGAGCACGTACAGCGCCTCGTGCCCCGGCGGCGCCAGCGAGGCGTCCGTGCGCGTGGGCGCGTGCAGGTAGAGCGAGAAGTCGTCCGCCAGCCGCTTGCGGCGAAAGATGTCGTCCAGCAGCCCGCGGTAGCGGTTGCCCAGCACGATGGTGTGGTGGGCGACCTGCGGAAACTGCTTCGTGCTGCCGAAGTAGGCCACGAACAGGCTCATCGACTGGCGCTTGCGGGCCACCGCGCGGTCCGTGTTCCGCCTGCGGTGCGCCGGCGCGATCATCCGCGTGTAGACGTACGACGGGTCCGCGTTGCTCACCACCACGTCGGCGCGGATGCGCGTGCCGTCCGCCGTCCGCACGCCGGAGGCGCGGCCACTGGTGACCTCGATCTCCTCCACGGGCGTGTTCAGCCGCACCTCCACCCCCATCTCCTCCAGCAGGGCGACCAGGCCGCGGACGATCTGCCCCGTGCCGCCCATGGCAAAGTGGACGCCCCACTTGCGCTCCAGCCAGTGGATCAGCAGGTAGATGGAGGTGGTGGTGAACGGGTTGCCGCCGACGAGCAGGGGCTCGAAGGTGAAGGCCTGCCGCAGCTTTTCGTCCTTGATGTACTTGGCCACCAGGCCGTAGACGGTGCGGTGGCTCTCCAGCCGCAGCATCTGCGGGATCACGCGCATCATCGTGGTCGCGCGGTCGAACGGCTGGTCGGCCAGCTGCGTGTACCCCACCTCGAAGATGCGCTCGGAGTGCGCGGCCAGCTTTCGGTATCCCTCCACGTCGCGCGGGCTGATGGCGGCGATCTGGGCCAGCAGCCGCTCCTCGTCCTGCACGTAGTCGAAGCTGCTTCCGTCGGGATAGAGGATGCGGTAGAACGGATCCACCGGCACCAGCCGCACGTAGTCGTCCATCCGCCGCCCGGCCAGCCCGAACAATTCTTCCAATAGATAGGGGGCGGTGATGACGGTGGGCCCCGCGTCGAAGGTGTAGCCGTCGCGGCGAAAGACGCGTGCGCGGCCGCCGGGCTGGTCCAGCGCCTCCAGCACCTGCACCTCGTACCCCATCACCCGCAGCCGCACGGCGGCCGCCAGCCCGCCGAACCCGCTTCCGATCACCACCGCGCGAGGTGCCTTCACCCGGATCTCCACGATAACTCTGTTCAACTCTGTTCCCGCCACGGCCACGAGATTGCGGACGTGATCGTACCGCATGTGCAAACCTTGTGCAAGCGTTGTGCAAACAGGTATTCTAATTGCGGTGCTTCCGGGGAACGTGTGCCGCACGAATCCCGCCGCGCGGTGCTCAGGCCTTTTTTCAGCCGCAGGACACGATGCCACGTTCGTCTCCATCCACCGCCACACCGGACCGCTGGACGCGCGCCGCGCTCTGGGTGCTGTGCGCCTTTACCGCCTTTACGATCGCCGGATACGCCAGCTTTGGCCTGCATCCGCAGCTGCTGGCGCGCGTTCCCCAGGTGGCCGGGCTGTACGGCATCGCCTTCCGCTTCTTTGCCGTGGGGCACGTGCTGATCGCCGGCGCCGTGCTGGCGCTGTTCCTGGTGCGCCACGCCGGCGCCCGCTGGCTGGCGGCGTTCGCGGCGCTCTACGGCATCAGCCTGACGTCGGAGCTGCTGGGCACCAGCCTGGGCATTCCCTTCGGCGAGTACGCCTACACGCCGCTCCTGGGGATCAAGTGGTTCGGCCTGGTGCCGCTGGTGATTCCGCTCAGCTGGTTCTTCATGGCGCTGCCGTCGTACGCGCTGGCGCTGCGGGCGCTTCCCGGGCCGGACGCGGCGGGGCGGCGGGTGCTGCTGGCGTCGCTGCTGCTGGCCAGCTGGGACCTGGCGCTGGACCCGGCGATGAGCCACGCGACGAAATACTGGGTGTGGGGCGAGGCGGGGCCGTACTACGGGATGCCGCTGCTGAACCTGCTGGGCTGGTACGTCACGGGCCTGCTGCTGATGGGCGCGCTGGCGGCGCTGCGGGCGGAGTCGTGGATCCGCGACCTGCCGCACCGCTGGCTGGGCGCGTTCTACCTGGCCAACCTGGCGCTGCCGCTGGGGATGAGCGCCGCCGCCGGCCTGTGGGGCGCCGTGGCGGCCACCGTCGCGGCGCTGGCGGCGGCGTACGGCGTGGCGCGCCTGCTGGCGGGGCGCGTCCGCGGCGCCCGGCTGGTGGAGGTGCGCGCGTGAGCGGGGCGCGGACGGTGCCGGCCGACGCGCTGGGCGAGGTGCGCGCGGGGCTGCTGGCCGCGGCGGAGCGCGCCGCCGTGGCGGGAATGCCCCGGCCGAAGTGCGACGGGCAGCTGCTGCGCCCGCTGCTGGCGTACGGCGCCGCGCGCGCCTCCGGCGGCACGGTGGACGATGGGTTCTGGTGCGGCGCGCTGGCCGTGCAGATGGCGCACGAGGCGTCGCTGGTGCACGACGACATCGTGGACCAGGCCTCCACCCGCCGCGGCGTGCCCACGGTGGCGGCGGAGCGGGGGATCGGCCCGGCGCTGGTGCTGGGCGACCACCTGCTGACCTCCGCCTACCGCCTGGCCGCGTTCACGGGGAGCCTGGAGTTCGCCTCCCTCTTCGCGCGCGCGGTCGAGCGGACGGTCGCCGGCGAGATGGCGCAGGGGCGCGCGGCGGGGCGGCGGCTTACGTGGGAGGAGTACCGCGAGATCGCGCTGGGCAAGGCGGGGGAGCTGATGGGGTGCGCCGTCGCGCTTCCCGCGGCGCTGCGGGGGGGCGCGGAGGTGGGGCGCTGCTTCGAGCTGGGCCGGCGGATGGGGCTGCTGTACCAGATGCTGGACGACGTGCTGGACTACTGCCCCGCCGCCGAAACCGGCAAGCCCGCGCTGGGCGACTACGCGCAGGGCCGCTGGACCTGGCTGCTGGACGAGCTGCCGGACGCCGCCTTCGGCGCGGAGCCGGCCGCCTTCGCCGCGCGGCTGCACGCGGCCGCGGACGACGGGGATACGCCGCTGCGCCGGTGCCTGGCGCGGCTGGAGGCGGAGGCGGAGGCCCTCTGCACCGAGCTGCGCGCCACGCTGCCGGGGGACGGCATCCTTCCCGCGCTGGTGGAGCAGTGGATCGACTCCGCGCGGCAGACGGTGGCGCGCGAGGAGGCGGCGCGGCGGCCCGTGGTCGTGCCGGCGCGCCCCGCGTCCGCCGCCCTGCGTGCGCGCGTTCCCGCGGCGGCGGACTGGGGCAGCTACTTTGCCGCCAACAGCCGCTCGTTCCGCTTCGCCTCGCGCTTCTTTCCGCCGGGCGAGTGGGAGCGGGTGGCGCGCGTCTACGCCTTCTGCCGGGTGACGGACGACCTGGTGGACCGGCCCGGCGCGGAGGCGGACGCGGAGGAGATGCTGGACGAGTGGGTCGATCTCTCCCGCCGCGCGTACGGGGGCACGTCCACCGGCCTGGAGCTGCTGGACCGCGCGATGGGGGAGATGGCCGCGGCCGGGGTGCCCTTCACCTACGCGGCGGAGCTGGCGGAGGGGATGCGGATGGACCTGCGGATGCAGCGCTACGCGTCGATGGCGGAGCTGCGCGTCTACACGCACCGGGTCGCGTCCGTGGTGGGGATGTGGATCACGGAGCTGGCCGGCGTGCACGCGCCGCGCGTGCTGGCGAAGGCGGGGGAGATGGGGCACGCCATGCAGCTCACCAACATCCTGCGCGACGTGGGCGAGGACTGGCGCGCGGGGCGGCTGTACCTGCCGGCGGACGTGATGGCGCGCCACGGGGTGACGGAGGATTCGCTCGGCCGCATGTGCCGGGGTGGCGCGACGGACCCCGTCTACCGCTGTATGGTGGAGGAGCTTCTGCGCAGCGCCGAGGCCTCGTACCACGGCGCCTTCGCCGGCATCCGCGACCTGCCGGCGGCGTTCCGGCGGCCGGTGGCGGTGGCGGCGTACGTGTACCGCGGCATCCACGCGCCCCTGCGCCGCGCCGGCTACGACAACCTGCGCCGCCGCGCGGTCACGTCGGGAAGCGCCAAGGCCCTGCTGGCCACGCGCGCGCTGTGGGACCTGTGGATGCTGCAGCGCGCCCCCGCCGCCGCCTTCACTCCGGACGGCGAGCCGCGCGAGGCCGCACCGGTGCGGCTCGCGGGCGCATGATCCGCGTACGGATTGCGATCACCATGCTGGCCCTGCTCTTCGCGACCCCCGCCGACGCCCAGCCGCTTGCCGCGGCGCCCCGCTCCGGGCTGGAGCAGGTGCGGCAGCTGTACCTGGAGGCGGTTCGGTCCGAGCGCGCCATCGCCCGCGGGCTGGCGGAGGTGGAGCGCATGCGTGCCGCCACCCGCGACGCCGGCCTGGACGCCACGCTCACGGCGTATTCCGGCGCGTTCACCACGCTGCGCGCCAAGCACGGCATCTGGCCGCCGGACCGGCTGCGCCACACGCGGGCCGGCCTGGCGGTGATGGACTCCGTCATCGCCGCGCACCCGGGCGACGCGGAAGCGCGCTACCTGCGGCTGATGAGCTGCTACTACCTGCCGGGCCTCTTCGGCCGCACCTGGTCCGTCCGCGACGACTTCGCCGCGCTGGCGGGGCTGCTCCCCATCGTCCGCACGCGGTATCCGGCGGAGCTGTACGCGGCCATCACCCGCTTCGTGCTCGAGAAGGGGCGTCCCTCGCCGGAGCAGCGCGGCGCGCTGGAGGCGTCGCTGCAGGCCGCGCGGGCCGGTGGATAGCCGCTGGTCGCCGCTGGCGGTGCGCGGCTTCGAGGCGTTCTTTCGCCCGTGGCGCGACGCGCGCGTGCGGACGCTGGTCGCCGGGTTTCCCGTGCAGCCGCCGCGCTCCGTCCCGCTGCTGCTGGCCGCCAACCACGTGAGCTGGTGGGACCCGTTCACCCTGCGCGAGGTGCAGCGCGCGCTCCGTCCCGCCGCGCCCTTTCACACGGTGATGCTGGAGTCGGAGCTGGCGCGCCGGCCCTTCTTTCGCCGGCTGGGCGTGGTGGGGCTGGATCCCGCCTCGCCGGCGTCGCTGCGCGGGTGCATCCGCCAGCTGCGGCGCCTGCTGGACGAGCGGCCGGACGCCACCATCTGCTTCTTTCCGCAGGGCCGCATCTGGCCCTCCTTCAAGCGCCCGCTGGCCTTTCGCCCCGGCATCCACCTGTTCGCCCGGGCGCTGGCGCCGCTGGTCGTGCTTCCCATCGGCCTGCACGTGGAGCCGCTGAACGCCACGCGCTCCACCGTGTTCGCCTCCGCCGGCCCCCCGATCCGCGTGGATGCCTCGCTCGATCCCGCGGAGCTGGAAACGGCGGTGGAGCGGGAGGTGGACGCCATCCACGCCTTCCTTGCCCGCCACGGAGAAGACGCGCCCCGGCACTGGCCCGGCCCGCGGGGCACGCTCCCCGCCGCCGCGCCGATGGCGGAGGCGCGATGACCGCGCTCGACCTGCTGAGCACCGCCATCCTGGCCGCCATGCTGGCGGTGGCGCTCTACAACCTCGCCACCGCGCCCCGGCTGGAGAACGCGGGCGAGCCCTCGGCGCTTCCCCTGGTCAGCATCCTGGTCCCCGCGCGGGACGAGGCGGAGAACCTGCGCCGCACGCTGCCGCACCTGCTGCGCACGGACTATCCGCGCATCGAAGTGCTGCTGCTGGACGACCGCTCGGTGGACGGCACGGCGGAGGTGGCGGAGTCGATCACGCGCTACGTGGGCGCGCCGCTGCGCGTGCTGCGGGGGACGGAGCCGCCGCCCGGCTGGGTGGGAAAGAACTGGGCGTGCCAGCAGCTCGCCTGGTCCGCCGCGGGCGACGTGCTGCTGTTCTGCGACGCGGACGTGGACGCCGGCCCCGCCGCCGTTCGCCGCACCGTCGCCGCGCTGCAGCGGCACGACGCCGGGGCGGTGACCGCGCTCCCGCGCCAGCGGCTGGAAAGCTGGATGCAGGCGGCGGTGGTGCCGATCATCGTGCAGCTTCCCGTGCTGGCGATGCTGCCGATCCGGCTGATCCCCATCACCCGCTCGCCCTCGCTGTCGATGGCGAACGGCCAGTGGCTGGCCATTACCCGCGCCGCGTACGACGCCGTCGGCGGGCACGCGGCCGTCCGCGGCGAGGTGCTGGAAGACGTCGCGCTGGGACGATTGGTCAAGGCGCGCGGCCACTGCCTGGTCGTCTGCATTGCCGTGTCGCTGCTGGCGGTGCGGATGTACGACAGCGCGGCGGGGATGCGCGAGGGCTTCCGGAAGAACCTGTACCCCCTGCTGGGCGGCCGCCGCGCCCCGTTCGCGCTGGGGATGGTGCTGCTCGCGCTCGCCTGGATCTACCCCTTCGCCGGCGCCCTGCGGGGGACGGTGGCGGCGATGGTGCCGCTGGCGCTGCTGGCGGCGCTGCGGGTCGCCGCGGCGCTGCTCGTCCGGCAGGATGCGCGCGCCGTGCTGCTGCACCCCGTGGGTGCGCTGCTGGCGGCGGGGCTCGCGATGGAGTCGTGGATCGGGCACCAGCGGGGGCGGGTGACGTGGCGGGGGCGGGCGGTGCCCACCCGGGTCCCGGCGCCGGGGGCGGATGGCTGAAGGGTGGGTGTCGGTCCGGCTGCTGCGCGAGTGCATCCGGCGGTTGAACCGCGGCTACCGCGCGCTTCCCGCGCCCGTGCTGCGCCGGTGGTGGCGGACGCTCGCCATCGGCATGGCGGGGGTGCTGGCGCTGACGCTGGCGTTCATCGTCGTCGGACAGCGGCTGCAGGCGGCGGGCACGCTGGACTGGGAGCGGGGCGCCCTGCGGGCCTTCGTGGACGCGGCGCCGCTTTCGTTCAACACCGCCATCTGGATGGACGCCGGTGGCAACGGGCTGGTGCTGTGGCTGGCGGTGCTGGTCTTTGCCGCGCTGGCGGCGTGGCAGGGGCTCGCGCTCCGCGCGCTGACGCTGCTGGTGGGGTTCACCGCCGCGTACGTGCCGTTCGTGACCGGCTGGGTGCTGTGGGCCCGCGACCGGCCGGTGGAGGTGGAGCGGGGGATCGCCACGCCGGGCGGGCTGCACAGCTTTCCATCCGGCCACGTGGTGCAGGCCGTGGTGGCGTTCGGCATCCTGGCCTACCTGTGGTCCAGCACCACGCCAAAACGCTCTGAGGCGCTGCTCGCCTGGCTCATCGCCGCCGCCGGCGTGGCGGCCGTTGTGGTCGCGCGCCTGCGCCTGGGCGCGCACTGGCCCACCGACATCGCCGCGGGCGCCGTGCTGGGCGCCGCCTGGCTGGCGGTTCTGTTGATTGCCCTCCGCCGCGCGGAATCCGGCTGAGTGCCGACCCTGCGTCTGGTGACGCGCCCTCTCCCCCGACGGGCCTTTTTGCTCGTTCCTCGCAACGGCCGTCGACCCCTCCCCCAAACTGCGGGGGAGGGGTGGTGTGGGACGAGTGGGTGCCCTTCGGATATCTCTCGGAAGCGCGATCGAATTCTCCCCTCTCCGTGAGGAACGAACGGGGAGGGGCCGGGGGAGGGGCACCCGGCCGGCGCAGACCGATGCCTGTCGAAGCGCGTCACCTCTCCCCCGCAGTTTGGGAGAGAGGCCGGGAGAGGGGGCGCCTCTCGGACGCAGTTCGTTCTCCGTCGAAGCATCCACCACCCCCCATCCCCCTCTGCAAATCCGGCCTGCGCTGCGCCATCCTGGCAAGCTGCTGCGCCACTCCGGCACGGCCGGTAAGGTACGCCCCCTGCATTCCCGCGCGGCAGACAGCCTCCCCCCGCCTCTGCTTGACAGCGAGGCTCCGGCGGTTATGTTGTCGGAGCGTTAGCACTCCTCGGCAGCGAGTGCTAACAAGCAGGGGAGGTTGACGTACGGTTTTCAACCCCATCACAACCCATTACGCAGGGAGGTCACCAGATGCCCACCGCGACCGATATCAAGGTCAAGCCGCTCGCGGACCGCGTCGTCGTCAAGGCGCTCGAGGAGAGCGAGCAGATGCGGGGCGGCCTTTACATCCCGGACACCGCCAAGGAAAAGCCCCAGCAGGGCGAGGTGATGGCCGTGGGACCGGGCCGCATCGAGGACGGCAAGCGGGTCGACATGGAGCTGAAGGTGGGTGACAAGGTGCTGTACGGAAAGTACAGCGGCACCGAAGTCACCGTCGAGAACGAGCAGTACCTGATCCTGCGCGAGTCCGACGTGCTGGCCGTGGTCGGCTGAGAAAGCCGATCCGTCCGTAGCACGCCGGTCCGGACCGCTGATATTCTGAAACCCTGAGATAGACGGAGGCATCGAACGATGGCTGCCAAGGAGCTGACGTTCAACACCGACGCCCGCGCCGCGCTCAAGAAGGGCGTGGACAAGCTGGCCGAGGCCGTGAAGGTGACGCTGGGCCCCAAGGGCCGCAACGTCGTGATCGACCGCAAGTTCGGCTCGCCCCTGATCACCAAGGACGGTGTGACGGTGGCCAAGGAAGTCGAGCTGGAGGACGCGATCGAGAACATGGGCGCGCAGATGGTCAAGGAGGTCGCGACCAAGACGAGCGACCTGGCCGGTGACGGCACCACCACCGCGACCGTGCTGGCGCAGGCCATCTTCCGCGAGGGCCTGAAGAACGTGACCGCCGGCGCCAACCCCATGGCGCTCAAGCGCGGCATCGACAAGGCCGTGGAGCGGGTGATCGAGGAGCTCAAGGGCCTCTCGGTGCCGACGGCCGGCAAGAAGGAGATCGCCCAGGTGGGCACCATCTCCGCCAACAGCGACGAGGAGATCGGCAACCTCATCGCCGAGGCCATGGAGAAGGTGGGCAAGGACGGCGTGATCACGGTCGAGGAGGCCAAGGGCCTCGAGACCACGCTCGAGACGGTCGAGGGCATGCAGTTCGACCGCGGCTACAGCTCGCCGTACTTCGTTACCGATCCGGACCGCATGGAAGCGGTCCTCGACGACGCGCTGATCCTGATCCACGACAAGAAGATCAGCACCATGAAGGACCTTCTGCCCATCCTGGAGAAGGTGGCGCAGATGGGCCGTCCGCTGCTGATCATCGCCGAGGACGTGGAGGGCGAGGCCCTGGCCACGCTGGTGGTGAACAAGCTGCGCGGCACCCTGCGGGTGTCGGCCGTCAAGGCCCCCGGCTTCGGTGACCGCCGCAAGGCCATGCTCGAGGACATCGCGGTGCTCACCGGCGGCAAGGTGATCTCCGAGGAGATCGGCTTCAAGCTCGAGAACGCCGTGGTCAGCGACCTGGGCCGCGCCAAGCGCATCGTCATCGACAAGGACAACACGACGATCGTGGACGGCGCCGGCGAGCATACCGGCATCGAGGGGCGCATCAAGGAGATCCGCGCCGCCATCGACAAGACCACCAGCGACTACGACCGCGAGAAGCTGCAGGAGCGGCTGGCCAAGCTGGCCGGCGGCGTGGCCGTGATCCACGTGGGCGCCGCCACCGAGACGGCCATGAAGGAGAAGAAGGCCCGTGTGGAGGACGCCCTGCACGCCACCCGCGCGGCGGTGGAAGAGGGCATCGTTCCCGGCGGCGGCGTGGCGCTGCTGCGCGCCCAGCAGGCCCTCAAGGGCCTTACGCTGGACGATTCGGACGAGCAGATCGGCGTCCGCATCATCGAGCGCGCCCTGGAGGAGCCCATCCGCCAGATCAGCATCAACGCGGGTGTCGAGGGTTCGATCGTCGTGCAGAAGGTGCGCGAGTCCAACGACAAGAACTACGGCTACAACGCGCGCACCGACGAGTACGAGGACCTGGTTGCCGCCGGCGTCATCGACCCCACCAAGGTCACGCGCACCGCGCTGCAGAACGCCAGCTCCATCGCCGGCCTGCTGCTGACCACCGAGGCGGTGGTCACGGAGAAGCCGGAGCCCAAGGGCAACGCCCCCGCCATGCCCGGCGGCGGCGGCGGCATGGGCGACATGTACTGAGCCCGTCGGCCGCAAGGCTGAACGGATTTGGTGGATGAACGGAACCGGCGGAGGGCCTCAGGCTCTCCGCCGGTCCTTTTTCGCTCTGCAAGCACGGGCGCGGGTGCATGAAAGTTCCGCGGTCCGTACCGCGTTTTCGAGCCCCGCTCGCCGTCAGCAGACCGGAACGTTCGAGCAGTGCATGGTCAGATCACAGGCCGTGTCCCCGAGGCTGCAGTTCCAGCAGGAAAACTCGATGGTGCAACCTGGGGTCGCCTCGTGCGCGGCTATGGTACCACGGTCGCCCGTGTCGCCGTTCGTGGAGAACGAGTCCACCGTCAACTGCTCGACATTCAGCCGAAGCTTCTTCATCGTGGGTTTCCGGCAGGGGTGAACAAGAGATTGGACGGCGGAATCCTGAAGCCAGTCCCGTGCCGTGTGCCTCGTACGAGACAGGTGAGCAGAGAGATGAGAGATGATTGAGCAGAACGCCAATTCCTTCGGTTCGGTGGATGAAAGAACCGGCGGAGGGCTTCGCGCTCTCCGCCGGTCTTCTTCATAGTTGTCGTCCATCGCGCAAGAGCTATGAACGCCTCATTCCGACGGTGCCGTGGCCCTCAAAGTACGGGAGCGAGTGATCGACGATTTTTTCGGGGACGCCCTGCCGCCGCGCGTAGTCGATCGCGTCTTCAACCCGCATCTGGACGTCGAAAAAGTGGAGATCACGCGCGATCTCGGCCACGTCCAGTGCCGTAGGGCCGAAACGCGTCCCCCGATCTTTTGCCAGTCCGTGCCCGCGTAGCTGGGCGCAGACGTGGTCCGCCGCCATCAGGGCTACGAGTTCCGCGTTGGTCCACTTGGGTGAGGTCCAGGCGGTGACCTGGCCATCGTCGCTCACGATGCTCCCCGCGGGGATCTCGCGGACGCGCCGGTCGCCACCCTGGTTGCTGGTGGGGGTCGACGCGTTGAAAACTGAGTCACAGACGGTCCGCTGGACCTCCGCGTATCCGCGGAGGAACGGGTAGAGCCGAAAGGCCTGCGCTACGGTGCCGCGCACGTTCGGATGGTCGGGGGGGAGGCCTTCCGCGATCATCTGGTCCCACTCGGGGGGCGGTGGCACCGGCCGGTCGGGGTCGTACGCGTGCGAGTACAGCTGGCTCCCCCCGGCGGAAGGATAGTAGGTGGCGGCGAACCCGTCCTCCGTGGACGTGGGCGGCACCACGCAGGCGAACATCGAGCCGTGGTCCTGCTGGAGCGTAAAGTTGATGCGCCGCGCCGCGCGCAGCCGCTCCTCGTCGCCTGACGCCGGCAGCCGCAGAAAGGTAATGCTGTTCAGGAAGTACGTACCCGCCTGGGGCGGGGTCACCGCGGCGCCCCGGAGCCCGGCTGAAAGCCGCGGGACGTGGTGTCCCGACGTAAGGAGCACGTGCCGAGCCCGGATCTCCCGCCCAGCCACGATCAGCCGGTACCGGCTGCCGTCCCGCTCGATGCCTTCTACGTCCGAGGCAAGGTGGCACGGGACCCCGGTCCGGCGCAGGGCCGCTTTCAGGAAGGCGTGATAATGCGGCATGTTGATGCCGAAGCTCGAGCCGGCATATCCCCCCGCCACATGCGGCACGTCAGTCAGTTCCCTCGCCTCCAGCCTTCGTCCAAACGAAGCCGGACCTCTGAGGAAGCGCCGCTCCGTCTCCTCCTCGGTCCAGCCGGTCGCTGCGCGCACCGTTTCGAACTGCCGGGTAAAATGGGCACGCATGTGCTCGGCGTTCTGGGCGAAGGCCTCCAGCGTCAGCCCGTTGTGGCCCACCGAGCCTTTCGCCACCAGGAACCGGATCGGGTGTGCCTGGTCGCACACGGGAGTCCGGAACGCCTCCAGCGGATAGATGAGGCCCTTGGTGAACGTGCCGTCGATGCAATGCTCCCCGGTGCGCCTGTGTCCCGGCTTGTAGTACTCAAAGCCGTCGCCGTGGTTGACGAAGCTGGCGCGGGGTGAGCCCTGCAGGATCTCCGGTGCCGACTCTACCAGCTCCACCCCGAAGCCCATTCGCGCCAGGAACAGCGCGGCGTTCACGCCCACGGCTCCGCCCCCCACCACCACGACCTCGCTCACCGGTCTTCTTCCTCAGGCATCGGCGCCGCCGATCTCATCACTTGGACACTCGTGTGAGCACCCCCAGATCAGCCGGAATCGGTCCCGGTAGATGCCGACCTCGCCGGGACTCATCACCAGCAGTCCGTCGTGCTTGGTGTGATCGGCCGACACGGTGGCGATTCTCCGGTCGCAGATCAGCAGGTTCACCACTTTGTCCACCGCCTTCTCGAGCTCCTTCCGCACCGCGCATCGGACGTCGGTTCCGGCCGCCTTCAACGCCCGCACGGTGCCGGCGATCTTCCTGAGGTCACGCTGGTTCTCGACCACGAACACGCGCCGGACAACGGCGCCGCGCCGCGCGGCCTCGATGTTCACGCGCACGTAGGGCGAGCCATCGTCAGTCAGGAGCCACTGGTCTTGCGGAAGGATGATGCTCACCGCGCGTACGTCCCTTGCGCCGGCGATCATGCGGATCGCCACCTCCAGGCGGGGCTCGCTGGGGAGCGAGAGTCGCTGGTAGTGGTGAACCTCCTTGAGCGCGCTCGCGTAGCCGCTCATGTAGTACTTGACCAGGTATTCTAGGATCTCGTTGTCGGCGGTACGAAAGCGTGTCTTTCGCGCGATCACGCCGTGCAGCTTCACGATGTCGCGAAGGTACCCCGGAACCCGGTCGTCCTGAATGTCGGTGGACGGAGTGTCCGCCGAATCCGCCCGGATCCACCCGATGGCCGGCGTGGTCCTGATTGCCTGCGGCAAGCTGAGGAGTACCGCTTTCTCCAGCTCCGCCGCGTCCTTCCAGTACTTGCAGTGATGCAGGGCCTCCACCTTCGAGCGGAACGCCAGCAGCTTGTCCCAGCGAGCTCCATCCGTCTCGGTCCGGCCACGGGGAAGCTCGTTGGGATCCCCGTGCAGAAAGGCGATAATCGGCTTTCCGTTGGCGCGGGCGTAGTCGTACTCCTTCTCCGTGTAGCTGATTCCGTTCTCGTCCAGCGAGCCGTATCGCCCTCCGATCACCAGCACGTAGTAATCGGAAGCTGCGATGACGCCTTCGATCACCTCCCAGGCCCGGGCGTCGGTCGCGGGGAACAGCTCCATCCCCGCCGCCATCTGGTAGAGTGCGCGAATCGACCGCAGCACCGCCTCGCGCTCGTCCCTGAGATCCGAGAAGGTGGAGCTGACGAAAATCTGGTAACGCTTTTCCATTCCGGATTCCACAGAAGTTTGCCGAACCGGAGTGCCCGGCCGCGTGAATCTGGGAAAGGCCATGGAATAACAGGGCGGGTGCACCGGAAACCCGGTCGGTACAGCCGACACGAAACGTCCCCGAAGGTACCCAGCCCAAGCTATGCCGGGCCAGCAGCCGGGGTCAAGGAGTGCGGCAAGGCAGGGGCGGGTCACGGGGCTGCACGCCACCCGGGTTCCATCTGGACGACGCCGACGAGCAGATCGTGTTCGCGTCATCGAGCGCGCCCTGGAGAACTCCATCCGCCAGATCAGCGTGAACGTGGGCGGTCAAGGGAGCATCATGTGCAGAAGGTGCGCGAGCCGCAGGACAGGAACTACGGCTACAACGCCCGCACCGCCGAGTACGAGGACCTGATTGCCGCCGGCGTTCACGGCTGAACGGATTTGGTGGATGAACGGAACCGGCGGAGGGCCTCAGGCTCTCCGCCGGTTCTTTTCGTTGTCGGGATTGATCCGCCCCTCGCCGCGGGTGGGGCACGCGTGGGTGCCGATGGGGCGCGCCTGCCGCGAATGGAAGCGGAGTGGACGATGCGCGCACCGATCGGCATCCTTCATAAGTGCAGCGTGGACAACGGATTGTGAACACAGGGCGGAAAATGTGTAGGAAGGTCTGCGTTTTGCGCACCGGAAGCGCCACCCGGAAGACCCCTCCGGGTCCATTCCTCCAGGTGCTCCGGGATTTTCTCCCCGGGCATCCCTGCCGACGGAGCGAAAGGCCAGTTCATGATCCACCTTCTGATCATCTCCGGCGTACGCTTTTACCGCGAAGGGCTTTCCGAGGCGCTGGCCGGCCGCGCGGGCGTCGCGGGGTGCAGCGCCGCGCTGGACGCCGCGCAGGCGCGCGCGCTGCTGGGCGCCGAGCCGCGCGTGGACGTGGTGCTGCTGGACGTGGCCGTTCCCGAGGCGCGCGAGCTGGTGGCGGTCGCGGCGCGCGCGGGCGCCCGGGTCGTCGTGATGGCCGTGGGCGTGGCGGACGACGCGCTGCTGGAGTGGGTGGAGCTGGGCGTGGCGGGCTACGTGGGATGCGACGGCTCGCTGGAGGAGCTGTGCGAGACGGTGGAGGCGGCCGCCCGGGGCGAGCTGCGCTGCTCGCCCACCATGACCGCCACGCTGCTGCGCCACCTTTCGGGGCTCGCGGGGATGGTGCGCACGGCGCGGTACGCGGGCGCGCCCGTGCGGCTGACGTCACGCGAGCTGGAGATCGCCCGGCTGATCGCGGGGGGGCTGAGCAACAAGGGGATCGCCCGCCAGCTGGGCATCGAGGTGGCCACGGCCAAGAACCACGTCCACAACATCCTTCGGAAGCTGCAGGTGGAGCACCGCGGCGAGGCCGCCGACTGGCTGCGCCTGCACGCCCCCGCGCCCGACGCCATGGACCGGCGGCTCACGACGGTGTAGATCTCCGCCCCCCTTTCCCGCGCCCCGCCCGGGGACGAACGTGCAGTCCTGTCCGTCCTTTCCCCGGTCCCTCCCCCCATCCCTCATGGCGGATCAGGCGCGGGTCGTTCTTGGAATGCTTCCGCCGCTGCTGGGCGGCATCGTGCGGCGGCTGCTGGCGGCGACGCCGGGCGTGGCCGTGGTGGGCGAGGCCGCCGACGCCGCGGGGCTGGCGCGCGCCATCCGCCTGCATCGCCCCACCGCCGTGGTGGTGCAGACGGAGGACGACGCGCTCCCCCCCGAGCTGTGCCGCCTGCTGTGCGAGCTGGCGGGGCTGGCCTTCATCGGCATCAGCCGCGACCACTCGCGCGCCACCATGTTCGTCCTGCGCCGCGACCGCATCCACGACCTGGGCCCGCGCGACCTGGTTTCCGCCGTCCTGGCCTCCGCCGGCGACGGCCGCGCGCCGTGAGACGATTCTTTCGCTGGAGCTGTTCTGGTCCTGATACCGGATCCTGAAAAAGAATTATCGTACAGAGGAACAGAGTCAGACAGAGAAAGCGAACCGGGATATCATCTTGGTTCCTCTGTCTGACTCTGTCCCTCTGTACCCATGAAGGTGCTGTTTTCCGGATTCGGCAAATCGCCTCCGGCCGTCCGTCGGTCCTTGCTCGTGGGGCTTTGCTGGTGATGGATGCGGCGGGATCCATCCGCCGCTGGGGGGAAGGTGTGGGCCGCGGGTCCAGACGAAGGTTCAGACTGGCGGCGGAGGAGGTTCATGCGGGGTGGACCGGGCGTGGGCACCCGGGTCCATTTCGGCCACGGCGCCGCACCGCCAACGTACCGGGCAGGAGAACCACCGCGCCCCGATCCCCCGCCGCCCCCGCCCCGACATGGCCGCATCCATCGACGAGCCGCACGCGCCGCGCGGCATTCGCACCGCCGGGGCCGGGGCGTGACCACGCTGGCCACGGACCGCTTCAACGCGGCGGTCACGGCCATGATCGGCCACCTGAACCACTTTCTTCCCCCGGACGGCATGCCGCCGCGCCCCGCGAGCCTGACCGTGCTGGAGGCCGCCGAGCGGCCGGTGGGGGTGGGGAACGTCCAGGGAAACGTGGAGCGGGGGCCGCTGGCGGTGCTGGGGGTGCGCGGCGGACGGGTGCAGGCCCGGGTGCGCTACGACCTGCGGGCCGGCACGCCCCACGAGGCCGCCATCGCCGTGCAGCAGCTGCAGCAGCGGGTGCGCGCGGCGCGGCTGGACCCGCTGCTTCCCTGGATGCGCGACTTCCTGGTGCTGGAGCCGGACGGAAGCGACCCGGCGGGGCTCATCGGGGCCGGCGAGTGGCGGCAGAGCGTGGAGTACCGGGCGCTCTTCGAGTACCGCTACGAGGACCCCGAAGAGGCGGGCTCGCTGATCGTCCGCATTCCGCTGGAGCTGCGCGGCGAGCACCACGAGGACGACGCGGTGACCCGCGACCTGACCCGCTGGGACCGCGAGAGCGCGGCGCCGCTGGTGCTGCGGGGGCCGCGGACGGTGGGGCGGATCACCCTGCTGTCGTTTACGGGGGGCGGCGTGCCGCCGGGGCAGGTCTCCATCCGCCGCACCTTCGACGGCGCGCCGCCGGGCGTCCTCCGTGGCTCCATGGCGACGTTCGCGGCGTCGGTGCTGGGCCCCGCCGGGGGGCGCAACGTGCGGCTGGCGATGGCGAACCTGCAGTCGCTGCTGAACGCCTTTGCCGTGGCGGGCCCGGACGTGACGCTGGCCCGCCTGGGCGACGGGCCCGACCCTCCGCCGCGGGGCGTGCCCGCGGCGTTTACCCCCTTCGCGCTGGACGCGCTGCGCGGCGTGCGGCTGCAGACCCGGGCCGACCGGCTGGAGATCCGCTACGCCGCGGCGAAGTTCCCCGGGGGCTCCAGCGCGGTGGTGTACCTGGGGACGGCACGCGGCCCCCTTCCGTAGGCACCTGGCGAGACTTCCCACAACCCGGAGACGGTGGACATGAGCGAGATGATACTCCCCGGCGTCTACATCGAGGAGCGCCCCGAAGGGCTGATCTCCGCCGGCCAGATCACGGTCGGCAACGTCGGGATGGTGGGGACCGCGCGGAAGGGAAAGCCCAACACCGTGGTCCAGCTGGGAAGCTACGCCGACGCGGTGGCCGCGTTCGGCACCTACGACGCCTACGACCCGTTCTCCGGTACCCCTGCGCTCAGCCTGGTGCGCGGGCTGGAGCTGGCCTTCAACAACGGTGCGTCGCGCGTGTACGCCGTGCGCGTGGCCGGGAACACCGCCGCCACGGCGGCGCGGGTGCTCAAGGCCGACGACAACACCGACGCGCTTACCCTGGCCGCCCCTTCGGCCGGGTCGTGGGGCAACGACATCGAGGTGAACGTGTGGGACGCCTCCACGGCCGCCGTGGTCCACAACGAAAGCCACCCCGGCACCGGCGGCGCCGTGCAGCTCAACCGCACCGTCGTCGCCAACGACCCGCGCACCCGCATCCGCGTGCTGAAGGGAGGCGTGCTCACGGCGCTCAGCGTGAAGTACGACCCCGACGCGGCGGTGGCGGGCTCGGCGGTGATCGACACCAGCGGCGGATCCGTCACCTTTTTCGCCGGCGAGGCGCCCACCGCCGCCGACACGGTGACCGTGACCTACGTGGTGCCGGCCGCCAGCGCGCGGCGCGTCACGCTGCGCAACGGGCCGGTGACGGAAACGTTCACGGTCGCCGACCTGGCGCACCTGGAGTCGCAGCTGGAGAACCCCGACACCCCCTCGCGGCTGGCCACGGCGACGGTGGTGGCGGGGCAGGGCGCCAAGCTGCCCAAAAAGTCGGGCGCCGAGGACGAGTTCAAGAAGTTCGGCGCGGACGGGAACACCGCCGGCACCGACGACCCCGCCGCCTCGCCCGCCGACTACAAGGAGGGGCTGGACAGGCTGGCGAACGAGAACGTGCACATCGTGGTGGCCGCGGGGCAGAGCGCGGACGTGATCGCCGACGTGCTGCTGTCCCACGTGCAGAACGCCTCGACCGACCTGAACCGCCGCGAGCGCATCGCCGTGGTGGGGAGCAAGGCGGTCAACAGCGTGCAGGCGGTGCCCGCGCCCCCCGTGACCAGCGGGCGCGTCATCTACGTGGCGCCGGGCGTTCGCGCCAACGACGCCGTGGCCAAGAAGGCGGTGGAGCTTCCCGGCTCGTACGCCGCCGCGGCGGTCGCCGGGATGCTGAGCGCGCGGGCGCCGCACGTGAGCCTGACCAACAAGCAGATGGCTGGGGTTTCGGGCGTGGTCCCCAAACCCTCGCCCAGCGACCTCTCGGCCCTGGTGGAGAACCGGGTGCTGGCGCTGGAGGAGCGCAACGGAATTCGCCTGGTGAAGGGAATCACCACGGACGACCCGGGCGGGCCGTTCCGCCAGATCACCACCCGGCGCATCGTGGACTACGCCCGCTTCGGAGTGCGCAGCGCCGCGCAGCCCTTCATCGGCCTGCTGAACAACGACCGTGTGCGCAAGGCGATGAAGGGGGCCATCAGCGGTTTTCTGGCCGGGATGGTGGACGACGAGATGCTGGTGGCGTACGAGCTGGACGTCACCGCCACGCGAGACGAGGAGATCCGCGGGATCGCGCGCGTGACGATGACGGTGAAGCCCACCTTCAGCATCGACTACATCAAGGTCACCATGTTCCTCGGCTAAGGAGAACCGCAAGATGCCCAACACCAACGTTTTCCGCGGCACGGACGCCACCCTCACGCTGGCGGTGGAGGCCACCCCCGAGGGGCAGGCGGCGGAGGAGATCATCAACTTCTTCCAGCTTTCGCCCGTGGGCCGGGCCAGCAACGTGGAGGTCTTCGTGCGCACGGACCTGGAAACCTTTCACGAGATCGGGCGGCGGCACCCGGTGTCGCTGCGCCCCGGCAACATCTACGTCAGCGGCAAGGTGGACCGCGCCTACATCAACGGCGCCCTTCTTCGCCTGCTGCTGGGCAAGGGCGCGCTGCCGGCCCGCGAGGCCGAGCCGTACGCGCAGCCCTCGTTCAACCTGATGCTGGACGTAAAGGACCCCGCCGTCCCCGGCACCAGCAGCACCCTTACCGTGCACGGGGTAAAGTTCGAGAACTGGGCGTACTCGCTTCCCGAAGCCGACTTCGTGATGGAGTCGGTGACGTTCAAGGGGCTGTTCATCACCGTGGACGACGTGGAAGGGGGCGCCTGATCCATGGCCCTGACCGCCGAGGAGCTGCTGGCGGGCGGCCAGCTTACGCACGAGCTGGAGCTTCCGGCGGCGCTGCTGCCGCCGGACGCCGCCCGCGCCGATTCGCGGGTGGTGCTGCGCCCGCTGACCGTGCGCGACCTGCAGCGCATCGGCCGCGCCGCCCGCGACGACGACGGGCTGTCGGCCGCGCTGATGATCAGCCAGGCGCTGGTGGAGCCGGCGCTGCGCGCGGACGAGGTGGCGCAGCTGCCGGCGGGGCTGGCGCGGTTCCTGGTGGAGCGGATCGACGAGCTCTCGGGGATCGACACGCCGCGCGACGCGCTGGAGGAGCTGGTGCAGGCGCCGCTGGCCCGCGCCTGCTTCGTGCTGGCGCGCGAGTTCGGGTGGACGCCCGAGGACGTGAGCGGGATGACCATCGGGCAGATCCTGCTGTACCTGCAGATGGTGCACGACGGGGCGGAGGCGGCGTGAGGCGGCGCACCCTTCGCCTGCTGGACGCGGGGCGCGCCCCCGCGGCGTGGATGCGCGGCTCCGAGCGCGCCGGCGCCCGGCTGCACGCCCTGGCGCGCGGCACCGCCTGGGCGCCCGCGCTGGCCGCCGTGCGTCCCGCCCTGCGCGAGGGCCCGCTCCTGGGCGGCGCCCTGGACGCCCTTTCCTCCGCCGACTCCGGCTCCGCCCCTTCGTCCCCCGCGGACGCGCCCGCCGCCCCGCCGGCGCCCTCGCGGCGCGGCGAATCTCCCCCCTCGCCCCGCCGCCGCGCCGGGAAGAGCGACGCGCCGTCCGCGGAGGGTGCGGACGACGCAGCGCCGCGCGCCCGCACCCCGCGGGAACGCCGCGCCGCCGCTGCGCTCGCGGCGCCGCCGCACCGGCCCCGCCCGTCCGCCCTGCCGCGCCGCGCGGACGAGGGCACGCTGCGGCGCTGGTCCGGCCCCGCGGGCCCGGCGGCCGGCGTCTCCACCGGCGGCGCGATGGAGTGGGACGAGATCGTCCGCCGCGCCGCGCGCGCCGCGCGGACGTCGTCGCCCCACGCGCTGCCGTCGCTCGCCCTGGCGGACCGGCTGGCGGGGTGGCGGAACGGCGCCGGATCGCCCGCGCTTCCGTCCATCGACCGCGTGCGGGCGGATGCGGCGGGTCCCGCGCCGGGCGGCGAGGCGCGCGGGGGGCGGTGGATCGGCACGGTGGCGCGGCGGGCGATCCGGCGCTTTCTGCGCGGCGCCGCAACGGCGGGTGGAACGGGGGAGGCGGGGCGGATGGATTTCGACGCGCCGGATCGCCCGCGGCGGGCGGATGCGGTGGAGGGCGGCGATGCGGGGGATGCGCGGCACCGGGCGGGGTGGAGGGATTCGGCCGATCCACGTCGTCCGCCCCTGGCGGGGGACGCGGGGGGGATCGAATCCGCCGGCCGGCGGTCCGGTGGACCGGGACCGGATGATCCACGCCGTCCGCTCCGGGCGGATGCTCCGGGCGCGATGGAGCCGGCCGGGGCGCGCCGGATGGGGGTGGATCCCCGTGATCCGCACCGTCCGTGGGGGGCGGAGGTGGAGGAGGGCGGGCCCTCCGGCGCGCCGCGGCTGGCGCGGGAGTGGGATGCGCCGCTGGACGGCCCCGCCGCGCCGGCGGACGTGCTCGCGCGGCTGGCCAGCGGCCGGCCGCGCGCCCCGGCGCGGGGGACCGCGGCCGAGTCCGCCCGCCGCGCGCCCGCGAACGCCGCCACGTCGCTCCTGCGCCAGGCGCGGCGCCGTGCGGCCGGGGGCGACGGCGGACCGGTGGACGGGGATGCGGATGCGGCGCCTTTTGCCGCGCCGGGCGGGCGGCCGCGCGGGCACCGGGCAGTCCACGTCCCGTCGCTCGTCCGCGCGCTGGCGGACCGCGCGGCGTCCTCCGCTGGCGATCCACGCCCGGTCCGCGTGGTGGCGACGGCGGAGGGGGTGCTGCGGCCTTCCACCCATCCGCTGCTCGCGTCCGCCGGCGCCGCGCGGAACCGGATCGGCGGCGCGGACGCATCCTCATTCCCCGAAGACGGGCGGGACCGCTGGGTGGGATGGCCGGCGGTGCTTCCCTGGCCGGGCGGCCCGCGCACCGCCGCCGCCGGCGCGACGGACGGGCGGCCGGCCGCGGCGAGGGCGTCCGCATCCGCCGGAACCGCGCGTCCGCGCCCCTCCGCCGGTGCGTCCGGCGGCGAGCGGGGGCCGGCCGCATCCCCGTCCGCCTCGCCCGCCGCCGAAGGGGGCACGCCGCGCGGCCCCATCCCCACGGCGGGCGGGCTGTACCGTCCCGCCGGCCCGCTTCCGCCCCCCCTGACCCCCGGCCCGTTCCCCCCGCGCACCGCCGTGCTGGGCGAGGCCGCGCCGGACCCGGCCGCCGCGGAGGCCGCGCGCGCGCCCGCGCCGCTGGCCGCGGGCCAGGACGCCGCGGCATTGTCGCAGGGGTGGGGGGCGCAGGGGTGGGGCGCGCCGGCGGGCGGGCCCCACGCCGCCGGGCACCCGTTCGCGCGGGACGCCGAGCGCGCCGCCGAAGAGCTGGACGACGCGCTGGCCAGGCGCCTCAAGCGCATCCTGGACGACGAGGCGCGGCGCTACGGCATCGACGTGTAGAGGACGCATGCGGCCCATGCTGGACGACCTGGAGCTTCCGCAGGTGCAGGAGGCGGCGATCGGCGAGCAGCGCGCGCTGGCCGAGCACCACGCCGCCGGGGCCGACGGAAGCGTGCTGCAGGACCTGGGGCGCCACGCCGCCCGCGTGCGCCTGTGGGGCGTGGCGGCCGGGCCCGACGCGGCGGAGTTCGTGGAGAAGCTGGCCGCGAAGTTCCGCGCCGGCGGCCCCGTGCCGTTCATCGCCGACATCACCCGCGGCGCGGCGATAGAGCGCATGTCCATCGCCGACCTGCGGGTGCGCGAGTCGGCGGGCCGGCCCCAGCGCTGGGTGTACGCCCTGGCCCTGGACGAGTACCTGGAGCCGCCCCCCGCCGCCCCCGGCCCCGCCGTGGACGCCGGGGTGCTGGACGAGGCCGCGGGGCTGATGGACGGCCTGGCCGGCGCGCTGGAGCTGGCGCCGCTCTTCGTCTCGGGGCTGGAGCCGTTCGTGGAGCAGATGCAGGGACTGCTCGCCCGCCTGCGCGCGTTCCGGCAGGCCGCGGGCTCCGGCTGAGGGGGCGCCGGACCCCGATCCACCGACCCGCACCCCGGCCGCGGCGCCCCCGCCGCCCACCCGCAGGAGGCCCATCATGGCGGACACCAACCTGTACCAGGACCTCAAGACGGCGCTGGAGCAGTTCAAGACCTTCCTGGACGCCAACTTCACCACCATCAAGCCCGCCATCGCGGCGCTCAGGACCGCGGTGCCGCAGATCACCCAGCTGCTGGACAAGCTGATCGCGCTGATGGGGCAGCTGAAGACGGAGATCGAGAACCTGAACGTGGGCGCCATCCCCGGGCTGGCGCAGGTGGCCCAGTTCACCGACGGCGTAAAGGCGCTGCTGACCACCGCCGAGAACCTGCTCCCGGCGCAGAAGCCGGCCATCGACCAGGTGCTGGCCGTGGTGAACGTGGTGTCGGGCCTGCCCACGCTGGACACGGTAAAGGCCGACATCCTGGCGCTGCTGCAGCACATCACCACCAAGCTGACCGAGCTCAAGTCGTAAACCCGCGACCCCCGCATGGCCTCGAAGACGCTGCTGGACCGCCTGGAGCTGCCGCTGGCGCAGTGCATCGACGTGGAGGACCGCCGCGCGCTGGTCCGCCACGCCGTGCACGGGCTGGACGGTGACGTGCTGCAGCAGATGGGGCGGCGGGCGGCGCGCGTGGCCATCACCGGCGTGGTGGCGGGACCCGACGCGCGCGGGGGGCTGGAGGCGCTGCGCGAAAAGTCGCGGAGCGCGCAGCCGGTGGACTTCGTGGCCGACGTGGCCACGGCGACGGGCGTCACCCGCGTGGTGATCGAGCGGTGGGACGTGCGCGAGCTCTCGGGCCGCCCCGACCGCTGGCAGTACGCCTTCCTTCTCCGCGAGCACCTGGACCCGCCCGCGTCCACGAAGACGGACGGCCCGCGGACGGTCGTCCCGGGGAGCACCGGTACGCCCGCGAGCTCGACCGGCACGGGGACGCTGGTGGTGGAGGTGGCGGTGGAGGGGGAGCCGGACTTCGACCCGTCGCGCGTCACGGTCACGGCCGCGACCACGGGCCCCGGCGGCGCCGCCACCCGCGAGCTGACGGACCGCGCCGGCGGCACCTGGACGGACGCCGCCGCCCCGGCGGGCCCGCACACGGTGACCGCCACCGTGGCCGACCCGCCCATGGCCGGCTCGGCGCAGGGGACCGTGCGGGCGGGGCAGACCACGCCGCTGCGCATCGTCCTGGCGCCCACCGGCGCGGTGGCGCGGATGTTCATGGTGAGCTTTCGCTTCGACAGCGCCTTCGTGGAGCCGTGCATGCGCGCCCAGCTGCGGCGCGCGGCGGCGTTCGCGCGGGCGCGGCCGTCGCAGAAGGTGGTGGTGGTGGGCCACACCGACCGCACCGGGCCCGGCGCGTACAACCAGTCGCTCTCCGAGCGCCGGGCCCGCACCGTGTTCGCCGCGCTGCGCTTTGGCACCGGGCCGGCCGCCGCCGACGCCGCCGTGGCCGAGTGGACGGCCATCCGCCAGCGGCGCACCGTGGCGTCGCCCACGGAAAAGGAGACGGGCGGCTGGGGCGCGCGCGAGTACCAGCAGATGCTGCAGGAGCTGCGCTTCTACCCCGGCCGCATCGACGCCGTCCACGGGCCGCTGACGGACGAGGCGGTGCGCGCCTTCCGCTGCCAGCACGGGCTTCCCCCGGGGACCACGGTGGACGACGTGGTGTGGTCCGCCCTGATCCGCGCGTACCTGGCCGACGACCCGCCCACCCTTCCCGCGGCGCAGCGCCTTCCCAACTGCGAGGGCACGCTGCTGGAGTGGCTGGGGTGCGGCGAAGAAGACCCCGTCCTGAACACCCAGAGCGCCCACCGCCCCAACCGGCGGGTGGAGCTGCTGCTGACCACGGCGCCCCGCCTTCCCTGCGCGGTGCCGGCCCCCGACACCTGGGGGCTCCCCGCGCCCGGCCACGCGGCCGGCGAATGGTGCCTGGGCGGCCCCGGCGCCAGCCGCACCTGCTTCGCCACGCGCACGGCGCCCGCCGCCCCGCCGCGCTGGCTCATCCAGGACGCGGAGCCGGGAACGGTCGCGGTGCAGGGGCTGATCGAGCGCGAGGTGGAGGACGCGGCCACCGGCGTGGTCACCCGCGTGCCGGCGGCCCACCTGTCCATCGTCCTCATCACCCCCCGGGGCGAGTTCCTGGCGGGAGAAACGGGGAGCGGCGGCGGCACCCCGGCGCGGACCGACGCCGCCGGGCGCTTTTCCTTTCCCGGCAAGACGCCCGGCGTGTACGCGCTGGAGATCCAGGACTCGGTGCTGGCGCGCCCCGCGGCCGACGACGACGCGGCGGCGCGCGGCCCCACGGTCTGCGGCGCCATCCCGGCCACGGGCGGCGCGCTGGACGTGCGCATCCTGCGCGACCCCGTGCTGCGCGAGATCCGGCTGCGGGTGATCGTGCACCTGATGACCGCGCTGCACCCCGTCACCCGCGACGTCCGCACCTGCCCGGATCTGATCCAGGCGGACGTGAGCCATCGCCAGCGTCCGGTCCGGGACGAGGCGCAGGCGCGCGCGCTGGTGGCGGAGGTGAACCGGCGCATCTGGGGGCGCGCCCGCATCCGGATGGAGGTGCGCGCGGCCGTGGCGGAGGCGTTCGCCACCCCCGGCCGCGACGGATGCGCGGTGGATGACGCCGAGTTCCGGCGCATCCTGGTGGATTCGGCCGCTCCCAACGCGGTGAACCTGTACTTCTTCGGCACGCTGGCCGCGGCCACCGGCGAGGTGGCCGTGCACACCACCGAGACGGTGCAGAACGGCGCGGGCACCCCCGTCCGCACCGCCGAGGGGTGCGCGCTGGGCGACCGGGTGGTGCTGTCCCTGCTGGACGTCGCCGAGCCCACGCAGGCCGAGGCGGAGGTGATCGTGGCCCACGCGCTGGGCGAGCAGCTGGGGCTTCCGCACGTGGGCGGCACCGGTGCGCAGGCGCAGAACCGGCTGATGCGCTCGCCGCCCGCCGCCGCGAACGTGCGGCTGGTGCAGCAGGAGGTGCTGGCGGCCCGCGCCGCGCCCGGCGCCCGCGATTGCACCCCCCTCTCGCTGCGGGTGGCCGGGGCCACGGCGTTCGGCGGCGCGCGCGGACACCGCTTCGTGGCCGTCACCGGGGCGGGCGGGGCCGACGTTACGGTGGACGCGGTGCTTCCGCCGCACCTGCAGCCGCCGGGCGGAGGAACGCTGGCCTTTACGGGCGGCGCGGCGGGCGCCGGCCCGCTGCAGCGCACGGTGGCGCGCACCGCCGGGCCGCCCGTGGACGTGGTGGCGCGCTTTCGCCCCGCGGGCGGGGGGACGCCGCTGGTGGTGCACGTCTCCGTCTACGTGGTGGACTTCGACGTGGACGTGATCGGAGCCAAACGGCTGGCGCCCCTTCCCGCCACCGGCTTCTACGCCATCCGCAGCGCGACCACGCCGCTGGTGGCGCGCGCGGTCCTGGCGCCGGACCCCTTCCTGGCCCCCGCCGACCTGGCGAACTGGGGCGCCGGCACGGAGCTCCCCGACCCGCTGCGCCGGTCGGTGCCGCGCGCCACGGCGGGCAACGTTGCCGTTCCCGTCACGGTGGGGACGGTCACGCGGACGATCGTCATCCAGGTGGCCGAGGACTTTACCCTCGAGGTCACGGACGCGGTGCGGCTGGCGAACGGAAACTTCCTGTCCGTGGTGGACCCGCCCCGCACCCTGACGGTCCGCGCGCTGCTGGACCCCGCGCCCTCTCCCGTCCCTGCGGACCTGGTGGTGTGGGGAGGCACGCTGGCGACGGACCCCCTGGGCCCGCTGGAGCGCCTCCTCCAGCGCGACACGGCGCGGAGCGGCACCGTCACCGCCACCATCGGCGACGTGACGCACAGCGTGACCATCGAGCTGGTGGCGATGACGCTGCGGGTGGAGGGCGCGGTGCAGGCGGGCGGCCCCGCGGGGACGGAGTTCTTCGCGGAGATCCATCCCACGCTGAACGCCACGGCCCGGGTGGTGCTGACCCCGCCGCCCTCCGCCGCGCTGCCGGCGAACGGCGTGGCGTGGAGCCCGCCCGCCCTCGTCGGTCCCGACCCCCTGGTGCGCACGCTGCGCCGCAACGTGGTGGCCCGCATCCCGGTACGCGCCACCCTCGCGGGGACCACGCGCACGGTGAGCTTCACGGTGGTGCAGATCGAAGTCACCCGGGCGGCCGGCGTCGCGGCGCCCGCGGCCACCTCCGTCCAGGTGGGGCTGTGGGACAACGCGTTCGACGCCGCGCATGTGCTCACGCCCCGCAACGGCCTGGCCGAGAACGCCAATTTCGTGGGCTCCGATACGCGACGCTTCCACTTCCGCGTGCGCGATCCAAGCGTCACGGGCGCCGAGGTATCGATCGACTGGCGCACCCGGTTTCCGGGCGGGGGTGCCGACGATCCCCCGGCACCGGGGGCTTCGGCGCGCCTCTCCCTTCTCCATGTGACCGGCACCCCGGGCGTCTTCACCTCGCGCGCGGTGATGCTGGTGACCGACGACGTGGACAGGGCACAGGCGACCGACAGCGGCCTGGCACCTCCGCACCCGGAGGCGGGTGCGCGCGCGGTCGGCACCAGCAACCACCGTCTGCGCCGTATCACGGTCAACGACACCCATCCGCTGGACAGCGAGGTGTTCGCCGAGTACACGCCGCCCGGCGCGCCCGTGCCCGTGGCGACCGTGCGCATCCCCGTGTTCGAGCGCGGGCCCGAGGAACGGCGCCGGATCCGGGTGCACATGGTGAACGTCCGCACCTCGGTGGGAGGCACGGGTGTGCTGCTGGGCGCGCGCCGGGACGCCGCAAAGGCCGCCTTCTGGTCCATCTACGCACGGGCGGGCGTGTTCATGGAACTGGACGAGCTGGCGCTGGACCCCCCGGCGTCGTGCCTGGGGTGGGGGACCACGCGCTTTCCCGGCGACCCGATCGGGCAGGATCCCTCCGTCCAGGCGCCGACGGGGGATCTGTTCGGGAACGTCGTTCCCTCTTCCGAGATGCGTGACCTGATCGCCGCGGTAAAGCTGCTCCCCGGCTTCGACGCGAACGACCTGTACGTCATATACGTGGCGCGGATCCTGGACGTGCCGCCGCCCGCGCAGCCGCAGGTGCTCGCAACCCACCTTGCGGGCCAGGCCTTCGCCGACGACTACGCCACCGTGGCCTCGGGGGCGCGCGGGTTCGCCTTCGTGGCGGTACGCTCGGCCCTGACCCAGTTCACGGACGTGCACGAGGCTACCCACATCACCACCAACCTGTCCGGCTCCATCGCCGGCGGGCACTTCGACCTGGGGCCCGACCCGTCGCCGGGCCCCGGCCCCGTGGATGGCCGGAACGTGCTGCACCGCTTCCCGAAGGTGAACACGCAGGGGGTCGCCAACCCCAAGCGGCTGTGGAACACGCAGTTCATCAACACGGCCCGTACGCCCAACCTCACCATTCCGCCACAGATCGATGCCATACGGGCCCACCGTTTCAGCCGCCCGTATTGAGCGCGTGTGCACGAAGGAGGAGCATGATCGGACTTCCGGAGCCGCTGGGCGCCTATCTCACGGCGTATGACGTCCTCACCCGCGACGCCGTGCTGCGGGCGCACGCGGGCCTGCGCGACGAGCTGCAGCGCCCGGAGACGCGCAGCACGCTGCTGGCGTGGCTCGCCAGCGACGACGCCTGGTCGCCGGAGGGTGCCGGGGTGCTGCCGGCCGTCCTGGAGTTCCTGCGCCCTGCCGCGGTGCCGTCCGAAGCCGCGCGGGTCAGGCCGCTCCTGATGCACCCGGATCCACCCGTACGGCGGGGCGCGTTCGAGTTTCTTCTGACGCTCTGCTTTTCCGGCCGGAACCCCGAGGCGCTCTTGCTTCTGCTGGGCGGGATGCTGATGGACGAGGACGAGACGGTGCGGAGAACGGGGGCGGACTATGCTTCGCGGGCGCCCGCGGACGGCGAGCTGCGTGACTTCCTGAAACGCTGGCTTGTGCTGGCACCCGCCCGCGGGTGGACCGGGAGTGAGAGCTACGAGCTGGTGAAGCGCCTGCTGGGCGCTGCGTGAGGCGTACCTGCTTCTGACGAGCGACGACTTAGACATGACCACCAGGACGCTGCTGGGAGAGCTGGAGCTGCCGCTGGCGCAGTGCATCGACGTGGAGGACAGCCATGGGCTGGTCCACCACGCCGTGCCCGCGCTGGACGGCGACTTCCTGCAGCGCACCGGGCGGCGGGCCGCGCGCGTGGCCGTCACCGGCGTCGTCGCCGGGCCCGAGGCGCGCGAGGGGCTGGAGGAGCTGCGGGGCCAGCTTCGGGCCGCGAAACCGGTGGACTTCGTCGCCGACGTGGCCACGGCCACCCGCGTGACCCGCGTGCTGGTCGAAAAGCTCGATGTGCGCGAGCTGGCGGGAAAGCCGGACCGCTTCGAGTACGCCTTTCTCCTGCGCGAGTACGTGCCGCCCCCGCCGCGCCAGACCGAGGTGCCCCCCGTCGTCCCCCCCAGGCCGGCCACGGACACGGGGGTGCTGGAGGTGGAGGTCGTCGTCGAGGGCGAGCCGGACTTCGACATGGGGCGGGTGACGGTCACCGCGCAGGGCGGGGGCGCGGGGGGGCCGGCGTCGCGCACGCTGACGGACCGCGCGGGGAACCTGTGGACCGAGTCCGCCGCGCCGCTGGGCGAGCACACGGTGACCGCCACCGTCGCCGAGCCCGAGATGACGGGCGCCGGCACCGCCACGGTGCGCGCGGGGCAGACCACGCGGGTGCGCATTACCCTGGTCCCCGCGCAGGGGGTGGCGCGGGCGTTCTCCGTCAGCTTTCGCTTCGACAACGCCTTCGTGGAGCCGTGCATGCGCGCGGCGCTGCGGCGCGCGGCCAGCTACGGGCGCGCGCACCCGTCGCAGAAGCTCATCGTGGTGGGCCACACCGACAAGACGGGGAGCGACGCGTACAACCAGTCGCTCAGCGAGCGGCGGGCGCGCGCCGTCTTTGCCTGCGTCTGCTTCCAGGAGACGCCGGATGCCGCCGTGGCGGAGTGGACGGCGCTGCGCCAGCCGCGCACGGGCGATCCCGTCCGTACGGTGCAGGACCGCTGGGGCGCGCGCGAGTACCAGCAGATGCTGCAGCAGCTGGGCGACTACCCCGGGCAGATCGACGGCCGGCACGGCCCCGTCACAGACGAGGCGGTGCGCGCCTTTCGCTGCCGCAAGGGGCTTCCCCCGGGGACCACGGTGGACGACGCCGTGTGGGACGCGCTCATCCGCGACTACCTGGCCGACGATCCCCCCGCCGTCCCCCGCGCGCAGCTGCTCGCCAACTGCGCGGGGACGAAGCTGGAGTGGATCGGGTGCGGCGAGCAGGACCCGGTGAACAACACCGGGGACGCGCATCGCCCCAACCGGCGCGTGGAGCTGCTCTTTACGACCCGCACCACGCTTCCCGCCCCGGCGCCGGAGCCCGACACCTGGACGCTGCACCCGCCGGGGCGCACCGCCGCCGACTGGTGCCTGGGGCCGGGCGACCGGGCGAAGCGCTGCGCGTTCAGCAAGCGCACCCCGCCGCCCGAGCCGCCGCGGCTGCTCATCCAGCCGGCCGAGCCGGGGACGGTGAACGCCGCCGGCCGCATCCTTCGCGAGGTGGAGCGCGCCGACGGCACGGTGGAGCAGGTGCCCGCCGCCGGCGAGAGCTTCGTCCTGATCACCGCCGCGGGCGAGTACCGCGCGGGCGAGGCGGGAAGCGGGCTGCCCACGCCGGCAAGGACGGACGCGGAGGGCGCGTTCTCGTTTCCCGGCAAGCCCCGGGGCCTGTACGCGCTTGAGATCCAGCGCGGCGTGGTGGCCCGGCTGCTGGACGCGCCCGGCGCCGCCGCGCTGGGGCCGACGGTCTGCAAGGCGCTGGCGACCGACGGGGCCCGGCTGGACGTGCTGATCCTGCGCGACCCCGTGCTGCGCGAGATCCGCCTTCCCGTCGTCGTCCACCTGATGACGGCGCTGCACCCCGCCACCCGCGCGGTGCGCACCTGCCTGGACGAGTCCACCGCGACGCCGGCGACGCACCCGCAGCGCACCGCGCGCGACGAGGCGGCCGTGCGGACGATGCTCGGCGGCGCCAACGCCATCTGGGGGCGCGCCCGCGTGCGCTTCGAGGTGCGCGACGTGGTGCGCGAGGCGTTCGCCACCCCCGGCCGCGACGCCTGCCACGTCACCGAGGACGAGCGCAACAACGTGGTGGCGGATGCCGCCACGCCCAACGCCGTGAACCTGTTCTTCTTCGGCAGCGTGGACGTGCTCGGCGAGGGCGGCGTAACCCTGCGCGGCGGGTTGATGGACGGCGCGGGGACGCAGGTTCGCGAGCTGGTGGCCATCTCCATCGCCGACGTGGTGCTCCGCCAGGTGCTTCCGCCCATCCCGCCGTCCCGCCACACGCCCAGCGCGCGGGAGGCGGAGGTGATCCTGGCGCACGAGCTGGGGCACTGGCTGTCGCTGGACCACGAGACGGGACCGGACAGTGCCCCGCGGAACCGCGGCCGGCTGATGCTCCCGGAGCTGGGCGAGGATCACCGGCGGCTGCTGGACACCGAGGTCGCGCAGGCGCGCGGATCGTCGGACGCGGCGAAGGAGTGCGTGCCGCTGGCCCTGCGGGTGGCGGGCGCGACCCGCTACGGCGGCCCGCACGGCCACCGCTTCATCGCCATTCGCGACGCCGCGGCCCCGGCGGTCACGGTGAGTGCCGTGCTTCCCCCGCACCTGTCCGCCTCCGGGCTGGCGATGACGGGCGGCGATCCCGGCGCCACGCCCACGCAGCGCACGGTCTCGCGCGGGACGGTGGGGCGGACGGAGGTGATCGCGAAGCTCGCCGCGGCCGGCGGGCGCCCCCTGGAGACGTACGCCGCCGTGCAGGTGGTGAACTTCGACGTCACGGTGGAGGGCGCCCGGCGGCTGGGCGGGGCGGGGGGGACCACCTTCGTGGCCGTCCGCAACGCCACCGGCAGGGTGACGGTGCGCGCGGACGTCACCCCCGCGCCCGACGTGGTCCCGTTCGACATGGTCGCCTGGTCCGCGGGGGACGAGACGGACGATCCGCTGCGCCGCACCCTCTCCCTTGCCGCCGCGGGCACGACGACGGTCAGCGTCACCGTCGCCGGGGTGACGAAGACGGTCACCATCCAGGTGTCGGAGCTGGCGCTGAACGTCACCGGCGCCGAGCGGACCGGTCCGGACCAGTTCGCCGCGGCCCAGGACGACACCGGCGACGTCTCGGTGGAAGCCGTCTTCACTCCCCCTGTCCCGGACGACGTGGGGCTCGTGGACTGGACCGGCGGCCAGCCCGGCCCGGGGCCGCGCTTCCGCCTGGTGAGCAAGCAGGCCATCCAGGTGACCACGGTCACGGCGAGCGTGGGCGGTGGCACGCCGGCCGCCCCCCCGCCGCCTCCGGCCGCGGCGCCGCCCGCCGGCGGTGCGTCGCGCTCGGCCACCATCACGGTGGTGAGCTTCGAGCTGGACGTTCCCGCGGCCACCCGGCTGGACGGGCCCGCGGGCAAGCGCTTCGTCGCGCTTCCCGCGGGGACGCCGCTGACGGTGGTGGCGAACGTATCGCCGCAGCCCAACCCGCTGCCGCCGGGCTTCATCACCTGGAGCGGCGCCGTGCAGAACCCCGCCCAGCCGCTGCAGGCCACCGTGCAGCGGCCCAGCAAGAACACCGTCACGGTCACGGCCAGCATCGGCGGCTCCACGCGCAGCATCACCCTCTTCATCGTCACCTTCCGGCTGGACGTGCAGGGCGCCACCCGGGTGACCACGCCGGCGGGAAACGACTTCGTGACGGTGGTGGATACGGTGGCGGGGAGCGCGGTGAACGTGGGCGCGGTGATCGACCCGCTTCCCAATCCCGTGCCCAGCGACCTGGTCACCTGGGCCAGCAGCGACGGCACCGCCACCGCCGCCGGCCCGCTGGCACGGCTGGTCCCGCGCTCGCCAAAGCGCGAGGTGACCGTTACGGCGACCGTGGCGGGGCAGGCGCAGTCGGTCCGCGTCTTCGTCTCCGAGTTCACCCTCAAGGTCACCGGCGCGGCCGAGATCCCGCCGGCGGGGAGCGGCGAGTTCATCTCCGTGGCCGCGCCGGGGACGCTCGCGGTGGTCGCCGCCTCGGTGGACCCGGCGCCCACCCCCACGCCCCCGGACCTGGTGGTGTGGAGCGGCGCCCCCGTGACCCCCGACGGGCTGCTGGCGCGCAAGGTGGCCAAGGACACGTCTGGTCCGGCGGTGCGGGTGCAGGCCGCCATGGCGGGGGTCACGCGCACCGCCACCATCAACGTGGTTGACTTTACGCTCTCGGTGGCGGACACCACGGCGGTGCCGGCGAACGGAACGGCGCTCTTCGCGCTTGCGCAGGCGGGCGCCGCCCCGCTGGTGGCGGAGGCGCGCATCACCCCCGCGCCCGCCGTGCCGCTCCCCGCCGACGTGGTGGTGATGACAGGCGGCGCCGAGGTGGTCGGAAACCCGAGGCAGCGCACGGTGCCGCGTACGGCCCCCTCCGTCGCCGCCGGTGTGCAGGTGCAGGCCGCGTCGGCGCTGCTGGGCGTCACGCGTACGGTCACGGTGACGGTCGTCGCATTCGACATCACCGGCGTCCAGGGCGCGACGCAGATCGGCGCGCGCAGCAGCACGCTGTTCGCCACCACGACGGGGGCGGGCGACGTGACGGTGGTGGGGACGCTGACCCCCGTGCTGAACCCCGTCCCCGCGGGGCTGGTGGTGTGGACGAACGCCACGCCGGTCGTGGGCAACCCGTTGCGGGCCACCGTTTCTCGCGTGGCGGCGGTCCGGGCAGACGCGACCGCGACCGTGCTGGGAACCGCGTTCACCCGGCAGGTGGCGGTGCTGGCGGACCCCTCGCTGCCGGGGACGCTGCCGGTGGGAAGCGGCGCCTACAACAGCGGAAGCATGAACTTCCCCGACACGACCACACCGGACCCCACGGACACCTTTGCCTGCCGGCGCAAGGCGCTGGTGCGCTTTCCGCGCGATGCGGCAGGCCAGGTGGCCCCCAATCCCACGCAGCGTCCGCTGGTGATGATCCTCCACGGCAACCACCGCCGCAAGGACGACGGAGGCGCGTTCGTGGGAAGCTTTACCGGGTTCACCTACCTGGCCGAGCACCTGGCCACCCACGGCTACATCGCCATTAGCATCGATGTCGACGACATCAACGGGCGCCCCAATCTGATCGCCGAACGCGGCGAGGCCATCCTGAACCACCTGACCGCGCTTGGCACTCCGGCGGCGCTCGGCGTTCCCGTGCTGACGGGAAAGATCGACACCACCCGCATTGGGCTGGTGGGCCATTCGCGTGGCGGAGAAGGTGTCGTGGCCGCCGAGCAGCAGAACGCGGCCGCGGGACACACGCACGGCATCCGGGCGGTTGCCTCCATCGCGCCCACCAACGCGCTGAACTTCAATCACACCACCACGCCGTACTTTGTGTTGTATGGCGGGCTGGACGACGATGTGGCCGGCACGGACGACTCCATCAACCCGTTCCTGCTGTACGACCACGCGTCTCCAAAGAAAGGCATGGTGTTCGTGCCGGAGGCGATCCACAACAACTTCTGCGAGAACGTGGACTGGCAGAACCCCACGCAAATCGACAGCACCGATGCGCGCGCCCTGACGGTGGAGGTCCACAAGAGCTTCGCGAAAGGGTACTGCCTGGCCTTTCTGGAGCGGCACGTGCGCGGGGACGAGGCGTTCGACCTGTTCCTGGCGCACGGAGCGGTGCCGGCGACGGTGGCGGCGGTGGAACACCATGCCCAGTACCAGGAGACCGCCGCCCTCATCGTGGACAACTTCGAGCAGCCCGGTGCCAGCCCTGAGTTGACCAACACGCTGGGCCAAGCGGTCACCGCAGTCGGCGCCACGGTCACGGAGCAGGCGCTGACGCGGGTGGGCACACCCTCGTTCGTGCACGCCACCAACGGGGGGATGATCGTGTGGACGGCCGCCGGGGGAACGTACACCTCCCAGCTCGGCACGCGGGACGTGTCCGGTTTTCAGGTGCTCGCGTTCCGCGTCGCGCAGCGCCACGGAAGCGCGCGGAACCCCGCCGGCGCGGCCAAGGACTTCTCCGTGCGCCTGACCGACGACGCGGCGCACACCGCCACCCTGGCCGTCAGCAGCGCGACAACCATCCCGGCGGCGATTCTGCGCGGGGGCGACACCAAGTCCACGCTCAAGACGGTGCGGCTGCGCCTGGATTCGTTCAAGGCCGCCAACCCGCAACTGAACCTGGCGGCACTCACCTCTATCACCTTCGAGTTCAACGTCACCCCCCAGGGCGAGGTGGCGGTGGACGACATCGAGTTCTCCCTGTGAGCGGGGGATGGAAAAGGAGTGAAGGAATGACGGAGCAAGGACAGGGGCCGGAACAGCTGGAGGTGCACGCGTACACGCTGGAAGCGGTGGGCGGCGCCGCCCCGGCCGCTCTCGCTGTGGAGGACGCGGCCACGATGGCCCCCATGCTTCCCCTGCGCATCGTGCTGCGGGGGAGCGGGTTCCGGATCGGCGCGCTGGACCCGGTGATCCGCGTCGGCGATGTGGTGGTGAGGCGCTTCGAGATCTCCTCCGATCAGCGGACCATCGTCGGCTACGTGGACGAGGTGCCCCCAGAAGGCGCGGAGATCTCCGTGGAATACCCGTCCCGCGGGCGCGCGGTGCTCCCCGAGCCGTTCACCATCAGCAAGCTCGGCGGCGCGCCGCCGGTCGCGTGAGGGGGTGAGATGCTGACTCCCTCGTACCTCCTCACCATCGGCGGGCGGCGGATGGACAGCGCCGGGGCGCCGAAGGAAAGCACGCTGCTGGAATTGTGCGTCCAGCTGGACCTGGACGCGCCCGCGGACGCCGCCACGCTCCTCCTGGCGCAGGTGGGCGGCATCGTCCCGCAGCGGGGGAACGACGTCACGGTGGAGCTGGGCTACGCGGACGAGGAGGGCTCCATTACGCGCGTCCTTACCGGGAAAGTCGCCTCGCTGCGCCCGGGGCTCACCGTGAACCGCGTGGGGGTGGAAGGCGGAATCGCGCCGCTGCTGCGCCTGTTCGTGGACCAGACGTACGAGGGGCGCACGGCGGGCGACATCGCGCGCGACCTGGCGGGGAAGGCGGGGGTCGCGGTGGCCGCGGCGGACGACGGGCCCTCCTTTCCCGCGTACGTGGTGGATGGGCGCCGCCCCGCCTGGCACCACCTGCGGGACCTGGCCTCGCTGAGCGGCTTCGACGTCTACGCCGACGACCAGGGGCGCCTGGTCTTTCGCGGGTTCCAGCAGGGCAACGCGGTGCACGTGCTGCGGCGCGGCCGCGACCTGATCTCGCTGGAGGTGCGCCGCACCGACCCCGCGGCTGGTTCCGTCGAGGCCTGGGGCGAGAGCCCGGCGGGATCCCAGGGCGAAGAAGCGTGGGGGTGGCTCACGAACGACGCCGGGCGATCGAAGGGAAGCGCCGGGAGCGGCGCGCGGCTCCTGCTGGAGCGCCCCGTCCTGCGCACCCCCGCCGCCGCGTCCGCCGCCGCCCAGGCCGCGCTGACCGACCTCCGCCGCCGCAGCGTGCGCGGCGAGGCCGTGATCGCCGGCCGCCCCGCCGTCCGCCTGGGCGACGCCGTGCGGCTGGAGGAAACGGGCGCCGTGGACGCCGACGGCACCTTTCAGGTGCGCAGCGTGACGCACCGGCTCAGCAAGACGCATGGGTTTACGACGGCGGTGGGGTTTCGGGGAGTGGACGTGAGCGGGTGAACGGGTGAACGGGTGAACGGGTGACAGGGTGACGGGGTGACGGGGTGGGACGCCGCCGTGCCGCGAAGGCCGGTGGGCAGGGCGGGACACGATCATACACAGCGAGGGGTGAGATGGGGACCATCGTCGACACCATCCAGGCAATCATCCGGCAGGAGATGGCGCGCGTGCGCGTGGCCGACCTGGGCGTGGTCGAGGCGGTGCGCAGCCACGCCAGCGACGGCGACAAGGACAACTACGGCTGCGACGTGCGCCTCAAGAACAGCAACCTGCTCCTCAAGCGCGTCCCCATCGCCACCCAGCACGTCGGGAGCGTGGCCGCGCCCGCCGTGGGCGACCTGGTGCTGCTCACCTACGACAAGGGCGACGTCAACCAGCCCGTCGTCATCGGGCGCCTGTACTCCGACTCCGCCCGGCCGCCCCTCAACGAGACGGGCGAGATCCTTACCCGGCTGCCGCTGGGCAAGGACGACGGCCACACCCTCCAATCCCGCCTGCGCAACGTGGGCGGCGAGCGCGAGGCCAGGCTCGAGATGGCGCCCAAGGTGACGGTGATGGCCAACGACGGCTCCATCCAGGCCACCGCCGGCAGGAACGAGGTGCTCATCGACCAGCCCGGCGGCAGCGGCGGCACCATCACCGTCAGCGCCGGGCGCAGCACCATCACCATCAACCAGGACGGCGACATCACCGTCGAGGCCGCGGGAAGCCTGACCCTTACGGCCAACGGCGACCTGGCGCTGGAGGGCACCAGCGTGACCCTGAAGGCCAGGGGCAGCGCCAGCGTCGAGGCCAACGGCCAGCTCACCCTCAAGGGGCTCGCGGCCTCGGTGCAGGGCACCGCGTCCGCCACCCTGCAGGGCTCGATGGTGACGGTAAAGGGAATGACCACCTTTTCGATGTGAGGGCGCGACCATGCCGGGAATGCCCGTCTCCTACGGCTGCGCGGTGGTGCTCACCCCCGGCGCGGCGGGCCCGCCGGACAGCGGGTTCATCACCACCATCACGCAGACCACCCTCACCGCCGGGGGAATGCCGCTGGCCGTCGCCGGGTCGCTGTGCACCATGGTCAACTCGCTGAGCGGCGTGCCGTATCCGCTCCCCATCCCGCCGATGGGCGTGAGCACGGCCGTGACGGTAAACGGGATGGGACTGGTGCGCATGATGGACCGCATTCCCGCCGGGCCCGGGGTGCTGCTGATCCTGGGGCCGCCCGCGGCGCCGTTCGTTACGGATTCGACGCCGCCGTAGGGGTGAGCGGGTGAGCGGGTGAGCGGGTGAAGGGGTGAAGGGGTGAAGGGGTGAACGGGTGCGTGAGTGCGTGAGTGCGGGAGTGCGGAAGTGCGTGGGTTCCACCTCCTCCAAGGGTTTTGGGGGGAGGGCGCGAGGCGACGAGCGGGAGGGGGCGTGCCCCCGGCAGGCGCTGTCGGAAGCGCAATCGAATTCTCCCTCCCCCGCGAGGTTTGCGGGGGAGGGCCGGGGAGGGGGGCGCCCGCGCAGCGGCGGCCGTAGAACCCTCCGCGGCCGTGAAGTCAGAATGGCTCGAAGAGCTTGCGTTTCGATCACATCCACCCACGCCGAACGGGAGAGGAGGCACCGATGGACGTCGATCCCAGCCTGTTCGGCACCGACCTGCGGCTGCTGGACGACCTGGAGCACCAGAACAGCCGCCGCCCCGGCAGCGACCTGCACACCGTGGAGCGCCCGGAGCGCGGGTACCCCGGCGAGCCGCCGCCCCGCGACCTGCGGACGGTGGCGGGCGTCGAGAACCTGCGGCAGGCGCTGCTGCTGCGCTTTCTGACGCCCCTGGGCGACCTGGCGCCGCTGGGGCACCCGCGCTACGGCTCGCGCCTGTTCGAGCTGGTGGGCGAGCTGAACAACGAGACCTCGCGCAACCGCGCCAAGATGTACGTGCTGCAGGCGCTGGGCGAAGAGCCGCGCGTGCAGGAGGTGCTGGGCGTGACCGTGGGCGTGCACCCCGCCATCCGCGAGCAGATGGAGATCCGCGTGACCCTGGTCGCCCTTCGCGAGGCCGCCGTGCTGAACCTGGTCTTTCCCTTCTCCCTGGCCGCAGGAGAGTCGCCGTGAACGGCGAAACCGTGTCGCTCATGCAGCGCCCCTACCGCGAGGTGGTAGAGGACGTGCTCACCGCCCTGCTGGGCGGGGTGACCAACGAGCGCATCGAGTACGACCTCAAGTCCGACCGCTACCCGCTGGCCCGCCCCGCGAGCACCGTGCGCGCGGTGGACGGCCTGCTGCGGGTGGCCGGCGCCGACGGCGCGGAGCAGCTCGCGCGCTACTCCTTCGTCCGCGAGACCGACTGGACCTTCAGCGACGCCGACAACGAGCTGGTCTGGCTTCCCGGCGGCCGCCGCCCGGGCGACGAGACCGCGTTCGACGTGGACTACCTGCCGCGCGACGCCCGCTCGCCCATCACCGACGTCAACGTGGGAAGCGTGGCGCGCACCGTCACCGAGGCGGTGGCGCGCGAGATCGCCGTGGTCTGGGAGCAGGTGAACCAGGCGTACCGCTCCGCCTTCCTCGAGACGGCGGAGGGCAGGTCGCTGGACCTGGTGGTCGGCATCCTGGACCTGCACCGCCGCACCGGCGAGCACGCCGCGGGGCTGGTCACCTTCTACCGCCCCCCCGGCGCCGCCGGCGGCGACGTGGTGATCGCCGCGGGGACGCGGCTGGGAACGGAAAAGGGCGGCGCCGCCTTCGAGGTCAGCGAGCAGCGCGTACTGCAGCGCGGGCAGGCGCGCATCGACGTTCCCGTGCGGGCGGCCGTGCGCGGGCCGGCCGGCGTGGTGCCCGCGGGGGCCATCACCACCCTGGTGCGGCCCCTCGAAGGCATCGGCCACGTCACCAACGCCGAGCCCACCCTCTTCGGCGCGCCGGACGAGACCGACGCCCAGCTGCGCGACCGCGCCCGCACCGCCCTGCGCGCCCTGGGAAGCGCCACCACGGCCGCGCTCAAGGCGGCCGTGGAGCGCGAGCGCGCGTCGGTGGTCGAGGTGTGGGACCCCGCCGGCCCCATGGCCCGCCGCTCGGCCCCCGGTGAGGTGGCGCTGCTGGTGGAGGCCGAGCCGGAGCGCTTTGCCCAGGTGCTCGACGCCGTGCAGTCCACCCGCGCGGCCGGCGTGCGCGCCACCGTGCAGGCCCGCTACGTCTACCTGCGCCCCCGCGTGGCCGCCACCGCCGCGGGGCCCCTGGGGCCCGACGCCGTGGCGCGCGCGCAGGGGCAGGCCGTGGCCGCGCTGCAGGGCTACCTGGACGCGCTCACCTCCGGCGACGACGCGGACGGCAAGGCGATGCTCAAGGCGCTGGAGGCCGTGCGCGACCTGCGCCAGCCGGAGTTCGTGAGCGTGACCGTGTGGGTGAGCGACACCGAGCGTCCGGACGCGGAGGCCGTGGCGCAGGCGGTGGTGGCGTCGCTGGGGTCCAACATCCCCGACACCGCCACGCTGGAGCGTGCCCTGGCCGACGCGCTGGGCGGCCATGCACCCACGGCCCCCGCCGGCGGCCGTCTTCCCGCGCCGCAGCTGGTGGTGAACCCGCAGGGCGCCCCCGCCACGGACGCCGAGATCGCGAAGGGCGAGTTCAGGGTGCTGGCCACGGTGGCCGGGCAGAAGTGGTGGGTGGTGCTGGACATGGCGGCCACCGACGTGGTGGTGGTGGAGGCCTGATGCCCACCAAGACCGAGCGCATCCTGGCCCTGCTGCCGCGCACCTTCCGCGCGCACCCCCGCCCCACGGCGCTGCACGCGCTCGCCGAGGCGTTCGGGGGCGAGCTGCTGCGCGCCGAGAACGCGCTCGCGGAGGTCATGCAGTCGCACTGGGTGGACCACGCCGACCGCGGCGCCGACGCGGTGGACGACCTGCGCCGCATGGCCACGCTGTACGGCCTGGCGCCGCGCCCCCGCCCCATGCCCGAAGAGACGGTGGAGGAGTTCCGCCAGCGCCTCAAGCGGCACGTGCGCACCTTCATGGACGGCACCGCCACCGTCCGCGGCGTCCTGCGCGTGACCGCCGACGCCCTGGCCCTGCGCATCGACGACGAGCACCTGGACGCCTGGTGGAGCCGCACCGGCCCCGCGCCCACCCTGGTGCGCCCCCGCGGGGACGACGCGGCGCGCACCCTGTTCGGCGTCCCCCACGCCGGCGTCCGCGGCCACCCGGCCCGCGCGGCGGCGGTGCGGGGCCCCGTCCTTTCCGGCGACGGCGTGGACCTGCGCGAGGGCGCCCTGCTGCGCCTTTCGGTGGATGGGGCCAACGCCGTGACCGCCGACTGCGCCGCGGGGGCGCAGGACCCCGCGCGCGTCCCGCTTTCCGCCGTGGTCGACGCCGTGAACGCCGCCGCCGGGGCCGTCGTCGCGTCGGCGGACGACGGGCGGCTGGTCCTGTCGTCGCCCACCCGCGGCTCCGCGTCGTCGCTCGACGTGCTGGAGGTGCGGGGGGATGCGGCGCCCGTGCTCCTGGGCCTTCCCGCGCGCATCCACTGGGGGCGCGCGGCGGTGGACGCGGAGATCCGCGGGACGGCGGACCTTCCCGATCCCCTGGATCTTTCCCGCCGCCGCTTCCTGCGCATCGCGGTGGACCGGGCGCGGCTGGCCGAGGTGGACTGCGCCGGCCCGGACGCCGCCGCCACGCCGCTGTCGCACGTGGTGGCCGCCATCAACGGCGCGCTGGGGCCGGTCGCCTCGCTGCGGGGCGCGCGGCTGGTGCTGCGCTCTCCCTCGCAGGGCGCCGCGGGAAGCCTGTCCGTCCAGGAGCCCGGCGCGCAGGACGCCGCGCCGCTCCTGCTGGGCGACGCCCCGCGGCAGGCGGAGGGGCGCGACCCCGCGCCGGCGGAGATGGTGGGGGCCGTGGCGCTGGGGCCGGAGATCGACCTTTCGGAGGTGTTCGCCGTGCGCGTGCGCCAGGACGACCGCCGCGCGGTGACGGTGGATGCCGCCGGCGCCGTTCCCGGCCGCACCCGCCCCGACGAGGCCGCCGCGCGCCTGGCCGCCGCCCTGGCGCCGGGGACGGCGGCGTTCGACGGGCGGCTGCGGCTTTCGTCCGGCACCGCGGGGCCGGACAGCCGCCTGGAGATCCGCCCGGTCGTCTCCACCGAGGACGCCGCGCCGCGGCTGCTGGGCATTCGCCCCCGCGGGTTCCAGGGCGCGCCGGCGGCCCCGGCCGTCCTGCGCGGCACGGTCGAGATCCCCGAGACCCGCCGCCTGCACGTGCAGCCCGGCGCCCCCGCCGATACCGCGCTTCCGAAGGTGGAGGCCGGCAACGCGGTGGAGGTGGACCTGCGCGGGCCACGCCGGCTGCACGAGGTGGAGGGCACCGGCCTGACGGGCGCGCGGCTCTCGGTGGACCTGGGCGACGGCAGGTTCGTGGCCGTGGGCGCGGACGGAACGCCGGGGGGCGCGGGCGCGTGGACGATCACCGGGTCCGGCGGCACCGCGCGCCTTCCCCTGGACGCCCGCGGGCTGCAGATCCGGGCCGTGCGCCTGCGCCTGGACGGCCCCGCCGCCGAGCCGCCACAGGTCACCGCGGTGGTGGTGCGCGCCGGGGTGGACGTGCGCGTCCACGGGCGGCTGCTGCTGGCGGTGGACGGGGGCCGCGAGGTGGAGGTGGACCTGCGGGCGGGCGCCGCGGACCCGGAGCACGCCACCGCCGCCGAGCTGCGGCAGGCGATCAACGCCGCCATGGCCGCGGCGGGCGGAGACTGGATCGCCTCGGTGGACGCGGGGCGGCTGGTGCTCGCCTCCGCCACGCGCGGCACGGCGGGAAGCCTCGAGCTGCGCCCGCTGGAGACGGTGACCGCGCTCCCCTTCCTGGTGCGCGCCTTCGTGGTGAGCGAGGCGGCGTCCGTGCTGCTGGGCGTTCCCACCGCGCGCGCGGCGGGGACGGACGCCGAGCCGGCGCGGCTGGTGGGAACCCGCGACCTGTCGCGCGGCGTGGACCTGCGCGTGGACCGCTGGCTGCGCATCCGGGTGGATGGGCACCCCGCCGCCGACGTCGACTGCGCGGACGGCATCCCCCGTCCCCGCAACGCGCTGCCGGGCGAGATCGCCGCCGCCATCAACGCCGGCCTCCGCGCGGTGGACCCGCGGCTGGACGGCAGCGCCCAGGTGCACGGCGGACGGCTGTCGATCACCTCGCGCTGGGAGGGCGCGGCGGCGCGCGTGGCCCTGGAGCCGCCCAGGCCCGAGGACGCGCGGCACGCGCTGCTGGGCCGCGAGCCGGGGCTGTGGCGCGGCCACGACGGGCGGCGCGTGATGTTCGCGGGAACGGCGGACCTGTCGCGCGGGGTGGACCTGTCCGCCGCGGACCGGCTGCGCGTCTTCGCCAACGGCACGGAGCGCGAGGTGGCGTGCGCGGGCGCGGACCCGGCGCACACCGCGCTCCCCGAGATCATCACCGCCATCAACGTCGCGTTCGCCGACCTGGTGGCCCGGAGCGACGGCGCGCACCTGGTCCTCTTTACCGCCGCGCCCGGTGGCGTGCTGGAGATCCGCCCTCCGTCGCAGCGGGACGCCACCCGCGCGCTGCTGGGGATCGACGCGCCGCGGACGTACACCGGCGATCCGCCGCTCCGCGCGGAGGTGACGGGCACGGCCCCGCTCCCCGCGGCGATGGACCTGCGCCGCGCCCGCCGCCTGCGCGTCGCCATCAACGGCGCCCCGCCGGTGGACGTGGACGTGGCCGCGGGGGCGGCCGACGCCGGCGCCGTGACGCCGGCCGAGGTCCGGGCCGCCCTCGACGCCGCGCTCGGGGCGGGGATGGCGGAGCTGGACGCGGCCGGGCGCCTGGTGCTGGCGACGGCGGAGACGGGCTCCGCCGCGCGCATCGAGCTGCTGCCGTACGAGAGCGCCGACGCCCGCGCCCTCCTCTTCGGCGCGGAGGTGGAGCCGGAGGCCGTGGGCCGTGCCCCCACGCCGGCGGTCGTAAAGGGACTCCCCGACCTGCGCCAGACGGCGGACCTTTCCCTTTCCCGCACCCTGCGCGTGTCGGTGGACGGCGGGCGGCCGGTGGAGGTGGAGGTCGCCGCCGCCTACCCCGAGCGCGCGGAGGTGCACGAGGTGCTGGCGGCGTTCGAGCAGGCGCTTCCCGGCGTGGCCTCCGTCACCGCGGACGGCGAGCTGGTCCTCGCCTCGCCGTCGGCGGGGCGGGAGAGCGGGGTGGAGGTGCTCCCCGTCCGCTCGCTGGACGTGGTGGAGTTTCCCGCCGCGCCGCACCGCGCCGCGCCCCTGGTCCTGCGCCACGACGGACGGTCCGCCGAGCTCCGGAACGACGGCGCCGCCGACGCCGACGCGGTGGTGGAGCTGCGCGCGCCGCGGGGCGCCGCCTCGCCCGCGCTGGTGAACCCGGCGCTGGGCGCGTGGGTGCGCCTGGGCGCGGCGCTGGGCGCCGGCGAAGGCGTCCGCTTTGCGCGCGACCCGGAGCTGGGCGTCCGCGCCTGGATCCTTCCCGCCGAGCGCGAGGGGGTGGACCAGGCGCCGGCCCCCGTTTCGCCCGAGCAGGTTTTCGCCGGCTCGTCACGCGACACGGCGCGGGTGCCGTTCGCGGGCGAGCGCCGGCTGACGAGCGGCCGCCCCGGCGAGCCGTGGGCGCTGCGGCTGGAAGACCCGCGGCAGCCCCGCGCCGTGGTCCTTCGCGCGCGCACCCGCCGCGCCGCGCCCGTCCCCCCCGCCACGGTGGGAGAGGTGGAGACGCCCCGCCTGGTCGTCCGCGTGGCGGATGCCGCGCCGGGGGGCGCGCCCACGCCGGCCCCGGAGGGCGGGCCGGCGCGGCTGCGCGGGATGCTGGCCCTGGCCGAGGGCCACTGGGTGCTGCGCGACGGCGCGGGGACGGCGTTCACCCGCGTCCTTCCCGGGCTGGCCGTTCCCCTGGCCTGGCACGCGGACCGCGTGGTCGCCGCCGAGGGCCCGCTGCACGAGGGCGAGCCGGGGGAGATTCCCACGCTGGTCGCGCGGCGGGTGGACCGCCTGTACGACGTGGAAGTGCGCGAGGACGGGGAGGGTGGCGCGGTGCAGACGTTCGCCGGCGTCTCCATCGGCTCCGGCGACGCGGCGGACAGCCTGGTGCGCCGCGCCGCCGCGGCGAAGTCTCCGCTGGTGGTGGCGGAGGAGGAGGACCGCGCCGCCTTCCTGTCCGTCCCGCGCGGGCGGTCCGCGTGGACGTACGTGGAGTGCCACGGCGCCCGCTTCGACCACGCGCCGTTCGGCCGTCCCCCCCATCGCGACGATCCGCTCACCCGCTTTCCCGGCGGGGCGGGGTGCCTGGAGCGGGGGATCCACGACGTGAGCCGCTTCGGGTCCGAGGCCACGGGCTACGCCCCGGGCGGCGCCGTGTTCGCCGGCGAGGGCGACGCCGCGCCGCCGCCGGTGGAGGTGCGCGCGGCGTGGACGCGGCACGCGCCGGGGGCGTTCGACCTGCTGCTTCCCGCCGTGCTCCCCGACTTCCTGGGCGGCGCCTTCGACGCGTCGCGCTTTGGCGGCGAGGGACAGGCCGAGCGCTACTCCGGCGTGGTCACCGAGCCGGACGAGGACCCGGACCACCTCGTCGCCGCCATCAACGGCACGCGCACGGCCACGCTCCCGGACGGGACCAGGGAGGAGCAGGGCCCGTCGCGCCTGGTGATCGCCCGGCGGGTGGCGCGCGTGCCCATCGGCTTCACCGGCATCCCCATCCCCCTGCGCCGCCCGCGCGTGCGCCGGCTGCTGCTGGGGCGCGAGGGGCAGCCCGCGCGGCTGTACCTGGTCGATCCCGACGTGCCGCTGGTTATCGAGCTCACCGCAAAGGACGCGGCGGAGTCCGAGAAGCAGGGCAGGCCGGTGGAAGCGCCCGGCGCGTGGGGCAACGCCATCGAGGTCGAGGTGTCGCCCACGCCCGGCGGGCCGGGGCGCTTCGACGTCTCCGTCCGCTTTGCCGGCGGCCGCGCCGAGAGCGCCCGCACGGCCGCCCTGGGCGGGGAGCACACCCCCGCCACCACCGCCGAGATCAACGCCCCCGGCCCCGTGGGCGTGCTGCACGCCAAGGCCGCCGGCGTGGCCGCGCGCGTGCTGCGCGAGCGCGCCGGGGCCCCCGAAGCTCCTTCGCCCACCCAACAGGAAAGGCCGTCATGACCGACATCAAGCCCTACGAGCCCACCAGCCCCGGCGACCTGATCACGGCCGAGCTGTTCAACCGCATCCAGGTGCGCACGCAGCAGGACATCGCCGAAAAGGTGAAGGACGCCGTGGCGAAGCACCAGTACGTGGACCGCGCCAGGAACGCCGATGCGCTGGGCCAGAAGACGGCCGAGGAGCTGACGGACGACATCGTCGAAAAGCTCAAGGCGCTGGTGCCGGGGCTCACCGGCCACCGCGTGGTCTTCAAGCGCCTGCAGCCCGACGAGCCGGCCCTCATCGAGCACAACCTGGGCGGCTATCCCGTGGTGGACGTGTGCGAGCTGGTGCGCTTTCCCGTGGTGGGCTCGGCGGACGGAAGGCAGTGGTACGACCGGGTGCACTGGTTCCTGTATCACCGCACCGAGATGAAGATCCGCCGCCCCGAGGAGTTCCCGGTCGAGGACCCGCCCGTGCCGGCCCTCATCACCATCGAGGACAGCCGCGGCCCCGCCTTCAAGCAGCGCTTCGAAGACGTGCTGCTGCAGTACGGGGTGAAGTACGACGGCCAGACGGCGCTGGGCGACGTGGTGAACGAGTTCTGGAAAAAGCTCTTTTCCGGGCTCAACGACCCGTTCGACGAGAGCAGCTTCACCAACTCGCCCTGGTTCGACCGCTGCTGCGGCGACCGGCGCACGGTCGAAAGCCTCAAGCGCGGCGGCGAGTGGGACGACCTGTACCTCAAGGTGGTGCCCCGCAAGACCATCAACTCCGTGGCCCCCGTGTGGCCGCTGGGGGTCGAGGTGGTGCACTACGACCGCAACCGCCTGGGCCTCATCCGCGCCGACTTCGCCCGGCTGACGCAGAGGTCCGTCGAGGAGGTGTTCAAGCGGGTGGATCCCGGCACGGATGCGAACGATGCCGAGGGCGGGGCCGGGGGCGTCGGGGGTGCGGCGGGGGGTGCGCCGACGGGTGCGCCGGGGGACGACCCCACGGTGGAAGCCCTGCTGCGCCGCCTGGGTACCGAGGCCGCCGGCGCCGCGGCCCAGCGGGGCCACCCCGAGCCGGACGAGCTGTTCCTGATGGTGGTGCTGAAGGTGTGATGGCGTTCCCCGGCGGCCCGGCGGCCGCCCCCTTCTTTCCTGCACGTGCGCGGAGAACTTCCATGAGCGACGTTCCCTTTCCTCCTCCCCCGGTTCCCGACGGCCCCATGGCTCCCATCTCCCCGGGCGCGCCCGGCGACGGAACGGCGGCCGGGCGTGCCATGCCGGTTTTCAAGCGCCTGCGCCGCGGCCGCATCGAGACCGTTCCGCACGAGCGCTACGGCTTTCCCTCGGTGGACGTGTACGAGCTGGCCTCGTTCGACGCCGTCACCTCGGCGGACGAGCGGAGCGACGTGTCGTCGGTGCAGTTCTACGTCTATCACCAGACCGACGCCACGGCCCGGGCCACGGACGGGAACGGCAACGTCGCCAACGTGAGCGTCGAGACGCGCGAAGACCGCTGGCACATCCCCTTCGAGCAGGCGCTGCGCATGGCGGGGGTGGAGTACAACGACGACACGCACCTGGGCGACGTGGTGGTGGACTTCTGGAGCGCCCTGTTCTCCCCTCCCAGCGACCCGTTCGACGAGACCAGCTACGGGGTGTCGCCCTGGCTGGAGCGCAACGTGGGCGACCGGCGCACGGTGGGCTCCATGCGCCCCGGCACCGCCGGCGGCGAGTGGGACGACCTCAAGCTGCGCTTTCGCCCCCGCAAGACCCTCAACTGGCCGGCGCCGGTGCTGTCGGCAGCCGATCGCTTCCCGGAAGAGCCGGGGCTGCGGATGGCGCTGGAGGCCCTGGTGACCTATCGCAAGGGCGACGAGGACGGGGCGTGGGACCAGGCGCTCAGCATCCACGACCGGCTGGAGCAGATGCGGCGCGAGTGGGGAAGCAACGGAAAGGAGGACGTCCCGGCCCGTGGCGCGCAGCCGGGGGCTCCGCCGTGCGTGGAGGTGCTGCAGCTGGATCTGAGCACCGTGGGGCTGCGGCTGCTGGACGGCGGCCCCGAAGAGGTGGCCGTGATGGTCCTGCTGCGCTGATGCGTCCTCGCCCCCTGCCGCCACGCCCATGATCCTCGCCGACCGCTGGGACGGCACCGGCGTCCCCTTCCAGGGCGACCGCACCCTGCGCCTGCTGGCCATTCCGGCCGGCGCGCGCATCGTTTCCGCGCGCGCCCGGGTGCGGCCGGCCAGCGCCGACGCCGCCGCGCCCTTCGTGGAGCGGCTGTCGCTGGAGCCGGGGGCCGCCCCCGGCACGTCGGCGGCGGCGGTGGCGCAGGGAAGCGCGGTGGAGGTGGACCTGCGCGGGCGAAGGCTGCTGCACGCCGTGGAGGGGACGGCGCTGGACGGCGCCCGCCTGGCCGTGGACCCCGGCGGCGGCATCTTCGTTCCCGTGGCGCTAAACGGCACGCTGGGGGGACCGCCGGGGGACGCGTTCAGCCTGTCCGTGGAGGGCGGCGTCGCGTCGCTTCCCGGCGTGGCCGCCACGCGCATGCGCCTGTGGCACGACCAGGGCGATCCGCCGCGGGTGACGGGCGTCCGGGTGCGCGGCGCCCCCGCCGGGCTTACGCTGCGCGTGGGCGGCCAGCCCGCGTTCTGGGCCCACCCCGCGGAGCTGACGGACGAGGCGGTTACGCCGGACTTCGCGCCGCTGCTGGCCGCGTGGCTGGCGGAGCAGGGAACGGCCGGGAACGGCTACACGGCGGTGCCCCTCGTCCTGCACACCGACACCCTCGCCCGCGTGGAGGTGGTCGTCGAGGTGGAGGTGCTGCTGCAGGCGACGCTGCTCCCCGGCGGCATGCCCGAGGCCACGCTCCCCTTCGACCTTTCCTCCCTGGCCGTGCCGCCCCGCGGCGCCGGCGCATCGGGCGACTTCGTGGCGCGGCTCCCCGCGGGCGCCGCCGTCGTGCCGGGGCAGACGCGCATCCGCGTCCGCGGCGCCTTCGCCGAGACGCGTGCCGTGCCGGGGCGCGGCCCCACCGGCGTCATCGACCCCGAGGCGGCAAAGGGCCGGGCGCTCGTCTCGCCCACCTTTTCCCAGGCGCAGGAGGTGCCCCCCGGCGCCGGCGCGGTGATCGTGGGGGTGGACCTGCTGCTGCGCCCCGTCACCCGCGCCGCCGTGCTGCAGGTGGACCTGCGCGGCGACGCCGGCGGCCGCCCCGACCGCGAGTCGCTCCTTCCGCAGACCGCGCGCGTGGCCATTCGCGAGGGGGCGGAGCCCGGCGGCGCCGTGTGGGCCGGTGCGCGCTTCGAAGCCCCGCTCACGGTGGACCCGTGCCGCCGCTACTGGCTGGTGCTGCAGGCCGTGGAGGGCGAGGCCGAGTGGGTGGCGTACCGCGCCGGCACCGAGGCCGCCCGGCGGCTGGAGCTGGCCGGCGGCCGCGCCTGTCCTCCCGCCGCCCCCGCCGACGCGCCCCCCCTGCAGCACAGCGACGACGGCGGCGCCTCGTGGCGGTCCGGCGGCGCGCTCCTGGCGCTGTACCGCCTGCGCTCCCTTCCCGCGCGCTACGAGGTGCCGCTGCAGGTGGAGGTGGGCGACGGGCTGCACGCCACGCGCGTGGGCCTGGACCGCTTCGCTCCGCTGGCCCGGGTGGACTTCACGGTGGATGACGCCGCGCTGGCGGACGCCGTGACCCGCCACGCGCGCGGCGGCCCGGACGGGTGCGCGCCCGGCGAGGCGCTGGCGGACGGCGGGTTCGAGGCGTGGACGGTGGAGGGGGAGGGGATGGACGTGCCCGTGGCCCTTGCCGGCGTGGGACCGGCGCCGCGGCGGGTGGCCGTGTCGCCCGACGGGCGCTGGGCGTACGTGCTGGCCGGCGGCGGCGGCGCGCCCCTGCTGCTGCGCGTGGACGTCCCCGCCGACGCCGTGGTGGCGCAGGTGGCGCTGGACCCCGCCCTCCCGCTCTCCCTCTCCACGCACGACACGTGCGCCCTGGTGGTGCACCCCGACGGCTCGCGCGCCTTCGTGGTCGCGGCGAGCCGCGCGGCCCCGCCCTCGCTGCTGGTGCAGCCGGTGGACCTGGAGCAGGGGCGCGCCGCCGGCCCCGCGCGCATCCTGCCGCCGGACCCGGACTTCGTGCTCCTTCCCGGCCCGGGGGCGTCCCCTCCCCCCGTCCACGCCGCCATCTCGCCGGACGGCGGCACGCTCTGGGTGGCCGGCGGGGAGGGCCTGGCCGCGCTGGACGTGGACGCGCTTGGGGACGCGGGGGGCGCGGTGCGCATCCTTTCCGTCCACCCGTTCCCGGACGAGCGGGTGGCGTGCATCGCCGTCTCGCCGGACGGCGCGCGGCTGTGCGTGGGCACGGCGGCGGCGGGGAAGGCGAAACCGGGAGCGGGGGCGGGGACGACGGTGGGGCCGGTGTTCGACCGCGGGCGGCTGCACCTGCTGGACGTGGCGGGGGGCGGCGCGGTGCAGGTGGAGCTTCCCGCGCTTCCCCGCGACGTGGCGGTGACGCCGGATGGCGGGCGCGCGGTGGTGGCGCTGGCTTCCGGCGCCGTGCTGGTGGAGCTGGACCGGCTGGCCGTGATCGCCACGCGCGCCCGGCAGGCCGTGGCGCCGGGCTCCGTGGTGGTGGACCCGGACGGGCTGCGCGCCTACCTGGGCGTCGCGGGCGCCGTAGCCGTGCTGGAGCTGGACCGCAACGCCCTGCTTCCCGGCACGCCGCTGGGTGTGGCGGGCACCCCCGCCGTGCTGGCCGTGACCCCGCAGGGCGACCGCCTGTACGCCGTCACGGGGGCGGGGGCGCGGGCCTTTCCCTTGGGTACGCGCCGCCTGTCGGTGTGGACGGCCGAGTCGGGGCGCATGGAGGTGGGCCCGCCCACCGCCGGCGGCCCGCGCAGCGTCATCCTGCGCGGGGGGGGCGCGGACGGGCCGGCCCCCGCCGTCCTGCTGCAGTCGGTGGCGGTTTCCCCCGCCTGCCGCTACGTCTTTTCGTTCGGCGCGCTGGCCTCGCGCGGGTCCGGCGCCTCGGCGGAGCTGCTGTGGGTGGGCGCCCGGGGCGAGCCGATCGACGCCTGGCCGGTGCCCATGGCCGAAGGCGAGCTCCCCCCCGCGGACGCCGCGCCGCCGCCGCTGCGCCCGCACCGCCGCGTGGTGGTGCCCCCGGCCGGCTCCGCGCGGGTGGAGGTGCGCTTTCGGGTGCCCGTGGGCGTGGCGCGGATCGCCGCCGCCTCGCTGGCCGTTTCGCCGGACCTGCTGGTGAACGGCGACCTGCGCCTTCCCCTGCTGGGCGAAGACGGCGGGTGGACGGTGGAGCCGGAGGCGCGCGCGGCGGTCGCCCGCGCGCTCGGCCCCGGCGGAACGCGCGTCACCGGGGTGGGGCCCGGCACGGCGGAAGTGGTGCAGGAGGCGGATGTCCGTCCCGGCGTCCCCCTCCGCCTGCGGATGGAGGGCCGCGGCCTGGCCGCGCCCGACGGCGCCGTGCCGTGGCTGCGCGTGTCGTGGATCGACGCCGGGGGGCGCGAGACCGGCACCGCCGCGGCCCTCGCCGTCCACCCCGACGACTTCAGCGCCCACGTGCTGCGCCTGGACCCGCCGGCCGGCGCCGTACGGGCGCGCGTCGCGCTGCTGGTTCCGCCCCGCGCCGCCGTGCAGGCGGAGCGGCTGACCCTGGTCCCCGCCCCCGAGGTGGACGTCCCCGTCCGCTTCATCGCCAGCGCCCCCGGCGAGCTGACCGTGACGGACGCGCGCATCGTCTACGACCTGGGCGCGGCGGGTGGCGTGGCCGCGGGGGTGGATACGGCCGGATCGGCGGCTCCGGCGGCGGGGCCGCCGCCCTCCTCCGCGCCCGCACCCGGCACGCCCCCCGCGGCGGGCGGCGGTTCGGGGGGAGATGATGACGTCTGCTGCGGTGACGACGGCGCGGCGCCCACCGCTCCGGCAACGGGCCAGCCTTCCCGGGCCGCGCAGCCGCGGACGCGCACCGTCCCCATCGCCGCGCCCCGCGCCACGTCGTCGACCCGCTGGGAGCTTCCCCGGGACACCCGCGCGCCGGCCGCCGTGATCCCTCTCCCGGACGCCCCGCCTCTCACCTCGCCCGTCGTGCCGCCGCCCCCGGCCGAGGATGCGACGGCGCCCCCGACGGAGAAAGAGGTGACGCCGCCGACGACGGAGGAAGAGGCGACACCGCCCTCAACTGAAGAGGGGGTGATCACGCGGCCGCCCGATGATCTGGAGTCGACTCGGGTGCCCCTGCTCCCGGTGCGCGAGGTCGCCGGCGTGGGTGAGGTGCGCGAAGAGCGTTTTGCGCGCGAGGGGATCGTGACCGCCTGGGACCTCGCCGCCGCCGGTCCCGAGCGGGTGGTGCGCGCCGATCCGTCGCTGTCCATCAAGCAGGCCCAGTCCCTGATCGTCGCGGCCGCCGAGCTCGTCTCGCTGTCGAACACGTAGCCCTGGCGCCCTGTCGGGGAGGACCGTTCGCCTCGGCCGGCCGGGGGCGTCAAGCGGGACGGAGATCCGCCGCTGCGCCCAGATCCTGAAAAAGAATCATCGTACAGAGGAACAGAGTCAGACAGAGGCAGCGAAATCATGCTTCCTCTGTTTGACTCTGTTCCTCTGTACCCCAAAGGCGTTGTTTTCCCGGATCCAGTACCAGGCTCTCCGCAGGATCTTCCGGCGGCGGCATGGGGGCGGGGGATATGTCCTGGGCCTCACGGCTGAACGGATTCGGTGGATGAACAGGGCGGCCCCGCTCCCTCGCACGAGGGGCGGGGCCGTCCGCATTCAGGTGGTTCCGCGCAGGGTGGGGCGTCTGGCGAGGACCCGATCAGGAGCAGGCCCACCCAAAGGCGAGTCGGCTGCGGTGCCGCGGGCACTGCGTGATGTGGCCGACGCCGACGTCTCCGAACATGTAGGGGATGTTCTGTTCCGAATCGACCTGGAAGAGCAGCTCCATCCGCTCTCCACAGTCCGGACAGTCGGGGTACTCCACCCCCTGCACCCACAACGGCCAGCCCAGCAGCTTTTCGCCGCCGAGCGGGAACCCCGCGTCACTCAACTCGTCGCTTTCCTCGTCAGAGAGCGTCAGCCCCCTGTCCCCCGTCTCCTCCCAGTTGGGATAATCCGGGCTCTCCGCCCAGTCGACGATGCGCTTCCCGGGGAACGTCTCCGGTTCCGCGACGGCTGCCGTGCCGCCCCCCAGGTCGTCGCGCGCGACCAGGCGAACGAGGGCCGTCGGGGAGAAGGGCGCCCATGGCTCCGCATCCACCACGCACGCCCCGTCGTCGCTCGTGCAGTAGAAGAACTGCAGGAGCCCGCCTTCGAGCGCCTGTGCGGCCGGCTGCGGCAGGTCGCGCGCGTTGAGCTGAACGAAGAACTGCATCGGCTGGCCGCAGCCGCCGCAGGCGGGCCACGTCTCGCCGGGCCGCAGCCAGGGTGCTCCGCCCAACCGGGAGCCGTCGGCCGGGCCTTCCCCGTCCACCACCTCCGGGATCCAGGCGCTTCGCCGGTGCGGCGCCAGCTTCTCGCGCACCGTGGGGTTGTCGATGTCGGACATGGCGTGATCAAGAAGGGGGGAAGATGATCCTGGCGCCCGGCCAGTGTATGCCCGGCGCCCGGCTCCAGCAAGCAGTCGGACTCGACGGACGCCACGCATGAATCCGGCGGATCCTGCACGAGAAAACTCTGCTGACTCTGCTGACTCTGTGTGAGGCCAGTCCGTCGTCAGCAGAACGCCGTGATCCCGGTAGCAACGCGGCGAGGGGCGCACCGGATGCTCCGGCGCGCCCCTCGTACTTTCATCGAACCGCCTGTGTCGCTACGCGGCGCGCAGCCAGCGGCCCAGCTCGCGCAGCGAGGGCTTGGTCCCCGTGCTCAGGATGCCGACGCGGTAGATCTTGCCCGCCAGCCACGCCACCACGAACACCGTCACCAGCACGCCGGCCAGCGACGCGCCGATCTGCCAGCCCGGCAGCGAGGTGGCCGTCAGCCGCATGGGCATGGCCACCGGCGCGGTAAAGGGGATCAGCCCCAGCACCGTGGCCGCGGTGCCCAGCGGGTCGCCGATGATCTGCCCCATGAACACCACGGGCACGATGAGCGGCAGGAACACCACCGTCTGGTACTGCTGCGCCTCCTGCTCGCTGTTCACCGCCGCGCCCAGGGCCGCGAACAGGGCCGCGTACAGAAAAAAGCCCAGGACGAAGAACGCGATCAGCGGCACCGCCACGCCCCATCCCAACCCCAGCGACTTCAGCGCGTCCGGCGGAATGCCGATGCGCGAGCCCAGCCGCGCGGCCACCACGCTCAGCGCCACCCAGATGGCCACCTGCAGCATGGCCACCGCGCCCACGCCCAGGATCTTGCCCAGCATCAGGTGGCTGGCCTTCATGGAGCTTACGATCACCTCCACGATGCGGTTGGTCTTTTCCTCCAGCACGCTTCGCATCACGTTGAAGCCGTACAGAAAGACCAGGAAGTAGACCACGAACCCCACGAAGTAGCTCAGGAAGAACGCCGACTCCGCGTCGCCCGCCTTTTCGCCGTCCTTTGTTACGCGCGCCGCGTTCACCTCCACCGGCCGCATCAGCGCCGCCACCTCGCCCACGTTCAGCCCCTGCCCCTGCAGCCGCGCCGCCTGCACCGACTGGCTCACCGCGCGGCGCAGGTCCCCCGCCACCTGGAAGTTCGACACGTTGCGCGCCCGGTACTCCACCGCGTTGGTCTGCACCACGCTGGCGGGCAGGTACACGTAGCCGTCGATCTCCTTTTCCAGCACCTGGCGGTTCAGCTCCGCGCGGCGGCCGGCGAATGGCCCCGCCACCTTCCGCACCGTGTAGTTCGACGCCTCGCCGTCCTCGTCCGGGCGGGTGAGCGCCGCCACCACCTGGTCGCCCACGCCGGCGGGCGCCTCGTCCACCACCACCAGCGTGCGCGCGTCGTTGCCGCCCATCATGGACGGAAGAATGGTGATGCCGCCCATGAACAGCGGCAGGATCAGCGTGCCGATCCAGAACCCCTTGGTGCGTACGCGCTCGAAGAACTCGCGCTTCAGGATGATCGCGGTTTCAGACATGGGCCACCTCGGGACGGCGGTGCGCGGTGGCGGCGTCGCCCACGCGGGATACGAAGATCTCGTGCAGCGAAGGCTGCTCGTGCTCGAAGCGGGAAAGCGGCACGTCCAGCCGGTTCAGCTCGTCCAGCAGCGCCCGCGGGTCCCCGCCGGCCAGCTCCAGCCGCCACCCTTCGCCGTGCCGCTCGGCCCGGCCGTGGCGCGACGCGGCCATCCAGCGGTCTACGGACTCCGACGGCCCCTCGAACTCCACGCGGTAGCGGGTGCCGCGGTGGGCGCGCCGCACGTCGCGCAGCCGTCCGTCCAGCACCTTGCTCCCTCCCGCGATGATGCAGACGTGCTCGCACAGCTCCTCGGCCGCGGCCATGTTGTGCGTGCTGAACAGCACCGTGCGGCCGCGGCGCTGCCAGTCCAGGATAGTGTCCTGCAGGACTTCCTGGTTCACCGGGTCCAGCCCGGAGTGCGGCTCGTCCAGGATCAGCAGCTCCGGGTCGTGCACCACCGTGGTGATGAACTGCACCTTCTGCTGCATCCCCTTGCTGAGCGTCTCGACCTTGGCGTTGCGCCACTCGCCCAGCCCCATCCGCTCGATCCAGCGGTCGCCCTCGCGGCGGGCGTCGCGCGCCTGCATCCCCTTGAGCTCGCCAAAGAAGACGATCACGTCCGTGACCTTCATCTTTCGGTACAGCCCCCGCTCCTCGGGAAGAAAGCCGATGCGGCGCAGCACCGAGCGGTCGCGCTCCGGGTCGGCGCCCAGCAGCTGGATGGTGCCCGCGTCGCGGATGATGATGTTCATCACCATCCGCAGCGTGGTGCTCTTGCCGGCCCCGTTGGGGCCAAGGATGCCGTAGATGGTGCCCGCGGGCACCGCCAGGCTCAGGTTCTTTACGGCGGCGTGGCTGGCGTAGCTCTTGGAGACGCCGTCCAGCAGGAGTGCGTGGCTCATGCGCTTTCAGGGGGATGGGACAACCACGATCCGCCGGTTCCGGCGGCCGTGTGGAGGCGTGCGCGGCGTGGTACGTCGGGAGCGCCCGGCGGGTTTCGCCCGGTGCTGGAATTTTAGCGGGCCGTCCGGCGCGGCGGAAGTGGATGGATCGTGGACGGCCGGTGAGACATGGCGGACGGTCGGTATCGGCCGATGGACGGAATGACGGGTGGCGGATCGGTGATCGGATGGCGGACCGATAATGGGATGGTGGATCGGATGATGGGATGGTGATCGGATTGATGGGATGGGGGATCGGACGATGGGATGGCGGATCGGAAGATGGGATGGTGGATCGGAAGATGGGATGGTGGATCGGATGATGGAATGAGTGGATAGGACAATGGGATGGTAGATCGGATGGTGGCAGGGCAGGGGATGAGATCGCGCGGTGGTGATGGCGAGCCGGGACTTCGGATGAGACAGCGGCGGACGTGCACGGTCCAGTTGAGGCGGAGCGCCGCGCACGGTAGATTGGGGGCTTCGCATCCAACGCCCTGATTTCAACCGGACACGCCGACCATGCCGGACCCGTCGCTCATGGAGCAGCTTCGCGCCGACCTCACCACGGCGCGCAAGGACCGCGACAAGCTGCGCACCACCACGCTCAGCACCTTTCTCTCCGAGGTCAAGAATCGAGAGATCGAGCAGGGTCGTGCCGTTTCGGACGACGACGTGCGCGGCCTGCTGACCACCGCCATCAAGCGCCGCCGCGAGGCGTCGGAGCAGATGCGCGCCGGCAGCCGCGCCGAGCTGGCGGAGAAGGAAGACCAGGAGGCCGCGCTGCTGCAGGCCTACCTGCCCCCCGCCCTGGGCGAGGACGAGGTGGTTGCCATGATCCGCGACGCCGTCGCCGGCGGCGCCTCGGACGTGGGCGGCGTGATGAAGGCCGTGATGCCGCATACTCGCGGCCGCTTCGACGGCAAGGAGCTCAACCGCCTGGTCCGCGAGGCCCTGGCCGGCTGAGGCGAACGAGTGCTGCGCACCTTGCGCAACACTCTGTCTACTTGTAAGATCATTTCGTATCGTCCCGTGACTTGACGCTGCCCGTATCGAACCCGGCCACCTATGCCGTCCCGTTCTCTGCGCAAGTGGCAAATGACCGCCGGGCGGGCACTGAATGAGATGGAGGCGGCACGGCTCACGGTCCGGGGTTCCGGTCGCGGCCGCCGGATTGCCATGCAGCAGATGAACCAGGCATACGTGGTACTCCTCCTGTCTCAATTTCAACTCTTCTGCCGTGACCTGCACGAAGAGTGTGTGGAGTACCTCGTGCGACAGCTGGCGGTACAGCCGTATCATGGAATTCTGAACATGCGCTTCATGGAAGGCCGAAAGCTGGATTCCGGAAATCCCAACCCAGGTAACATCGGCTCCGATTTCGGCCGGCTGGGTGTGAAAGTATGGCCGGAGTTGCGGCAGCTGGGCACGCGTGGACAGATGCACCATCGAGCACTGGAGATGCTGAACCACTGGCGCAACGCCATTGCCCATCAGGATTTCCGGAATCCCGAGCTTCGCGGACGCACCACGATCCAGCGCACGCAGCTCAGGCGCTGGCGAAGCGCGTGCAACCGCCTCGTGGTAGACATGGACAAAGTGATGCACGCATATTTGTCGAACCTCACGGGAGCTGCGCCCTGGTAAGGAAGAACGATGAGCAGCAGACCGAGGAAGAGCCGGCCACAGCGTCTGCGCGTGGGAACGCGTGTGCGATATCTGCTTCCCGCCGGGTTCCTGAATGCAGTCGTCATCGAGGACCGTGGGTTGATTCTCAGGGACGATCAGCAGGTCGTGCGCATTCGCACGATCGATGAGCCTGACTTTCCCGACGAGTTCGACACACCGGTTCGCCTGCTGGAAATCGTAGAGTCGTTGGACGACGAACTCGCGGCCTGAGCTGATTCGGGAGTTGGCGGAGGTAGAAGACCAGGAGGCCGCGCTGCTGCAGGCCTACCTGCCCCCGCGCTGGGCGAGGACGAGGTGGTCGCCATGATCCGCGAAGCGTCGCCGCCGGAGCCTCGGACGTGGGCGGCGCGATGAAGGCCGTGATGCCGCATACCCGCGGCCGCTTCGACGGCAAGGAGCTCAACCGCCTGGTCCGCGAGGCCCTGGCCGGCTGAGGGGGAACGAGTGCTGCGCACCTTGCGCAACACTCTGTCTACTTGTAAGATCCTTTGGATATCTCCTGTGCAGAACCAAGTGCCGTGCTCGGACAGGCTCGTATGTCGCGTTCGCTTCGAAGGTGGCAGTCCCGCAACCGCAGGGCTCTCGATGGAATCGAGGTTGCCTACCAGCTTGCCAGTAGCACGATGCCGCGCCGGGGGCCGGTCGCAGAGCAGATCAAGCAGGCGTACGTAGTGCTGCTCTCGTCGTGGTTTCAGGCGTTCTGCCGTGATCTGCACACGGAGTGCATCGAGCACCTGACCGCCACGATCTCGCATCCAGCCGTCCGCATGATTGTGCGGCAACGAATGATGGAAGCGCGGAAGCTCGAAACCGGCAATCCGAACCCGGGTAACCTTGGCGCTGATTTCGGCCGACTCGGAATTGAACTTTGGCCGGTGCTTCTCGCGCGTGATCACCAGGCCAGGGCACGACAGGAGGCGCTGGGTAAGCTGAACCGCTGGCGCAACGCTGTGGCGCACCAGGATTTCTCCAGTGCGTTTCTTCAAGGACGGAAACGGGTTCGGCTAAGGGAAGTTCGGGAGTGGCGGCAGGTATGTGAATCTCTGGCAGTAGATTTTGAGCGGGTGATGTACGATCATTTGCTATCCGCGACAGGAACTCGACCGTGGTAGACAGGGAGGCCGAGATGGGTGGGCGACGCAGACAATTGATCACGGTGCCGGTCGGGACACGTGTCCTGGTCCCGTTTCCCAGTCACAAGATGACAGCTGAGGTAATCGAGCACCGTGGCTTCATCGGCGTGGGTGGCCGAGAGATGGTGCGCATTCGGCCGGAGGGATTGAAGGACGATGAAGGTGCTTTCGACGTGCCCATCGACGAGATCGAGATCGTCGCCGAGCAGCGCGTCGCCTGACGAACAGAGGCCGTCCACCCCCGCGGGTGGACGGCCTCTCTCGTTCCGGCGGACGGCGGAGCGTCAGCCGAGCATGTCCTCGACCGCGTCGAGCACGGGGCCGCGGGCCTGGTTGGCGGACTCGTAGGCCTGGATGCGCAGCAGGGTGCCGCGGTCAAGGTCTGCGTCGCGCAGCCAGTCAAGCAGGGTGTCGCGGTCCATGCCGTCGTAGCCCAGCACGGGCTCCTGCCCGCCCATCGAAAACCCGCCCTCCTCGTCGTCGTCGTCGCCAAAGGGCACGGCGGGCCGCAGCCACCGTCGCCGCGCCGAGTCGCGAAAGGCGACCGCCACCACCCCCACCGCCGCCACGCCGATCAGCAACTTCAAAGTTCTGCGCATCAGTCTGTTTTCCCGGTTCGCGACACGTCCTCAGTACGGTGGGCGGAGCAAAAGACCGGCCAGAGGGGAAAGGTGACAGGGGACAGGTTACAGGGGACAGCCTGCGGGTCGCGGTGCAGACGGCGGACGCGGCGCGGATCCGCTGGCTGTAACCTATTCCCTATTCCCTATTCCCTATTCCCTATTCCCTATTCCCTCAGTTGCTCTCCTCCGGGCGCACGCGGATGCGCTGGGCCAGGGAGTGCGAGATCACCGCGGGGGCGCCGTTGATGGAGAGTGAGATGGGGCCCTCGAACGGAAACTTCTCCACCACCTCCACCTGTGCGCCGGGGCGCAGGTTCAGCGAGCCCAGGTAGCGCAGCTGCTCCGGCTCCTGCACCTGCACCTCCAGGATGCGCCGCCGCTCGCCGGGGGACAGGTCGCCCAGGGCGGGGTAGGCGCCGCGGTCCACCTCGCCGGTGGCGGTGGGGATGGCGCTGCCGTGCGGGTCGCGCTCCGGCTCGCCCATCAGCCGCGCCAGCCGCTCGATCAGCTCGTCGCTGGCCGCGTGCTCCAGCCGCTCGGCCTCGTCGTGCACGCGGTCCCACTCGTAGCCCAGCTTTTCGACCAGGAACAGCTCCAGCACGCGGTGCCGCCGGATAATGCGCAGCGCCGCCAGCTCACCGGGGGCCGTAAGGCTTACGCCGTAGTACGGCTCGTGGCGCAGCAGGTCGTGCTCGGCCAGCCGCTTGACCATGGCCGTCACCGCCGCCGCCGTCAGCCCCAGCCGCTCCGCGATGCGCGACGTAGAGACCGGCGACTCCACCTGCTGCAGCATCCAGACGGCCTTGAGGTAGTCCTCGACGACAGGCGTGTACGGGCGCTCGGATATGGTGGTCATGGTCCGTAGGTTCAGCGATTCGCTCCACTCTGTCAAGACTGGGAGGGGACAGGTTACAGGGTACAGGGAACAGTTCGCCCTGGGAAAAAAGCCGTTTGGGCGTGTCCCTCCGCTGCGCTCCGGGCCGGGCTGCGCGCGCCGTAGGCAACGATACAACTGTTGCCAACGGCGCCGAGCCCCCGGCGCGCACCATCCTCTGCGCGTTTCCGCCGCGCCCGTGCATGCGCGCCGTGTTCTCGGCCCTGCGGGCGCGCATCCCTCACGCGATCGTATCCATCACACCCCTTCACCCCTTCACCCCTTCACCCCTTCACCCCTTCACCCCTTCA
>NZ_DASWNM010000082.1:0-86278 GCF_036399255.1 Longimicrobium sp.
GGCCCCCTCTCCCGGCCTCTCCCCCGCAAACTGCGCGGGGGAGAGGTGACGCGACCCACAGCGTACGGAGCGGGATCGAATTCTCCCCTCTCCGTGAGGAACGAACGGGGAGGGGCCGGGGGAGGGGCACCCCGCCGGCGCAGCTCGATGCCTTTCGCCGAGCCACGCGGCAAGGGCGAATGAATTCGCTGCAACAACCACACGAAGTCCGCCTTCGCGGGCTGGCGGGTGTGGAGTAGAGGCAAGGAGCTGCCACGTATCGGGTTGGGAGACGGCGGCCAACGTGAGGGCTGACGGAGCGGGATCGAATTCTCCCCTCTCCGTGAGGAACGAACGGGGAGGGGCCGGGGGAGGGGCACCCCGCCGGCGCAGCTCGATGCCCTTCGCCGATCCGCGATCCCACAGTCCGCGCAGGCGGACTTCGCGACGTTCCAGCGGCGAATTCATTCGCTCCTGGGAGGTGGGCGAGTAATGCGAGCCCGGAGGGGGCGCCGGCGGACGTGGCGCGATGTCGGCCAGAGGTATGCGTGAACCGAAGGCGAAGGGAATGAACTCGATGGGGATGATGAGCAGGAAGCAACTGGCGACTTTCGCCTTCGCGATGGGGGGCGCGCTGATGGCCGCGACGATCGATCCCGCCGGCGCGGACGCGGCGCCGGCCGCCGCGCAGGAGTGCCCCGCCGCCGGCAACCCCGCCGCCGACCGCGGCTGGACGGCGTACCGCGCCAACGACATGGCCGCCGCGCGCACCGCCTTCGAAGCCGCCCTCCGCGCCTGCCCCCGCCACGAGGGCGCGCGCACCGGCCTGGGCTACGTGGCCCTTCGGCAGGACCGCACCAGCGAGGCGCGCCGCCTGTTCGACGCGGTCGTCGCGGACGCGCCGCGCAACGTGGACGCGCTGGTGGGGCAGGGGATGGCCGCGTGGCGCGCGGACGACCCGCAGGCGGCGCGCACGGCGTTCACCCGCGCGCAGCAGGTGGACCCCGGCAACGCCGAGGCGCGCGACTTCCTGGCCCGGCTGGGCCCGCCGCCCGCCGCCGCGCCCACCCGCCCTCCGCTGGCGCTGCCGGCGGAGGTCACGTATCCCGCACGGACCAACCGCGACCGCTTCGAGGTGCGCACGGCGCGCGGGTGGGAGCCGTTCTACATCAAGGGCGTCAACCTGGGGGCGGCGCTCCCCGGCCGGCATCCCAGCCAGTTCCCGGATTCGGCGACCTACGTCCGCTGGATCGAGCAGATGGCGGCGATGGAGGCCAACACCGTCCGCGTCTACACCATCCATCCGCCCCACTTCTACGGCGCCCTGTACGACTGGAACCGCCGCCACCCCGACGCGCCGCTCTGGATCATCCACGGCGTGTGGGCCGAGCTGCCGCCGGAAAACGACTTCGCCGACCCGCGGTGGGAGGGCGAGTTCTTCCGCGAGATGCGCCACGTGGTGGACCTGCTGCACGGCCGCGCCGACATTCCCGTGATCCCGGGGCGCGCGGGCGGCGCCTACACGGCCGACGTGTCGCCGTGGGTGCTGGCGTACATCATCGGCCGCGAGTGGGAGTCGCACTCCGTGGTCACCTTCAACCGGCGGCGGCCGGAGCTCCAGGGCTTCCGCGGCCGGTTCCTGACCGTGCAAGGCGGCACGCCGATGGACGCGTGGCTGGGCAAGGCCAGCGAGCACATGGTGGCGTACGAAACCGACACCTACCGCGCCCAGCGCCCCATCGCCTACACCAACTGGCCCACGCTGGACCCGCTTTCGCATCCCACCGAGTCCACCGTGGCCGAGGAGTCGGAGATACGCCGGTCGCTGGGCGAGCAGGTGCCCGCGCAGCCGGCCGCCGAGGACAATGACGACATCGGGCTCGACGCCAACCTGGTCACGCCCACGGACGCCTTTCCGGCCGGCTGGTTCGCCTCGTACCACGCGTATCCGTACTACCCGGACTTCATGGTGCTGGACCCGGGCTACAACCAGGCGCGCTCGTCCGAGGGGCCCTCCAACTACTTCGGCTACCTGGTGGAGCTGAAGCGGCACCACGACCACATGCCGGTGGTGATCAGCGAGTACGGGGTGCCGGCCAGCATCGGCAGCGCGCACCTGCAGCCGCAGGGGTGGCACCACGGCGGCCACTCCGAGGCGCGGATGGCGCAGATCAACGCCCGCCTTACCCGCGAGATCGCCGAGGCGGGGATGGCCGGCGGGGCGATCTTCGCCTGGATCGACGAGTGGTTCAAGAAGAACTGGATCGTCATCGACTTCGAGATCCCGCAGGACCGCAACCGCCTGTGGTACAACCGCCTGGACGCCGAGCAGCACTACGGGATGCTGGCCATGGACCCCGGCGAGGTGGTGGCCGGCGCCACGCTGCGCGACCGGGTGGCGTCGTGGCGGCGGATGCCGGCGCTGTACGGGACGCCGCAGGGCACCCTGCGCGCCGCCTCGGACGAGGCATACCTCTGGCTCTTCTTCGAGGGCGCGGGCGGGCGGCTACCGGAGGAGCTGCTGCTGGGGTTCGACGTCCTGAAGCCGGAGGCGGGCGACTTTCGCTGGCCGGGGCGCGTGGGCGGCCGGCTGCCGGTGGGGCTGGAGTTCGCCCTGCGCGCCACGGCAAACGAGGTGCGGCTGATGGCGGACCCGTCGTCCAACCCGCTGCGGACCGACGAGAACCAGTCCATCCCGGGGCAGCCCGCCGCCGCGCCGGCGATCGCCGATCCGCTCCCCGGCTACTTCGAGGGGCGTTTTCAGCGGCGCTTCAACCGGCCGTACCGCAGCCAGGCCAACGAGGACGGCGTCTACGACTCGCTGCGCGTGCTCACCAACAACCGCCGCTTCGCGCGCGACCGCACGGAGTACCCGGGGATGGGCTACGACCGCGGCATCCTGTGGCCCGGCGGCCCTCCCGACGGCCTGTGGGAGCGGCTGCCGGAGGCGGGGGTGATGGAGATCCGCATTCCCTGGATGCTGCTGAACTTTACCGACCCCAGCGAGCGCCGCGTGCTGCAGGATCCCGAGGGCGCCGTCCCCGCGGCGTTCGGCACGGTTACGGTGGACGGCATCCGCATCCTGGCCGCCGCCCGCGACGGCTCGGCGTGGCGCCAGTGGCCCGCCTCGGGGCGCGAGGCCGACGTCGCGCTCTTTACCTGGGACACGTGGGAGGAGCCGCGCTGGCGCGAGCGCGTGCGCCCCGTCTACGACGCCATGCGCGAGGTATATCGAACCATGAATCCACCGGTCCTGCGCGGAGGCGGCCGATGACCCGCGCGTTGCTGATCCTGGCCCTGCTCCTGGCCTCCGCCCTCCCTGCCGCCGCGCAGGACGAGGCGGACCGCGCCTGGGCCGCGGGCGACATCGCCGCCGCCACGCCGCTGTACGAGGCGCGGCTGGCGGCGGACTCGGCCGACGCGACGGCGCTGCAGCGGGTCGCGATGATCCGCGCCTGGGCCGAGCGCTACGACGAGGCGCTGGCGCTGTTCGACCGGCTGCTGCGGGTGGACCCCAACAACCGCGAGGCGCGGGTGGACCGGGCGCGCGTGCTGGCGTGGCGCGGCGACCCGGTGGCGGCGTCGCGGGCGCTGGACCCGCTGCTGGCGGCGGACCCGGGCTTTCTTCCCGCGCTGCAGGCCCGCGCGCAGTTCGAGTCGTGGGCCGGAAACTACGACGAGTCGCTGGCCACGTACGGCCGCCTGCAGCAGATCACGCCGGAGGACCGCAGCATCGGCCTGAGCCGCGCGCGCGTGCTGTCGTGGGCCTCGCGCTTCGACGCGGCGGTGGCGGCGTACGACAGCCTGCTGCGCGAGAACCCGCGCGACGTCGAGGCGCTGGTGGGGCTGGGGACGGTGCTGGCCTGGGCGACGGAGCTGGACTCGGCCGAGGCGGTGTACCAGCGGGTGCTGGCGCTGGAGCCGGGGAACGTGGAGGCGCAGCGGGGATTGGCGCGGGCGGCCGGGTGGGGCGGGCGGCTGGTCCCCGCCGAGCGCCGCTGGCGCGACGTGATCGCGCGCAATCCCAACGATGCGCCGGCGTGGGTCGGCCTTTCGCAGACGCTGCGCTGGCAACGGCGCGACGCGGCGGCGCTGGAAGCCGCGCGCCGCGCCGTCGCCGCCGCGCCCACGGACCGCGACGCGCGCGAGGCGCTGCGCTGGGCGCGGCTGGCGGTGGCCCCGCGGGCCAGCGCGTCGTTCGTGAACGAGTGGGACACGGACAAGAACGACATCCGCACCACCTCCGCCTCGGGCGCCGTGCGTCCGGCCACGAGCGTGGAGGTGCGCATGGACCTGTACCACCGCGACGCCGCCATCCGCCCGGAGGGGGGGACGGACGAGGAGCGCCGCTCGGACGGCGGCGCGGTGACGCTGTGGACGATGCTGGAGCCCGGGTGGGCGCTCAGCGGGACGGTGGGCGCCAGCGTGCCGGACTCCAGCGGGTCCGACCCCATTCCCACCTGGCGCGCGGCCGTTTCGACGCCCCGGCGCTACCCGGTCAACGGCAGCGTCTCGTACGCGCACTACGCGCTGGACCCCACGGCGACGCTCATCCAGCGCGAGGTGTTCCTGGACGAGTGGTCCGGCGCCGCCAGCTGGAAGCCGTCGCAGGTGTGGACGGTGGCCGGCGCGGCGGGGACCGCCCTGTTCACCGGCCGCGTCTCGGGCGAGGAGAACCGGCGGGTGAACGGCAGCCTGTCGGTGGCGCGGCGCATCAGCACGCCTATCACGCTGGGCGTGGGGACGCGCGTCTTCGGCTTCGAGCGCGACCTGAGCGACGGCTACTTCGACCCCGACTTCTACGGCCTGGCGGAGCTGACGGCGCTGTGGCTGCGCGAGTGGCGGCACTGGAGCCTGAGCGCGGAGCTTGCGCCCGGCGTGCAGCAGGTGCGCAGCGACGGCGAGCCCAGCGGCTCGTTCCGCGGCGGCGGCACCGTGGCGTACCAGCTTGCGCCCGGCCGGCGCATCGAGCTCAACGGCATCTTCGCCAACTCGGGGATCAGCCAGCTTTCGCCCAGCGGCGGCGCGGAGTACAAGTACCGGGCGGTGAGCATCTCGGGCGCGTGGACGTTTTGAGGGGATAGGGGATAGGGGGACAGGTTACAGGGGACAGGTTACAGCGGGCGGGGCGCTTCGGATGGGTGGCGCGGGAGGGTGGGTGGCCCCCCCTCTCCCGGCCTCTCCCCCGCAAACTGCGCGCGGGAGAGGTGACGCGCTCGACAGGCTTTTCGGAGCGCGATCGAATTCTCCCCTCTCCGTGAGGAACGAACGGGGAGGGGCCGGGGGAGGGGCCCCCCGCCGGGCGCAGTTCGATGCCTTTCGCCGAGCCATCGCACCGGGCCCCACCCCAACCTCCCCCAGCAGTTTTGGGGGAGGTGGGCGAGTAATGCGAGCCCGGAGGGGGCGCCGGCGGATGCAATCGGGGCTCTGCCGCGCAGGAGGGGCCCCCCGCCGACGCAGCCCGAACCCATCCGGCCAACCACCGCCCCCTGCCCCCACACTGCCCACTGTCCCCTGTAACCTGTCCCCTGTAACCTGTCCCCTGTAACCTGTCCCCTCGCGCAGGCGAGCAGGAACCCGCTATACTTGCGCGTCCCGCCGCTCCGCCGGCACTTCGCCCCACGCATCGCATCGCCCCGCATGGCTGACCAGGCACCCGACGCGCAGGAACACCTGGAGCGCGCCGCCGACATGGTGTGGGACGCCATCCAGCGCCTTGAAGAAGCCCAGCGCATCCTGTTCAAGGCCGGCGACTGCTACGTCGGACAGGTCTACGGCGACGGCGTCCGCGCCGTCATCGAGGTCACCGAGAACATGGCCGACACCGTGGGCGACCTGACGCAGTGCCACATCGAGATCGGCAAGATCGGCAAGCGCGACAAGGGCCGCGGCCCCGGCGGCGTCTGGAAGGACTCGTAGGCACGCGGCGAATCTGACGAAAAGAGGGCGGGCACCCATCCGGTGCCCGCCCTGTCTTTTTGCCGGATGATGCAGTGCCCGCCCAGGGGATGGCGAATGAATTCGCTGCAACGACGACACGAAATCCGCCTTCGCGGATTGGCGGGTGCGGAGGCGGGGGCGCGCCGCCGTGCACGATTCCGGCTTCACGGGCGAGCCCCGCCACGTCGACAAACCCAGGTGATTCACCCGAAGCCTTCCAGTCCGCGAAGGCGGCCTTCGTGTGTTTGTTGCAGCGAATTCATTCGCCCTTGCAGGCCCTCAACCCGTGCCGCCCTCGCCTTCCCCCTCCGCCTCGAACCACACCGCGATCTCGTCCAGCGGCTTGCGGGCGAGGTCGGGGACGCGGGCGTCGGGGGCGGGATAGCCCACGGGCATCAGCAGGAACGGCTTCTCGTTCGCGGGCCTCCGCAGCAGGCGGGTCAGAAAGCCCATGGGCGACGGCGTGTGGGTGAGCGTCGCCAGCCCCATCTGGTGGATGGCGGCGACGAACAGCCCCGCCGCGATGCCGCAGCTTTCCGTGCTGTAGTAGTGCGTGCGGCGCGTGCCGTCCGCCCGGACGCCGTACACGTGGCGAAAGAGCACCACCACGTACGGCGCCGTGGTGATGTGCTCCTTGACCGCGTCCGTTCCCAGCGGCGCGAGCGCCTCCAGCCACTCGGGCGGCATGCGCCCGCCGTAGTTCACCCGCTCCTCTTCCTCCGCCGCCTCGCGCATCATCCGCTTGATGGCCGGATCGCTGATGGCGACGAACGTCCACGGCTGCTGGTGCGCGCCGGAGGGCGCCGTGCCCGCCGTGCGGATGGCGTTCTCGATCAGCTCGCGTGGCACCGCCCGATCCGAGAAGTGCCGCGTGGTGCGCCGCCGGTTCATCTGCGCGTAGAGCTCGCTCGCGCGGCGCAGCATCTCCTCCTCCGGCAGATGCTGAAAGTCCAGGGGAACCATGGATTTGGCGGCGGTGCTCATCGGTCGCGGGGCGCGGGAGGGAAATGGATGGGGCGGCGCGGGGGATGGGTAACACGCGCGGGTTCGGCGGCGCAACCGGAACCCGGCTTCCGGCGAGTGGATCCAGAGTGGAAATACGATGGGTGCTGATCGCGACCCCATTTCGGGCGCTCTTAATGCGCCACATATACCGGCTTACGCTGGACCACCCCTGTGCTTACCTTGGGCGTCAGGTTCGATGATCCGCCACCCACGCGTCCGCACCCCATGATCGAGCTGTTGTCGGTCCCGTTCACCAGCCGCGGCTGGACCGATTCGTACGAGGCGATGGTCATCGTCCACGGCCTGCTGCGCAGCGAGCCGGAGGGGCTGGCGTTCGAGTTCCGGCGCAGCGAGCACAGCTTTGGCGTCAAGCCCACGGTCGAGGATCCCATCCGCACCATCGCCATCCCCTGGGCAGAGATCCAGTCGCTGACGTACCGCCGCCGATTCCTGGGATGGGGCCACCTGGTGCTGCGGACGCGCAGCCTGCGCGCGCTGGACGGCATCCCCTCCGCGCAGGGCAACGAGCTGGTGGTGCCCATCTCCCGCGCCGAGCGCCTGTCCGCGCGCGAGCTTGCCGCCAACGTGGAGCTGGTCCTGGCCGAGCAGCGCATCGCCGCCCTCGACGCCGGCTCCCGTCCTTCCGCCCTCCCTCCGGGCTGACATCCCGCCCGCTGTCCCCTGGCCTGACGTCCTGCCGGCCCGACGCGGCGGTTCATCCCGCTATTCCCTATTCCCTGTTCCCTATTCCCTGCCGTTCTTTGACACGCTCCGCCGCCCCGTCTAGATTCCCCGCCTCTTTTTCCCGGCGGAGGGGCGGCACAGGATGGAGCGTCTGACACGCGCGCGGCTGGACGAGATTCTGGAGCGGTGCCGGGGGCTGCGCGTGGCGGTGGTGGGCGACCTGATGCTGGACGTCTACCTGGTCGGCGCCGTGTCGCGCATCTCGCCCGAGGCGCCGGTGCCCGTGGTGCAGGTGGCCGAGGAGTGGGTGGCGCTGGGTGGTGCCGCCAACGTGGCCGCCAACGTGGTCGCCCTCGGCGCCGAGTGCGAGCTGGTGGGCTGCGTGGGCGCCGACGCCGCCGGCGCGCAGATCCGCGACGCGCTGGCCCGGCTGGATGGCGGCGCCGTCCACGCCCGGCTGGTGGAGGATGCCGGCCGCCCCACCACCACCAAGACGCGCGTGGTGGCCCGCCACCAGCAGGTGGTGCGCTTCGATCGCGAGCGCGACGACGAGGTGGGCGCGGACTGCGCGGCGCGGCTGGAGGACGCGGTGCGCGCCGCCGCCCGCGCGGCGGACGCGCTGGTGCTGGAGGACTACAACAAGGGCGTGCTGGTGCCTTCCGTGATCCGTGCCGCCATCGGCGCGGCGCGCGAGGCCGGCATCCCCAGCGTGGTGGATCCCAAGTTCCGCAACTTCTTTTCGTTCGGCGGCGCCACCGTCTTCAAGCCCAACGCCGCCGAGCTGGGCGCCGCGCTGGGCCAGCCGCTGGCCGCGGAAGACGACGCCTGGCTGGAGGATGCGCGCCGGCGCGTGGAGGCCGGGCACCTGCTGCTGACGCTGGGGGAGCACGGGATGGCGCTCAAGGGCGCGGAGGGCCCCGCGTTCCGGATTCCCACCGTGGCGCGCGAGGTCTACGACGTCTCCGGCGCGGGCGACACCGTGACCGCCGTCGTCGCCGTCGCGCTCGCCGCCGGCGCGTCGATGCGCGAGGCCGCCGTGCTGGCGAACCTGGCCGCGGGGATCGAGGTGGGCAAACCCGGCGTCGCCACCGTCACGCCGGACGAGCTGCGGGCGATGGTGCCGGGCGGGATGTAGGACGAAGCGAGGCAGACGGCGAGTCCGGCGCGACCCGCGGGGCGCCCCCTCCGCTCGCTCAGGCTCGCACCTCCCCCAAATTTGGGGGAGGTTGGTTGTGGAGCAGGGGATGGGTGATTTCGATCGGGATCGCACTGCGCCCCCGGTGCCCCCCACCTCGGCCCTCCCCCGCAAACCGCGCGGGGGAGGGTGACGCGCCCGACAGCCCGCCGCAGCGCGATCGAATTCTCCCCTCTCCGTGAGGAACGAACGGGGAGGGGCCGGGGGAGGGGCACCCCGTCCGGCGCAGCCCGACGCCGTTCGCCGAGCCGGCGTCCCTGGCACAACGTCCAACCTCCCCCAGCGGTTTTGGGGGAGGTGGGCGAGTAATGCGAGCCCGGAGGGGGCGTCCGCGGACGCAGTTCGACCGTGTTCGCAGCGCGATCGAATTCTCCCCTCTCCGTGAGGAACGAACGGGGAGGGGCCGGGGGAGGGGCCCCTTTGAACCGCCCCGGAGCCTGAACCAGGAACACCGCGATGAAGCGTACCGCCATCGCCAGGGCCGTCACGGCTGTCGCCATTCTGCTTTCCGCCACGACGTCCTGTACTTTTCGCCAGGTGAAACCGACCATGCAGACCGTGCACACCGCCAACGCCCCGGCCGCCATCGGCCCGTACAGCCAGGCCATCATCGCCAACGGCTTCGTCTTTACCGCCGGGCAGGTGCCGTTCGACCCGGCCACCATGCAGCTGGTGGAGGGCGACATCAAGGCGCAGACGGAGCAGGTGATGAAGAACATCACCGCCATCCTTCAGCAGGCCGGCGCCGACCTGTCGACCGTGGTGAAGACGACCGTGTTCCTGCGCGACATGGACGACTTCGCGGGGATGAACGAGGTGTACGGGCGCCACTTCGGCGACCACAAGCCGGCCCGCAGCACCGTGCAGGTGGCCCGCCTTCCGCGCGACGTGGCGGTGGAGATCGAGGCGGTGGCGGTTCTGCTGGACCGCTAATTGTAGCAGGACGCGGGCGCCTTCCGCCGGGCGGAGGGCGCCCGTCGTTTTTCCGTATCCGAACCCTGACGAGTCTCGCGAGCTGAGCGATGGTGAATCCGCACATCTTCCGGCAGTACGACATCCGCGGCGTGGTGGGCCCCGACGTGACCACGGAGGTGGCCGAGGGCATCGGCCGCGCCTACGCCTCCCTCGCGCGCCGCCGCCTCAAGAAGGACGCGCCGGTGCTGGCGCTGGGCCGCGACAACCGCCTGACCTCCGACGACCTGGCCGCCGGGGTGCGCCGCGGCATGCTGGCCGCCGGCGCGCGGGTGGTGGACGTGGGCCTGGTCCCCACGCCCGCGCACAGCTTCGCCGTGTCGCACTGGAAGCTGGACGGCGGTCTGCAGGTGACCGGCAGCCACAACCCGCCGCAGTACAACGGGTTCAAGATGACGCTGGGCGGCCGCTCCATCTTCGGCGACTCCATCCAGGAGATCCGCCGGATGATCCAGGAGCAGGACTTCGAGTCGGGCGAGGGCTCGGTCGAGAACCGCGAGGTGCTGGAAACCTACATCAAGGTGCTGGCCGGCAAGTTCGACATCGGCCGGCCCATCAAGGTGGTGGTGGACTGCGGCAACGGCACGGGCTCCATCATCGCCGTGGACCTGATCCGCGCGCTGGGGCCCAACGTCGAGGTCATCCCCATCTTCTGCGAGAGCGACGGCACCTTTCCCAACCACCACCCCGACCCGGTCGTCGACAAGAACCTGGTCGACATCATCGCCAGGGTGAAGGAAGAGGGCGCGGACCTGGGCGTGGCGTTCGACGGCGACGCCGACCGCATCGGCGCCATCGACGACCGGGGCGGGATCGTGCGGGGCGACACGCTGCTGCTGCTGTACGGCCTGGACCTGATCCAGAAGCACGGCCCGGGGCAAAAGGTGGTGCTGGACGTAAAGTGCTCGCAGCAGCTCACGGACGTGCTCGAGGCCAACGGCGGCGTGCCCATCATGAACGCCACCGGCCACTCGCTCATCAAGGAGCGGATGAAGCAGGAGCATGCGCTGCTGGCCGGCGAGCTCAGCGGCCACATCATGTTCGGCGACGACTACTACGGGTTCGACGACGCGCTGTACGGGGCCATGCTGCTGATCGACATCGTGGCGCGCGGCGGGCGGCCGCTCAGCGAGTGGCTGGCGGAGTTCCCGCAGTTCGTCTCCACCGCCGAGCTGCGCTACCCGGCCACGGAAGAGACCAAGTTCGAGATCGTGGGCCGCGCCACCGAGCACTTCCGCAAGGACCACGAGGTGATCGACGTGGACGGCGCCCGCGTGCTCTTCGGCGACGGCTGGGGCCTGATCCGCGCCTCGAACACCGAGCCCGTGCTGGTGGCCCGCTACGAGGCCCGCACCCCCGAGCGCCTGGCCGAGATCCGCGGGCTGATGGAAGGCTGGCTGCAGGGCGAGGGCATCGCCGGGGCGAGCGACGGGCACTGAGGGAGAAAAGTGCGTGAGTGCGTGAGTGCGTGAGTGCGAAAGTGCGTTCGTATCCGCACTGCCTGAGCTTGCGCGACCCGCGGCGCCGTCTCCGCTCGCTCAGGCTCGCACCTCCCCCAAGTCTGGGGGAGGTTGGGGTGCGGCAGGGATCGGGGTGCTCCGGACAGGGTGGTGCGGGATGGTGACGCGCTCGACGGGCCTGCCGGAGCGGGATCGAATTCTCCCCTCTCCGTGAGGAACGAACGGGGAGGGGCCGGGGGAGGGGCACCCCCGCCGGCGCAGTTCGATCCCAGTCGCCGAGTCTCGTCCCCGCCGGCCACCCCAACCTCCCCCAGCAGTTTTGGGGGAGGTGGGCGAGTAATGCGAGCCCGGAGGGGGCGCCCGTCCGGCGCAGTGAGATCCACGCGGCATATCCGCGAAGGGGTCCCACCTCGCTCGTTCCTCGCGGGGGAGGGCTCCCGGGCCGAAATCTTGATGCGGAACGCGCTTGCCGCCCCTGAGCGGCCCGCGTAGAATGTCGCCCCTTGAACAGCGGGATTCGTGGCGAGCAAGACCATCGTGATCGCGCTGGGGGGCAACGCCCTGGCGCAGCCGGGTGAAGAGGGCACCATCACCCAGCAGTTCAAGCACACGCGCGAATCGCTGGGCGCCGTGGTGGAGCTGGCGCGCGAGGGGTGGCAGATCGCCATCGTGCACGGCAACGGGCCGCAGGTGGGTAACGAGCTCATCCGCAACGAGCAGTCGCGGCACCTGGTTCCCCCGCTGCCCCTGGGCGTGCTGGTGGCGGCGACGGAGGGGTGGATCGGGTACATGATCCAGCAGTCGCTGCAGAACGCGCTGCGCAGGGGCGGGGTGGACCGGCAGGTGGTGACGATGGTGACGCAGGTGCTGGTGGATCCCGGCGATCCCGAACTGCGGCGCCCCTCCAAGCCCATCGGCCGCACCATGGACGAGCAGACGGCGCGCGACCTTGCCGCCGAGCTGGGCGGCGAAGTGGCCGAGACCAGGGGCGGCTGGCGGCGCGTGGTCCCCAGCCCGCGCCCCACGGAGATCGTGGAGCGGCGGATGATCCGCTCCCTGGTGGCCGAGGGCCACCTGGTGATCGCGGCCGGCGGCGGCGGCTGTCCCGTGTACGTGCACGAGAAGTGGGGGCTGGAGGGGATCGACGCGGTGGTCGACAAGGACCGCGCCGCCGCCATCCTGGGCCGCGACATCGGCGCCGACGTGCTGGTGATCCTGACGGACGTGGACCGCGTCTACCTGGACTTCGGCACGCCCGCGCAGCGCCCCGTGGAGCGGCTGACGCTGGCCGAGGCGGAGGCGCTGCTGGCCTCGGGACAGCTGGGAACCGGCAGCATGGCGCCCAAGGTCGAAGCCGCGGCCGACTTCGTGCGCCGTGGCGGCACCCGCGCCATCATCGCGCGGCTGGACCAGGGCAGGGAGGCGGTGGCGGGGAGCGCGGGGACGGAGATCGTGAGGGAATAGTGCGTGAGTGCGGAAGTGCGTGAGTGCGGGAGTGAATGCGCCGGAGCGATCCGGATCTTCCCCTCGCACACTCACGCACTCACGCACTGACGCACTGACGCACTTTTCGTAGGGCAGGACAATCACCCGGAACAGGAAGCGTCCGTGAACATCCACGAATACCAGGCGAAAGAGCTGCTCGCCGCGCAGGGGATCCCGGTCCCCATGGGCGAGGTGGCCACGACGCCCGAGCAGGCGGAGCAGATCGCCCGTACGCTGGGCGGCGCCGTGGTGGTAAAGGCCCAGGTGCACACCGGCGGCCGCGGCAAGGCCGGCGGCGTAAAGCTGGCCAACACCCCCGAAGAGGCGCGCGAAAAGGCCCAGGCCATCCTGGGGATGGACATCAAGGGCCTCACGGTCGAAAAGGTGCTCATCGCCCCGGCGGAGGACATCGCCAGCGAGGCCTACGTAGGCATCATCATGGACCGCGCGAGCAAGGCGCCGGTGTGGATGGTGAGCGCCGCCGGCGGCATCGACATCGAAGAGGTCGCCCACACGGACCCCGACAAGATCACCAAGCTGCCGGTGGACACGCGCTACGGGTTCCTGCCGCACCAGGCGTACTTCCTGGCCACGAAGCTCTACAGCGACGTGAAGCAGCAGCGCGCGGCCGCGAAGATCCTGCAGCAGCTGTACACGGCGTTCGTCGAGGCCGGCGCGTCGCTGGCGGAGATCAACCCGCTCATCACCACGCCCGACGGCACGGTGAAGGCGATCGACGCCAAGTTCAACATCGACGACAACGAGCTCTTCCGCCGCCCGGCCATCGAGGCGCTGCGCGACGAGTCGTCGGAAGACCCGGCCGAGGTGACGGCGCGCGAGGCCAACCTCACCTTCATCAAGCTGGATGGTGACGTGGGCTGCGTCGTGAACGGCGCCGGGCTGGCGATGGCGACCATGGACCTGGTGAAGTACTACGGCGGCGAGCCCGCCAACTTCCTGGACATCGGCGGCTCCAGCAACCCCGAGAAGGTGGTGAACGCCCTCAAGATCATCACGGGCGACGAGAACGTGAAGGCGATCCTGTTCAACATCTTCGGCGGCATCACCCGCACCGACGACGTGGCGAACGGCATCGTGACGGCGACGAAGATGATCGACATCAAGGTGCCGATCGTCATCCGCCTTACGGGCACCAACGAGGAGATCGCGGTGAAGATCCTGGCCGACGCAGGGTTTACTGCCATGACCGACATGGACGAGGCCGTCAAGAAGGCCGTCGCGCTGGCAAAGGGGGAGGCCCAGTGAGCATCTTCATCGATCAGAGCACGAAACTCATCGTGCAGGGGATCACGGGCCGCGACGGCTCGTTCCACGCAAAGCAGATGATGGAGTACGGCACCCAGGTGGTCGCGGGCGTCACGCCGGGCAAGGGCGGGCAGACGTTCGAGGGCTCGGTGCCCATCTTCAACACGGTGCAGGAGGCGATGGACGCCACCGGCGCCAACTCGTCCGTGATCTACGTGCCGCCCGCCTTTGCCGCGGACGCGATGTTCGAGGCGGCGGACGCGGGCGTGGGCTTCATCGTCTGCATCACCGAGGGCGTGCCGGTGCTCGACATGACCCGCGTCTATCCGTACGTCAAGGAAAAGGGCGCGCGTCTGCTCGGGGCCAACTGCCCCGGGCTCCTTTCCGCCGGCAAGAGCAAGGTGGGGATCATCCCCGGCCACATCACGCAGCCCGGCCCCGTCGGCCTCGTCTCCAAGAGCGGGACGCTGACCTACGAGGTGGTCTACAAGCTCAAGGGCGCGGGGATCGGCACCACCACGTGCGTGGGCATCGGCGGCGACCCGGTCAGCGGCACGTCGTTCATCGACTGCCTGGCCGCGTTCGAGGCCGACCCGGACACCAGGGCGATCGTGATGCTGGGCGAGATCGGCGGCACGGACGAGCAGGAGGCCGCCGAGTACATCAAGGCCAACGTCACCAAGCCGGTCGTGGGCTTCATCGCGGGGCAGACGGCGCCTCCGGGGCGGCGGATGGGGCACGCGGGCGCCATCATCAGCGGCAGCGCGGGGACGGCCGAGGAGAAGATCCAAGCCTTCCGCGACAACGGCATCGGCGTGGCGACGCGCCCGCTGGACGTGGTGGGGCTCATCCAGGAAGCGCTTTGACCGAGAGCGGCGGTCGCGCGGGGCGCGAGGTGCGCCTGACGGAGATCCTCCGTCCGGAGCACGTCGTGGCCCCGCTGGCGGCGTCGTCGGTGTACGACGCGGTCATGCACCTGGCGCAGGCGCTGGTGGGCACCGGCGGCATCGCCGACCCCGACACGCTGCGGCGCAAGTTCAGCGAAAGCCGGGTGCGCGACCTGATCCACATCGGCGACCGGGTGCTGCTGCCGCACCTGCGCACCGACGCGGTCGATTCGCTGCAGGTGGCGCTGGGCATCGCCCCCGCGCCGCTGCGCGAGTCGGCGGACCACGTGGGGGCGGTGGCGCAGGTCGTCGTCCTGGTGCTGGCGCCGCTCTCCGCCGCCGACCTGTACCTGCAGACGGTGGCCGCGCTCGCGCGGGTGCTGCGGGTGGATTCCGTGGTGGACCGGCTGGTGGCGGCGCGCTCGCCGGCCGAGGTGATGGCGATCCCGGAGATCCGCGAGATCATCATCGAGCCGCGGCTGCGGGTGCGGGACGTGATGACGCAGCGTGTGTACCGGACGAGCCCGGACGCGCCGGTGCAGGAGGTGCTGGACCTGATCGCCGAGCACCGGCTGCGGGCGATTCCGGTCGTCGGCGACGACCGGCAGGTGCTGGGGATGGTGACGGACCGCGACCTGCTGCGCCACTTTCTTCCCGGCGTGCAGCGGCCCGCGGAGGCCAGCGCGGCGGCGTGGAGCGAGACGCGGGTGCGCGACGTGATGTCGCGCTCCGTGATCTGCGTTTCCGAGGAGCAGGCGCTGGCCGAGGTGACGTCCATGCTGGTGAGCAAGGACATCGAGCGCCTGCCGGTGGTGCACGAGGGGCAGCTCACCGGCTTTCTGACCCGCGGCGACATCCTGCGCAAGGTGTTCGGGTTCGCCGCGTCTCCCATTGAACCCGTTGACGAGGAATAGATACAGATGAGCCGTACCTTCGCCATCATCAAGCCCGACGCCGTGCAGAACGGCCACGCCGGCAAGATCATCGCGCACATCCAGCAGGCGGGCTTCCGCATCCTGGGGATGAAGCTGACGCAGATCAGCCTGCCGCAGGCGCAGAAGTTCTACGAGGTCCACGCCGAGCGCGGCTTCTACGGCGAGCTGGTGGAGTTCATGTCCAGCGGTCCGGCCGTAGTGCTGGCGCTGGAGGCCGAGAACGCGGTGGCGCTGTGGCGCGAGACCATCGGTTCGACGGATCCGGCCGAGGCCGCCGAGGGCACCATCCGCAAGCTGTACGCGGAGAACAAGGGCCGCAACGCCGTCCACGGCAGCGACAGCGACGAGAACGCCGCCATCGAGATCGCCTTCTTCTTCGCCGGCACCGAGTTGGTGGGCTGATCCGGGCAGGTTCGGTGGATGGATGACGAAGGGCCGCCTCGCGAGAGGCGGCCCTTTGTGCGTGGGGGCGGCGTTTGCTTCTGGATCGTGAGCATCGCCGGCGGGATTGTCCCGGCGGGTGAGCCTGAGCACCCCGCTCTCCTCCAGACGCGCCACCACGGAGGAATCGGCATAGTAAGACGTTCTTCGCACGGTGCCGATCAGATCACGATACCGTCGGAGATTCGCCGCGGCGCCACCCCAACGCATGCGTCCGCGACGTCATGGGCAAGTAGTCCCCCGGGTTACGCCAGCAAGCGGGCAACAGGTCGGAACTGGCTGTCGAACACGTACATCTGGCTACTGCCTTCGTGTTGGATGACGGCGCCTGACGATGACCGCGGGGACGGGTGTGAGATCGTGACGAAATAGAACCCGTCCGCCTCAAAGAACGTCACCTGGCCTTGCTGCCCGTGCACATCACCCGCTCGCAAGGCGTCCTGCAACTTGTCACATTTCTCCGCATCAGCCGCGAGAAGCCCCAACCCACGGACGCGTTCCGGAGAGATGGCCGCAAGCCCGAGTCCCTGCCGGACCCCGGACAGGTGCTCCGCCGCGAGGAAGTCGCGAACACGGAGTTGCGCGGTAGCCGAAGGGTGCGGGCAGGCTTTCAGCGCCGTATCCGCACGGGCATGATCAGGCGCGACCCCGCAGATGGTGCACATGCCCGCGAGCACGAACAGGTAGTGTAGTCTGGACATTCGGGTAGCTTGTTTCTGGTGGTGCATGGATTCAGTAGCCGCAACGTCCCTTACGCAACGCCGTTTCGCCGCCCGATCCGGTGAACTGGCCGATGCCGCTCGCGTCCAGGATGTAACCCGTGCTCAAGCCGAACCGCCGCAACGTGGCCTTATCGTCTTCGCTGGGCGTACCGGTATAGAGTACCGGCCCAGACGCGCAGGTCGTAACGACCTCCCCGATCTTCCATGGATGCGTGTGCACCACACCTACGGCGCCTGCGGGGGGCGCTTCGCGTATGTCCACGCCGCACGGGTGAAAGGTTGCATCCATGATCTCGACCAACCGATACCCCGACGCATCCTGCACGAGCCATCCCGCCCGTTCGCGGCGCTGATCCTGGGGGATGTTCGGATCGTAGTTGCTCCCGGTCCACAGCGCCTGGAAACCCGAATAGACGTCCGGATCATCAAGCTTGGGGTCACCTGTAAAGCAGGGGTCCGGCGCCGGGTCCTCGCATCCGTAGTCAGGGCACAGCGGACCCTTTGTGCCGCCGCTGCCCCCGCCCCCGCCGCTACCGCCGCCGCCGTCGTAGTCGCCGCCATCGCCGCCGCCGTCGTCGCAGCCCTGCACCGTCGTGCCGTCGGGGCTACCGGGACCCGCCGACGCAGCGCAGTCACCACCTCCGTCGCAACTGTAGTCCCACTCATCGCACCCACCTCCACTGATCGGCGGCAAGGTGCAGATGCCTTCCGTCACGCATCCCTCCACCCGGGTGTCCGGCGCCGAGGCCGCGAGATCCGCCGCGTGCTGCTGATCCGGTCCTGTGGGGCTGTCCGCGCACGCTCCTAGCGTGAGCACCACCCCCGCGAGCCTGGCAAGGCGTAACATGAATTGCGCATCTTCCAATCCTTGCTAACCGGTTGATTTCTGCGAGGTTCCCACCCTGCGTCCAAGTGGTGTCTAGAGATCGTCCTTTTCCGCGCTCTTGGGATGTGTATATGCGAATTCGCCAACGGAGCGGTGCGATGAGCGCACATGTATGTTTGCGCCAAACGGCACCAGTTACAGGGGTTGACTGAAATGCCCTAAACAGAGCGGTATATTAGGCGCATTCTTCCGGCGCGTCAAACATTGTCCCGAGGGACCGCCTTTACTTCGATTCGGGTTTATAGATTCCCGAAGTGGCTCGCTCCCCGCACGAACTCTTCAGATAGTCCGCGGCATCTCGGCGCGGCGGCGAGCCACGAGCAGCAGACGGTAGATTCCTCGGTCGCGCGCGGGGTGCGGCGGTCGGGGTGGTTCAACGCGGCGCTCCCTCGGAATGACACTCTGGTGTGTCGGTACAGGAGCCCCGCGCAATTTGCGGGGCTTCCCGCCTTTCCAGCCGCGGGTTCACCCGCCCGGGACGAACCGTCCGCACTAACGCACTACCGCACTCACGCACTCACGCACTCACGCACTTTCGCACTTCCCTCCGCGCCGACACTTTTCCGCCCCCCGCGGCGTACGATCAGGCAGCACCCGCCGTGGGCACGTCCACCCGCATCCCTGACACTGCCGTGAAACTGCTCTTTCGCTGGATCGCCTCCGCGCTGGCCGTGGGGCTGGCGGTCTACCTGCTGCCGGGCCTGGAGTACGACGGGCGCATCGAGACGCTGTTCGTCGTGGCGCTCATCCTGGGGCTGGCGAACGCCATCGTGCGGCCCATCATCAAGGCGCTGGCGTGCGGCATCATCGTGCTCACGCTGGGGCTGGCGCTGTTCGTCATCAACGCGCTGATGCTGTACCTGACCAGCTTTGCCGCCGGCCAGTTCGGGTACGGGTTCCACGTGCGCGACTTCGTCTCCGCCATCATCGGCTCCGTCGTGATCAGCCTGGCGACGTGGTTCCTGTCGCTGCTCATCAAGGACGATGACTGAGCACGCCACGGACGGCGTGCTCTACGGCATCCCTGGGGATGTGACGTGGTGCTGCGCGGCGAACCCGCCTGGAGCCGCCGCTCCACCGACAACACCGCATGCAGCCCTTTCCGGGAATGCATCCCCAGCAGCACTCAGTTCCGGATCGCCCCGCGCAGGCCGCGGGGCGATTCGCGTTTGATCCTGCGGATTTCTGTTGCCCGGCAAAGAAGAGGATTGACCTTCTCGGGAGGAGGTGTTAATCTGTTGACATGATGTCAATGGATTGACACTCACATCCCCGCTGATGACCTCCAAACCGATCTCCGAGCTGGGCCGCCGGGAGCGCCAGATCATGGACGTGCTGTTCCGGCGCGGAAAGGCCACGGCGGCCGAGGTGCTGGCCGACCTGCCCGACGCACCCAGCAACGCCGCCGTCCGCGGGATGCTGCGCCACCTGGAGGAAAAGGGCTACGTGCGCCACGAGCAGGACGGCCCGCGCTACCTGTACTCGGCCGTGGTGGAGCGCGAGGCCGAAAGCCGCTCGGCGCTGGCGCACGTGCTGCGCACCTTCTTTGGCGGTTCGCGCGAGAACGCGATGGCCGCGCTGCTGGACCTGGGCGAGCCGCGCCTGTCGCCCGATGAGTTCGAGCGCCTTTCCCGCCTGCTGGACGACGCCCGTCCGGACGGAGCCGAGTGACCATGCCCTCAATTCTCTCCTCCACCGCCTGGGCCGCCTTCCTGGCCGGCCTGCTGGTGAAATCCACCGTCCTGCTGCTCGCGGCGTGGCTGGTCACCAGCGTGATGCGGCTGCGCCGCGCATCCGCCGCGTCGCGGCACCTGGTGTGGACGCTGGCCGTCTGCGGGCTGGTCGCGCTGCCGCCGCTGGGCGCCCTGCTTCCACGATGGGAAGCGGGCTGGCTTCCACCGGCGCCGGCCGTTGAGAGAGTTCCGGGAGCGGGAATGGCGGATGGCGGCGCCGTGGTCCCGGTCGCACCGACAGTCGAGAGTGAAGCCGCGGCGGCGGCGCCCGCCGAAGCGCCGTCCGCCGTCGGCGAATGGCGGCCGGCGCGCCTCGTGGGGATGGTCTACGCCCTGGGCGTGATGGCGGTGCTTGCGTGGGCGGCGGTGGGGTTCGCGGCGGTGCGCCGCATTGCGTCGCGCGCCGTGCCGGTCACGGACCCGGAATGGATCCAGCTCCTTCGCGACGTGGAGTGGGAGATGGAGGTGCGGCGGCCGGTGCGGCTGCTGCGGAGCGGCGCGTCGCCCACGCCCATGGCGGTGGGACTCTGGCGCGCGTCCATCGTGCTTCCCGCCGCGGCGGACGAGTGGCCCCTCGCGCGGCGCCGGGCCGTCCTGCTGCACGAGGCCGCACACGTGGCGCGCCGCGACTGCCTGACGCAGCTGGCGGCGGTGGCGGCGTGCGCCGTCTACTGGTTTCACCCGGGCGCGTGGTACGCCGCGCGCCAGCTGCGCACCGAGCGCGAGCTTGCCTGCGACGACCGCGTGCTGGCCGGGGGCGCCCGCCCCGCCGCGTACGCGGGCGACCTGCTGGAGATTGCCCGCGCCTTTCACGCGCCGCGCCTGGTCACGGCGGGGGCGGTGAGCATGGCGCGGCCATCGCAGCTGGAGGGGCGGATGCTCGCCGTGCTCGACACGGCGCGCAGCCGGCGCACCGTGGCGCGTCCCGCGGCGGTGGCCGCCGCGGTCGCCGCCCTGGCCGTCGTCCTTCCCCTCGCCGCGCTGGGCTCGGGGCGGACGGTGGAGGCGGAGGTGGATCTCGCATCTCCAGCCGCCGCGGCGGAGGTGCCGGCGCCCTTTGCTCCGCCCACCGAGGCTCTGGTGCAGGCCGCGTTCGGCGGGCGGCTGGCGCTGCGGCTGGGGGCGGCGGCGCAGGTGCGGATCACCGGCTGGGACCGCGACGCCGTGCAGGTGCGGTCGTGGGCGGCGGAGGGCGCGCCCGGCGTGGACGCCCTGCTGGCGCGGGACGGCGATGGCGGCACGCGGATCGACACCCGCTCCCGGGGCCGCCACCCCGGCGCACACGTGGTGGAGATCCGCGTTCCCCGCCGCTACGACCTGTGGATCGCGGGAGGCGGCAGCCGGGTGGAGGTGCGCGACGTGGCCGGCTCGCTCTCCGGGAGCACGCAGGGCGGCGACCTGGTGCTGGAGGGCGTGGGGGGCGAGGCCGCCATCACCACCGGCGGCGGACGTGCGTCCGTCTTCGACTCGCGGCTGGCGGGCCGCGTGTGGACCGCCGGCGGCGACGCCGGCCTGCACGGCAACACCGGCGACCTGGAGCTGCGCGCGGACGCGGGGACGGCGGTGGTGGAGACGCGCGACGCCGCGGGCGTGCCCTCCGCGCGCCGCTTCGCGGGTGGCGTCCGCGCGGTGGCGGGGGCCGACCACGTGGCCTTTCAGCGGGCGGCCGGCGCCATCCTGGTGCAGGACGCCGCCGAGGGCGTGGACGTGCAGACGGGGCGCGGCGACGTGGAGATCGGCGCCACGGGCGGCCATGCGCGCGTCCGCACCGGGCACGGTGCCGTCACCCTGCACGCCGCGGAAAACTCGGTGGACGTCGCCACCGGGGCCGGCGACGTCTTCGTGCGGATGCTGCGGACGCGCGGCGCCACCGTGGAAACCCGCCGCGGCAGCGTGACCCTGGTCCTCCCGGCGGACTTTCGCGGGACCCTCGACGTCACCGCCGCTCCCGCGGGCGGACGGGGACCCGGCCGCATCCGCGGCGACTTTCCCCTTCACGACCTCCCGTCCGCGGGCGGCGTCCGCCGCGCCACCGCCACGGTCCCCGGGCCCGAAGGCGCCCGCGTCACCGTCCATGCCGCGGGCGGGGACGTGACCCTCCGCCGCGCGCCTCCCCCGCCCAGGTAGCGCATCCGCGGAAGCGCCGTGCTTCCCCGCTGATCCTGGCCGGGCCTCCGCGCCCGGCACCCGACCCGAACCCCCCCGCCCGGCCCGGCATCCCGCCGCACCGCGGGCCGCCGCATGCCTTCCATCGCCGCTTTCCACAAGGAGCCGTCCATGCACCCGATCCACCTGTCGCGCCTCCTGGTCCTGGCGCTCGCCTTGGCCGCCGCCGATCCACGGGGCGCCATCGCACAGCACATCTCGGCGCTCTCCCCATCCCTGCCCGCATCCCACGACGTGGGCGTGCTGGCGGATTCGCTGGACCGCGTGATGCCGGACATGCTGCGGGAGCTGCGCATTCCCGGCGCCGCCGTGGCCGTGATCCAGGACGGCCGCGTGGCGGTGATGCGCGGCTACGGGTACGCCGACCTGGAGCGGCGCATCCCCGTCACCCCGGCCACCGGCTTCAGCGTGGGGTCCATCTCCAAGGCCGTGACGGCGTGGGGGGTGATGCGGCTGGTGGACCAGGGAAAGCTGGAGCTGGACGCGCCGGTGGAGCGCTACCTGACGCGCTGGCACCTGCCGCCGTCGGAGTTCGACGCGTCGGGCGTTACCGTGCGCCGGCTGCTGAGCCACACCGCCGGCCTTTCCGTCTCCGGCTACCGCGGCTGGGACCACGCGGATTCCGTCCCCTCGCTGGAGGCCTCGCTCGCCGGCCGCTCCAACGGCGCGGGCGCAGTGCGGATCGTGGCGCCGCCGGGCGCGGCGTGGGCCTACTCCGGCGGCGGGTACACCCTGCTGCAGCTGCTGGTGGAAGAGGTGACCGGCCGCCGCTTTGCCGACTACATGCGCGACGAGGTGCTGCGCCCGCTGGGGATGACCTCCAGCAGCTTCGACCTGCGGTCGGGGGTCCTGCGCACCTCGGCCGTGCCGTACGGCAACCTGGGGGAGCCCATGGGAACGCCGCGCTTTGCCGAAGAGGCGGCGGCGGGGCTGCACACCACGCTGGAAGACATGGCGCGGTTCGCCGCCGCGCTTCTCCCCGGCTCCGGCACCGGGGACGCGGCCGCGGGCGGCGTCCTGCGGCGGGCGACGCTGGAAGCCATGCTGGTCCCGGTGCCGGGGACGGAAGAGCGGTGGGGGCTGGGCCACGCCTTCAGCGACTTTCCCGACGGCGTGCGGCGCGTGGGCCACGACGGCGGCAACCGCGGCTGGCAGGCCAGCCTGTGGGTGGGGCGGGACGCGCGGGACGGCATCATCGTCCTCACCAACGCCTCGCAGGGGTGGAACGCGGGGAACCGCGCGTTCGAGGCGTGGATGACGTGGAAGACCGGCGTTCGCCGCCCCGTCCGCGCCGCCGTGGCCGCCGCGCTGCTGAACGCCCTGCACGACGGGGGCGCCGACGCCGCCGCCTCCGTGTACGCGCGGCTCAAGGCGACGCGTGCCAACGACTACTTCTTCGACGAGCGGCAGCTGAACGGCCTGGGGTACGCGCTGCTGGCCGCGGGACGCACGCGCGAGGCGGTCACCCTCTTCGAGCTGAACGTGCGCGAATACCCGGACGCGTGGAACCCCTGGGACAGCCTTGGGGATGGATACGCCGCCGCGGGCGATGCGGAGAACGCGGTGCGCGCCTATCGCCGCTCGCTGGAGCTGAACCCGGAGAACCAGAACGCGCAGCGGATGCTGCGGACGCTGTCGCCGTGACTCCGGCGCTGGGGCGGGCCCGCTAAAGAATCATCGTACAGAGGAACAGAGTCAGACAGAGAACGCGAGCCGAAACATCATCCTGGCTCCTCTGTCTGACTCGGTTCCTCTGTACGCATGAAGGTGTTGTTTCCCGGACTCGATGTGATTCGCGTGCGGCTGCGACGCCGAAGCCGTAGCGTGATCGTTACGAACGGCCGGGCCGTTGTCGTGCGGCGGTTTTTGCCGGACGCGCGGCCGCTGGCTCGCCGAGCGGGGTTGCGCGGGGGTGTGGAGGCGTTCCACATTCGGCGTGTCGCGGTTCCACACGGAGAACCGTCACCCTGACCTGCTTCGCGTTTCCGCGTGAGACTTTCGGCCCGGCGTCCCCTTTCCGCGCTCTTCGCGCTTCTCTACCTGCTGCTGGCGGCAGGTGGGGAGTCGCTGCAGCACGATTGGAGCGACCCGGCGCCGGCGCACGCCGAGGCGCACGTGCACGCGCCCGACGGCGAGGACCACGGTTGTCCGCCGCCGCTGCACGACGAAACCCACTGCCCGGCGTGCAAGCTGTCCGGGCTGCGGTTCCTTCCTTCGGACCTCGGCGCCCACGTACGCTTCGCCAGCGTGGCCGTGGTCCGCATGGCGCCCGCCGGCGACGCGCCGGCCCCGGCGCTCCGCTCGCACGCCCCTCCCAGCCTGAGAGCCCCACCACGCGGCTGACAGCTCCTTCCTGGAGCTGAACCCGGCACCCCGCGCACGACCGGCGGGGCGTTGCAGCGCGTCCGTGCATTCCGCGCGGCGCGATCGCCGAATCAGCCGAACGTTCACCAATGAAGATCAGAACACCGGTCCCGGGACCGGCGGTCCTTCCGCGCGCGGAAGCACCGCCCCGGCACCGTTACGCCGTCGCGGCGGCCGCCCCGCTCTCCGCGGCCGTGCGCAGCCGCGTCGTCCGCGGCGTGGAGGCGGGGGGCGCGGCCGCGCCCCTGCTGTGCGCCGCGCACTGCATCGCCGCGCCGCTGGCCGTCGCGCTCGTCCCCGCCCTGGCGGCGGCGGAAGCGCATGAGCGCGCGGCGATGGGGGCATCGCTCGTCCTGGCCCTGCTCGCCGTCCTGGCCGGCGTCCGCGTCCACCGCCGCGCGGGGCCGCTGGCCGTCGTGGGAGCGGGGGCGCTGCTCTGGGGCGCCACGCTGGCCCTGCCGCGCCTGCCGGAAGCGGGCGCGGCCATCGCCGCCAGCCTGCTGATGGCCGCGGGCACGCTGTGGAGCGCGCGCCTGCGTCACCGCGCCACCTGCGCCGGCTGCGGGTGCCCGGCCGCGCACGGAGGCGCCGAATGAGGGCGCGGAGCCTGGCCGCGGCGCTCGCCGCGCTGCTGCTGGCCCCCGGCGCCGGCGCCGCGCAGCGTGCACGGGCGGCGGCCGGCGCGGTGCACGGCACCGTGGCCGACGCGGCGACCGGGCAGCCGGTGGCCGGCGCGACCGTGCGGATCCACGAGCTGGGGCGGCGCGAGGTGTCGCATGCCGACGGCTCCTTTCACTTCGATGCGCTCCCCGCCGGGGCGTACACGGTGGCGGCGGAGCGCATCGGCTACGCGCCGGCCGGGGAGGCGGTGCGCGTGGCCGGCGGCGAAACGGTCCGCGTCTCCATCCACCTTGCCCCGTCCGCGCTGCAGCTTTCCGCCGTGGTCGCCACCGGGACGGGGCGCGAGCGGGGCGGAGACGAGACGTATCGCCCGACGACGGTCGTGGGCGGGGCGGAGCTCCGGCGGCAACTGGGTGCCACGGTCGCCGCCACCGTCGCGGGCGAGCCGGGAATCGCCATGCGCTACAACGGTCCGGGCGCCAGCCAGCCCGTGATCCGCGGGCTGGGTGGCGACCGCGTGCTGGTGCTGGAGGACGGCCAGCGCACGGGCGACATCGCCGGGAGCGCGGCGGACCACGGGGTGATGGTGGAGCCGCTGACCGCCGAGCGGATCGAGGTGGTCCGCGGGCCGGCCGGTCTCCTCTACGGCAGCAACGCGCTGGGCGGGGTGATCAACGTGATCCGCGAAGAGGTGCCGCGGTCGCGCCCCGACCGGCTTTCCGGCGCCGTCAGCCTGCAGGGCGAGTCCGCCAGCGAGGGGTTCGCGGGCGGCGCGTCGCTGCTGGGCGGGATCGGCGGATGGGCGCTGCGGGGCGAGGCCAGCGCCCGCCGGGCCGGGGACACGCGGACGCCGCTGGGCGACCTGCCATCCACCGATCTCGCGGGATACAGCCTGGGCGCGGGGGCCAGCCGCGCAGGCGCGGACGGCTTCGCGGGGCTGGCGATTCGCGACTACGCGATGGAATACGGCGTCCCCGGCACCTTCCGGGGCGAGGACATCCCCGGTGCGCACCAGGGCGGGGTAGACCTGGACGTCCGCCGCACCGCCCTTCGCGGCCAGGCGGCGTACCTCTCGCGGGTGGGTCCGTTCGGATCCATCGAAGCCGACCTGAACCTGGTCCGCTTTCGCCACCACGAGCTGGAGCGGGGGACGGACGGAAGCGAGTTCGTCGGCACCTCGTTCCTGCAGTACACGGGGACGATGAACCTGGTGGGCCGCCACCGGCACGAGGGCGCCTTCCGGAACGAAGGCGCCGTGGGGCTGTGGGCGTTCGGCAAGGACCTGGAGGTGGGCGGGCTGGCGACGGGAAGCCGGTCGGCGCGCCAGTGGTCGCTCGCCGGCTTCGTCTACGAGGAGCTTTCGCGCGGGCGCTGGGGGCTGGAGGTGGGCGCGCGCTACGACTGGACGCGCGTGGTGCCCGGCGACGACCGCGCCGTCGCGGGGATCGCCGTGGAGACGCGCGACTTCGGCGCGTTCGCGGGGAGTGCGGCGGCGGTCTACCGGTTGGGCGGGGGCTGGCAGGCGGGGGCGCGGCTCGCCCGCTCGTTCAGGACGCCCTCGATCGAAGAATTGTTCTCGCGCGGGCCGCACCTGGCCGCGTACTCGTACGAGGTCGGCAACCCGCGGCTGGAGCCTGAGACGGGGCTGGGCGCGGACCTCTTCGTCCGGGTCTCCCGGCCGGGGTTCGACGGCGAGCTCACCGCGTACCGCAACGCCATCGGCGGCTTCATCTACTATGCGCCCACGGGCGAGCTGGATCCGCGTTTTGGCCGCTACCCCGTGTACCAGGCCCGCGGTGACGACGCGCGCTTCACCGGCGCGGAGGGGCGCATCCAGTGGGAGCCGGTGCGCGCCTGGGTGGTGGAGGCGACCGGCGGCTACGTGCGGGGCGACCTGCGCGGCGGCGACGGCTACGATCCGCTTCCCGCCATCCCTCCCGCCCGGGGTGCGCTGCGCCTGCGCCGCGACGTGCCGCGCTGGTTCCTGGAGGCGGGCGTGGAGAGCGCCGCGCGCCAGGACCGCGTCTTTCGCGGGCTCTCCGGAGATGGCACGCCGCTGGAAACGCCGACCGCCGGGTACACCCTGCTGAACGCGTCCGCCGGGATGCGGTGGGACGCCCGCGGCGCGCTGCACACCGTGACCCTGTCGGCCGACAACCTGACGGACGCGGTGTGGCGCGACCACCTGTCGCGCATCCGCGAAGTGGCCCCGCAGCCGGGGCTGAACCTGAGACTGCTGTACCGCGTCGACTTCTGACGCGCCGCCGGCCGCGGGCCGCCGGCGCGTGGCCGGTTCCTGTCACCCGCCCCGGACCGACCGGGGCGGACCAACCGTAACCGGAAAGAGACAACCATGTTCGCGATCAACAAGAAGAACCTGTTCGCCCGCACCGCGCTGCTGCTGGCCGCCACCGCCACCCTGGCCGGCTGCGACGGGGACGGCACGGGGCCGGACGATCACCACGAGGAGGCGGTCGGCATGGTGATTACCGACCAGAACAACACCACGCTCGTCTCGGTTAACGCCGCGCGCCAGGTGACGGGCACGCTGAGCGTCGCCGCCGGCGCGGGGCGGCACCTTTCGGTCTACTTCCTGGCCGAGGACGGCGACCGCTTCCAGATCGAGGAAGGCGACGACGAGCACAGCCTGGCCTGGACGGTGGCGAACGAGAGCGTCGCCATGATCGACGCGCACGAAGGCCACCTGGACCTGGACGGCGTGGCGGCGGGGAGCACGACGGTGGTGTTCAGCATCATGCACGGCAACCACAGCGACTACGACTCGCCCGCCATCCCCATCGTCGTGACGCCGTAGCCCGGAAGCCGCACCCGGAGGGGTGGAAGAAAGGACGCGGGCGAGCCCATCGCCTGCGTCCTTTTGCCGTCCCGGTCCATCATCACCTCCGGATAAGACGCCGCACCGGCGGCACGCACCCCGTCACCCCGTTCACCCCGTCACCCCCCTCACCGGTGGAGGATGACCAGGGCCGCACACTCCCTCGACCAGAACACAGCCCTCACACCCAGCAAGCTGGAGGCCTCTTGCTTTCCCGGGTGTGAGAACATTCACTTCTCGGGCCGACAGTGTATCTGCCCCGGTGCGGTTCAGCCGCGGCTTCAGGCGCCACGCCTGCAAAGTCCACGAGACGAGGCATGAATCGCGAACACTTGTCCCCCCTGATCCGCGAATGCCATGGATGCCCCCACTCCCGCCGTGCCGGCCGTTCTCGCAGTGCCGGAACCACAGCCGGCGCCTGTAACCATCCGCACCCCGACCGACCTGGAGGTGCCGCTGTCCTGGTGGTTGGGACTGGGCGTCGTGCTGGCCGCCGCCGTGGCCGGGGCGCTGTTCACCGTGCGCGGCAGCTTTCTGGCTGCCCTGGTGCTCGACCGCGGCCTCACCCAGCTGGCATCGCTGTACCTGGCGTGCGCCACGGTCGCGTTCCTGGCCATCAAGGCCGCGCGTGTGGTGATGGTGAGGAGGCGTTTGCGCGACGCGGTCCGCCTGCAGCCGCTTCCGGCGGAGCCAACTGTGGAGCAGGCGCGGGAGGCGCGCGATCGCTGGGCCCGTGCGGCCACGGTCCCCGCGCTGCGCCGCGCCCGCGCGCTGCAGGCGTACATGGTGGCGGGGACGCGCGCCGCCGCGGCCGCCAAGGCGGAGGAGGACGCCGTGTTCGCGCAGTCGGCGATGGAGCAGTCGTACTCGCTCCCGCGCGCCTTTGTCTGGGCCATTCCGCTGATGGGCTTCATCGGCACGGTCGTGGGGATCAGCGCGGCGGTGGCGGGGTTCAGCAGCTTTCTGCGCCAGGCGGAGGAGATCGAGCAGATCAAGACCGGGATCGGCGCGGTGACCACGGGGCTCGCGGTCGCGTTCGACACCACGCTGCTGGCACTGGCACTCAGCGTTCTAGTGATGCTTCCGCTGGTTCTGCTGGAGCGGCTTGAGGGACGCGTCCTCCTGGCGCTGGAAGCGGACGTGAGCGACGCGGTCGTTGCATGGCTGCCGGACACCGCCGCCGAGTCCGGGGTGGACCGCACGGTGATGGTGGAGGCGGTCGGGGAGGCGCTCGCCGCGCACCTTCCCGAGCCGCGGGAAATGGTGCGGGTGGCGGAGGTATACCTGCGCCAGGCGGCCATGGAGGTGGCCGCCGGCGCGCGCGAGGCCGCAGCGCAGGTGGCCCAGGCGGGCGCCGCGCTAAGCGTGCACCACGAGCAGGCGATGGCGCGCATCGCGGCGGCGGAGGAAGAGGCGCACGCCCGCATTGCCGTGCGCGAGGCGGCGAGCGCGGATGCGCTCACCGCGATGCTGGCGTCGGTGGACGAGGCGGGGCGCGCCACGGTGGGCGAGGTGCGCGCGCACGCGCAGCAGGTCGCCAACGGGCTGGCGCAGCACGCATCGAAAATCGCGCAGTCGCTGGACCGCGTGGGTGCCACGCTTCAGCAGCGCGCGGAGGCGCTGGAGCGGCACAGCGCGCAGTTGGCGGAGGTGGTGGAACTGGAGCGTTCGCTGGAGCGCACCCTGCGCACGCTGGAGACGACGGGCGAGCTGCGGAACGCGCTGGCGGGCGTGGAGCGCTCGATGCGCGGGCTGCAGCCGGCCATCGAGCGGCTGGCGCAGCCCCGCCGCATCATGCTGGTGGAGGCGGACGGTGGCCGTCCGGCGTAGCCGCGGGCCCGGCCTGCAGGCGGAGCTGTTTCCGTTCCTGGCCGTGCTGGCGTGCATGATCGGTACGCTGATCCTCATCATCATCGTCGTAACGACCGGCGTGCTGGGGGAAAAGCGCTCCATCACGCTGGTGGCGCGGGACGACGGGGGGCGCAACGTCACGCTCAAGCCGCACTACGTGGAAGTGCGCGGGGACGGCGTGGTCATCCACCCGGGGCTGGAGTTCGTCCCGGCGAAAGACGTGGACGGACGCGATACCGCGCTGCGGCGGCTTCTGCGGCAGGTGCAGGAACGCAAGGCCACGGAGTACGTGATCGTGGCCGTGCGCCCGGACGGGTTCGAGCTCTTCGACGAGGTGCGGGAACAGGTGGAAGGGCGGGGGATCCAGATCGGCTACGAGCCAGTGGACGCGGACTGGAAGCTGAGGATTCGCTCATGAGGCGCCCGGCGAGGCCGCGCCCGCAGGCGCAGAACCTGGACTCGTTTCTCGACATCATGACCAACACGGTGGGCGTGCTGGTCTTTGTGCTCCTGTTCGTCACGCTCGCCGCGGCGGATGCCACCGTCCTGGTGCGCACACCACTGCGCGCGTCCACGGACAGGGAGCCGGTGTTCTTCGAGGTCGTGGACGGGCGGGTGATCCACATGGAGACGGAGGTGGGGGGTGCGCGGGTCCAGGCCTTCATGGAAAGCCTGCCGCGAATCAACTGGTACAACTACGCCTGGGTCCTGGACCGCATGGATGCCTTTTCCACCTCCACCGGCAATTATACGGTGGACCTCAGCGGCGGCCTAGGCGTACGCTACCGGGCCCACGAAGGGGCGGGGGAGAGCGCAAAGGTGGTAAAGGATTCCGCCTCTGCCTACCAGCGCGTGTTGAAGGCGATGGACCCGGAGAAGGAATACCTGGCCTTCATCGTACGCCCCGACGGGCTGGAGGCGTTCCGCGCCGCGCGTGAGGTGGCGGCCCGCCGTGGCCTGGACAGCGGCTGGGAGCCGTTCGCCGCCGGGCGAGACATCACCTTCGCGTCCGGCGGCCGGGAGGTGGGGGTGCAGTAGGGGATGGGTGGCGGTGTCACGGGCAGGCGCGCCGTGTCTCCTGACCGGCACCGCTCCACCGTGACCCGTTCACCCGTTCACCCGTTCACCCGTTCACCCGTTCACCCCTTCACCCCTTCACCCCTTCACCCCTTCACCCCTTCACCCCTTCACCCCTTCACCCCTTCACCCCTTCACCCCTTCACCAAACCCGGCGCGGAACGTGCACGCCGCGCGCGGTATGGTGTATCCAAGGCACGACACGAGCGCGAACCCCGGCCCGTCCGTTGACAGGACCGTGTTTCGCGAGTACTTTTCTGGTTTATGTTGAATGTCAGCCTGACCGCGCTGGACCGCGGAGAAGTGGTCGTCCGGGAGCAGATTCCCATGGACGATCCAATGTGGGAGGGGTCGGGGGTGACGCTCGCGGCGCCGCTGGACGTGGACCTGACCGCGCGCCCGGTGGGCGACGGCGTGTTCGTGCGCGGCCGGCTCCGCACCACGGTGCGGCAAGCCTGCCGCCGCTGCCTTGCGTCCGTGGAGCTGGAGGTCGACGACGTCGTCGACATGCTCTTCGACGTGCTGGCGGAGGACGAGAAAGAGGCCGAGGGAGAGGTGTACCCCCTCCCCGCTCGCGGCGACACGCTGGACCTTCGCGACGCCGTTCGCGAGCAGCTGCTGCTTCTGGCGCCCGAGTTCGTCCTGTGCACCGAAGAGTGCAGGGGGCTGTGCCCCACCTGCGGCATCGACCGCAACCAGGACGAGTGCAACTGCGTACCCGTGCAGGCCGAGAGCCCCTGGGACGCGCTGAAGAACGTAACGTTCGACTGAACACCACCAACGATAGCAGGGGGCTCCCATGGCCGTACCGAAGAGACGCCAGTCCAAGCAGCGCCAGCGCAAGCGCCGCACGCACGTAAAGGCTTCGATGCCTTCGTTCAACGCGTGCCCGCAGTGCGGTGACCCGCACCTTCCGCATCGCGTGTGCGCGAACTGCGGTTTCTACCGCAAGGAGCAGCGCGTCGAAGCTTCCGAGTTCTGAGCGTCCTCGCGCAAAGACCGGAAAAGATGCGGATCGCGCTGGACGCGATGGGCTCCGATCGTGCCCCGGCCGTGGAGGTCGAGGGCGCGGTCGGAGCTTTGCTTGACGGCAGGGACGACCTGACCGTGGTGCTGGTGGGCGACCGGGACCGCCTCGAGGCCGAACTGGCGCGCCACCCGGCCGCGCCCCGCGACCGCCTGCTCATCCACCACGCCAGCGAAGTCATCGAGATGGGCGAGGCGCCCGCGACGGCCATCCGCCGCAAGCGCGACTCGTCCATCGTCGTGGGCGTGAACCTGCTCAAGGCCGGCGAGGTGGACGCCTTCATCAGCGCCGGCAGCACGGGCGCGGTGATGGCCGCCTCGCTGGTCACGCTGCGCACGGTGCAGGGGGTTGACCGCCCGCCCGTGGGCGCGCGCATCCCCACCGCCACCGGGCGCTGCCTGGCGCTGGACGTGGGCGCCAACGTCGACACCAAGCCCCACCAGCTGGTGCAGTTCGCCGAGTTGGGCAGCGTGTACGCCGAAGACGTGATGGGGATCGAGAATCCCCGGGTGGGGCTGCTGAACATCGGCACCGAGCCCGAAAAGGGGAACGAGGCGGTGGTCGAGGCCTACGGGCTGCTGGAAAAGGCCACGCACCTCAACTTCATCGGCAACGTGGAGGGGCGCGAGATCGTCAGCGGCAAGTGCGACGTGCTGGTGGCCGACGGCTTCGTGGGCAACGTGCTGCTGAAGTTCTACGAGTCGGTGGCCGGCCTGATCACCGCCATGCTGCGGCGCGAGCTGGCCGAGGCGGGGATCCAGCTGGACCTGGACCGCATCTTCCGCAGCCTGGACTACGCCGCCACCGGCGGCGCGCCGCTGCTGGGGGTGAACGGGGTCGTCATCATCTGCCACGGGGGCTCGCCGCCGCTGGCCATCCGCAACGCCATCGGGGTGGCCGCGCAGTCGGTGGATCGCCGCATGGTGGAGCACATGGCCGCGCGGCTGGCCCGCCCGGCCGAAGGATCCGCAACCGAATGATCCAGGCCTCTCCCCGCGCCCGCCTCGTCTCGACGGGGCACTACTCGCCGCCGCGCGTGGTGACCAACGCCGAGATGGAGACGCTGGTCGACACCAACGACGAGTGGATCCGCACGCGCACGGGCATCCGCGAGCGCCGCATCGCCGACAAGGACACCGGGGCGGCCGACATGGCCGCCGCGGCGGCCCGCGTGGCCATGGAGCGCGCCGGGACCGCGGCCGAGGAGGTGGACATGATCCTCCTTTCCACGGCCACCCCCGACCGCCTTCTGCCTTCCACCGCCTGCGACGTGCAGGCCCTGCTGGGCGCCCGGAACGCCGCCGCGTACGACTACGCGACGGCGTGCTCGGGCTTTCTGTACGGGCTGTCGATGGCCGAGGCGCACATCGTGGCCGGGCAGGCCGAGACGGTGCTGGTGTGCGCCACCGAAAAGATGTCGTCCATCGTCGACTGGACCGACCGCACCACCTGCGTCCTCTTCGGCGACGGGGCCGGCGCCACGGTGGTCAAGCGGGCCAGCGACGGGCGCGGCATCCTGAGCACCTACATGAAGAGCGACGGCACGCTGGCCGAGCTGCTGTACCGCCCCGGCGGCGGCGCGCGCATTCCCCTGGACATCGCCGTGCTGGACGAGCGCAGCCACTACGTGAAGATGGCGGGGCCCGAGGTCTTCAAGTCCGCCGTGCGCGCCATGTGCGAGGCGGCGGAGACGGCGCTGCAGCGCGCGGGGGTCACCAGCGACCAGATCGACCTGATGGTCCCCCACCAGGCCAACATCCGCATCATCGAAGCGACCGCCAAGTACGCAAAGATGCCGATGGACAAGGTGTTCGTGAACGTGGACCGCTACGGCAACATGTCGTCCGCCTCCATTCCCGTGGCGCTGGACGAGGCGGTGGAGCAGGGGCGCATCGGCGAGGGGTCGCTGGTGCTGATGGTGGCCTTTGGCGCCGGCTTTACGTGGGCCGCCAACGTGGTGCGCTTCTGATGGCGGGCGAGCGGATCGCCCTGCTGTTTCCGGGGCAGGGAAGCCAGGCGGTGGGGATGGGGCAGGAGCTGGCGGAGCGCTTTCCCGCCGCCCGCGCCGTCTTCGAGCAGGCCGACGAGGCGCTGGGGTTCCCCCTTTCGCGGCTGATGTGGGAGGGCCCGGCCGAGGAGCTGACGCTGACCGCCAACGCCCAGCCCGCCCTGCTGACGCACAGCGCCGCCGTGTGGGCGGTGCTCAAGGAAGCCGACCTGGACGTGGTCTGCGCGGCCGGCCACTCGCTGGGCGAGTTCAGCGCCTACCACGCCGCGGGGTCCATGAGCTTCGCCGACGCGGTGCGGACGGTGCGCCGCCGCGGCGAGCTGATGCTGGAGGGCGGCAACGCGCGCCCGGGGACGATGGCGGCGGTGCTGGGGCTGGACGACGAGGTGGTGGAGGGCGTCTGCCGCGAGGCGTCGACGGACGATTCGGTGGTGGTCCCCGCCAACTTCAACACCCCCGGCCAGGTGGTCATCTCCGGCGACGTGTCGGCGGTGGAGCGCGCGGGCCCCATGCTGGTCTCCGCCGGGGCGAAGAAAGTGCAGCCGCTGACCGTCTCCGGCGCCTTTCACTCCCCGCTGATGCGCGTGGCCGAGGGCGGCCTGCAGGCGCAGCTGGACGCGATCGAGTTCCGCGACCCCGCCTTTGCCGTCGTGTCGAATGTGACGGCGCACGCCGTGACGGAGGCGGCCGAGGCGCGCACGCTGCTGGTGGACCAGCTGACCTCGCCCGTGCGCTGGACGCAGTCGGTGCAGACCATGCTGCAGATGGGCGCGGAGCGCTTTCTGGAGGTGGGCGCCGGCAAGGTGCTCACCAGCATGCTGAAGCGCATCGACCGCGCGGCGGAGGGGCGCGGCGTGGCGGTGGGGACGGCGGACGCGATCGAGAAGCTGATGGGGAATGGAAGTGCCTAGGAGAAAGTGCCCAGTACCTAGTGCCTAGTGCCCAGTGGGGCGATATACTAGGCACTGGGCACTGGGCACTTGGTACTTATCTGACGGAGGCGGTGCGGTGGAGGAACTGAACGGCCAGGTTGCCCTCGTCACCGGCGGCTCGCGCGGCATCGGGCTCGCCATCGCGCGGGAGCTGGCGTCGGCGGGGGCGCGGGTGGCGGTGGTGGCGCGCGACGGGGCGCGGGCCCAGGCGGCGGCCGCGGAATTGCCGGGCGAGGGCCACCGGGGCTACGCCTGCGACGTGGCGAACCCCGAGGCGTGCAACGCGCTGGTCAAGCAGGTCGAGGCCGACTTCGGCGCGCTGGACGTGCTGGTGAACAACGCCGGCGTCACGCGCGACAACCTGCTGATGCGCATCAAGGACGAGGACTGGGACGCCGTGCTCGACACCAACCTGCGCGGCGCCTTCAACCTGATGCGCGCCGCCAGCCGGGGGATGATGAAGCGGCGCGCGGGGCGCATCGTCAACATCAGCTCGGTGGTGGGCGTCACCGGAAACGCGGGGCAGGCCAACTACGCCGCCTCCAAGGCGGGGCTCATCGGGATGACCAAGTCGGTCGCCAAGGAGCTGGCGGGGCGGGGGGTTCTGGTCAACGCCGTCGCCCCCGGATACATTGAGACGGACATGACGGCGGACCTGCCCGAAGCCGCCCGCGCGGCGCTGATGAGCGGCATTGCGCTGCAGCGGCTGGGCAGGCCCGAGGACATTGCGCCGGCGGTGCGTTTCCTGGCCGGGCCGGGCGCGTCGTACATCACCGGGCAGGTGCTGGTGGTGGACGGTGGGATGGTGATGTAGGACGACGATCTGACAGGAGCCCCGCCGGCCACGGGCGTCGGGGCTCGACACGCTCAACCCAACCAGGAGCACGTGAAATGGCGGACATCGAGGCGAAGGTCAAGGAGATCATCATCAACGAGCTGGGCGTGGACGCCGAGAAGGTGACGCCCGAGGCCTCGTTCGTGGAGGACCTTGGCGCGGACTCGCTGGACACCGTGGAGCTGGTGATGGCCTTCGAGGAAGAGTTCGGGATGGAGATCCCGGACGAAGAGGCCGAGAAGCTGCGCACCGTCGGCGACGCCATCAGCTACATCCAGAGCAACGCCCAGGCCTGAGCCGCGGCCTGTCCGCGCCTCAGACGTTTCCATACGGGCCGCCCCCGGGCGGCCCGGCCCGAGCTTCCCGAAGACCCCGGAGCGGCTGATGAATCGCCGAGTCGTGATCACGGGGACCGGTCTGCTCACGCCCGTCGGGCTGGACGTCCAGGAATCCTGGACTGCCCTGCTCGGCGGGCGTAGCGGTGCCGGACCCATCACCCAGTTCGACACCGACGGCCACAGCGTCCGCTTCGCGGCCGAGGTGAAGGGGTTCGACCCCCTGCTGTACATCGACCGCAAGGAGGTCAAGCGCACCGACCGCTTCAGCCAGTTCGCCATCGCCACGGCCGTGCAGGCCATGAAGGAGGGCGGGCTGGACGAGACGTTCGATTCGCTGGACCCCGAGCGCTTCGGCGTGATCGTGGGCAGCGGCATCGGCGGCATCCACACCTTCGAAGAGCAGCACGCGCGGCTGCTGGACAAGGGCGCGGGCCGCGTGTCGCCCTTCTTCGTGCCGATGTTCATCAGCGACATCGCCGCGGGGCTGGTCTCCATCCGCTACCGGGCGCAGGGCCCCAACTACTGCACCGTCAGCGCCTGCGCCTCGGGCGCGCACGCGGTGGGCAACGCGTTCCGCAGCATCAAGTACGGCGAGGCCGACGTGATGCTGGCGGGCGGCACCGAGGCGTCGGTCTCGCCCACCTGCGTGGCGGGCTTCGCCAACATGACGGCGCTCAGCACCCGCAACGACGACCCCGAGCGCGCCAGCCGCCCGTTCGACGCGGGGCGCGACGGGTTCGTGCTGGGCGAGGGGGCGGGGATGGTGCTGCTGGAGGAACTGGAGCACGCCCGCGCCCGCGGCGCCACCATCATCGCCGAGGTCGTGGGGTACGGCCAGACGGCCGACGCCTACCACATCACCTCGCCCGCCGAGGGCGGCGAAGGCGCGGTGCGGGCCATGCGCGCCGCGATGAAGGAAGCCGGCGCCGGGCCGGCAGACGTGGACTACGTGAACGCGCACGGCACCAGCACCCCCGCCAACGACAAGAACGAGTCGATGGCGGTCAAGACGGCGCTGGGGGACCGGGCGTACGAGATCATCGTAGGCAGCACCAAGTCCATGACGGGCCACACGCTGGGCGCGGCGGGCGGGGTCGAGGCGGTGATCAGCGCGCTGGTGTGCCGCGACGGCAGGATCCCGCCGACCATCAACTACGAGACGCCGGACCCGGACTGCGACCTGAACTACGGGACGGAGGGGATGATCGAGCGGCCGGTGCGGCTGGCGCTCAGCAACTCCTTCGGCTTCGGCGGCCACAACGTGTGCCTGGCCTTCAAGCGGTTCGAGGGCTGATACGGCAGACGGTCCAGGATGAAGAGCGGCCCCGGCGTGATCTGCGCCGGGGCCGTTTTCGTTCACCCGCGCCCGAAACGCACCCGCTCATATCACCAGGAGCGTGCGCGCCTCGGGCGTTTGATCGATGAGAGCCGGTGCCCGCGCCTCTCAGGAAGAGAAAAGGAGCCTGCGGTGAGTCTGGTTACTGGAGGCTGGGCTGCACGTCGATGCGGCAGCAGACGTACCCCGGTGTGCATGACCCGTAGCAGTCCTGGCAACGGGGAGTGGTGCCGACGTCGTACCAGCACGATTTGTCGTAGACGGGCTCCGCTTCGAGGGCGGTGGCTTGACGGGTGCCGAAGCCGGTAAGGCCGGCGACGACGAACATGATGATGTAGAAACGGCTCGGGCTGCTGATGAGTTTGTTCATGCGTTCTCCGGAAGTGGTGATTGGTCAGCGAGGACCGCGGGCACCGGCTATGATGAGGTCCGTTCCGGCGATGCCGGACAGACCGAGTTCCTGTGCAAAGGAGCGGCTGCGCGTGTTGCGCACGCGGAGCGGATGCGAGATGCCGGCGGCAATGCGGCCATCCCGCACGACGACGGCTGCGGCCGGGGTCCCCGGATGCTCCCCACCCTCCAGAAAGGCGGTCGGGTGGCCGACGAGGATGGGGACCGGGGGAACGCGCTCGCGCTCCAGGAACCGCCGCAGATCCTCACTACCCGCGGCGTCTACCAGAATGGCCAACCCCCATCCCGGTTCTGAGGGAACCGCCTTGCTCAGCTCGCGAAGCTGCCGCCCCAGATCCTCACACCCCCTCAGGTCGGCCGCGGTGACCACCGCCAGTACGGTGTGATCCAGCGGCAGCGCCTGCAACGCCGTCTGCAGCCGCGAAGTCACACGGCCGCCGAAACGCTTCATCGCGGCGTCGTAGGAAGAATCACTGTGCTCCTGCGCCAGCTTACCCCATTCTTCGCGGGGAGTGGGCGCATTGAACGCGGCGAGCTTTTCCTGCGCGACCACGCCGCCAATGACGCCGCACACCACCACCGCCACCGTCGCCGCTCCCCGCTTTGCGAACTGAAGAGCCTTCATGGTGGACCTTTCGTCGCAGGTTGAACGATCAAACGATAAAGCTCCAGCCACTCCAGGTCCGCCCCGCTCCACCGCAGCAGCAGAGGATTTCCCTCCGGGCTGCGACCCAAGAGCGCGCCGGGCCCCCGCACCTGTCCGACGTTCTGAAATGTTCCGTCCGACAGCAGCCGCAGCACCACGACCGGCCCACCATCCGAGAGCAGGTCCGTGTTCTCTGCGAAGTTCAACCGGGCGAACTGCACCGCTACCAAGTCATCCGAGAGTGCCACCAGACCAAGCGCGGCGTAGTGGCCGTCCTGCACCCAACTGCTGTCGGGCCGCTGCAGCGTGCCCCGGTTGCGACGCAGAAGGCGCCGGAGGTCCAGCACGGGCGCGTGGCCCGTGAGCCCGATCCGCCCCGTGCCCAGCATTCGGCCGTCCGCGGTGTGGGCGAAGATGGTGTCGATGCCGTGAACGGTGGAGAACACCACGCCGCCGCGGCCGTCCGCGAATACGGCGGTGTGGGGAAGCAGGTGCGGGTCCGGCGGGGAGAAGGCCTCCTTCATCTGCGCCATGCGGCCCACACGCCGGCCCCTGCGGTCGAACACCTCGACCAGGGGCTGGTCGTGCGCGCCTTGCACCCAGCCGCTCGCCACCAGCAGCGAGTCGTCCATCACGCGCAAGCGGGCAAAGCGGGGACTCCCCGGCTGCCCGATCGCAAAAGCGCGCGCATAGCGGCCGGCCGGGTCGAACACCGTGACGCGGTTCGCGCGCGAATCCCACCCGTACACCGAGTCGCCGAGCACGCCGGAGGAGTTGAGCAGGGTGAACTCGCCCGGCGCCGCGCCCGCACGGCCAATCGGCGCGACCTGCAGCCCGTCAGGGCCGAAGACCTTCAGGGCACGGTCTGACTGGTCGCCCACGATGACGCGGCCGTTGGTGGTAACAGTGAGGCTATTCGCCGACGCGAGCACCGGCCCATCCCCGATCCGCAGCTCCGCAACCAAGTCGATCAGGAGCCGGGCGGCCATCTGAGCCCGGACCTCGGAACTCGTCCTGTCCGAGGCGCACGCGCCGAGGAGCGGGAGCAGGATCGCGAGGCCCAGCTTGGGAATGCCGGGTACGGTAGAACGCGTTTTCGCAATCAATGGCTCTTTGGGGTCGGTGCAAGTCGGGCGGGGTGCAGCCGCCGGAGTGGCAACAGGGCGCGGTGGTGAAGTTCTGCTCGGGGCACTCACGGAGTATACAAGCCTTGTATAAACTATGCAATAGTGTCGTAAAACATATTTCATGGATCGGCTCTTGCGTCGTCCATGATTCTTCGCTGTGCATGTGGAGGCATGAAATACGCAGTGCGATTGCGACGATAGGATTGTCTGGCGAGCGCGGCAGGTCGCGCGTGTATGGGTCCTGTTCGTTCATTCCGATTCGCCGCCTGCAGACCGGCGCCAGCTGCGCAGCCGGATTGCTCTGACGCGGCGTGCCCGTTGGCCGCACCCCATTTCATCACACGACATCTGAGGAGAACGCCCCATGCAGAAGCTTCGACTCAACCTTGATGCGCTTACTGTGGAGAGCTTCAACACCACGGACGGCGATGCCGCGCAACGGGGAACCGTGCAGGCGCACAGACCAACTCCAACGCAGTCACTGGAGTGCGAAAGCTTCGACTACTGCGGTACCGGCGCAACCGACTGCGGGTGCGGCACCGCCGCGAGCGAGTGCGGAACCTGCGCCACCAACTGCGGCACCTGCGCGACGGGATGCGGCACGTGTTACGACGCGACCTGCGGCGCCACCTATTGCGGCACCTGCGACTGCCCCTGCACCTGCAACTGCTGCTGACGTGACCGACTGCGGTACGCCGTCTTTCGGCGGCTGCTGATTGGGAGGGACGTTGCGTGAACGCCATCCGCCGCCGACCAAGGTGCGGCCTCCCGGCGGCTGGCGCTCAGCAACTCCTTCGGCTTCGGCGGGCACAACGTGTGCCTGACCTTCAAACGGTTCGACGGCTGATACGGCAGACGGTCCAAGATAAAGAGCGGCCCCGGCGTGATCTGCGCCGGGGCCGCTTTGTCGTTGCCGCTCCCCCTGCGAAGAATGGGCTCACCCAGGGGCCGCAGAGGCCACAGAGGGCGAGTCTCCGTTGATTCCGTGTGATACCGAATCCGGGAAAACAACACCTTTATGAGTACAGAGGAACAGAGTCAGACAGAGGGATAACGATGAGATTTCAGCTCGCTTTCTCTGTCTGACTCTGTTCCTCTGTACGATTATTCTTTTTCAGGATATGGGACTATAATTACTTGCGGATCACCACCCGGCCTTCCTTGATCACCGCGCTGACGTTGCGTGCGTCGCGGATGTTCTTCAGCGGGTCGCCGTCGACGAGCAGCAGGTCCGCGCGGCGGCCGGGCTGAATGGTGCCGAACTCGTCTTCGCGGCCCAGCCAGCGCGCGCCGTTCACCGTGGCGGCGCGCAGCACGTCGACGACCGGCACGCCGGCCTCCACGTACGCCTCCATCTCCTCGTTCAGGCTGGCGCCGTCCGTGCCGGCCAGCAGCATCACCCCGCTCTCGTGCGCCCGGCGGACGAAGCGCGCCATCCGGCGGTAGCCCTCCGTGGCGGTGGCGAAGTCCTCCAGGCTGAAGCGCGAGCGGTCGCGCTCGCCCAGGCGGTGCACCACCAGCGTGGGATCCAGCGCCACGCCGCGCGCCGCCATCAGCCGCAGCAGCCCGCCCAGCTCCGGGCCTTCGGGGTCGATGGCAGACCAGTCCGCCTGCATTCGCGCGAGGGGCGCCCGCTCGCGGTCCAGCGTCTCGTTCTCGCCCTGCGGCTGCATGTGCAGCGGCAGCACGTCGCGCCACACGCGGACGTGGCTGAAGCCCTCGATCCCCGCCTCCACCGCCTCGCGCAGGCTGGTGCGCACGCCGATGTGCCCCGTCACCGGCAGCCCCTGCCGCTCCGCCTCGGCCAGGACCGCCCGCGCCACGTCGGGATCCAGAAGGAAGTACAGCTTCAGCAGGTCTACGCCCTGCTCCTTGAGGGCCTGCACCAGCGCGGGCGCCGCCGCCGGGTCGTCGATGGCCACGTCCACCATGGGGTGGTAGCCGCCGCTGGCGTCGATCAGGGGGCCTGCCGTGTAGATGGTGGGCCCCAGCACCACGCCCAGGCGGTTGGCGTCCTTGAAGCTCATGCTGCTGCTGATCGCCGCCCCCGGGTCGCGCACGTTGATGATCCCGCGCTCCAGCAGCCGCTCGCCCTGGAAGGGGAACCAGTAGTGCGCGTGGTTGTCCACCAGCCCCGGCATCAGCGTCTTGCCGGCCGCGTCCAGCACGGGAAGCCCGGCCTCCGGCGCGCCGCGGTGCACGCGGACGATGCGCCCGCCGCGCACCTCCACGGTGGCGTCCTCCATCACGCGGTCGTCCACGCCCGTCCACACGCGCGCGTGGACGATGGCCAGGTCGCCCTCCGTCCGCGCCGGCAGCCGCAGCGCGGCGCGGAAGGGGATGGGCGCCGACGTCCCCGCGCCCAGGTCGATGCGGTGCAGCCGGCGCCCGTCCGCCACCACGGCAAAGCGGCCGGCGGGGTCGATGGAAAGCTGCTTCTGGCCGTACGGGCTGGCGTACACGGCGCGCGGCGCACCGCCGTCCGTCTGCGCCATCACCGTGTCGGTTCCGTTCTGCCCCGCGACCCACATCCGCGTGCGGCCGTCCCGGCTCCACGCCACCGAGAACTCGCCGCGCGCCGGTGTTTCCGTCAGGCGCGTGGGGCGCATGGAATCCAGCGCCATCAGGTACAGGTCCGCGCCCCCGTAGCGCCCGCTCTCCATGAACACCGTGTCCGCCGCCGGCGACAGCGCGAACGACCACTCGTGCCAGTTCTCCGCGTGCGTGATCTGCCGCGGCTCGCCGCCGCCGCGCGGGGCGCGCCACAGGTGCGCGTCGTACTGGCCGCGCATCAGCACGTAGAACAGTTCCCCGCCGCGGGGGTGATACGCGATCTGCCCCAGCCCTCCCTCCACCTCCAGCACCGACCGGCTGGCGCCCGTGGCCAGGTTGTGCTCCATGAGCACGCTGCCGTTGCGCGTATTGCGCGCATAGGCCAGGAACTGGCCGTCGGGCGACCACGCGGGGTGCTCGTCCCAGGCGCCGCCGGTGGTCAGCTGCACCGCGTCCCCGCCCGCGACGGGCACCAGCCAGATCGTCCCCAGAATGCTCACCGCCACCTGCGTCCCGTCCGGCGACACCGCGGGGTCCATCGCGCCGCGCTCCAGCACTTCCGTGCGCGCCGGACCCGCCGCCGCGACGAACGCGTTCTGCTGCGCGGTCGCGGGCACCGCGAGCAGCGCCGCCGCCAGCGCGGAAAAGGCACGCAAGACGGGTCTGCGGATCATCTCGACTCTCGTTTCGTGGCGTGGATCAACTCGATGGGACGGGGGCATGGTAAATAACTAGCACATGGCCGCGGTGCTTCGCAATCTGCGGGAGCGGAAACCAGGGTGTGCCGCTCACCCCGGAACGTGGAGCGGGGAACATGGTTCTCCAGATCGCGCATCAGGTGGTGCGGACAGCCTGCTTCCGCGCGTTGCGGAGACCGTGGAGCGATCCGCATCTCTCCTTACAAAAACGCGGATGGCCTCCTGCCGCATTCCTCCTGCCTCCTGTTCCCGACGCCCCACTCTGGCTCGTGCTTGGTCGACTGGAGCGCCATGCCTCCGCTCACCACGGATCGATGTCGCGGTTGGAGAGCAGAGAAAACGGTACGTGCCGAATCCGGAAAAACACCTGTCATTCTGAGGAAGCGCCCGCGCGGAACTTCAGGAAAACCGCGAGGCCTGTTGGCGCGACCGAAGAATCTCCCCCCCCTCGCGCGGAATCCTGTTGCGGGCAGAGCCCGCGAACCCTGCGTGACGGAAAGATCCTGCCGTTCCCGACAAGATTCTTTGATCGGCGCCACACTCCTGGACAAGAGGAGAGCACCGCGCGGCGCCTCCCTCAGAATGACAGTTTCGTTGGATCTGGCATGAGGCCCATTCTTGCCAGGCTCTCAACATGAAGCGGCCCCGGCGCGATATGCACTGGGGCCGATTCTGTCCGTCGGTCGTGGCAAAACGTCTCAGGCGGGAAGTATCCGGTCGCCACTCAGTTCCATCTGCCAACGCAGCCGGGTGCGCTGGACCTGTTCCGCCGCGTCCGGATACACGGCCGCAGCGCGGTCCTGCATCTGGAGTGCGCGGCTGGAGAGCCGCGGCGCCTCTGACGAGGTGGACAAAAAGGGCGCGGACCGCGCCAGCCGGGCGGCGAGGTAGTAGTTGGCCGCGGCGGAGAAGGGGCGCGCCCGGAAGAGCGCCACCTCGCGCGCTCCCAGGCTCAGCGACGGGCCCTCCGCCTGGGCGATCGCCATCTGCTCGAAGGCGGTGATCGCGCCCCGGAGCATCCGGTCCAGCTCGGCCCGCCAGGCGCCCTGCAGATCCGTCTGTTCCAGCACCTGCACCGCGTGCGACAGCGCCAGCAGATACGCCAGGCCCCGAAGGCTGAGGGTGGCGCCGTCCACCTCGACCGCGCGATCCTTCCTGGCCAGCCCCATGGCCGCCGCCCGGAACGCGAGAAACGACTCCGCCGCGGGCTGGCCCATCTGCGCGCTGGCCCAGCCCAGCGCCATCAGGATGGTGGGCTCGTCCGCGGAGAGCGAGCGCGCCTCGCCGTAGTGCGCCATCACCGCGTCCAGATCCCCGCGCGCCCATGCCTCGCGAGCCGCGGTACACCGCTTGGCGACCTGCCGCTGCCGCCGAAGCTCGGTGGCGAGCGCCGCCAGCCTGAGCGCGAATGCACCGCCCAGCACGGCCGCGGCCAGTTCGGCGGCGTTGAACGAGAGCATCAGCGCCGCTTTGCCCGGCGTCGCGTGCCCCGCCTGCACCAGCCACTGCGCGAAGTCCGGTCCGCCGATGGGAATGGGGATTCCCGTGGGCGTGGCGAGGTCCTGCCCTACGTGCTGCATCCACACCAGCAGTCCCGGAAGGCCGTGCTGGTCATACAGCGCCTGCGCGGCGGCAAGGTCGTGGCCGTGCTGCAGCCGGTGGACGATGCCGCCGCCACGGATGCCGCTTCCCGGCACCGTGTCGATCCAGCGATGGATCGCGTCGTAGTCGCTGCCGAACAGCCGCCGGCTCAGCTCCTGGTGGCGCAGCCCGTCGTGAAACACCGACCGGGTCACCGTCACGATCTCCCGCTCCCATACGGTTACGCCCATCGCGGAGAGCCCGACCAGCGCGTCCGCCTGCCAGGCGATGCTGAGCATCTCCGCGGGAGGGCCGCCGCCCGGAAACGGGGCGAACGCCGGCGAGTCAAGGATCGTGGCCGGATCCTCCGCCGCCCACGCCCGCTGCGCCCGCGCGCCGACCACGGCCACGGCATCGCGCCCGAACGTCGCGGCGCGGCCTGCGTCGTCCGTTACCCGACGCGCGACGGCGGCCGCACGCCGCGACAGACCGGCGTAGATCGGCGCCCGTTGCGCGTCATCCGCCTGGTCCTCCTGATGGAGGAACGGAATTTCGGGAGAATCCTGCTCCGTCATTGCGACCGTGGATAGGCGCGTGCGGGGCACGTGCGTGCCGGGAAGGCCAAAATAGGCCCGGGTGAACGCGCGCACCACACTCTTGTTCCCGCTGGCGGGGTGCGCATCCACTACGAGAACACCGACCCGGGTGATGCGAAGCGGCCCCGGCGCGAGGTGCACCGGGGCCGCTTCCCGTCGAGAGAGCTGTCTGTCTACCGGTTCCTGCCTGGCGCGCCGGCGTTGCGGGCGGTGACGTAGAAGTTCTCGTCCACGCGGAAGTTCGCGGGGGTCACGCCGCGCACGTTCGCCGTCTGCCACGACGTGGTGGGCGCAATCTGCCCGTACTCGCCGGGCGCCAGCGTTACCCGCACCGGCATGTCGAAGTCGGGCGCCACGTTGGTCCAGCGGTACGAAAGGCGGTTCCCCTGGATGCGGTACTCCAGCTCGGGGATGCGCGTGGTGGTAAGGTACTGCCGGAACACGCGGCTCAGGTCCATCCCCGCCTCGCGCGAGATGTACTCCGTCACCTGCGCGCCCGTCACCGTCTGCCGGCCGAAGGTGGCGTTCAGGCCGCGCAGGATGCCGCGCCACTTTGCGTCGTCGCCGATCACGTGGCGAACGGTGTGCAGCAGGTTGGCGCCCTTGAAGTACATGTCGCCCGATCCCTCGGTGTTCACCCCGTAGGGGCCCACCATGGGCGCGTCGTTGCGGATCTGCTTGCGCTGGCCCAGCACGTACTCCGCGCCCGCCGCCTTGCCCTGCTGGCACTCCACGAACAGCCCCTCGCTGTAGGTGGTGAAGCCCTCGTGCACCCACATGTCGGCGATGTCCTTCGTGGTGATGTGGTTGCCGAACCACTCGTGCCCCGCCTCGTGGATGATGATGTAGTCCCACGACAGCCCGCGCCCCGTGCCGGACAGGTCCTGCCCGCGGTAGCCGTTGCGGTAGCCGTTGCCGTACGCCACCGCGCTCTGGTGCTCCATCCCCAGGTGCGGCGTCTCGACCAGCTTGAAGCCGTCCTCGTACCAGGGAAACGGCCCGAACCAGCTTTCGAAGCACTGCAGCATGGGCTTTACGTCGCGCCCCCACTGCCGCCGGGCCGCCTGCTCGTGCATGGCCAGCGGCCAGTAGTCCAGCGTAAGCGGCCCCTTCTCGCCCTGGAACACGTCCTGGAAGTGCGCGTAGCTCCCCGCGTTCACCGCCACGCCGTAGTTGTTGATGGGGCTGGTGACGAACCACGCGTACGTGGTGCTGCCGTCGGCGTTCCGCACGCTGTCGCGCAGGCGGCCGTTGCTCACGTTGGTCATTCCCCGCGGCACCGTGACGGCGATGCGCATGCTGTCGGGCTCGTCGGCCTGCGTGTCCTTGTTGGGCCACCACGCGCTGGCGCCCAGCCCCTGCACGGCCGTGGCGATCCACGGGTCGCCGCCGGGGTCGCGGGTCCACACGAAGCCGCCGTCCCAGGGCGCGTTGCGGGCCACCCGCGGCTCGCCGTGGTAGTGCACCGTCACCGTCTTGAGCGCCCCCGCGGTCTGCGGCGCCGCCAGGGTGACGAACAGGGCGTCGCCGTCGCGCCGGTGCCGCAGCCGCCGCCCGTCCTGGACGATGCTGTCCACCTGCAGCCCCTGCAGGTCGATCTGCATCTCGCGGGCGGGCTGCAGCACGCGATAGGTGATGCCGTTGAACCCGCGCACGCTGCTGTCGGCCGGGCTCACCGTCAGGTTCAGGTCGTAGTAGGCCACGTCCCACCACGCCCGCGCCGGGCCAATGGAGCCGCGCAGCGAATCCGCGCGGGTAAAGCGCTGCGCCTGCGCGGCGGTGGAGGCCGTCAGCACGGCGGCCAGCGCCGCCAGCACGATTCGGGTTCGCGTCATGAACGTCACACGGTGGATGGGCTTCGGGGAAGGCGGCCTGTGTCGCGCCTCCTGAATCTTTCGCGCGCGCGGCCCGGTGCGCCAGTGCGGCGAGTGGCGGGGGATACACTTCGGGAGGCGGAAAGGCTCCGGCCGCCGTGGGGGAAGTCCGGGATCGGTCGCATGCAGCCGGCTCGATGCAGGGACGTAAGCTCGTCGATCACGGCGGATCAGTGACAGGTATCCGCGCACCCGCTACTCTGTGTCACGGCAGGCGCTGGAGCCTGCGGAATCTGTGACCCTGCCTCCGAATGACCAGCTACACGGACATTGAACTCGAGGCCATGCTGGCGGATCTGGAGTCGGATCTCGCCGAGCGGAAGGAGTCGTTCTCCGGCGGCGAGACTACAGAGGTGCGTGAGGCCGTATGCGCGTTCGCGAACGATCTTCCCAACCACCGCAGGGCCGGGGTGGTGTTCGTGGGAGCCCGCGACCAGACGGGCGAGCCCAGCGGCCTCGCGATTACCGATGACCTGCTGCTGCGGCTGGCCGACATCAAGACGGACGGCAACATCGTCCCGCCGCCCAGCATGACCGTCGCCAAGCGCAGGCTGCGCGGGGGCGAGATGGCCGTCATCACCGTGGCGCCGTCCGATTCTCCGCCGGTGCGGTTCCGGGGGCGCGTGCACATCCGCATCGGGCCGCGGCGCGGGATCGCGAGCGCGCAGGACGAGCGGATGCTCACCGAAAAGCGCCGGGGCGGAGACCGGCCCTTCGACGTGCATCCGCTCCCCTCCGCCACCCTGTCCGACCTGGACCGCGTGCGCTTCGAGCACGACTACCTGCCCGCCGCGTTCGCGCCCGACGTGCTGCAGGCGAACGACCGCAGCGTGGAGCAGCGGCTGGCCGTCACCAAGATGATCGACGCCGCCGACACCGCGGTGCCGACGGTGCTCGGGATGCTCGTGCTGGGCAGGTCCACCCGCGACTTTCTGCCCGGCGCCTACGTGCAGTTCCTGCGGATCGCGGGCGCCGGCCTGGCGGATCCGGTGGTGGACGAGCTGGCCGTCGACGGACCGATCTCCGAGCTGCTGCGGCGCGTGGACGACAAGCTGGAGTCGCACAACCGCACGGCCGTCAACATCACCGCGGGGCCGCGCGAGGAGCGGCGGTCGCTGTACCCGGTGGCCGCGCTGCAGCAGCTGGTTCGCAACGCGGTGATGCACCGGACGTACGAGGCGACGCACGCCCCCGTGCGGGTGTACTGGTTCGACGACCGCATCGAGATCAGCAATCCGGGCGGGCCGTTCGGCATCGTGAGCGTGGAGAACTTCGGCCAGCCGGGCGTGGCGGACTTATCGAAACCCCAACCTGGCCGAGGCCATGCGGGTGCTCGGCTTCGTCCAGCGCTTCGGGGTGGGGCTCGCCATCGCGCGCCGTGCGCTCGCGGAGTAACGGGAACCCGCCGCTGGAACTGAGCGTGCAACCCTCGCACGTCGCCGCCGTCGTCCGGCGGCGCCGCAGGCCACGAATGGGCGTGTGGGCTGAAGCATTCCCTCCACGCGTCTGCCCTCTCCTGCATCCTGTGCGGGCCGGCCGCCGTGCTGATCAATCCTGCGGACTGGCCCCGGTGCCATGTCGTTCGTCCGATCGGTTCCATCACCCGCTCCGCTCTCAGACTCCGGGTGTGTTTAAGAATCCCCTGCGCTCGCGCCCGTATGTCATTTCGAAGGAGGCGCCACACCGCACCATCGGCTCGGACGAAATCCCGCGCGCCGACTGAGAAATCTACTGTCTGCTGCTGGTGGTCCGTCGCGCGCCCCGGCACTGGCCCTGTCAGGCTGCATCGTGACCTCGATTGCGGCGGGGGCTGCCGCGTCTGCCCTCCAGCAACCCGAGGGTAGATTCCTCGGCCCTGCAATCTCTGGTGTGAGAGCAGGCTACGGCGTGGCCGGGCCTCGGAATGACAGCGCTGGTAGATCTGCCTGGATGCGCAGCGTCAGATTCTTGAACACACTCTCAGGGTCCACGAACGGCGTAGCGCGCAGATTCCGGCGGGTGGGGCGGGGTCGACCGGGCGGGCGCGAAGGGATATCTTTGCGGCGTCCTGAACCCCGCCCATCATGCTCAGCCTGCTGATGGCCGGCGCCGTTGCCTGCGCGCCGGCCTGCTCCGTTTTCGCCGACACCGTTCCCGTGCCCGCCGCCGTGTTCGACGGCGCGCGCGGCGAGCTGGACGCCCGCATCCCCCGCGTGGACCAGGCCGCCGTGCGCGTGGACGGCCGCCTGGACGAGGCGCAGTGGCGGCAGGCCGCCGTGCTCACCGGCTTTACCCAGTCCGCCCCGGCGGAGGGAACGCCCGCCCGCGAGCGGACGGAGGTGCTGGTCTTCTACACGCCGCGCGAGCTGTTCATCGGCGTTCGCGCGCATGCGTCCGATCCATCGTCCGTGCGCAGCACCCTGGCCGAGCGCGACCAGATCACGGCCGACGACCACGTCCGCATCCTCCTGGACACCTTTCACGACCGGCGCCGCGCCTTCGCCATCTTCGTCAACCCGCTGGGCATCCAGCAGGACGGCACCTTTGCCGATGGCCGCGGCTTTACGTACAGCCCCGACTTCGTGTTCGACTCGCGCGGGCGGCTGACGGGCGAGGGGTACGAGGTGGAGATCCGCATCCCCCTGCGCTCGTTGAAGTTTCCCGCGGGCGGCGCCCAGACGTGGGGGATGAACGTCATCCGCGTCATTCCCTCCGCCGGTGCCGAGGAAAGCTGGGCCCCGCGCTCGCGCAACCAGCCGGCGGAGCTGGCGTCCAGCGGCGTGCTGTCCGGGATCCAGGACCTGCGGCCGGGCCGGCTGGTGGAGGTGAACCCCACCTTTACCGCGCGCCGCGAGGGGCTGACGGACGAGGACGGCTTCCGCCGCGAGCCCGCCGAGCCGGACGTGGGCGTGAACCTCAAGTACGGCATCACCAGCGAGCTCACGCTGGACGCCACGATCAACCCCGATTTCAGCACGGTAGAGGCGGACGCCGACCAGATCACCGTCAACGAGCGCTTCGCCCTGTCGCTGAGCGAGAAGCGGCCGTTCTTCCTTGAAGGCGCGGACCTGTTCTCCACGCCCGAGACGCTGGTCTACACGCGGTCGATCGTCGCGCCCGCCGCCGGCGCGCGCGTCACGGGCAAGGTGGGCGCGCTGAACCTGGCCTGGCTGGGCGCGGTGGACGACGCGCCGCGCGAGAACCCCGCCCGCTACGCGCCGGAGGCGGAGCGCGCATGGTTCGGGATCGGGCGGCTGCGGCGCGACGTGGGTGCGGGGTCTACCGTGGGGCTGCTGGCCACCAGCCGCGTGGTGGGCGGCGCGTTCAACCACGTGGCGGCGGCGGATGCGCGGTTCCGCTTTGGCCGGGCGTACATGCTGGGCGGGCAGCTGGGCGGCAGCTGGACGCGCTCGTGGCGGCCGGACGGAGCCGGCACTGACCTGTCGGGCGAGGCGGGCGGCTTCGTGCCGGTGGCCCTGCACGACCGCGCGGCCCACATCGCCCAGGTGTACCTCGACCGCACGGCGCGGCGCTGGGGCTACCTCATCGCCCTGCGCGACGTTCCCGCGGACTTCGTGACGGAGACGGGGTTCGTGCGGCGGACGGGGTTCACCTCCGTCTCCGGCGGCAATCGCGTCTCGTGGTACGGCGCGCCGGGTGCCCTGGTCGAAGAGCTGGACTTCGTGCAGGGCTGGGACCTCCTTTACACGGGGCGGGATTTCTGGCGGGGCGGCGGGGGCGAGGAGGGTGAGCTGAGGCTCGACCTGTCGGCGGAGCTGCGCGGCAACCACGAGATCGAGATCGGCGTGGGGCGCGGCTTCTACACGCTGGACCCGGCGGACTACGCCGGCTACTCGCTGCCGGACGGGGACGGCGGGGTGCACACGGGCGACGCGCTGGTGGGGCCGGACGCGCGGATGGGCGGGCTGAACGGCGCTTCGATCGGCGTGGAGTCGTCGTACTACAAGTGGATGGACGTGGGGTTCGAGGCGTCGTACGGCGCCACTCCGATCTTTGCCGAGGGGACGCGGGGCAGGGAATGGTCGCTGGAGGCGGAGGTGGCGCTGCGGCCCACGGCGGCGCTGCGGGTGGACGCCAGCCTGCGCCGGGTGCTGCTGTTCCGCGACCGCGACGGCTCGCGCTACTCGCGGGCGCTGGTGCCGCGGCTGCGGGCCGAGTACCAGATCACCCGCGCCATCGCGGTCCGCGCCCTGGCCCAGTACGCCGTGGAGGAGGTGGACGTGCTGCGGACCCCCGACGGCCGTGAGTACCTGGCCGACGGCGAGCCCTTTCGCGTACGGCGCGGCAACCGCCCGTCGTGGGACGCGCCGCAGCTGAACCCGCTGCGGCTGGACCTGCTGCTGAGCTGGCGTCCCACGCCCGGCACGGCGGCGTTCCTGGGCTACGGCCGCGAGGTGACGGACGACGAGGCGTTCCGCTTCGACGGCCTGGCCCCGCGCACGGACGGCCTGTTCCTCAAGCTGAGCTACCTGTTCCGCAACTGACCAGCGCAGGTCGATTCCGCTACGAGGTCGACTGCTTCGTTTGTGGACTCCGCCTTCCCGGCGTAACGGCTCCGCAGGGTTCCTCCACATTGGAGGAAAGAGGAGGAAGCATGGCGACGCTGAACGTAGAGAACGTACCCGATGCTCTGTACGAGGCACTGAAGGCGCGGGCGGAATCCCGGCACTGGTCGGTGGCGCAGGAGGTGATGCACATCCTTTCCGAGGTGCTAGCCCCGGAGCGGCTCTCGATTCTCGAGCTTGAGGGACTTGCCGCGGAGCTCTGGTCCGGAGTGGATGGCGATCGGCACGTGGAAGATGAGCGCGCTTCGTGGGATTGATCGACGACGCAGGACAGGGCCATCCAGGCAGATCTACGAGCGCTTGTCATTCCGAGGCCCGGCCACGCCGCAGCCTGCTTTCACACCAGAGGTTGCAGGGCCGAGGAATCCCCTGTCGGATTGCTGGAGGGCCGACGCGGTAGCCGTGCCTGCTTCGCGGCTACGATAGGGGCGGACAGGGCCAGTGCCGGAGCGGTGCAGCGGGACACCAGCAGCAGACAGTAGATTTCTCAGTCGGCGCGCAGGATTTCGCGCGAGCCGATGGTGCGGTGTGGCGCCTCCTTCGAAATGACATACGGGGCGCGAGTGCAGGGATTCTTAACCACACTCCCAGGCATGTCTGAGGAGGGAGGGGCAGTTTTCCTCTCGGAGCTGGGCTTCGGAAGATGGATGACGATCGGTCGACGAGGGCGCGTGCCCGCGGCGGCCGATCGTCATTTTTCCACCCAACAGCCGGATCCTCACGTCGCCGCGACGTGGCGGGCGGATGAAGATCGGTGGATCTCCGCACACTTCCGTGCATCCGCAGCGCGGACATCGGCCGTACCATGGGCTGCCAGGGCCGCGCGGCACGCGGGGTGCCGTGCCGCTGGCGTCCCGCTCGCCGGCTCCGCTGCCCAAGACGCATCCGCATGCCCGTATCCATCGTCCCACCCGATCGCCTGGTCCCGCTGAACGACGTGGCGTCCGACCCGACGCGCGGCATCGTGCTGTACTGGCAGGTGATGCAGCGGCGCACGCGCTACAACTGGGCGCTGGAGCACGCCATCGAGCTCGCGCGCGAGTGGCGGCGGCCGCTGGTGGTGCTGGAGGCCCTGCGCGCGGGCTATCCCTGGGCCAGCGACCGGCTGCACCGCTTTGCGCTGGACGGCATGCGCGACAACGCCCGCGGGTACGCGTCCGCCGGCGTGCAGCACGTGCGCTACGTGGAGCCCCGCCCCGGCGACGGACGCGGGCTGCTGCTGGCCCTTGCGGAGCGCGCCTGCACCGTGGTGACGGACGAGTTCCCGGAGTTCTTCATCCCCCGGATGCTGAATGCCGCCGGGCACAAGCTGGCGCGTGCGGGCGTGCGGCTGGAGGCGGTGGATGGAAACGGGCTCCTTCCCCTGCGCGCGGCGGGAAAGGCCTGGGTGACCGCGGCGCACTTTCGGCGGATGCTGCAGCGCGAGCTCCCCGATGCCCTGGCGTACGCGCCCGCCCCCAATCCCCTCCCGCGGGCGCGCTCGCTTCCGCCGGTGGAGGGAGAGACGGCGAGCTGGCTGGAGGGGATCCGCACGCGCTGGCCGTCGCCCGCGGACGTGCTGATCGGCGGGGACGCACGCGACGCGGCGCGGGCGCTGGCGGCGCTTCCCATCGACCACGACGTGCCGCCGGTGGACTTTCGCGGCGGCGAGCAGAAGGCGCGGCGGGTGCTGCGCGCGTTCATCGATGGAAAGCTGGACACGTACTCCGCGCGGCGAAACGAAGCGGAGGACCCCAGCAACAGCGGCCTTTCGCCGTACCTGCACTGGGGATTCGTGAGCGTGCACGAGGTGTTCGCCGCCGTGGCCCGGCACCAGGCGTGGACGCCCCTGCGCCTGGCGCCGCGCGCCACCGGCAAGCGCGAGGGGTGGTGGGGGATGACGCCGGATGCGGAGGCGTTCCTGGACGAGCTGGTGACCTGGCGCGAAGTGTCGTACAACACGGCGCACTGGGTGCCGGAGAACGACACCTACGCCTCGCTTCCGGCGTGGGCCCGGCAGACGCTGGACGCGCACCGCGGCGACCGCCGCGCGGAGGTGTTCACCCGCGACCAGCTGGAGGCGGGCGCCACCTACGACGCGCTGTGGAACGCCACGCAGGGGCAGCTGCGCACGGACGGGCGCATCCACAACTACCTGCGCATCCTGTGGGGAAAGAAGTTCCTGGAGTGGACGGAAACGCCGGAAGAGGCGCTCGCCCACATGCTGCACCTGAACAACAGGTGGGCGCTGGACGGCCGCAACCCCAACTCCACGGGCGGCATTACCTGGGTGATGGGGCGATACGACCACGCCTGGCAGGAGCGCCCGGTGATCGGCAAGGTGCGGGCGATGAGCAGCGCGGCCACGGCAAAGAAGATCCGCGTGGACGGCTACATCGAGCGCTACGCCGCCACCCTTCCCGGACACACCGCCCCGCGCGCGGACGCAGGCGACGGCCGCGGCGAGGCGCCTGCTCCCCGTCGCGAGCGCCATACCCCGCGCGACCGCGGCCCTGCGCGAGGCGCCGGCACCTCAGGGCTCGACGTGCTGCCGGATGATGATGATACCAGATCCTGAAAAAGAATAATCGTACAGAGGAACAGAGGCAGACAGAGAAAGCGAGCTGAACGATCATCCTGGTTTCTCTGTCTGCCTCTGTTCCTCTGTACATATAAAGGTGTTGTTTTCCCGATTCCGGTATCAGGGCTGAGCTACCGGAGGGCCTTTCGAAGCCGGTCCAGGAAGCTCGGCTTCTTTGCGTGCGCCTCTCGCAGGGCCTGCAGGCGTGCGGCGAAAGCGGGCTCTCGTCCGTCGCGGGCGGCGAGGTCGCGCAGGTCCTTCAGCAGCGACACGGCCCGGTCGTAGGATTTCGGCTGCTTCGAGGCGATCAGCGCATCCACCTGTCCCCACGTCTCTTCCTCGCGCGGCGCCAGCCGGTCCAGGTGCAGCGCCCGCGCCTCCGCGACCTTGCGCGCGGCACGCTCCTGCTCGCGCGCGGCAGCCTCGGCCCGCGCACGCTGCCGTGCCTCCGCGATGCGCTCCGCCGCGTCCAGCAGCGCTTCCGCCGTACGCGGCGCGGCGGTCTCATCGGCCACCCCCACGTCACGGCTGGCCTGCAGGCGGCGCAGCAGCTCCGTCCGCACCTGCCGCTCCTGGCCCGCGGCGACCCGCGCCAGCAGGTCTACGCGCTCTCCGTCCGGCAGCGAGGCGATCCAGGCGCGGACCTCCTCCGCCTCCGGTGCGGCGGGAAGCGGCGCGCTTCGCTCCGCCGCCACCTGCACCAGGTCGGGATCGATCCGCAGGAACTCCATGAAGGCGCCGAGCGCGCCGGACGGCGTGGCGAGCCCGGGCGGGACCGGTGGCTCGGGTTCATCCTCGTCCGTGTGCTCCGCCTGCACCAGCAGGAGCCACCCAAGATAAAGGGCGCGATGGTCCCCGGCGGCAATCTCCGCGCGCAGAGGGAGGATGGAAGAAAGGCGCCCGGTGCCCTCCTCATCCCACGTGTCGCCGCCTTCCTCGTCCGAGACGAACGACAGGATCACGAAGCCGTCGTGCGCCCACGCCATGGCATCCTGGCCCAGGCAGTACTTCTGGGCGGTGCCGAGGTCCAGCGAATCCGCCGTAATGCGCAGCATCAGCTGGCGGGTTCCCCAGTTGGCCAGGTACAGGAACGCGTCGTACCAGTCCTCCATCCACTCGGACGGATCGCCCTTGAAGTCGCCCCAGTTGTACTCGTTGACGAAGCTGGTGGGCGTAATGCGGGCGCGGGTGGAATACGCGCGCACCTCACGCAGCTCCGCCTCGGTGAGCGGGCGGTCGACCGCCTGGAACTCGTAGTACTGGTACTCGCTCATTCCGCCTCCCGCCGCGCCCGCTTCTCCGCCTTTCGCGCGGCCTTCTTCGCCGCCGCCTCCCGGGCGCGCTCCTCAAGCGGCCGCGCGTCGGGCGGCGCCTCGCGCCCGAAGCGCTTGCGGTACAGGTGCTGGATGAATTCCGGAAGTGGCGCCTTCCACGGCTCCTGCCGGTGATTGTCGATCTTGCCCAGCTTCCTGGGATTCATCCCCAGCTCGCGGGCCATCTGCACCTGCGCGTGCGTCAGGCGGTGCCGCGTGCGGGCGTCGACCCACGCCTGGAGGTCTGCCGGAAGACGGGCCGATGCCATCGTGACGGATGCGGAACGCGGACCGGGAACGTCGCCGGGCTTGCAAACCGGCGCGGGACGGGCAAAATTAGGCCACATGGAAACAAAGTCAACACCCGACGCGGCCGCGTATCCGCCGCCGCTGGACCGCCTGCTGGGGCTGGGCGGCCTGTTCACCCGCGGCGACGACTGGCGCGACTACCGGCAGATGGGCATTGGGCCCGGGCACGTGCCGGACCTCATCCGCATGGCCGGTGACCCGGAGCTGAACCATGCGGACGAGGACGACCCGCGGGTCTACGCCCCCCTGCACGCGTGGCGCGCGCTGGGCCAGCTGGCCGCGCCGGAGGCCGCCGCGCCGCTGGCCCAGCTTCTGGTGCGGCTGCCGGACGACGACTTCGCCGACGAGGAGCTGCCGGAGGTGCTGGGGATGATCGGCGCCGCGTCGGTCGACCCCGTGGCGGCGGTCCTGGCTGATCCCGCCCTCGAGGAGGAGACGCGCATCAGCGCCACCAGAGCGCTGCACGAGATCGCCACGCGGCATCCGGAGCTGCGCGACCGATGCGTGGAGGTGCTGACGCGCCAGCTGGAACGCTGGGCGGAGCAGCCGGAGGGCCTGAACGGCTTTCTTGTCGACTATCTGGTGGAATTGCGTGCCGTGGAAGCCGCGCCGCTGATGCAGGCGGCCTTCGAGGCGGGGCTGGCGGATCCGTCCATCCGCGGGGACTGGGAGGACGTCCAGATCGACTTGGGGCTGCTGGAGGAGCGGCTGACCCCGCATCCGCCGCCTCCCTGGATGGCCCGGCCGCAGCCGCCTCGCACCCCGCCCCGGGAGATCTCCCCCGGCGAACGAGCTAGAAAGCTGCGCAAGGCACAGAAGCAGGCCGCCAAGCGCAAGCGGAAGAAGTAACCGACGGCCGCCGCGGGCGTGTGCTCCCGCGGCGGCCGTACGTATCTCAGGCGGCGAGTTCCAGCCGGCGGATGACTTCCTTCGCGTCCTGCTCGTAGAGTGTGATGCACGCCAGCTGACTTCGGGGATCGATCAGCTTCCAGCTGCGCGAGTGCTTGCGGATGGTGTGGCCGGGCGGCGGCGGGCGCGGCGGCGGTCTTCGTGGGGGCCATGGCGCACCTCCGATTGCGCTTGAACCTCGGCGCGCGGCACGGTCCATCTGCGCCGGCGGGGCGTGCCGCGGGCCGCGCGCATGGGCTCAGCTTCGGTCCGGACGGGGGAAGGGCGGGTCCCAGATGGTGGGCGGCACCCTTCGTCCCGCCACCCGCTCCGCCGATCTCAGCAGCAACGCCTCCGGTGTGATCCCCGCACGCTCGGCGACCGAGCGCAGGGCGGTGTCCATCCCCTGGATGACGCCCAGCATGTCCCACTTCCACGCGCCCTCCTGCCGGACGAAGTGCAACCCGATGGGGCTCCGCCGGCCGCCGATGAGCATCTCCGCAAACGCCATGTTCCCGGTTACACCGATCCGCCCGATCTGCTGGGTGCGGGCCTGCCCGTCGCTGATCCACCCCTGCGCCACCCCGTGCGTGAACACCTGGCGCGCCGTCATGCCGCGCAGGCGCGCCGAGGGGATGCGGTGCCGCAGCAGGAGCACGAAAAGCTGGTCGGAGAGCGGGCGGGCGCGCACCTCCGCCGCGCTGGCATACAGCGCCAGGTCCCGCACGTACCCATAATACTCCAGCACCGGCTGCGACACGTGCGACAGCGCCCCTTCGCCGTCGCGCGCCAGCAGCGCAGTGCGGTAGGCTTCGAACGTGGCGCGGATGGCCGGCTCGTCCGGGTTTACGGGCTCGTCCCGCGGCGTGCCGCCCGTGCCGCCCATGCCGCTGAAGTCGGGCTCCGCCTCGTCGTAGGGCGGGTCGCCGACCAGCTCCGCCACCATGCGCGCGGACGCGCGGGCGGAGAGCGCGTGCGTCGTCGGCGCGATTCCGGTTTGGAACATCCGGGCGGGCTGCCCCTCGCGGGTATGGAACGCGCTCCCGGTCAGCAGGTCGCGCCCGTCCTTGCGCAGGTGATGAAAGTCGGCGATCACCGCCGCGCGCCCGTCGTACCCGATCCACCGTTCGTGATAGACGTCGTACGGGGACGCCGGAGCGCTGGAGATCATCCGCCACTGCAGGCTGTCGTCGTCCCCCGGCGCGACCGCCTGCGCGAGCAGCCCGCGCACGCGCACGATGAACGCCCCGCGGTCCGCATCGTCCGGCAGCACGGCCAGGAAGACGGCCGTCTGCGCCCGCGTGTAGAGCGCGGTCAGGCTGTCGCCCAGCGCCGGCGCGGCGGTGTAGCCGGGCGGGATGGTGTAGGGCACGGCGCGGAGCGCGGCCGGCGCCCCTTCGGGCTGTGCGGCGCCGGCGACAGGCGCGTGCACGGCCGCGAGCAGCATGAAGAGGATCAGGCGCTTCATCGCGATTTGTTCCGGGAGAAGTACGGTTGCGACGGCCGTCCGTTTCGCACGGATGGAGCCACGATCCGTAGCGGCGCGAGCGCCCGACACAAACGGCTGGGGGAGATGGAGATGCGGAAAATCTCTTTCCGCGTCCGCCGCCGCGAGCGTCCGCCCGTGGGACAGCACGGCATCAGCTTCTGGGGCGGCGCGGCGACACGCGCAGGTTCGCGGGCGCCGTCTTTCGCCTGCGGGCGGCGGTTGTACGTGCGGGACGCTGACCGCCGCAGGCGTGGCTTCCACGGCGGCCGGTGCGTGTCTCAGGCGGCGAGTTCCAGCCGGCGGATGACTTCCTTCGCGCCCTTCGTGTAGAGCGTGATGCACACCAGCTGCCCCGCGGAATCAATCACCTTCCAGCTGCGCGAGTGCTTGCGAATGGTGTAGCTGGGCGGCGGCTGGGGGGCGGGGGCTGCGGCGGTCTTCGTGCGGGCCATGGTGCACCTCCGTTGCTCCTGGTCCTCGGCGCGCGGCGCGTGCTTACTCCCGCGCGCGTGTGCGAACGATCTCCTCCGGCAGGCTCTCTCTTGGCTTGCGGATCTCCAGGTGCACGATGTCGCCGTCGTCCAGGAACAGCTGGAGCGACGTCTTCTTTCCGCTTTTGGGGAGGGCCGTGGCGCGCACGATCGTCCGGCCGGTCAGCCGCTCCAGCTCCTGCAGCACGGCCAGGTCGCGGATCGCATACGCCTCGCCCAGTTTGTATCGCAGTTCGTACACCGACTCCGGCGCGAGCGACGCGACCTTTCCCGCCTGCGGCAGCAACTGCACGGAGACGGTCGTGACCTGTCCCAGGTCCACGAAGTAGTCGCCGCCGTCGCGGGGAAGCTGCAGGATGGGAAAGAAGCCGATCCGCTGGCCCTGCCGCACCCCGGCGTGGCGTTGCGCCGGCGACTCCGAAAAGGCCCGCAGGGGCGCGACGACGGCGAGGGGATCGAGCGAGGAGTCCGCTTCTGCCTCGGCGACGGCCTGGTCCTGCGGAACGCCCGCGGCCATGAGGTCGCGAACACGCTCGTTGAACTCCTTTTCCAGGTCGCAGTCGTGGCTGAGCACCAGCACGGGGCTCAAGCGCAACTCGGCGGATACATCGGGAGACAGGGCGCGCTCGTCGGCGTCCCACAACGCCAGCCGCTGGAGGTCACCCAGCCGTTCCGGTCCGCGGCGAGGCGCCGAAAGGTCCCGCTGCTCGGGCGGGACGAGCACCACCGAAGGGGCAAGGATGATGTCGCCCTGCCGCAGCGTGGGGTGGGGAACGGCCTCGTACGCAGTCACCGGCCCGGCTCAGGCGCGCGGCCGCGTACGGCGGAATTCGGGCGCACGATCATCCCGTGCACCCAAACGGATACGCTCTTCCCGCGTGACCGAAGATTCCAATGCCATCTCCGGCAGCAGCCGCCGGGGCCGGGGCGACTCGCCACGTGCCGACAGTCCGCCCAGGCGCAGCTCCCGCTGCAGGCCCGCGAACGGTGCCGCCTCTCCGTCTTCGCGGCTGAGCTCCGCGATCCGCTGTTCAAGCTCGCGCAGCGCAGTCTCCATACGGCGCACCTTTTCCGTGGAGATGAGCGTTACGTCGTCGCCGCGATTGGGGCCAAACGTGATCTGTTCTCCGCGGTACGCGGCGCGCTTCACCAGTTCGGAAAGCTGCTCGCGCACGTCCTTCATGGCCATTCCCATCAGCTGCCTCGCCGGTGCGGATGTACATCTTGTAATACCAATATACACACGCCCGCGCTGCCCCGCAAAGCCCTCGTCGTGCGGGTTCTCGCAACCCGGCCGCCGCAGGCGTGTGCTCCCGCGGCGGCCGGTGCGCGTCTCACGCGGCGAGTTCCAGCCGGCGGATGACTTCCTTCGCGCCCTTGCTTGTAGAGGGTGATGCACACCACCGACACGACACCAAGTTGGCCCCGTCAGCAGCACTCGGCGTGTAGGCGTAGCTGACCAGCGCGCCCGCGAACGGCCGATAGCGAGTGGCGAAGGCGGCGTTCAGCCTGGTTTCAAGATCTTCAAGCGAAATCTTAGGCTGTCCAAACAAAGCACGTTCCTCGATGATTGTTGAAGCTCCATGACGGAAGGCTATCGTGAAATCCTCCGCTGCTCCGGCAACCCATCCGGCCGATCCCCCTCCGTCGACGGCGTGACGCCTTCCAGCACGAAGCGGCTGAGGTCGCGGATTAGGGCGGGGATCAGGCCCTCCTGGTGGGCGGCTTGGCCGCGGGCGGCGATCTCGGCGGCGAGGGCGGGGAAGGCGCGCGCGGCGCGGTCCACAGCGCCGGGCTCCAGCGCGCGGCCCTCGGTGCGCAGTGCGTCGCGGTAGTCCTCCACGGTCATGCGCCAGGGGCTGGCGGCGCCGGGGTAGCGCGCCAGCACCTGGGCGGCGATCTCAAGGCCCTTCGCGTCGAAGTCGCCGCCGTAGAACAGGTGCGCGCCGCGCTGCACCAGCGCATCCAGCAGCGCCTTGTCGGCCAGGTTCAGGTTGCCGTTGGTGCAGACGAGCGTGGGATGGTTCTCCGGCACGAACTGGCGCACGTGCTCGATGAGCGCCGCCAGCACTGTGGGGTTCTCAACCACGAACGCCACGTTGCGCCACGCCCGCACATCGCCGCCGATCTCGGCCAGCGTGTTGAGCGTGAACGGCCGGTCGACGCCCTCCCGCCGCAGTTCCCGCAGGTACGGCGTGGCGCCGTCCAGGCCAAAGGTGTCCACGCGCACGGAGATGGGGTCGCGCGCGATGCCGGCCGCGGAGAGCAGGTTCAGCTTCCACGCGGCGGAGCCGCGGTCCTCGCGCGCGGCGGTTTCAGGAAAGGTGAAGGCGAGCGCGCGGATGAGCAGCGCGTGCGCCGGGCGGCCCGCATCCAGCCCGTGCGCGTCGCCCGTGACCTGGTTGGCCAGCTCCGCCAGGTAGACGGGCGGTGCGCCGGACGCGGGGAGGCGGTGGAAGGCGAGCGCTACGGGACGGATCGCATCCAGCAGCGCCTGCTCGCCCCAGCGCGTGGCGTCGGCGCGCAACTCGGATTCCGTGGCGTGCATCCATCCGATCACGCGGCTGTACGCCTCCGGCGAGATGCCGAGCGACGGCAGCAACTCGAAGCAGCGGCGGACGGCGCGCTCGCGGCTGGCGATCCGGCGTTCGCGTTCCTCCTTGGGACGCGCGATGGGCGCGCCGCGGTGCAGTTCGATCGCCTCGGCCAGCGAGCAGTGGAAGATGCTCTGCTCGCGCAGGCGCAGGTCGATGTCGCGAACAGCGATGGTGCGGCCGGGCTCAATCCACTTGCCGGTCAGGTCCTGCAGCGCGTCCGCCTCGTCGCGCGACTGGATGATGACGCGCCCCTTGGGCTCGCCGTTGCGGACGAGGGAGGCGTGCAGGTCATCCAGCAGCCGCGCGAAGTGCTTGTTGCGCAGCAGCGTCAGCAGATCGCGCCGCAGGTCAGGGTGCATGTCCGTCTCCCATGGATTCGCCTCAATCCCGCTATTCCCTATTCCCTATTCCCTGTCCCGTCTCCATCCCGATCAGCTCGTCGCCGATGAACTCGTAGCGGCGCACGCCGTCCCACAGGCTGAGCGTGGGGGCCACGGTCACGCCGTCCGTCAGCATCTCGTAGGTCGCGGAGCCGCGCACCTCCGAGCCCAGCGCGGTGGCCTTTTCCGTCGCCATGATCCAGCAGAAGTCCAGCTCCGTGAGCAGCGCGTAGATCTCCGCGGCGTTGCGGTCGTCCACGCCGGCGAACGCTTCGTCGAAGCCCACCAGGCGCGGCGCCGCGCGGTCGGCGGACTGCAGGCGCGCGCTGACGGCGGCGATCAGCGGCAGCAGCAGGTCCAGCGTGCGCCGGCCGCCGCTTCCCTGGCCGTACAGGCGCTTCGTGAGCTGGATCCACTTGCCGGATTCGTCCTTGCGCTGCACGGTGAGCGTGTACCACTGCGTGTAGTCCACCATCCGCAGCAGCGCGGTGCGGTAGTCCTCCAGCAGCTCGCGCTCACGGTTCCGGCGGCGGATGTCGGAAACCATCGTCCGGAAGATCTCCAGCAGCTCCTCGCGCCGCGCCTCATCCAGGTGGACGCCACGCTGGCTCAGCAGATCGTCCAGGCGGCGCGGATCGAAGGCGTCGGCGGCTTCGCGGGTGCGCACGTCCCAGTGCAGGCGCATGATGCCGCCCTTGAACAGCTTCATCCGCCCCAGGATGCCGTTGATGTCGCTGACCCAGTGGCGGGTGTTGCGGATGGCATCGCGGATGGCGTCCACCACGTCGCGCAGCATCAGCTGCTCGATGAGCCGGCGGTCCTCCTCCTCCAGCAGCGTCTCGTTGCGCGCCTGCTGCTCCTCCAGCGTGATCGTCAGCTCGTCCAGCCGCATCTCGCCCAGCTCGTGGGTAAAGCGGAGGATGTCGCCGTCCAGCGTGGGGCTCATCTCCTCGAACGCGCCGCGGGCCCGGGCGTAGGCGGCCTGCAGCTCCTGCCGCGCCCGCTTCACCTCGTCGTCGATGGATTCTGGCGAAACGTCGTGGAGGATGCGCTGCATCGCCTTCGGCAGCCCGGACCTGCGCGCGTCTTCGGCGTACTCGAAGAGCGTGGGATACGCGTCGATGCCCGCGCGGAAGCCGTGCTCGGCCGACTGCAGGTGGATGAACGCGCTCCGCAACTGGTCCGCGTAGTCCGGCTCCTGCGCGGAGAGCGTCTCGATCTGCCCCGTGTTGCGGTCGATGGAGCTCTTCGCGTCCCGGTCCTGCCGGTCGATGGCCTCCAGCCGCTGGTCCAATTCGCGGATCTCCTCCGCCAGCGCCTCGCGGCCCACGCTGGCGCGCGACAGCTGCTCGTTGAGCGCTGCGATCTGCGCGTCCAGCGTCTGCACGCGCACGTTCGCCTGGGCGATGCGGGGCGCCAGCTCTTCGATCTGCAGGCGCAGCGCGTCGTGGGCGCGGGTGCGGGCGGCGTAGGCGCGGCGCATCTCGTCCAGCCGCTCCACGTCTTCGCCGATGGCGCGGACGATGGACAGCACCTCCGCGAGGGCGGCCGCGGCGGCGTCGACGTCCGCGCGGGGGCGGCCGCGCAGCCACGGTGCGTCGTCCGTGGCGCGCTCCAGGGCCGCGCTGCGCTGCTGAAGCTCGCGCGTGGCGGTCTCCACGGCTTCGGCGGCCAGCTCGGCGGCGGCGCGGCGGCGCTCGCGCTCGTGCTCCTCGCGGCGGACGGAGAGCAGGCGATCGTGCAGCGTCTGCAGCTGCGGCAGGTCGTGCGCGGCGCGCCACTCGCGAGCCAGCGACCGTTCGCGGGACTGCACCGCATCCAGCGCCTCGCCCAGCCGGCCGATCTCCTCGCGCAGCTCCGCCAACTGGCCGCGCGCCTCCTCGATGCGGCGGCGGCGCTCCTCGCGGCGGGCCGTCTCGCCCAGAAAGCGGACGCGCGCCTCCGCCGGGGCAGCGGCAAGGCCGTGCAGCGGGCCCAGCCGCCATCCGCCGTCCGCGTCCACCGCCCCCGCGCCGCCGCTGGCCAAGCCCAGCGCACGCAGCGCGGCGGAGACGTCTTCCGCCGGCACCTCGGACGCTGCGACAGGCACCAGCCAGTCCGCCGCTCCGCCCCGTCCCACGCCGCCCGATCCCGCGACATCCTCCGACGCATCCGCCGGCGCGATCCAGCGGTCGCCCAGCCCGTGCGCGTCCAGCAGTGCGCGCACGCGATCCCCCTCCACGCGCGGCACGACCAGCGCGTCGAGCAAGCCCGCATCCAGCAGCGCCGCCTCCACGCGCGCCGCCAGCGCCGCATCCGCCGCCAGCGGCCCGGCGAGATCGACGGCGGCGAACAGCGGCGTGTGCGCGATGCCGTGCTCGCGCAGCAGGCGGCGCGCGGCGGCCTGCGCGGGCGTGCGGTCCGGCTCCACGTCCGGCTCCCGCGACAGGCGCTTCAGGCGCGCATCCACCTCCTCCGCGTCCGCCTGGTGGCGCCGGCGGAGGACGCCGAGCTCCTGCGCCTCCGTCCGCAGCGCCTCCTGCGCCTCGTCGTGCGCGGGCTGCAGCGGGGCAAGGACGGACGCCGGGCGGCCGGCGGGCTTGTACGCGTCGATGGCGGTCAGCACCGCGGCGAACAGCTCGTCGGGCACGCGCAGCTCCACGCACGAGGCCCGCCACGCCGTCAGCGCGTCCGCGCTTCCCTCCCGGGCGGACTCCGCCTCGCGGCTGGCCGTGCGGAAGCGGTCGTCCGCGTGGTTCAGCTCGCGGGTGGCGACCTCGCTGGCCTTGCGGGCGGAATCCAGCCGGCCCGTCGCCGCGGCCACGGCGTCCAGCGCCGCGCGGACCGCGTCGAGCACCTCCCGGCGCTGCCTCGCCTCGCCCTCGATGGACGAGCGGGCCAGGTCCGACGCAAGGGCGCCGCTTCCATCGATCCCGTGTCCGCCCAGCGCGTCGCCCGCGAGCGCGGCGCGCTGCTCCAGCGACGGCCAGTGCGCGCGCATGGCCGCATCACCCGTGGCCTGCAGTTTTTCGCTCAGGCGGCCGGTCTGGCGCGTCCACGACCGCTCCGCCTCGCCCAGCGCGTTCTGCTCGCGGTCCGCCGCTTCCTGCGTGCGCCTGCGGTCCTCGCGCAATGCGTCGTACGCGCCGGCCGCATTGCGCTGCTCCGCCTGCGCCTGCCGCAGCGCCTTTTCGATGTCGAACGCCTCGCTGAGCCGATACCGCTCCTGCAGAACGGTCAGCGTGCCGCCCTTTTCCGCGCGCTCGGAGGCCAGCGCCGTCCGCACCTCCGTCTGCCGCACCACCTCCGCGCGGGCGGATTCCAGGCGGGCGAGCACGTCTTCGTGCTTCTTCTTTCGATCCGCGTGCTCCTTCGACGCGGCGCGATAGGATGCCGCCGCCTGCCGCGCGCGGGCCAGGACGGCGGCCTCCTGCGGTCCCTCCAGCTCCCGCGCGACGGCGAGCTGGTCGTGCAGGTGCTTCAGCTCCTCCTCGATCGTGTCCAGCTTGGAAAAGACTTCGGACGCGGCGTCGATCTTGTCGGACTGGATCGGCGGAAGCGACTCCTTGAGCAGCGCCTCCACTTTCTTTGGATTCAGCCCCTCGCCCAGCTTGGGCGTGCGGACCACGTGCAGCATCTCCAGGAAGCGCTCGTAGTCCTCCACGGTCTGAAAGCCGAACAGCGCATCGTTTACGGCGGATTTGTACGTGCGCTGGTCGTCCGTCACCTGCCCGTGGCGCCCCAGGCGGTCGCGCAGCTCGCCGGGGCGGAGCGGGCGTCCTTTCTCGTGCAGGTGGAACCCGCCCTCCTCCACGCGATGGGCCCCATCCATCACGAACCCCCAGCGCTCCACCTTCTGGTTGGTCCAGTCGCGCGACGAGCGCAGGCCGATGCCGATGGTGTGAAAGACGCCGGACGCGCCGCGCTCGAACTCCAGGGCGATGTACGCGGTGCGCTCGCGATGCCAGTTGGGGCTGCCCTCCTGCGCGTCGTCCTTGCCGATGAGGTAGTAGCGGATGCTGCGGTCGTTGCTGCCCATGGTGTCCACCCGATCGGGGGTGAGCATCATGTCCAGCACCAGCGTGATGGCGGTCACGAGCACGGTGGACTTGCCGGACTCGTTCTGCCCCGTGAGCATCAGGTTGCCGCGGCCGAAGTGAAAGACTTCCGGCTCCTCGAACAGCCAGTAGTTCTGCAGGACCAGGCGGCGCGGCAGCCAGCGGTCGGCGTCGCCCGCGTGCATGGCGTCCAGCAGCGCCTGCATCCGCGGCGGCACGCCCGTCAACTTGAAGAAATCGGATTGCATCGACATCTCGGTTCTATTCCAGATCCGGAAGCTGCTCGCGATCCACCCGCAGCCGGATGGATCGGCCCTGGCCCGGCGTGCGCGAGATCCATCCGGCAGCTTCCAGCCTGACGATCATCTGGTGGACGGACGGGGCGCTCACCCGGAAGTAGCGTACGAAGTCCGCCTCCGCGGGGGCGACGCGGTTCAGCTTGCTGTAGTAGTAGATGAACGACAGGTACTGGCCCTGCTTGGCCGTGAACGCTGGTTTCACGGAATCGCGAGGTTGCGGGTCGATGAAGAGGGGCGCGGCAACTCAGCCCCGTCGGAGCGGCGGGGTGGGCAGCCCCAGGTCCGCAAGCGCGACGCGCTGCACCCATCGGCGAAAAAAGGGGTCATCGAACGAGTACCTGCCGGCGTCGTCCCGGGCCAGCACCTCGTTGTCGACCATGCGGACGAGTGCGCTGGACACGGTGGACTTGGGACCCAGCCGGTAGCGCTGAAGCGCCTGCGTGCTCTGGAGCGCGATGTCCGGCTCGGCTGCGAGCGCTCGCAGGATACGCTGGTCCGTCGCCTGAAGTCCTCGCCACAACGCGGAGAACAGCGCACCCTGCTCCTGTACCAGCGTTTCCAGCGCGGCTTCGACCAGCCCTTCCTCGTCGGAGCCGCTTCGCAACGCGGCGTCCCAGACCGCACGGGCCAGCTGCACCACGTCGCGCGTGCGGGGCCCGGCCAGGCCCACGATGCGGTCGCACGCCGGCAGCGGCAGCAACACTCCCGCCCGGCGTGCGTGGTCGTGAATCCATTCCGCCAGCACCTCCGGGTCGATCGGCTGAAACGCCAGCACGTCCACCTGCTTCCAGAGCGCGCGGCTCTTGCTGGTGATCATCCCTTCGATCAGGTGGCGTTTGGAGCCCGCCAGCACGTACGCCAGGTTGCGATGCGTTTCCAGCGCCGCCTTGAGCGCCCATTCCGCGTCTTCGCCGCCCCACTCGTGGATCCGCTGAAACTCGTCGATGGCGATGCCCAGCGTGCGGCCTTCCGCCTCCATCTGCGCGTTCACCGCCCCCAGCGCTTCCCACAGCAGGTTCCTGCGTTCCAGTGCGTGTTCGCGAAGGCCGAACTCGAAGCGCACCGCCCCGGGCTCGCCCATCGCGGACGGCGGCGTCAGCTCCATGCTGGCCTGCAGCCGGCCGGCGACACCGTCCAGCGTGGCGCGCCAGTTCCGGCCGGCCTGCTCCCGCACGCCCCGCACGATCTGCTGCGCCGCATCGGCCGGGTCCGTCGCGGTGGCGAGGGTGGCGACCACCACCGTGCACTTTGCCTTGCGCGCTGCCTGGGCGGCCCGGTCCACCGCGCTGCTCTTGCCCAGCCTGCGGTCGCCGTACACCACCAGCCGGCTCCCCGGAGACCGCAAGACGCTGGCGATGCGGGCGACTTCCTCCTCCCGGTCCGCGAAGTGGTTTCCGCGGGCAATCAGCCCGATCTCAAAGGGGTTCCGCTGCCGCGGAGCCGTAATGCGCCGGATCATGACCTCGCCGCCTTCCCGGTACGAACGTTTCGGTCCGACGAACGCCGGACCGAAGATTTCGGTCCGACAATTATCGGTCCGAAAACTTCGTACCGCAAGGTTGGGGAGTGCCATCCATCACATCGAATCGTCGTCCTTCTCCGCCCCGCCGGCGTAGTGCGCGGCCAGGCGCGCGGCGGTGGGGAGCACCAGGTACTGGCCGGGCACGTCCGTGTCGCGCATCAGCCCCCACGCCTTCATCTCGTCCACGATCTCTTCCGCCAGCGAGCTCACCTTCTGCTGCTGCATCGTCTTGCCCCACTTGATCCCGAAGCGCTTCTGCAGCTCGTCCACGTCCTGCCAGACGCGGCTCTCGTCGATCAGGTAGGATTCACCGCCGGCGAGGACGAGCCGATCCGCCGCCTGGCGGTCGCGCAGCAACCCGCAGAAGCAGAGGACGGCGTGCGCCAGGCCGGAGGTGACGGGGATGGGCGTCTGCACGGCGTCGTCCGATCGGGCCGGGCGCAGGACGCGGGCGTACTCGGGAGTCACCTCAAGCTCCCAGCTGGTGAGCTGCTTCAGGTTCTGTAGGACGCGGGCGCGCGTCTCCGGCGCGTCCAGCAGGCGGAACGCGGCCGGGTCGTCGCGGCGAAAGAGAGCGGGGTTCAGCAGGAGCGTGCGATAGAGGCGGATCTCGTCCGTGCCGTCGGCGGGCGGGGCGGGGGAGACGGGCGCGGGACGCCCCTCCGCCAGGCGCTCCAGCTCCGCCGCGGGGATGCCGACGTGGATGCGCCAGGCGGCCGCGCCCCAGGCGTAGAGCGCGTCGCGCTTGCCGTTCTCGTCCGCCCACTCGTCCACGCTGCCGTCCTGCAGGCGAAGCACGCCCATCTCCTCCAGCCCGCGAAACACGCGGCGCGCGGCCAGCCGCTGGTCGCGCGAGGTCCAGTCCAGCCCGGCGTCGCCCGGGCCGGCGCTGCGCAGCTTGATCTCGTCCGCGATCTGGCTGACGGTGAACTTGCGGCCGCCCGTGTGCTCGCCGTACCACAGCACCCACGCCAGCAGCGCGTAGTCGATCTTCTTGCGCGCCCACGGCAGCCCGTGCGACGCCTCGGCGCGCGCCGGCGTCTTGACCAGCCGCGCGAACTCCGGGTGTGCCTGCACGCGCCATCCCGTGAGCCGGGTGAACGCGGCCTGCAGCTCGTTGGCGTGCCGGCGGATTTTCTCCAGCAGCGGCCTGTCCGCGGCGGTGACGATGGGCCGGTCGATAAGCGCCTCGGCGCACAGGCGGAAGTCGGCGGAGCGCGCGATGTCGCTGGTGATCATCGCGCCCCCTCCGTGCGGCGCAGGCGAAAGGCGCGGAGGTAGAGAAAGCCATCCGGCGCGGCGACCTCGGCCACGGCCCGCGCATCGTCCGGCGGCAGGATCTCGACCCGCGAGCCGTCCGTGAGCCGCACGTGCCGGTCGGGCGAGCGCAGGCAGTCGCGCACCAGCCGCACCACGCGCGACCGGTCGCCCGCGGAGCGCAGCGTGAGCCCGTCCAGCACCAGCTCGCCGTCGCGGAACACGGAGTCCCAGAAGCGCGTTTCCGCCCGCTTCTGCTCCAGCACGCGCGCCCGCAGCTCCGCTTTCTGGATGCTGCGGTCCTCCATCGGCGTGACGGCGCGGAAGTTGGGGTTGCCGCGCACGCGCGGCCGAAGCTCCACGTCCCACGGCGGCTGGTGCCAGACGGAGGCGTCCGGGTCCAGCTCCGCCGCCGCGTCGGCGCCGTAGGCGCGCATGTGGCGCGGCGCGCCCCAGCCGAACGCCACCGACGCCAGCCGGTGCGCCTCGTCGTCCGTCCCCGCGCGGCGAAAGGCCTGGGCCAGCAGGCGCAGGTCGCGGGCGCGGTTCAGGGCGTTGCGGCGCTCCGTCACCACGCGCTCGATCTGCTCTACCAGGCCGCGCACGCGTGCCGTCGTCTTGGCGTGCAGGATCTCCGCGTCGCCGCCGCGGGCGCTGAAGCCGCGCAGGGCGCGGATCTGCCCCTCGAACACGGCGCGGACCTCTTCCTCCGGCCGCAGGTCGCCCTTGCGCTCGCGCTCGTTGCGGGCGAGGGCCAGCGCGAGCCGCACGTCCAGCCCGGCCGCCGCCCAGTCTTCGAACAGGTCGCGCGTCCGCTCCACGAAGTCCTTGAGGCCCAGCGCGAACTCGTCCAGGTAGTCGCGGAGCATGCGCTTGTACTGCATGAAGACCACGAGGTCCGCCGCCGTGGGCATGCGGTCGTGCTCCATCTCGCGCATGTAGCGCAGGGCCTGCTCGCGCAGCTCCCGCCGCGCGTCGTCGGCCGCGTTCCACAGCCCTTCCACCTGCCGCAGCGCGTCGTGCGGCGCCCGCGCGGGGTCCAGCTCCGCCAGCACGCGGCCCAGCTCCAGGAGCGCGTCGCGCAGGCGGGCGAGGCGCGTGGTGTCCAGCGACCCCCGCGCACCGTCCCCGCGCGCCAGGCGAATGAGCATCTCTTCGATGATCCGCGCCGTCTCGCTGATCTGGTACCGCCGCGCGGCCCGGACGAACTCCTCGATGGTGCGCGCCTGGTTCACGTCGTGCTCCGACGTGAGCACCCCCCACGCCTCGAGCTGCTTGAGGTGCGCCTCGCACTCCTCGTCGGTGTACGCCGGGTAATGCGGATGCTGCGTGCGGATGAAGGCGGCCACCTCGCCCGGCCACAGCCACCCCGTCTCGCCGGCCTCGTAGCGCTGGTGAAAGAAGCGCACGATGGGGCGGTACAGCGCCGCGTTCACGGCGACGAGGTAGTTGACCTCGTCCACCTTGCGCATCAGCAGGTCGTCGATGAGCAGGCGTTCGCGAGAATCCATGCGTACTGGGGTGAAACGGAACAAAGGAAACGATTGCGAGCCGGGAAGGCCAAAATAGACGAGAACGGGCCGGAGCACCACCGTCTCGTTCGATGCGGGCCGCGCGGGCTGGTGGATCGTCCCATTACAGGGTAGCTGGCCTCGGGGTCCGCTGAGCGCGGCTGGACTCACTAGATCTTGAAAAAGAATAATCGTACAGAGGAACAGAGTCAGACAGAGAAAACGAGCTGTAATATCATCTTGAGTCCTCTGTCTTACTCTGTTCCTCTGTACCAACAAAGGTGTTGTTTTCCTCACCTCCAGTTTGGGGGGCAGCCGCCGGGATATGCACGCGGTTGAGCCCCCGTGCTCCGCGTGATAGTTTGCGCGACATACGTTTTGCTCGCCGGAATCTCAGAATCTTTCGCTCGACACTCGTGCCCTTCATCGCGCCAAAGCCCGCCGCTTCCGCCCAAGCCGGTGCGCGCTCCGTCGTCACGTACTGGCGCGCCAGCCTGGTGGACGGGGCGCGGCAGGACCTTTCCGCGCAGGCGCTGGCGCCGGTCGCGGGCCGCAGCGACGGGCGGTACGCCGTGCCGCGCGACGTGCTGCAGCAGGGGGTGGTGCCGGACGATCCGCCGGGCCGCGTGGGGCAGATCTTTCGCGACGCGGCACGCAACGCGGGCGAGGACGACGCGGAGCGGGGCGAGGCCGCCTCGTGCCGCGTGCTGGTGTGCCCGTTCGTGGCGCGCGCGGCGGTGACGCACGGCGCGCGCGGCTCCCGGGAAGACTTCGTGGTGCCGCTGTGGATTCCGGCGGTGCTCTCGCGCGACGGCCGCCTTTCGCCGCCGGGGGACGGGGCGCCGTGGATTCCGCGCGACCGGCTGGAGCCCGGCCGCGACGACCGGACGGTGATCCTGGGGAGCGTGGCGGCGGTGGACCGCTATCTCTCCGCCACGGATCCGCCGGACGCGTCCGCGGGGTGGGACGCGTACTGGGAGCACGCCTGGAAGATGCTGGAGGCGGTGGGGGAAGAGGCCGGGTGGAAGCTGACGCACGGCGGGTTCGACCTGGGCGCGCTGGGGCTGGCACCGCCGGGCGCGTACCTGACGCTGCCCACCGGCTTCGTCGTGCCGCAGGCGCCGGCGCCGGCGATGGTGGCGCCGCTGATGACGGTCTACGACCGCGTGCTGGACGCGGACGCGGTGCCGCCGCTGCTGGCGCGCTTCGCGGCGGCGGAAACGCGGGAGCAGGCGGAGCCGATGGGCGTGGAGGCGTCCATCCGCGCGCACGCGCTGCACCTGGGGCAGATGAGCGACCGCCACGCGCTGGCGGCGTCGCAGCGGCAGGCGCTGCACCATGCGCTGTCGCTGGACGAGGGCGACGTGCTGGCCATCAACGGCCCGCCGGGGACCGGCAAGACGACGCTGATCCAGAGCATCGTCGCCTCCCTGTGGGTGCGCGCGGCGCTGGACGAGGCCGAGCCGCCGGTGATCGTGGCCGTATCCACCAACAACCAGGCGGTGACCAACGTCATCGAGAGCTTCGGCAAGGCGCAGCAGGCGGAGTCGCCGCTGGCGGGGCGCTGGGTGCCGGAGGTGGGCAGCTTTGGCCTGTTCTGCGCGTCGAAGGCGCGGCAGGACGAGGACGCGGGGCGCTTCCAGGTGGCGTCGGAGCGCGGCGGGCCGTTTCCGACGCTGGTGGAGAACGCGGAGTACCTGGAGCGCGCCCGCGCGGCGTTCATGGACCACGCCTCGCGCGCGTTCGGCCGGGGATTTCCTTCCGTGGCGGACGTCGTCCGCCGCCTGCACGGGGAGCTGGCGGAGTGCGCGGCCACGCTGGAGGAGGGCGTGCGCGCCCGCCTGGCGCTGCTGCAGGTGCGCGAGGTGGTGGAAAAGCGCTTCGGCACGCTGGCGCTGGCGCCGCTGATTCAGGCGGCGAGCGGCGAAGCGGATGCGCTGGACCGGCAGCTTCGCGAGGCGCGGGAAGATGCGGACCGGCAGGCGTCCAAGTACCGCCGCGCCCACGACCGCGCCGCGGCGGAGTCGGCGGACCGCGTGGAGATGGAGTCCGCGTCGTGGCGCGCGCTGCGGGAGGCGTGGCAGGCGTTCGACGCGCGGACGGCGTGGTGGATCGTTGCGCTGGGCTGGCTGGGGCCCGTGCGCGAGCACCGGCGCGCGCTCATCCGCCGCTTCCTGGCCGCGCAGGGCGCCGCGCCGCCGGCGGAGGTGCGCGATCCCGCGGACGTGGACGGGTGGATCGACGGGGCGCTGGCGGAGGTCAGGGACAAGGCGGCGCAGGAGGGGGGCGCGGCGGCCCGCGCGCTTCTGCACGCGCTGGGCGGCGTGGAGGCGGCGCACGCGGCGTTCCGGGAGCCGCGCGCCACGCAGCTGGCCGATCTGCGCAGCGAGATCCGCGTGATGCACGAGCTGGATGGACGTCTCCGCGCGGCCACGGCGGCGTGGGACGGGTGGTCTGCGGCGCTGGCGAAGGGCGCGCGCGGCCGGGATGCGGGCGGCGGGACGTCCGGATCCGACGACGCGCTGGAGCAGGCGGACCGGCTGCTGCGGGTGCGCGCCTTTCAGCTGGCCACCCACTACTGGGAAGGCCGCTGGCTGGAGGAGATGCGCGAGCAGGTCGAGAGCGGCTACCAGGAAAAGCAGTCGCGCCCCAAGCAGGAAAAGCGCTGGCGCCGCTACGCCAAGCTCACCCCGTGCATGGTCTCCACGCTGTACAAGGCGCCGTCGTTCTTCACCTGGTGGGGCGGGGAAAAGACCGGCGCGGTGCCGCTGCTGTCGTACATCGACCTGCTGATCGTGGACGAGGCGGGGCAGGTGCCGCCGGAGCTGGCGGGTGCCGCGCTGGCCCTGGCGAAGCGCGCGCTGGTCGTGGGCGACGTGGAGCAGCTGCGCCCCGTCTGGCGTGTGAGCGCGTGGGGCGATGAGGGCAACCTGCGCAGCGCCGGGCTGGCGGCGACGGCGGAGGCGCGCGAGCGGGTGTACGCGTCCGGCATCACCGCCTCCGCGGGGAGCGCCATGCAGGTGGCGCAGCGCCAGAGCCCGTACCGCATTCCCGGGCTGGCGTACGGAGGGATGCTGCTCACGGAGCACTACCGCTGCGCGCCGCGCATCATCGAATACAGCAACCAGCTGTGCTACGACCGCCGGCTGGTTCCCGTGCGCCCGGACGACGCGCAGGCGCCCCCGCTTCCCCGCATGGGCTACGCGCACGTCCGCGGCACCTCGCGCCGCATCGCCGGCAGCCGCGACAATCCCGTCGAGGCGCAGGCGATCGTCGAATGGATCGTGGAGCACGCGGACGCGTTGCGCGCGCTGGGCGCCAGGGCGCGCGGCTTGGCGGCTGGCGAGGAACGTCCGCCGCTGCAGCAGGTGGTGGCGGTGGTGACGCCCTTCCGCGCCCAGGCGCGCGCCATCCGCGACGGGCTGGCGCGTGAAAGGATCAAGGGGCTCACCATCAACACCGTTCATGCGCTGCAGGGGGACGAGCGCGACGTGGTGATCTTTTCCTCCGTCTACACGCAGGCGGACGGGGGGAACCGCCCCATGCTGGAGGACCGCGCGCTGCTGAACGTCGCCGTCTCGCGCGCAAAGGAGAGCTTCCTGGTCTTTGGCGACATGGGCGTGTTCGACGTGCGCTCCCGCTCCGCCGCCGGGTTGCTGGGAAAGCACCTGATGGCGTCGCAGGAGAACGAGATCATCGACGTCGTCGTGGCGCTGGGGGACGGCCTGCACCCCGTGCGGGAGCTGTCGGGGCTGGAGGCGCACCAGGCCGCCCTGCGCGGGTTCTTGACGGATGCAAAGGATATCGTGCGGATCACCTCGCCGTGGATCAGCGCGCGCGCCATCCGCGACGACGGCATCGACCAACTGGTGCGCGAGGCGGTCCAGCGCGACGTGCAGGTGGTGTGCTACGTGGACGCCGACCTGAACCGGGTGGACGGCCGCGACCGCCCTGCCGCGGCGGAGGGAAAGCGGCTGCTGGTGCAGAGCGGCGCCACGGTGCGGGTGGCGGCGCGCATCCACAACAAGACCGTCACGGTGGATGACGCGCAGATCAGCGAGGGCTCGTTCAACTGGCTTTCCGCCGTCCGCCGTCCCGAAAGCCCGTACCAGCGGTTCGAGCGGACGCTGGTGTACTCGGACGGCGCCGCCCCGCTCATCCAGCGCTTCCTGGCCGACATGGAGCCACGGGTGATCGAGACCCTCGACCCCGCCGACAGCGCCCCGCCAGCCTGACCGGCGCCTGGATCCATCCTGCCACGCCATTCATCCGCAGCCGTGACGCCGTGGACCGGCGCGATCCGTCCGAGGGTCGCGCGGCGGGTGCGGCGGCGATAAAATGGTAGCCTCACGGCGGCTCGCCGAACGGGTGCGCGAGCCGTGCGTCCCCCTGCCGGCGCAGGCCTCCGCGTCCGCCGGCTCGCGCGGATTCCCACGAATTCATCGCGCCCGGACAAGGCTGTCCGCGTCGCGTGCAGGAGTACCTTTCGCAGCATGGCCATCACCACCGCCGTCCCCGCCGGCCCGCCGGAGCACGAGCCGCCCGGTCCCGGCGAGCCCGCTGATGTACCGGGTGCGTCCGCCCCCCCGGCCGCGGCGGGCGCGTCCCTCCGCGGGCCCGCCGAGGATCCCCTGGAGCACCTGGCCCCGGGCGAGCTGCGGATGCTGGTGCGCCAGCTTCAGCGCAAGCAGCGCCTGGGGCTGTACTGGGAGCGCAAGGAGATCGAGCACGAGCGCGCCGTCAACGCCAGCGAGGTGGTGACGTCGCTGGTGCCGGAGGCGGCCACCGGCGCCGGGCCGTGGCGCGACGTCATCCTCGAGGGCGACAACTTCGACGCGCTGCGCCTGCTTCGCCTGACGCACGGCGGGCGCGTGGACGTGATCTGCATCGACCCGCCGTACAACACGGGCAAGTCCGACTTCGTCTACAACGACCACTGGGCGCAGCGCAGCGACCGCTTTCGCCAGTCGCAGTGGCTGGAGCACCTGTACCGGCGGATGGTGCTCGCGCGCGACCTGCTGGCCAACGAGGGCGTGCTGCTGGTGTTCATCAACGACGAGAACCGCGCCCGGCTGGAGCTGCTGCTGGACGACGTGTTCCACAACATGCGCGTGGGCAGCTTCGTCTGGCGTACGCGGCAGGGCTCCAACGACATCACGGGCGCGCGGTTCTCCATGGACCACGAGCACGTGCTGATCTTCGCGCGCCCGGGCTTTGCTTTCGCCGGGCTCCTGAAGACGCTCCTGGACTACGTCCACGACGACGGGGACGGCCGGGGACCGTGGGCCTCGAAGGACCTGTCCGCCGGCGTGTCGTGGAACGACCCCCGCGCGGGGAATGCGTACTATCCGCTGCACAACCCCGCCACCGACACGTACTACCCGTGCAACCCCAACCGCGTGTGGGCCTACGTCACGCGCGAGCAGGCGGGGGAGCGGGCCAACTTCAAGAGCCGCTCGATGGACGACCTGATCGAGCAGGGGCGCATCAAGTGGCCCGACGCCGAGGACCGGGTGGAGGTCTGGCATACGCTCGATGCGCTGCTGGACGCCATCGACCGCGGCGACGTGCCGCGCGACGGCAAAGGCGTTCCCCTGCTGCGGCGCGGGCTTCCCAACCTGGAGGCGCTGGTGGGCAGGCGCGTCGGCTTTGGACGCCCCCGGCTCAAGCGGTATCGGAGGGAGATCGACAACGACCGGCAGCCCGTGTCGTCGTGGATCCGCCCGAAGGCCGCCAGGGACGCGGAGGACCGCGACGAGGTGGTGGAGATGACGGCGGCGTACGGCGAGGAGGGCGGGCAGATCCTGCAGGCCATGTTCGGCGAAAAGGTGTTCAACTATCCCAAGCCGCTCAGCCTGGTCACCGAGCTGCTGCGGCAGGCCGCGGGGCCCGACGCGGTGGTGCTGGACTTCTACGCAGGCGCGGGGACCACGGGGCACGCGGTGATGGCGCTGAACGCCGAAGACCGCGCCGCGGGGCGCCCCGCCGGGCGGCGCTTCATCCTGGTGTCGTCCACCGAGGCGACGGAGCAGGAGCCGGAGCGCAACCTGTGCCGCGACGTGTGCGCGCGCCGCATTCGCCTGGCCGCCGAAGGGTTCGGTGACACGCCGGGGCTGGGCGGTGGCGCCGCGTACCTGCGCGTGCACCCGGTGCAGCCGGCGGACGCCGCCTACGAGATCACCCCCGGGCAGGTCTGGAACACCCTGAGCCTGCTGCACGGCGACGCGCTGATGCCGTATCCCGCCCGCCCCGCCAACATCATGGCGCGCGACGGGATGACGGCCGTCCTCTTTGTTCCGCGGGTCACCGGCCCCGTGCTGGCGGCGCTGGCCACCCTTCCCGAGCACACCCTGCGCGTGTACTCGGACCGCCCCGCGGCGGTGGAGGAGGCGCTGCATGCGGCGGGCAAGGACGTGGTGAGCCTTTCCGCGCTGGAGGCGGTGCTCACCACGCAGGCCCACGCGGGCGCGGAGGCGGCGTTCGAAGGGCTCGTCACCGTCTCCGCCCGGGACGCGGAATCGGACGCGGAATCGGAAGCGCTCCCGGGCGAGGAGGTGCCGGCATGAGCGGGGCGATCCTCACCGGCGGGGCGAGGGACGCGGCGGAGGCGCCGGCGGGCTCGCACATGCTGGACCTGCGGACGACGGGGCGGCGGGTGGAGGCGGAGCCGTTTCAGCGCGAGATCATCGACGGAATGGCCCGGCGGCTGCGGCATTCCGACACGCCCATCCTGCTGCGCGCCCCCACCGGCGCGGGCAAGACGCTCATGCTGGCCCGGGCGCTGGAGCAGACCGCGACCGAGACGCGGACGCTGTGGTTCTGGTTCACCCCGTACACGCACCTGGTGTCCCAGACCCTGTACGCCATCGAAGGCACGTGCCCGCGCCTGCGGCCCTACACCCTGGTGGACGAGCGGCACGCGGACCACCACCCGGGCGACGTGCTGATCGCCAACGTGCAGCTGGTGGCCTCGAGCAACACGGCGCTGCGCAGGATCAACGTCGGCGGCGACGAGACCGTCAGCCTGAACGACATCACCGAGCGCGCCACGAGCCGCGGCTACCGCATCGGCGTGGTGGTGGACGAGGCGCACCTGGGGCTTTCGAAGGAGACGGTGTTCGGCGGGCTGGTTCGCGAGATGCAGCCGTACCGCCTGGTGATGGCCACCGCCACCCCGCGCGACGCCAAGCTGGCGGCGTTCGTGAACGCGGCGGGGTACACGCAGCACGCCACCTTTGCCGCCAGCCGCATCGACGCGGTGAGCGCGGGGCTCAACAAGCGCTACGTGCTGGCCCACGTCTACGAGCCCCGGAGCACGGTGGCCACCCTGGCCGACGTGCGGGCCACGGTGCTGCTGCGCGCCTGGCGCCGGCACCTGCAGGTCAAGAAGGCGCTGGCCCAGGCGGGCGTGTCGAGCACCCCGCTGCTGCTGGTGCAGGTGGAGAACGGCCCCGGCACGGTGGAGGCCGCCATCCGCGCGCTGGTGCAGACCTGCGGGGTGGAGCCGGCGCTGATCGCGTCGCACAGCCAGGAAACGCCGGACCCCATGGCGCTGCACAACATCGCCAACGACACCTCGCGCGAGGTGCTGGTCTTCAAGGAGTCGGCCGGCACCGGCTTCGACGCGCCGCGGGCCTTCGTGCTCGCCTCCATGAAGCACGTGTCGGACGAGGGCTTCGCCACGCAGTTCCTGGGGCGCATCATGCGCGTGGACCGCGGCGTGCGCGCCCTGTTCAAGCAGCTGGACGAGGAGGGCGCCCGGCTGCCGGTGGCGCTGGACACCGGCTACCTGTACCTGGCGTATCCCCGGGTGCAGGACGGCTTTCACCAGGCCGTCTCCACCATCCGGGGGATCGAGTCGGAGCTGGCGGGGGCGCTGGAGGCCATCCGGGCGGTGCCGCACCGCAACGGCTCCACCACCTTCACCAACATCCCCGCCTCGCAGGAGGCGCTGGTGCTGCGCGAGCCCGTGCTTCCCGGCGAACAAGAGGAAGAGGCGCTGGAGGACGAGGCGGCGGTGGCGCTGGCGGAGCGGGCGGAGGAGGAGCGGGCCGCGGCGGTCGCCAGCGTGCGGGCCACCCTGGTGCCCGTGGAGTCCGCGCGCCCCGTGGGCACCCCGCGGCGCATCGCGGACGACCTGGAGCCCCCGCCCGACGACATCTTTGGCGGCGTGGCGGCGCCCGCCGCGCCGGCGTACGGCGACGGCACCCTGTTCGATGCGCTCGGCGGGCTGGACGCGGTGGCGCCGCCGCCGGCCCCCGCCGCACCCCCCCGCCGGCAGCCGCCCGCCCCCGCCACGCCCCTGGCCGACGCGGCCGCCGTGGCCGAGGCGTGGGCGCGCATCGGCGTGCGGGTGTATCCCCTGCGCACCGGGCTGGAGACGCTGGGCCCGGCGCTGCGCACCGAGGTGCTGCCGGACCTGGAGACGCTGGAAGGCGTGGCCGCCGAGGTGGGCAGCCACGTCCACCTGCCCGACCGGACCATCCAGAACGCCATCCGGAGTGCGCTGGACGGGCTGGTGTACGACGAAAAGACCACGGAGCTGACCGATTCGCCGGACGCCCCGGCGGAGCTGGCCGTGGGCCAGAGCCCCGTGCGCGGCGTGCTGAACCGCGACCGGCTGGCCTGGGAGGCGCGCCGCGTGCTGGGCCGCCGCCTGGGGCTGGGCGAGGGGGACCGCGCGGTGGTGCTGCGGAAGATGGCCGGGCGCATTGCCGCGACGGTGAACGAGATGCTGGAGCTGCGCTATCCCGATGCCCCGCCGCCCGACGAGACGCGCACGCGCGTCGAGCGCGACGCGGTCCACCTGCTGGTGCGCGCCGGCGGCGACGAGCTTGAGGCGGCGTACAGCGAAGCGCTCTCCCGCTTCGTGCGGGTAGAGGACGCCGACCCGCTTCCCCGGGCGCTGCTCTTTCCCGCGTCGCGCGCCCTTCCCCTCTCGCCCCGCAACATCTACGGCGTGCGTCCCCCCACCCAGGCCGACCACGCGGCGGCGGAGATGGAGGACCCCGAGGTCATGAAGCTGCTGCGCCAGCTGGGCAGCCACCAGCACCAGCTGGCGGACGGCACGCAGTTTTCCGCCGCCTACATGGACGGCCACTGGCGGCTGAACGAGTTCGAGCTCAAGCTGGCCGCGGCGCTGGACCAGGCGGCGTGGGTGCGGTGGTGGCACCGCAATCCGCCGCTCAAGCCGTATTCCGTGGGCATCGTAAAGGCGACGGAGCACGGGCGCTTCTACCCCGACTTCGTGGTCTGCGGAGTGGCCCACCGCGACGCCGAGCCGCGGCAGCGCCTGCTGGAGCCCAAGGAGAGCGCCGACGACGCGCGGCAGCGGATGAAGCGCGACCCGGTGGAGTACGGCCGCGTCTTCTTTCTGAAGCGGCGGGGCGACAGGATCTTCGTCCGCAAGCAGGACGGACGGCTGGGCAAGGAGGTGGGCGACGACCTCGAGGGGCTTCGCGAGCTGCTGGAGCGGGGGGAGTAGGATGGCCGATTCAGGTGGATCCTACCTTCCGCCGGTGGACCGGCTGCTGAAGCTGGGCGCGGAGCCGGCGCGCCGGCGCACGTGGCCGGACTACCGCACGCTGGGGCTGGAGGAGCGGCACGCGCCCGCCCTCGTCCGCATGGCGACGGACCCGGCGCTGCAGGCGGCGGAGGACCGCGACCCCGCGGGGTGGGCGCCGGTGCACGCGTGGCGCGCGCTGGGGCAGCTGCGCGCGCCGGCCGCCGCGGAGCCGCTTCTGGCGCTGCTGCAGAGGGAGATGGAGAGCGAATGGGTGATGGCCGAGGTCCCCGCGGTGCTGGGGATGATCGGCCCCGCGTCGCTCCCCGGCGCCACGCTGCTGCTCTTCGACGACGGGGCGGACGAGGGGGTGCGGATCGCGGCGTCGCGGGCCATCACCGGCGTGGGGCTGGAATACCCGGAGCGGCGCGACGAGGCGGCGGCGCTGCTGAAGACGCAGCTGGAGGACTGGAAGGGGCAGGGCCGGCTGCTGAACGCCTTTCTGGTCAGCGGGCTCATCGACCTGCAGGAGACGGAGGCGGCGGCGCTGATGGAGGCGGCGTTCGCGGGGAACGCCGTGGACCTGGACGTGAACGGCGACTGGGAAGACGCGCAGGTGGACCTGGGGCTGCTTCCCGAGCGCGTTACGCCGCCGCCGGGCTACGAGGGTCCGCGTGGCGCCGCGCCCCGCGCCGCCGCGCAATCCAAGCAGAAGCGCAAGGCGCAGAAGCAGGCCCGCAAGCGCAACCGCAAGAAAAAGTAGCGGGCCGGCCGCGGTAAAAGATTGGGCTCACCCAGAGGGAGCAGAGGACGCAGAGGGAACCACTCCGCTTCCTCTGCTCTTCCGTTATACCAGATCCTGAAAAAGAATAATCGTACAGAGGAACAGAGTCAGACAGAGGAACCAAGATGATAACTCAGCTCGCTTTCTCTGTCTGACTCTGTTCCTCTGTACCCTTGAAGGTGTTGTTTTCCCGGGTCCGGTCGTTCCGCGTGAACTACTGCGAAACCGTGAAGTAGCCGGTGGACACGTCCTTCGCGGGGCCGGAGACGGGGACCTCGACGCGGGTGCGCAGGCGGTAGGTGCCCGGGGCCGGGACGGCGCTGGCGGGCTCGCGATAGGTGGCGCTCTCGCCGGGGCGCAGCACCTGGAGCGACTGGGCGCACGTGGGCTCCGGCGTGCGCATGACGCGCGTCCAGCCGCCGCCGCTCTGCCGCTCCAGCGCGGCACCGCACAGGTTGTATCCCACGTCGGCGCTGGACGTATTCTCCAGGCGGGTGACGATGCTGTCCGCCGGCGTGTAGGCGCTCCGGTCGGCGTCGTAGAGGACGTCGACGGGCGCGCTGTCGCTGGGAAGGCCGCAGCAGCACGCGGACAGAAGCGCCGTGGGAAGCAGGGCGAGGAGAAGCGGAGTACGGATCATGGCCGATCGATGGAAGGCGGTTGCGGGTTGCTGCCGGCACTGGAACGGGCGAACCGCCGCGTTCGTGACAGCGCCGGCGGATGGACACCGGATTTCCGGAGTTTTCTCAGGCACCGATCCGATCGCCGGCCCCTTCTTGCCTGACGTGGGGGGCGGCGTCAGTTTGTGGAATCATCCACTTTCCCCCGCAGGCCCCTTTTACACCCGCCACACCGCATGAGACGTACGCTCATCATCCCCGCCGTGCTGGCCGCCTTTTCGTCCTTCGGCGGGTGCGCGTCGGCGCCGCGCGGAGCAGGAGAGGCGCAGGGCGCCACGCTGCGCGCCTTTCGCAGCGAGGAAGAGCTGGTGGCCTTCAACCGCCGGCTGGTGCGGGAGCTCGAGGAGCGGATGGAGGACGAGCCGCCGCCCCCACCTCCACCCCCTCCGCCTCCCCCGATGCCCGCGCCTTCCGCGCCCGCCCCGCCGGGACAGGCCCCCGCGCCCACGCCTGCGGCCGCCGCGCCGGCCGCGGCCGCCGGGGCTGAATCCGTCACCAACGTGCAGCACGCGGGGGTGGACGAGGGCGGCATCGTAAAGGTGCACGGCGACTATCTGGTCATCCTGCGCCGCGGGCGGCTGTTCACCGTGCGCATCGGCGGCGGCGCGCTGGAGCCGGTTTCGTCGGCGGACGCGTTCGGGCCGGGCATCGACCCCGAGGGCGCATGGTACGACGAGATGCTGGTTTCCGGCGACCAGGTGGTGGTCATCGGCTACAGCTACGAGCGCGGCGGGACGGAGCTGGGCGTGTTTCGCATCAGCCCCGACGGGCAGCTGGCGCACCGCGGCACCTGGCACCTGCGCTCGGGCGACTACTACTCGTCGCGCAACTACGCCAGCCGGCTCATCGGCAGCCGGCTGATCTTCTACGCGCCGCTGCAGGTGAACCTGCAGGCGGAGGACCCGTTCGCCAGCTTTCCCGCCTTTCGCCGCTGGGGCGCGGGCGACAGCACCTGGCACCGCACGGCGGCGGTCACCCGCGTCTACCGCCCCGCCGGTCGCGTGGCCGCCGACGACGGGCTGATGCTGCACACGGTGACGGTGTGCGAACTGGGGGGCGAGGCGCTGGACTGCCAGGCCACGGCGCTGTACGGGCCCGAAGGGCGCGTGTTCTACGTGTCGCCCCAGTCCGTGTACGTGTGGGCGACGCAGTGGCCGGGGTGGGACGCGGACGAGGACGCGCCGCCGCGCTCGGTGCTGTACCGCATGCCGCTGGACGGCGGCGCGCCCACCGCGCTGCGGGTGACGGGCGGGCCGGTGGACCAGATGTCGTTCCTGGAAAGCGGCGACGGGCACCTGAACGTGCTGGTGGCCTCGGACGGCGGCGGGGAGGGGATGTTCGGCGCGGAGTGGGCGGAGGGGGCGCTGGCGCTGCTGCGGGTGCCGCTGGCCTCGTTTGGCGACGGGAGCCGCGCCGCGCCGGCGGAGCGCTACCGCCCGTTGCCGGGGGACAAGGAGGGCGGCTCGCTGCAGAACCGCTACGTGGGCGACTGGCTGCTGTACGGCAAGGGCAGCCTGTGGGGCCGCCCGCAACGCGACGGCTCGCCCGTGTACGGCACCCGCTGGGCGGACGCGGGGCCGGTGGCGGAACTGGCGCTGCCGCACGGGGTGGACCGCATCGAGCAGATGGGCTCGGGGGCGGTGGTGGTGGGGAGCGACGGGCGCGACCTGCACTTCAGCGGCGTGCGGCTGGGCGCGTCGGCCCAGCTGGCGCACCGCTACACCCGCCCCGGCGCGTCGCAGGGCGAAACGCGCAGCCACGGATTTTTCTACCGCCCGGACGCGGAAGACACGGGCCTCCTCGGGCTCCCCATCCGCGGCCCGGCGCGCCCTGGATCCGACCAGCTGACGCAGGGCTCTGCGTCCGTCCTCTTTCTTCGCAACGACGCCTTCCAGCTGCGCGAGCTGGGCGACCTGGCCGCCAGCGACGCGCCGCCCCCGGACGACGCCTGCCGGGTGTCGTGCGTGGACTGGTACGGCAACGCCAGGCCGCTGTTCTTGCGCGGGCGCATCATTGCGCTGATGGGCTACGAGCTGGTGGAGGGCGCGGAGGACGACGGCCGCATGCGCGAGCTGCGCCGGGTGAGCTTTTCGCCGCGGCTGCCGCCGGTGGCGTTCGGCGGGCGGTGGACGTTCCAGGAGAGCATGAGCGGCGCGAACCACGCGTACTGGTGCAGCAGCGAGGGCACTTGGGACTTCGACGTGGGCGGCGCGCGGCTGGGCGCCCGCTACCGGCAGACCGGCTACTGCAGCGTGAACGGCCAGCGGCAGGACGCGGCGGGGGAGGGAAGCGGCACCGGCACCGTAAGCCCGCGCGAGCTCGAGTTCACCGTGGACCGCTGCCGGTACACGGGCCGCGTGACGGGCGCCGGCACCATCGCCGGCCGCCTGCAGTGCCAGGTCCGCATGCCCGACGGCCGCGACATCGAAACCAACGGCTACTGGACCGCCCGCCGTTCCTGATCCCCTCCGCGACGAAAGCCGGTTCACGCGGAGGACGAGAGCGGACACGGAGAAAACGAAAGAGGACGCCGAGGCCCATCCCTCCGCGTCCTCTTTTTGTCCACTATTCCCTGTTCCCTATTCCCTGTTCCCTATTCCCTATTCCCTGTTCCCTGTTCCCTATTCCCTGGAGTCCCTCTCCCCCAGCGGCTCCATCAGCTCCACCCGGTTGCCAAACGGATCCGCCACGTAGACGCGGTCGTATCCCTCCAGCGGCTCGTCGGTCGTGGGCGGATGGCCGGCCGCTTCGCAGCGCGCGATGAGCTCCGCCAGCCCCTCCACCAGCAGCGCGGGGTGCGCCTTCTTTGCGGGGCGAAAGTCGTTTTCCACGCCCAGGTGCACGTGCGCCGCGCCGCCGCTGAACCACACGCCGCCGCGCACGGCCAGGTGCGGCGGCTTCGGCAGTTCCGTCATCCCCAGCACGCCCATGTAGAACGCCCGCGCCTGCTCTTCCTCCCCGCGCGGCATGGCCAGCTGCACGTGGTCCAGCCCGTGGATGCGCATGTCTCGTGAAGTCGGTGGATGATGATGCTCCCGTCCGCCGCCACCATACCGGATCGGCGGGCGGCGGGGCAAGTCCGGAGACGTGGTGGGTTTCGCGCGGAGAATGCGAAGGACAGGAGAGGAGACGCGGAGAACGGGTCCCTGCTCCGCGTCCTCTCCTCCGTCCTCCGCGTGATGCTTCTTCAGGTCAGCGCGGGGTCGATGCCGGTGGCAGAAAATCTGTCATTTTGACTTGTGCGGACTGGTCCGGCGGATGCAGACGCGCGCGCACGTTCGGTTTCGCCATGCGGATCTACCTGTTCTCACAAAGGAGGAACCCATGACATCGCGTGTGTTGTCCGCACTGCTGCTGGTTGGCGCCGCCGCCTGCGCGCCGTCCGCCCCCGCCACGCGTCCGTCTCCGGAAGCGGAGGCGCCGCCCGTGCGCGCGCTGCTGAGCGAGCGCGAGCCGCTGGCGCTGACGTCGGAGCAGGTGGTCGCGCTGGATTCCCTCTCGCGCGAGCTGGACGTGGCCGTCAGCCGGGAGATGAGCGCCATCAAGGCCCCGCTGCGCCTGACCGCCCGCAAGCAGGCGCCGATGCGGCTGACGGAAAGCCACCGCCGCGCCGTGGAAGCGGTGCAGCACCTGCTTCGTCCCGAGCAGCGCCAGCGCCTGTGCGAGCTTCAGCGCGCGCGGCAGGGCAAGGCCGCGCTGCGCGACGACAAGCGCGCCGTCGCCGGCCGCACCCACACCCTCGCCGGCCAGCGGCGCGCGGAGGCGCCCCGCACCTGGCCGTGGTGCGCGTCCGATGCGGTGCGCCCGTCCGTGACCGCGCAGTCGGACAGCTGATCCCCATGGAATGATTTCACCGGAGCCAGCGGGGTCGCCAGGATAAAACTCCGTTGACTCCGTGTGAGGCGATTCCGTTCTAGCCCTGGCCGAGAGCTTCGCGGAACGCCTCGAGGGTGGGCTCGATCTGCTCCGCGTGCGAGGGGCGGTCGAGCAACGCCTGTAGCTCGGGGGGAACGGGGACTTCGCGGCCGACCAGCGGCTCCACGACGGCCTCGAACTTGGCGGGGTGCGCGGTGGAGACGATGATCCACCCCTCGTCCGGCAGCCGCTCGCGCACGGCGACGGCCGTGGCCGTGTGCGGATCCCACGTCTCGCCCCAGTCCGCGGGGCCCTGCCGGATCACGCGGCGGATCTCGTCGTCCGCCACGAGCTCCGCGCGAAGGGCCCCGCGCGCCGCCGCGCCCCCGCCGAACAGGTGCAGCACGCGCTCCATGTTGCTGGGATCGCCCACGTCCATGGCCGTGGCCAGCGTGGCGACGGTGGGCAGCGGCGCCCACTCGGCGCCGCCGGTGAACGCGGTGATGGACGGATTGGCGTTGGTGGCCAGCACCACCTCGCGGATGGGCACGCCGATGCGCCGGGCCCACAGGGCCGCCGCCGCGTTCCCCAGGTTGCCGGTGGGGACGATGAACCCCGGCGGCGCGCCGTGGCCGCGCATCCACAGCAGCGACGCCCAGGCGTAGTAGGCCATCTGCGGCAGCAGCCGGCCGATGCTGATGCTGTTGGCCGACGACAGGCGACGCTCGCGACGCAGCGCATCGTCCGCCATGGCCGCCTTCACCAGCCGCTGGCAGGCGTCGAAGTCGCCGCGGACGGCAAAGGCGCGCACGTTGCCGCCCCAAGTGGTCAGCTGCTTTTCCTGCCGCGGAGACACCATCCCCGCGGGATACAGGACGGCGACCTCGACGCCGGGCTTGCCGTGGAACGCCGCGGCCACCGCGCCGCCCGTGTCGCCGGAGGTGGCGACCAGGATGGTGAGCGGGCGCGCGTCATCGCCCCGCGCGCGGGAGAGCACGCCGGCAAGGAAGCGCGCGCCCACGTCCTTGAACGCCGCCGTGGGCCCGTGGAACAGCTCCAGCACCGCCGTCCCGTCCCGCAGCGCCTCCAGCGGCACGGGAAAGGTAAAGGCTTCGCGGCAGATCTCGTCCAGCGCACCCCGCAGTGGGTCGCTCGCGAAGAACGGCGCCAGCAGCCGCGCCGCGACCTGCGCCAGCGTCTCGGCGCCGTCCAGCGTGCCGGGCGCCAGGGAAGGGAAGCGCTGGGGGACGTAGAGCCCGCCGTCCGGCGCCAGCCCCCGCTGCACCGCCTCCGATAGCGTGACCGGCGCCCCGCCGCCCCGCGTGCTGACGTACTTCATCGTGAATGGATCGAGGGGGTTGAGGGAACTGTGTGGGGAACCGGGTGCAGCGTGACCCGCGGGCGCCCCCTCCGGGCTCGCATTACTCGCCCACCTCCCCCAAAACTGCTGGGGGAGGTTGGGGGTGGGGACGGATCGCGGCTCGGCGAAACGGGATTGAGCTGCGCCGGCGGGGGGTGCCCCTCCCCCGGCCCCTCCCCGTTCGTTCCTCACGGAGAGGGGAGAATTCGATCGCGCTTCGACGGGCTTCGGGCTGCGTCCGCGGGCGCCCCCACCGGCTCGCCTAGGCTCGCCACCTCCCCCAAAACTGCTGGGGGAGGTTGGCGGTGCCGATGGATCGAGGCTCGGCGAACGGGTTCGGACTGCGTCCGCGGGGGTGCCCCTCCCCCGGCCCCTCCCCGTTCGTTCCTCACGGAGAGGGGAGAATTCGATC
>NZ_DASWNM010000083.1:0-9864 GCF_036399255.1 Longimicrobium sp.
CGTCAGGCTTTCGCCCATTGCGCAAGATTCCCCACTGCTGCCTCCCGTAGGAGTCTGGGCCGTATCTCAGTCCCAATGTGGCCGATCATCCTCTCAGATCGGCTACGCGTCGTCGCCATGGTAGGCCGTTACCCCACCATCCAGCTGATACGCCGCGAGCCCCTCTGCCGGCAGTGCCTTGCAGCACCTTTCCTCAAAGTCCCAATCGAGACCAAGAGCGAATGCGGTATTAGCCCGGGTTTCCCCGGGTTATCCCCCACCGGCAGGCAGGTTGCTCACGTGTTACGCACCCGTTCGCCACTGAACCAGCCCCGAGGGACTGATCCCGTACGACTTGCATGTGTTAAGCGCGCCGCCAGCGTTCGTCCTGAGCCAGGATCAAACTCTCCATGAGTTGAACAGCTCTTGTGAACGAACACGGTTGTGTTCATTCGGAAATATCCTTTGTATCCTCTTGCGCCCGGCCGTTCCCGAAGGAGCGCCCTGCGCGGCACGAAGGAAGGGTTGCCCCCGTGCGAGGACCAACACAGACATCTTCCAACACCCTGATTGTCAATCAAAACCGTTCGAGCCGTGGCTCGTGGCAAGGCGAGAAGTATAATGGGCTTTGCTCCCCCCGTCAACCCCCGCGCGGCACATCCGTTCGGGGCCGCGGGACCCTCGCGGATCCGGCAAAAAAAGCGGCGGCCGCCGGGTGGTGTCCGGCGGCCGCCGCGGCCCCTCAGCAGGATGGGGTGCTAGACTTCTTCCTCGTCGTCGTCGGCCCAGTCGTCGTCTTCGGCGTCCCAGTCCTCGTCGTCGTCCTCATCCCACTCGTCGTCGTCCCAGTCGTCTTCGTCCTCGAGGTCGTCGTCCTCACCCCAGTCGTCGCCCTCGTCGTCGCTCCAGTCCGCTTCCCCACCCCCTTCTTCGTCGAAGCGGGCCACGATCTCTTCCAGGTCGAGCTCCTCACCGACCGCCGGGTGAGCCATCACGTTGGGCATTCCGAAGTCTCCTTGGTAGACGCGATACTGCTGGGGGGCCCGCTGGCAGACGGCAAGAAAGGATGCCGACCACGACTCTTCGGCCCGAAAGTAAGTCGGACCGGGGGGAAGTCAAGGGCTTTTTTCCGCGTCGCGGCGCAGGGTTTCCCCCGGCGCGGATCCGCGGAGCGCCCCGATGCGCCACGCCCGGCCCTTCCCAGTGGATGCGGCCGGGCGCCAAACCCGTTGCAGCCGCCCTCTTCGCGCGCACGGCATCCCGCCCGCGGACGGGCCGGATCCGGCGCCGCGGAGCGAAGGGCTCACGCCTCGCGATCGTCCCGCACGTCGCGCCCGCGGAACAGCAGCACCTCTTCGCCCCTCCCCGCGTCCACGGGATCGCGCAGCGGCTCCTGGTAGCCGCGGCGCACGTCGTAGCGCAGCTCGTACGGGCCCATGCGCGGGCCGGCGGGAAGCAGGTCGCGGTCGCGGCCGTGGCGCGAGGCCGCGCGGTCGGGGGCGTAGGGCATGCACGGGCTCCGGGGTGCGGGGTGGGCGGCCCCGAAACGCAAGAACGGCGCCCGCCCCCGTAGCACGGGGACGGGCGCCGCGACCCTTCGGCACCGCAGGCGAAAGCCCGGACTCAGACCTCGAGCGGACGCTCCTCGACGATGGCGCGCAGCTCCTTGGAGGGCTTGAACACCGGCACCGCGCGCGGGGGAACCTCCACCGGGTCGCCGGTGCGCGGGTTGCGGGCCAGGCGGCTCTTGCGCTCCCGCACCTTGAAGGTGCCGAAGCCGCGGATCTCGATGTTCTGGTGCTCGGCCATCGCGTCCTTGACGGCGTTCAGAAAGGCGTCGACCACCACCGCGCAGTCGCGCTTGGTCACGCCCGGTCCAATGGTGTCTGCGACGCGCTGGACAAGATCCGCCTTGGTCATGTGAAGTGCTCCTCCTGGGGGTTGGTGCCGTACGTGGCTGCCTGCGAGGCAAAGGGGCGCCGGTTGCGCCGGTTTCCGCGCGGATCGTGGTGTTCCGGGCAGGGCGATCCGCGCCGGGGGCGTGGAGCGTGCCGGCCCGGTATGGCCGAATGCGTCCGGATCGGGTAAGGAAGCGGCGGATGCGGCCGGAGCCGGAGTGGCGCGGGTGAAGTGGACCTAAGAATCTGGTGGAAGGTCACTTATATGGGGCGAAGTGTAATCCGCGCCGCGTGCGCCGTCAAGCGTCTCGCTCGCCCGCGGCGGGACGGCGCGCCATCTCATCCACAAACCGGTCAAAGAGATAGCGCGAGTCGTGGGGTCCCGGGGCCGCCTCGGGGTGGTACTGCACCGAAAAAACCGGCCGCTCGCGGTGCTCCAGCCCCTCCACCGTGCCGTCGTTCAGGTTCAGGTGCGTCACCCGCAGCTCGGGGGCGCCGGGAATGCCGCTTTCGTCGCCGCGCACGGCAAAGCCGTGGTTCTGCGCGGTGATCTCGACGGCGCCGTCGGACAGGCGGCGCACGGGGTGGTTTCCGCCGCGGTGCCCGTACTTGAGCTTGTACGTATCTGCCCCGAACGCCCGCGCGATGAGCTGGTGCCCCAGGCAGATGCCGAAGACGGGCGTTCCCTGCCCCGCCAGCTCGCGGATGGCGGTGAGCGCGTGCCCCACGGCCTCGGGGTCGCCGGGGCCGTTGGAGATGAACAGCCCGTCGGCGCCGGCGGCCAGGATCTCGTCGGTGGGCGTCTCGGCGGGAAGCACGGTGACCTCGCACCCCTTCTGCGCAAGCAGCTGCAGCGAGTGCGACTTCACCCCGAAGTCGTACGCCAGCACCCGGAAGCGGGCGTCGCCGGCGGCGGGCACCACGTAGCGCTCGTCGGTCGACACGCCGCACGCCAGCTCCAGCCCCTCCATCCGCGGCTGCGCGCGAATCTGCTCCAGCAGCGCGTCCGGGTCGGCGCCGGCGCGGGCGATGGCGCCGCGCATGGAGCCCAGCGAGCGGATGTGGCGGGTGAGGGCGCGGGTGTCGATGCCGGTGATCGCCACGACGCCGCTTCGCCGCAGGTAGTCGTCCAGCGACTCGGCCGCGCGCCAGTTGCTGTAGACGGGCGGGGCCTCGTGCATCACGAAGCCGGCGACCTGCGGGTGGGCGCTTTCTTCGTCCTGCGCGTTCACGCCGTAGTTGCCGATGAGCGGGTAGGTCATCGTGACGATCTGCCCGGCGTACGAGGGGTCGGTAAGGACCTCCTGATAGCCGGTCATGGACGTGTTGAAGACCACCTCGCCAAAGGCGGTGCCGGGTGCGCCGTACGCTTCTCCGCGAAACGCGCGTCCGTCCTCCAGCATGAGCACAGCGGGCTGCGCCACCGTTCCTCCGGGCAGGCGTTGGGGCAAGTTCAATCCAGAGCGGAAGATGCGGGCGGCAATCTACGCAGGCGCGGCCCGCTGTCAAGCGCACCGGCACCGGAGCGGGCGCGGGGAGCACCGGGAGCGGGGGAGGACGGATTCCGCGCGTCTCCCGCAGCATCTCTATATAGACGTGTACGCGACCGCGTCCGTCCTCCGCCGGGACGGAGCAGGCCGATGGCGGTACAAGCCTGTTCATCAACCGTCTTCGAGAACGCCGGCGCTCGATTGAGCCTCGGCGGACGGCGCGTTTGTCCGTGGCTTGTATTCACGCCAGAGTTGCAGGAATGCTGTCGCCCGCAGCCCACGCGGTGTGTATGAGAAATTTTTTGGAGGGGCACCCTATCCGCCTCCTCATGATCTGTCTCCCATCCTTCTGCGGCTGATGATGCGTCGGGTCAGCCGAAGATCCAGCGGACGGCTCCACCTGCCGCGCGTCTTTTGCCGCACCCTGCCCCTCGCGGTGGTGGTGGATGGAGCGGCAGACGTGCGGAAGCTCGATGCGCGGCTCCGCGAACGCACGTGCGTGCGAGAGGCTTGCAGGGACGCGATCGGGATTGGGGCGGCAGGATGCGGCGCGCTCCGGCACGCAGGGCGTGGGGCCATCTCTCTGGATGCCGAGAGTCTTCTGGCACGCCGGCAGATTACGAGCACCCGACAGTAGATTCCTCAGTCGGCGCCAGAGTATCCGGTGACAGACGGTTTCGTGCGGCGCCTCCTTCGGAATGACAGATGGGTGGGACAGCGGCAGCGGCCACTCGAGGCCAGGCGACGGATGGCGTGGCATGGGGCATCAATCGTCCTCCCCGATCCGGATGCCGAGAGTCTTCTGGCACGCCAGCAGGTTACGAGCACCAGACAGTAGATTCCTCAGTCGGCGACAGAGTATCCGGTGACAGACGGTTCGGTGCGGCGCCGCCTTCGGAATGACAGATGGGTGGGACAGCGGCAGCGGCCACTCGAGGCCAGGCGACGGATGGCGTGGCATGGGGCATCAATCGTCCTCCCCGATCCGGATGCCGAGAGTCTTCTGGCACGCCGGCAGGTTACGAGCACCCGACAGTAGATTCCTCAGTCGGCGCCAAAGTATCCAGTGAGAGATGGTTCCGTGCGGCGCCTCCTTCGGAATGACAGATGGATGGTGAGGCAGGATGACGGACGACGGTGGCAAGGCGACGTCCATCGCCACTCGCGACGCGGATGGCACGACGGCACCCGTCCGTCCCTGAGAGGGTGTTGCCAAACCTCCCAGCGTGATTGACTTCCTGAGGGAGGCGCCACCCCGTACCTCGTTCGTACACTGCACCTTGGCGCCGACCGAAGGACCTCGCCAGCAGAACGACAGGGTTGGTCCCGCGGCATGAAGCCAGCCCCGCCTCGCCGGAGAGCAGGTCCTTCGGTCGCGCGCAGGCGGTTGTGTGGAATCAGGTTACACGTGGTGCGCTCCCTCAGGAAGTCAGCGCTTCTTTGTGATTTTAGGGGTTTAGCAACACCCTCTGAGGCAGAATGAGAGAGGGCGTGGCATTCATCGTCCTCCGCTCTTGATTCTGGATCGCAGGATGAGCCCGCGGGGCGCCGTCTTCTTCCCTTTCCGCCACGGGATGAAGATGAGCCACGGACTCCATCGTGTGGATCGGTACGGAGTTAGGGGATGGGGAGCGGCACGGCACGGGGTGGGCGTGCCGCGGAAGGGGCGGACCAGGGGGCATGCATTGCACCCTGCAAGAAATCATGCAAGATCGGGGAGCCCAAAACGCGGCGGAGCGCGCCACGCATGTCGTAAGTGCACCAATGACAACAACTTGCATTTTGCGCAGAAGTTGGTACACCCGTTGCCTTACCTGCCGCCGGACAGCACGACGAACCGGTGCTGGCAGTACCCACCCATCCAACACACCACGGGAGCAACACCATGCGCAACCTCCGCAACCGCCAGGGCTTCACGCTCATCGAGCTCATGATCGTCGTCGTGATCATCGGCATCCTTGCCGCCATCGCGATTCCGAAGTTCAACAACGCCTCGGCGCGCGCCAAGGAGAAGGAAGCGGACGGCATCCTGAGCCAGATCTACCGCCTGCAGGAGACCTACGCCGCCGAGAACAACGGCGCCTACGCCGCCGGCGTCGCCGACCTGATCACGGTGGGCTACCAGGCTCCGACCACCCTGAAGCACTACAGCGCCCCGACCATCAGCGCCACCTTCCCGATCACCATGACCAAGACCGGGACCGGCTACTGCGATCGCCAGATCTCGGCGACCGGCGCGCTGTCCAGCATCAACTGCCCCTGATCCACGGGTAGTGGCCTGACCTGACGGCCGGGAGCCGGGGACACTCCCCAGCTCCCGGCCGTCGCCTTTTCCCAACTGGACCTCCCCCTTTCTCCTACCCGGACGCTTCAATGAACAGGCGCGGATTTTCCCTTGTGGAGCTGATGATCGTGCTGGTGATCATCGGGATCCTGGCCGCCATCGCCATCCCGCGGTACAACGTGACCGCGCACAAGAGCAAGGAAAAGGAAGCGGACATGTTCCTGGCGCAGGTGTTCAGGCTCCAGGAGGCGTATCGCAACGAGCACAGCGTTCCGGCCGCCACCCCCACCCAGCTGCAGACGGTGGGATTCAGGAACCCCACGGGGTTCAAGTACTACACCTGGAGCGGAAGCGTCACCATCCCGCTGTGCCTTACGTCGACGGGCCCGTGGAACAGCCGCAGGGTAATGCCGGACGGCGACATCGTACCCTGCTGACGCGCCGCGGCCTTCGCGTGAGCCCCGGACCCGGCCGCACCGCCCCTGATCGCGACAGCGCCGCCGCACCCGCCGGAATGGACCCGGCCCGGATGCGGCGGCTGTCGCTCGTGGTGGCGCTGGCGGTGGGCGCGGTGCTGCGCCTGCTGCAGTACGGCGTAAACCGCGCCCTGTGGCTGGACGAGGCGCTGCTGAGCCTGAACGTGCTGCGCCGCGGCACGGGCGAGCTGCTGGCCCGCCCGCTGGACTACGGCCAGACCGCCCCCGCCGGCTTCCTTCTCCTGCAGAAGGCCGCCGTCACCCTCCTGGGCACGGGCGAGTACGTGCTGCGCCTGGTGCCGCTGGCCGCGGGGCTGGCGGCGCTGTTCTGGTTTCCGCGGGTGGCGCGGCGCTACGTCACCCGGCCGGCGCTGCCGCTGGCGGTGGCGCTCTTCGCGCTGGCGCCGTTCCTGGTCTATTATTCATCCGAGGCCAAGCAGTACTCGCTGGACGTGCTGGCCTCTGTCGCCCTGCTGGCCTGCGCCATGGCGGTGCACCACCGCGCCTCGCGCCGCACCTTGATGGTCTTCGCCGCCGTGGGCGCGGGCGCCGTGTGGCTGTCGCAGCCGGCGGTGTTCGTGCTGGCCGGCACGGGCACGGTGCTGGGGATCGATGCGCTGCGCCGCCGCGACGCCCGCGCCGTCCGCGCCCTGGTCCTGGTGGGCGCGGCGTGGGCGGCCAGCTTTGCGGGCGCGTACGCGCTTTCGCGCAACGGCCTGCAGGACGCGGCGTACATGCGCGCGTTCTGGCGCGAGGGATTTCCCGGGGCCGACCCGCTGTGGCTGCCGCGCATGGTGCTGCGGCTGTTCCGCGAGCCGCTGGGGATCTTTGGCGAAGACCCCACACCCCTGAGCCTGGTGCACACGTGGGCCGGCGCGCTGGCCTTTGCCGCCGGGTGCGCGTGGATGGCGCGCGGACGGGGCGTTCGCCTGGCGCTGCTGCTGGCGCCGGCCGGGATGGCACTGGCGGCGGCGGCGCTGCGGCTGTATCCCTTCGCCGCCAACTACACCTCCGCCGGCCGCGTGCTGCTGTTTCTGCTCCCCGCCCTGGTGATGGTGGTGGCCGAGGGAACGGTGCGCATGGGCCGGTGGATCGGCGGAACGGGCGGGCGCGCGGCGGCGTCCGTGCTGGGGGTGGTGCTGCTGGCGCCGTCGCTGGCGTACGCGGGGCTGCAGGTGCCGCACGTGCGCGCCGAGGTCAAGCCGCTGCTGGCGTACGCCGCGGACGAGCGCCTGCCGGGCGACGTGCTGTACGTGCACTACGGCGGCCGTGCGCCCTTTCTGTACTACGCGCCGCGCTACGGCTGGACCCCGTGGAACGCGGTGGTGGGCACCTGCGCGCGCATGGACCCGTCGGGCTACCTGCGCGACCTGGAGCCGCTGCGGGGGCGGCGGGTGTGGCTGCTGTTCATCGACGACCGCGCCATCGCCAACGCGGACGACCGCGGGCTGATGCTGGGCTGGCTGGAGCACGCCGGGCGCCGGGTGGACGACCAGGTCTCCATCGGCGCGGCGCTGTACCTGTACGACCTGCGGCAGCCGCCGGCGCGCACCGGACCGTACCGGGCGCGGATCCCCCGCTACGCACCCGACCCCGCGCGCGAGTGCCGGGGCCCCTGGACCAACGACCGATGACCAACGTGCAGCCGGCGGCGCCCGGCTTTACCTACTCCGGCGAAGAGCTGGACGCCCTGGCCGGGGCCGTGAACTACTACCGGTGGATCGTCCGCCGCTTTGCCCCCTTCCTGGGCCGCCGCGTGGTGGAGGTGGGCGCGGGGATCGGCACATTCGCCGAGCACCTGCTGCACGCCGTGCCCAGCGCGCAGCTGACGCTGGTGGAGCCCGCGGCCAACAACTACCCGCACCTGCGGGCGCGCTTCGCCGGCCGGCCGGAGGTGCGCACGGTGCAGGGGTACCTGGGGGACGCGGGCGCGCCCGGGAGCGCGGACTCGGTGGTGGCGGTGAACGTGATGGAGCACGTGCGCGACGACGCGGCCTTCCTGGCCGACGCGCACCGGCTGCTGGCGCCGGGCGGGCACGCGCTGCTCTTCGTCCCCGCGCTGCCGGCGCTGTTCGGCACGCTGGACGAGGCGTTCGAGCACTTTCGCCGCTATACGAGGCCGGTGCTCACGTCGGCGCTGCGGACGGCGGGGTTCCGGCCGCTGCGGGTGCACTACACCAACCTGCCGGGCGTGGCGGCGTGGTGGCTGAGCGGAAAAGTGCTGCGCCGGCGCACGGTGAGCGCGCGCGACGCGCGGATCTACGACCGATGGGTGATCCCCTGGGTCTCGGCGCTGGAGGGGGTGTGGACGCCGCCGCTGGGGCAGAGCCTGGTGGCCATCGCCCGCAAGGATGGATGACGGAGGAACGATGAGGACCGACGACCGGGGAGCCGGCCTTCGCCTGAGCGTGGTGATGCCGGTGTACAACGAGGCCGAGACGGTGGCCGAGTCCACGCGGCGGGTGCGCACGGTGCCGCTGAACGTGGAGCTGGTGTGCGTGGACGACGGCTCCACCGACGGCACGGCCGACGTGCTGCGCGCGCTGGAGGCGGAGGGCGTCATTCACCGCCTGCTCCTGCACCCCAGGAACCGCGGCAAGGGCGCCGCGGTGCGCACGGGCATCGCGGCCGCCACGGGCGAGGTGATCGTCATCCAGGACGCGGACCTGGAGTACGACCCCTTCGACCTGCCGCGCCTGCTGGAGCCCATCGCCGACGGCCGGGCCGACGCGGTGTTCGGCAGCCGCTTCGGGGGCGGGCCGCACCGGGTGCTCTACTTCTGGCACCGGATGGGGAACGGGGCGCTGACGCTGCTGTCCAACATGTTCACGGACCTGAACCTGACGGACATGGAGACGTGCTACAAGATGGTGCGCGCCGACCTGATGAAGAGCCTGCCGCTGCGCACCAACCGCTTCGGCATCGAGCCGGAGCTCACGGCGCGGCTGGCGCAGGCGCGGGCGCGCATCTGGGAGCTGCCCATCAGCTACGACGGCCGCACCTACGCCGAGGGCAAGAAGATCGGCTGGCGCGACGGCGTGGCGGCGCTCTGGCACATCGTGCGCGCCAACGTGTTCGCGCCGCCCGTACCGCAGTACGCGCCCGGCGTAACCGCGCCCGCGCGGCAGACCGTTTCCGCCGGACGGGTGATGGAGTAAGGTCGCGAGAACGGATGGGCCTCACACGGAGTCAGCGGAGTCAGCGGAGTCAGCGGAGGGAAAGCCCTCTGCCGGCTCCGCTGCTTTTGCGTGATACGCCCCGGCCGTGGACGTGGCCGATGGTTCTCAGGATCGCGCATCAGGTGGTGCGGACGGCGTGTCCTGGTGCGCCCGCGGAGATCATCGGGCGATCCGCATCCCTCCCCGAAAAACGCGGATGGCCCCCTGCCGCATTCCATCGCTCTCCCGTTCCCGAAAGCCCACGCCGGCTCGTGCCTCGTCGGCCGGCGCGCCATGCCTCCGCTCACCACGGATCAGCGATTCCGGATCGTGAGCGCAGAGGAAACGGCACGAGAAAACTCCGCTGACTCCGCGTGAATTCTCCACCTGCCGCGCGGACCCTTCCCCAGGGAACCTTGGCCAGCCGTAGCCGCACCCACCCCGCCGTTGCCGGCTGTCCCCTCTCCCCTGTCCCCTGTCCCCTGTCCCCTGTCCCCTGTCCCCTGTCCCCTGTCCCCTGTCCCCTGTCCCCTGTCCCCTGTCCCCTGTCCCCTGTCCCCTGTCCCCTGTCCCCTGTCC
>NZ_DASWNM010000084.1:0-13806 GCF_036399255.1 Longimicrobium sp.
GCGCTGGTGAGCGGCTCGAAAACCGTGACCATCAGCTACAGCGGTTACGGCACTTCGCTGCTGCGGGCCGTGGGGCGCCGCAGCCGGGGGCTGGAATCCGTGAGCGTGATGGGGATTACCCGCGCCTGGACGGGGAACGTGAACACCGACTGGAGCACCGGCGGCAACTGGAGCGTGGGCGTCGCGCCCGGACCGCTGGACACGGTCCACATCCCCACCTCCCGCCCCTTCTATCCGGTGCTGGTCAGCAACGTCGCCGTCGGCCGGGTGACGGTGGACGACGGCGTCACGGTGAGCCTGGACGCGTTCGACCTTACGTCCAACGGAGACGTGATCACCGGCACGACCGGCGGCATCACCAGCACCACGGGCCGGCTGATCCTGGCCGGGAGCGACGGCACGGTACGAGGCAGGCTGCCGCGAATGCGTGTGACCGGCATCTACTCCGTGCAGGACGGGGCCCTGGACGCGCGTGGAGGGGTGGAGCTGGCGGGAGGCCGGCTCCGGACCCACCGCGAACTGGTGCAGTCTGCGTCGCACTGATCATCCGCAACCCTTTTTCAGGAACACCATCATGCGCGGCACCATCTCTCTCGCGGCGCTTGCCGCCGTCCTTGCCGCGGGCGCCACGCCGGCGGCCGCCCAGTCCGACATCCTGTTCCAGGCGCGCTCCGGCACGCCGCTGAGCGAGCGCTTTCGCGTGGACAGCGCGGGCGGGCTGCTGGCGGCGGGCTCGCTGGGAATCGGAGTCATTCCGGCGACCGGCGCGGGCATCCGCATGATGTGGCACCCGTTCCGGGCGGCGTTCCGGGCCGGCAGCACCGACGGCGGCCTGGCGAACGACTACTGGGACGACGACAACGTCGGCTTCTTCTCGTGGGCGGGAGGCACCGAGACGATCTCCAGGGGAATCGCGTCGTTCGCCATGGGCGGCAACCTGAACGTCACCGGCAACTACGCCGCCGCCCTGGGCTCGGGCGGCACGGTGAGCGGAACGGCGGGCTTCAGCGCGGGCGCCCTCAACACCTGCTCGGGCAACTACTGCACGGCCGTGGGATACACGGCGGCCGCCTCGGGGGTGGGGTCGGTGGCGCTGGGCTACCACGTCACCGCCAACGCCGACCACGCGGTGGCGCTGGGGCAGCGGGCCAGCGCCAACGGGCAGTCCGGCTCGTTCACCTGGGCCGACGCCTCCAGCACCGGCGTGTTCTCCAACAGCGCGGCGAACTCGTTCCAGGTCCGCGCGTCGGGCGGGATCATCCTCTACACCAACAGCGGCGCCACGGCGGGCGTGTCGCTGAACCCGGGGGGCGGCTCGTGGAACACCCTCTCCGACCGCAACCGCAAGCGTGACTTCGGCACGGTAGAGGGGGAGGACGTGCTGGCGCGCATCCGCGCGGTGCCGGTGAGCAGCTGGCGGTACGTCGGCGAAGAAGGCGGGGTGCGCCACATCGGCCCCATGGCGCAGGACTGGCACGCGGCGTTCGGGCTGAGCGCGGACCAGACCACCATCAACATGAGTGACCTGGACGGCGTGAACCTGGCCGCCGCCCAGGCCCTGGAGCGCCGCACGGCGGAGCTGCGGACCCAGCTCGCCGACCGCGACGTACGCATCGAATCGCTGGAAGCGCGGGTCGCCCGGCTGGAGGCGCTGCTGCTCGCGGGACAGGCCGCGCCCACCACGCCGTGAGCGTCGTCCGAACGCCGGCCGTGCCTCCCGCGGTCGCGCGCCCGATGGGCGTGCGAAGTATCGCCCTCCTCTCCGCGTTGTCGCTGGCGGCGTGCGGCGCCGACTCCCGATCGTCCGACACCACGCCGGCGGATCAGGCGCAGCCGGCCGCGCAGTCTGCCGCACCAGCGAAGGCCACGGAGCCCGCGTCGCCGCCGCCTTCACAACCCCCCGCGGCACGCGCCGGCCGGCCGCCTCCCGCGCCCACGGCGGAGGATTCCGCGGCGGCGGCGCGCGAGGACGTGTCGCCCGAGTGGAAGATGAACGAGCGCAACATGGCGCCGTACAGCGACTGCATGGCGCAGGCGAACTCCGCTCCCGAACGCATCCGTCCCCGCCTGCAGGCCGCCTGCGCAAACCTTCCCGACGCGCCAGCAAACTGATTGGGCCTCACACAGAGTCAACAGAGTCAGCAGAGGAACTTGCACTCTGCTGACTCTGTTGACTCTGTGTGAGGCCATTCTTCTGGAAGCACGGCGGGATCCGTACTCCGCGTGCTCATTCACAATTCGTAACCGGGTGGATTCCGAGGGTCCGCGAGCGCCGTCCACGGTTGCTCTAATGGATGGAGCGGATGGGGTCATAGCTCTATCGCAGGACGGCATCCGCGCACGTGGACGTCAGATGTTGTCTCCACAAATCTTTGAAATAATTCAACTTGTGGGCTGTCCGGAGCGGGCGGCAGGGGGTTCAATCGTGGCGGGAGATGAGCGAGATTCAGCGGCGAACCTCTTTCTCCCATCCCACGTCCGGAGGACCCATGCTTCGCCTGCGACTTCACGCGGCAACCGCGGTTGCCGCGCTCGTGCTGCTTTCGGCATGTAGCGACCTGGCCAACCTTCCCACCGCGTCCCGCATCCCCGGCCCCAGCCTGGGCGTATCCGCCTACGCCTCGCAGATCATCATCAACGAGGTGATGGCGGACCCCAACGCCGTGGCCGACGCCAGCGGCGAGTGGTTCGAGGTGCACAACACCGGCGCATCCGCCGTGAACCTGCAGGGCTGGACCCTCAACAGCGCCAACGACTCGCCGCAGACCATCGCCAGCGCCGTCAGCGTGCCGGCGGGCGGCTACGTGGTGCTGGCCCGCAACGCCACCAGCTCGACGAACGGCGGCGTGACGGTGAACTACGCGTACAGCACGCTGAACCTGGCCAACACCACCGACTGGCTGGCGCTGCGCGACGGCGGCGGCGCCAGCGTGGACAGCGTGGTGTGGGGCACCGCCATGCCGGCGGGCGCCACCCGCGGCACGTCCAACCCCGGCCTCGACAACACGGACGCCAAGGGATCCAACTGGCATACCTCGACCATCGCGTTCGGCGCGGGGGACAAGGGAACGCCGGGCGGGCGCAACGAGGGCAAGCGCGGCGCGCTGACGGTGCGCATCATCGACGCGGGGCAGGCGGACGCCATCTTCATCGAGAACGGCGACACGCGCATCATCCTGGATGCCGGGCAGGGGCTGAGCCGCATGGCGGACCTGATCGACGAGTTCGGGATGGCGGGCGGCACCATCGACATGATGATCATGTCGCACGCCCACTACGACCACCACGGCGGCCTGCGCGAGTTCTTCAAGACGGCGCACAACATCCACATCCCCCTCTTCTTCGAGAACAAGGACGCGCAGGTCAGCTCCACCCTGGCCGAGCTGCGCGACACGGTGACCGCCCGCGACACCCGCGGCGAAACCGACTACCGCGACACCGACGACCCGTGCGGCACCGGCGCCACCATCTGCACCTTTACGCTGGACGGCGGGGCCAGGCTGCACATGATGAAGCCCGATCCCACGGGCGACCCCAACGACCGCTCGGTCCCGCTCAAGCTGGTGGGCCCCGACAGCGCCAGCTTCAGCATGTGGTTTTCGGGGGATGCGGAGCACGCGGCGCTGGCCTACTTCGACGCGGCGGGCTACGACGTGACGCCGGGGATGAACGTGAACGTGGTGAAGGGCAACCACCACGGCAGCTGCAACGGCATCAACAGCCGCTTCCTGGACCTCACCACGCCGGACTTCATCACCTTCGGGGTGAGCGCCACCAACGGCTACCACCACGTGCACACGCAGACCAAGGACCTGCTGGCGGCGCGCTCGGTTCCCTGGTACCGCTCCGACGGCAACGGGCGCATCACCTTCAGCACGCCGGGCACGGCGGGCGGCGGATACACGGCCAGCGTGGAGCGCGGCACCACCAGCATGCACGGCGCCGCCGACGAGACCTCCAGCCAGACCGCCTGCAACAACCTGTAGAGAAGAGACAAAGAACGATGGAGAGCAGGCTCCAAGTGGAAACGCGCCGGTAAGCTACAAGACAGACGGGGCGCTCGGATCAACCAGGCGCCCCGTCTGTTTTCTTACTCAATGTCCTCACGCCGCGACGAGCCCACGCTGCACCGGTACGGGGAACATATCCGTCCGAGGTCTACGCCCGATCTTATCATCCACCGTCACGCCGCCGGTCAGGCGCCCTCCCCTCTGCGGATCACAATAGCGCACCTGCAAGGCGCCTAATCGATCCGTAAACCGATCACGCAGGTGCGAGTAGTCCCGCACATGAAGGTTCGTTACCGCCGTCCGGCAATAGGCGTGTACCGCGAGCGGAAAAAGCAACGCAGAGCAGATCACATCTGCGATCTGCACGCCTGCATGGTTTTCACTGTGGCCAAAAACGGGCATCTCCAGCACTCGCGGGATACTGTCTCCGCTGGCTTTGAACTTTTGCGTAAAAACTGAGTAGCTCGCTAAAGAGTTGAGCGCCTTGTTTCGGCTGTCGCAGACCAGCAATCCCCACTCGTCGTCTACTTCCAACTGCCTGTTGAAGCAGCCGCAGATGTACTGGAGCGAGAAGGTGTAGATCGAGCGTCCGTTGACGGCCTGCCCGATCCCCTTGATCCAAACGCGGCCATTGATGCGCGCGCCTTCGGTCTCCAAGAGCGAGAGTGTTTCATGCAGGAATCCGAGCGCGTGGCGGCGCTTCCGATGGCTGGGGTCCGCAGCTCCCTTGCGAAGCTCAGAACCCTTGATCTCTGTCAAGATCCAGTCGAGATACGTCGCGCTCTTAGGTGCGAGGTTCGGGTAGAATCGCTTCTTTAGATGGAGGAATTCGTGAGTAACCCGGTGGATGGAAGGCTGCGGAATCTCGACGCCGCCGAGAACAAACACCGGCTGTACATCTGAAGAAGGATTAGGGAGCGCGCCTGTACAACCTGCCTCGTCAACATAGCAAATCCGCATGAGCTTTGCTCCCTTCCAATCGGAGTAAAAACAACTACGGCCACCCGTGAGGATGGCCGTAGGATTTGCCGCCTGGCCCGGTAAAGAGCTAGTACGGCGAGCACCGATTGGTCCGGTACTATACAATTCCTTGCCACCCGTGTCAAGTAAACCGGGTTAGTCTGGTTTACTCTGCTTAGCTGATCGTCCGTGCCTTTCACCCGCTCCACCTGCATCCGAGCGACAAGCGGGGACAGCAAAGATGTACAAGTTCAGCCCAAAGCGGAAGGGGCCTTGCCCCCACACCACAATGGGCGGGGGATCACGGTCGACCTCTCTACAATGGGTAGGGACGCACCCGTCTGGCCTAGGATCTCCGTGGAGCAGTTTAGGGACTATGATAAGGGCGGCTCTACTTGCTAAGCTTTCTGTTCCCTAGCTTGAGCCCATTGTCTTGAAAGCGCGGCAGCTACATCAGCAGCGTCTCGACGCGGTGGGCGTGGACCATGGCTTCGCAGGGGGACCAGGCAAAGACGGTAAAGCGGCCGTCCTGCGAGGCCACCATGGCCATGGCGTCGCGCTGGTCGTGCACGAACTGCGCGGCGGACAGGTGCCGCGTGCCGCCCAGCCGCGACGGGTCCACCACCTCGGGCGCGTTCCCCACCACGGGCGCAGTAAGGGCCACGCGCTCCACCCGCTCGCTGCCGCGCTTGCGCACCAGCTTGACGCCGAACGCCAGCAGCTCGTGCCGCTCGTTCAGCACGGTGGCGCCGTCCACGGCCGTCAGCCCGGCGACGGCGTCCACCGACCGGCGCAGCGCGTCGCGCCAGGCGGGGCGCATGCGCTCGTCCTCCTCGGCCCGCAGCAGCCCGGCCAGGTCGTCGAACGGGTTCACCAGGTAGGGGATGGGCTGCGCCACCGAGTCGCGCCACGCGTCGGACCCCACCGGCACCACCAGCAGCGACCCGCCGCGCCCGTGCGCCCGCATGGAGACGGCCAGCTGGATGAGCACGTTGGTGGCGCCGATGGCCGGCACGGGCGCCTCGAAGCCCAGCAGCGAGGTGAGCAGCTGGGGACAGTCGGGAAGGCTGGCGCCCTGCTCGTCCACCACCTGCACGTGGTCGCCGCGCAGCACGGCGATGGTGCCGTACTTGTCGAGCTCGTCGCCGCGCCGGTACTTGAGGACGACCAGGCCGGGCTCCACCACCTCGAGCACGAAGGTCAGGTTGGGCACGGAGCGGGTGGTGCCCCACACGCGCAGCCCGTCGCCGTCGGGCCACACGCCCAGGTGAATGCCGGGACGCTCCACGGCGGGCGCCAGCTTGGCCAGCCCGCCGGGCGTCAGCGGCAGCCAGTGGGCGAAGCGCATGGCCTGCCCCGTGGCCTCGGGGGGGATGAAGGCCAGCGAGATCTTGGGCGCGTGGCCCTCCTCGCGCTGCAGGCTGGCCCAGAAGGCGCCGTCGATCAGCGTCTCGATCTGCGCCACGTCCGGCTGCGGGGCGAACTGGGTGAACCCGCTTCCCCGCGCCGCGGCCAGGTGCGCGTCCAGGTGCTCCGAAACGGTCGGCGCCACCGTCCGCGCCGCCGGATATCCGGGCTGCATCGTGCTCATCTTCCATGGTCCGGGTGACGCGGGCTCATCGCGCCGCTGCGTCCTGCTGCCCGTATTCTATCATCCCGCCGCCCCGCCCGCCGCAGGGGCGGCCTCCGGCGCCGGGCGGGGACGGCGCCGCGGAGGACGGCGCGGCGGGGGACGGTGTGCCAAATCGCCCGGTGTGCCCAATCGCCCCGGTGTCCGCGGGTTGAAACCCGCGGCTATAAATGCCATAAGCCCCGTCTCGGTTCGCTGCGCTCGCCGAACGGGGCTTCACCTGCTCGCGTGGGCACCGCCCGCACTCCGTCGCCCGCCCCGTCGTGATGCAGGCGAGGTCCTTCGGTCGCGCGCAGGCTCTGGGATACGCCGGAGTACGCCTCGTGCGCTCCCTCAGGAAGTCACCGCTTCTTTTAAGTGAGGGTTTGGCACACAACCGTCTCAGCCTCAGGAAGTCACGTCGCGCGCATCGGCGGGACCGGCCGGCCACCACGCGCGCCGGCCCTGGACGACCCGAGCAGGTGAAGCCCCGCCGGGCGAGCTCCGCGAGCCCAGGGCGGGGCTTATGGCCCTTCTAGCCGCGGGCTTTAGCCCGCGCGCCCGCTGTACGTGAAGGTGGCGCATCGCTTGCGCGCACACGGCGGCTCGATTCGGGGTTCCACACGGGAGGAGGGGCGGGGCTTGGCGATACGATCCACCATGCACGCGCCGCGGATGGTCCGGGCCGCGGTGCTCGCGGGGGTGACGGCGATGCTGGCGGCCACGCCGGCGGCGGCGCACGTCAAGTGGTTCAGCGAGTTCAGCTTCCAGGACTCGCCGCGCGGCGTTGGGCAGGTGGTCGGCCCCGCGTTCATCGCGCTGGCGGTGCTGAGCGTGATCGTGGTGGCGGGGATGGTGCCGCTGGACGCGTGGCTGCGGCACCAGCCGTGGTACCAGCGGCTGAACGGCTGGCTGGAGGCGCGGGCGGGGCAGAGCCGGCTGGTGATGCGCGTGGGGACCGGCGCGGTGCTGCTGCTGGCGTGGCAGGCGGACCTGGTGCTGCTTCCCGACCTGCCGATCGCGGCGGCGTGGGAGGGATGGCTGCAGTTCTTCCTGGCGCTGCTGCTGCTGTTCGAGGCGACCACCGCCATCGCCGGGGCGGGGCTGCTGCTGCTGTTCGGCCTGGGGGTGGCGCGCGCGGGGCTGTACTACATGCTGGACTACGTGCTGGTGCTGGGGATCGGGTACTACCTGATCGTGACGGGGTCGCGCAGCGCCCGGCTGGCCGGGTCCGGGCTGCCTGCGCTGTACCTGACGGTGGGGTTTTCGCTGTGCTGGGTGGCGCTGGAAAAGCTGGTGTGGCCGGAGTGGGGGTTGTACGTGCTGCAGCAGAACCCGCAGCTGGCGATGGGGCTGGACCTGCGGTTCTTTTTGACGGCGGCGGCGTTCATCGAGTTCTGCCTGGGGTACCTGCTCATCATCAACCTGCTGCAGCGGCCGCTGGCGCTGGTGATCACGCTGGTCTTCTTTACCACCACGATGGTGTTCGGTAAGACGGAGGTGATCGGGCACACGCTGATCCACGCGGCGCTGGTCGTCTTCATCCTGGAGGGCCCGGGCACCGTCTTCCGCCCGCCGATCGCGCTGCATCGGCGGATGGGTCTGCGCACTGCCTTCGCGGCGGTGAACCTGGTGGTGCTGCTGGCGGTCATGCTGCCCCTTTACGCCTGGGGCGCGGAGGCCCGGCACCGCGCGGCGTTGCGGAATCCGGCGCCGTCCGAGGCGGGTCCGGATGCGCCTCCGAACGCGGCGAGGGGCGCGGGGGCGGACGCGGGCGCGACGCGGGACACGGGACGCGGGCTAAAGCCCGCGGCTGGAAATGCCATAAGCCCCGTCTCGGCTCGCTGCGCTCGCCGAACGGGGCTTCAACCGCTCGGGTGGGCAACGCCCGCACTCCGTCGCCCGGCCCGTCGTGATGCACGCGAGGTCCTTCGGTCGCGCGCAGGCTCTGGGATACGGCGGAGTACGCCTCGTGCGCTCCCTCAGGAAGTCACCGCTTCTTTGTAAGTGAGGGTTTGGCAACACTCTCTCAGCCTCAGGAAGTCACGTCGGGCGAATCGGCGGGACCGGCTGGCCCTCCCGACGCACCGGCCCCGGACGACCCCAGCAGGTGAAGCCCCGCCGGGCGAGCTCCGCGAGCCCAGGGCGGGGCTTATGGCCCTTCTAGCCGCGGGCTTTAGCCCGCGTGGCGGCGCGGCGCCCGAGTCGATGCCCCCGTAGGGACGATGCCCACCCCGAGGAGATGCCCGCCGCCACACCCCGATCCCAGCCAAACGCCGTGTCTTGCCCGCTATTCCCTATTCCCTGTTCCCTATTCCCTATCCCTCTCACCTGTCCCGCTGCTTCCGGAACTCGCCCGCAGAGCTGGCGCGGTGCCATTCCAGCTCGCCGGCGGTCAGCGGGCGCACCATGAGGTCGGCGGCGATCCACAGGCACAGCGAGAGCGGATAGAAGAGGAACGGCGCAATCACCATCAGCACCAGCCCGCCCCACAGCATCAGGTCCCACGGCACGTCCGGCCACGTGGCCGCGGCCAGGATCAGCGCGGCCACCACCAGCAGCCCCTCGGCCAGGACGATGTTCAGCATCATCCCGCCCAGGAAGTAGTCTTCCTCGCCCCGCTCGGTGCGCATGCCGCAGCTTCCGCACTTGAGCTTCAGCTTCATCCACCGCTCCGGCAGCCGGTCGCCGCCGCAGTTGGGGCAGCGCATCCGCGCCGCGCGGCCAAACAGCGTGGGAATCCGCGGCGAGACCCGCGCGCCAGGCGCCGCGGCCACCGCGTCGTCGATATTCGTCATGAGGCGTCAATCCCCCTATCTGCATCCATCCACGGCTCTTACGCGCCGAGCCCGTCGTGTGTACCGATCACGCTGACAAGATAACCCGGACAGACAGGCGGGTCTGTGGGAGAAACCCTTGCAGGCTTCGTGGATTCTCCCACGGGCCGCGGGATGCGTCACTGGTCCGCACGGCGTAGAATGTGTGCACGATCCGTGTCGCATCCCCTTTACCGCCCCTGCCATGGCCGCCGACTTTTTGCTCTACGGGTCCTACGGATACACCGGCCGGCTGATCGCGGAGCGCGCGCGCGCGCAGGGGCTCACCCCGCTGCTGGCCGGGCGCGACGCGGGCGCGCTGGCGGCGCAGGCGGCGGAGCTGGGCATGCCGCACCGCGCCTTTGCGCTGGACGACGCGGCCGCCCTGGACGCCGCGCTCCGCGAGACGCGCGTGGTACTGCACGCGGCCGGCCCGTTCTCGCGCACGGCACGGCCAATGGTGGATGCGTGTCTGCGCACGGGCGTGCACTACCTGGACATCACCGGCGAGCTGGGCGTGTTCGAGATGGTGGCGGCGCTGGACGGCAAGGCACGCGCGGCGGGGGTGATGATGATGCCGGGCGCCGGCTTCGACGTGGTGCCCTCGGACTGCCTGGCGGCGCACCTCAAGCGGCGGCTCCCCTCCGCCACCTCGCTGACGCTGGCGTTCCAGGCCATCGGCGGGGCGTCGCGCGGCACGCTGACGACGATGGCGGAGAACGCGGGCGAGGGCGGCGCGGTGCGGCGGGGCGGGCGCATCGTCCGCGTGCCGGCGGCGTACCGGTCCATGCAGGTGGACTTCGGACGCGGGCCGGTGACGGTCACCACCATCCCCTGGGGCGACGTGTCCACCGCGTTCCACAGCACGGGGATCCCGGACGTGGAGGTGTACACCCGCGTCCCCGCCCGCCAGGTGCGGCTGCTGCGCGCCACGCGGCGGCTGGGGTGGCTGATGGGCTCGGCGCCGGTGCAGGGGCTGATGAAGCGCGCCATCCGCAGGGGCCCGCCCGGCCCCACGCCCGAGCAGCGGGAGCGCGGCGCCAGCCTGCTCTGGGGCCGGGTGGAGGATGCGGACGGCCGCCGCGCCGTCACCCGCCTGCGCACCCCCGAAGGCTACACGCTCACGGCCCGCACCGCGGTGGAGGCCGTGCGCCGCGTGCGGGCCGGGGAGGCGCCGGCCGGATTCCAGACGCCGTCGCGGGCGTATGGCGCGGACTGGATTACGGAGTTCGAGGGGGTGGAGCGGGAGGACGTGGAGTAGCGCGCGGTGAAGGGGTGAAGGGGTGATGGGGTGAAGGGGTGATGATCGGAGCGGCAGGGGATGGACGATCCGCATCTCCCGGCCCGCATGGTCCGTGCGGTGGGCAGGAGGAAGGACGACGGCGCACGAGGCGGTGCGCGAAACGCAATCAAACCGGTGAGGGCAGCATGAGCACCACCCAGCCGCGCATCCGCGCGCTGAACCGCGAAGAATGCGAGCAGATCCTGGCGCGCAACCACGTGGGACGGATCGCCTATTCGCTCAAGAACCACGTGGACATCGAGCCGCTGCACTACGTGTTCGACGGGGAGTGGCTGTACGGCCGCACCTCGCCGGGCGCCAAGCTGGCCGCCACCGGCGAGCAGTGGTGGCCGGTGGCGTTCGAGGTGGACGAGGTGGAGGGACTCTTCCAGTGGCGCAGCGTGGTGGTGCACGGCGGGTTCTACGTGATCCACGAAGGAGGCGCGGAGTGGCAGGAGGCGGCGCGCGCCAAGGGCGTGGAGCTGCTGCGGGCACTGGTCCCCGAGACGCTGGCGCCCGACGATCCGGCGCCCCACCGCACGGTGCTGTTCCGCATCGCCACGCAGGAGATGAGCGGGCGCGAGGCCACGCCGGGAGCGCCGTAGGCCCGGTCCGCAGCGGCCGGGAAACGATTGCCCCACACGAAAAAGCGACGGAGCCAGGGAGAACGACTCCGCTGGCTCCGTTCGGGAGGTCCGCTTCCCGGCGTCAGGCACCCGCGGGGATGCGGCGGGGCGTGGACGCAAGGCCCAGGGCCACCATCCAGCCCAGGAACAGCAGCGACAGCCAGACCAGCCAGGGAGGCACGTCGGGAAAGGCCGCCACGACCAGCAGCGTGTTGACCAGCCAGAGCACCGTCAGGCCGGCCACCTGGACCCGGAAGCGGCGCGCGTGGGTCGGGTAGACGATCCTGACGGGGACGAAGTGGAGCACGAAGAACAGCAGCACCAGCGCGGCGTTCCAGGCCAGGGGCAGGCCCAGGATCAGCAGGTAGTACACGACCAGGTTCCAGAAGGCCGGAAACCCCCGGAAGTGAAAGTCGTCGGTTACGCCCTTGCGGTTGCCGAAGTGGTAGGCGGCCGAGAACAGCACCAGGAGCACGCAGGCGAAGCGCAGGCGCTCCGGCACCAGCCCGGCCTCGAAAAGGAGCACGGCCGGGATGAAGACGAAGTTCAGGAAGTCCGAGACCCAGTCCACCATCTTGCCGTCGAAGTCCGGCAGGACCTCGCGGACCCGGAAGCGCCGGGCCAGCGTGCCGTCGAAGGTGTCGATGACGACGGCGGCGCCCAGCCAGAGCATCGCCGCCCGCCAGTCGCGCTCGCGGATCGCGCCAAGGGCCAGGAACGCCAGGACCGGGCCCAGGGCGGTCAGCCCGTGAACGCTCCAGGCACGCAGCTCATCCGCGCGCATCCGCGCCTCCGATGGTCAGGTTCGCCTGCTGCTCCAGCACCTTCACCAGGGCCGACGCGTTCTCCCCTCCCAGCCCCTGGCACATCGCGGCCTTGATGCACTCGCGGACCACGGCCGAGCCGGGGGTGGGAACCACCAGCTGCTCCGCGAGCCTCGCCACCTGGTTGACGTCCTTGTGCAGGTGCTCCAGGGAAAAGACCGGCTGAAAGTCCCTGCGCACGATGCCGCCTCCCATGCCGGTGAAGATCGGCGAGCGAAAGTCGGGAAGCCCCAGGATCTCCAGCACGGAGGGGACGTCCAGCCCCGCCTTCTGCGCCAGGACCAGGGCTTCGCCCAGCGCCTGGAGCTGCAGCCCCACCACCAGGCTGCCGATCAGGCCCATGGCGGCACCCTTGCCGGTTTCTCCCATGTAGTGCGTCGAGGTGCTGAGCGGCGCCAGGAACGGCTGCGCCCGGTCGAACGCGGCGCGGTCGCCGCCGGCCACGATCCACAGCCCGCCGGCCTCGGCCTCGGGCTGGCTGCCGAAGACCGGCGCGTCGAGGTAGTCGGCGCCGCGGGCGGTGTAGGCGGCCTTCTCGCGGCGGCTCAGGTCCGGGTGCACCGTGCTGAGGTTGACCGCCAGCTGCCCGGGCGCGATCCCTTCCATGATCCCGCCGGGGCCAAAGACCACGTGCTCCAGCGCCTCGTCGTCCGCCAGGCTGTACAGCACCGCCTCCGCGCCCCGCGCCGCCTGGGCCGGGGTGCCGGCCACGCGCGCCCCCCGCGCGGCCAGCGGCGAGCACTTTTCGCCCGAGCGGTTCCACACGGTCAGGTCGAACCCGGCCGAGAGAAGGTTGGCCGCCATGGCCCCGCCCATCCTTCCCAGCCCCAGAAAGGCCACCCCGGACGTCGTCATGAGAGCCACGCCGCCTCCAGGGGCAGCTCCCGCAGGTCGGCGATCACCAGGTCCGCCGCGTCGAAGCGCATCGACCGGCTCATCGCGTGCGGCCACGCCACCGCGGTGATCCCGGCCGACTTGGCCGACGCGACGCCCACCTCGGTGTCCTCCACGGCCAGGCAGCGCTCCGGCGGCACGCCCAGCAGGCGGGTGGCAAGGCGGTAGGGCTCGGGGTCGGGCTTGGTGTGGGTGACGTCTTCGCGGCTGACGACGCAGCCCATGAAGCGAAAGACGCCGATGGCGTGCAGGTTGGCCATGACGATCCGGTGCTCGGCGGTGGAGACGCACCCTTGCGGGATCCCGCGCCGGGCCAGGCCTTCCACCGTCTCGCGCACCCCCGGGCGGATCATCGCGGGCGCGACGTGCTCGACGTAGTAGCGCACGATCTCCCCGGCCCACGGCTCGAACTCGGCCGCAAGGCCGCGCTCGGCGCGCAGCCAGCGCCACACGTCCAGAACGCTCAGCCCCAGCATCCGGTCGTTCTCCTCGGCGGTCACCGGGCAGTCGTGGATGCGGCAGGCGTGCAGCAGCGCCGCGAAGTGCAGCGGCTCGCTGTCGATCAGGGTGCCGTCGATGTCCCAGATCACGGCCCGGGTCCCGTGCGGCTGCTCTCGTTGTTCCATGGGTCCGTTTCCTCCCTCAGAGGCTGTTATGAACCGATCTCCAGGAGCTTGTAAGCCTTGCGAAGCATCAAGCACGCGAAGGCGACATAATGCAATCCGGCGAGAGTCTCACTCAGGCGTTCGTAATCTTTCGCCAGCCGGCGGAATCGGCTCAGCCAT
>NZ_DASWNM010000085.1:0-12596 GCF_036399255.1 Longimicrobium sp.
GTGAAGGAGTGAAGGAGTGAAGGAGTGAAGGAGTGAAGGAGTGAGCGGGGGAGCGGGGGAGCGGGGGAGCGGGGGAGCGGGGGGCGGAGGGGGGCGGAGGGGGGCGGCGGGTTTGACCGCGTTCGTCGCGCGGGTATTTTCTCGCGCGGTATGGAACCTGCCCGGCGCGGCGGGCGCGGGGCCTCACCCGCTCGGCCGGGCTCGCACCCTCTGCCACACGTGGGAGAGGGTAGAGGCGAGGCGACGTTCCGCGGAGCGCTTCGGCGGGTGGAGGCGGGCCGGGAGGGAAGGTGGGGGATTGAAGGGCCGGATTGATCAGCGATTTACCTGCAGCTACCAGAGCCGGAGGAATCCCGAGTGAAAGTCGTCATGCCGGTGGCGGGAAAGGGCACCCGCCTGCGCCCCCACACCCACCTGGTTCCCAAGCCCCTGCTCAAGGTGGGCGACAAGCCGGTGCTCAGCTACATTCTGGACGACCTGCGCGAGCTGGGCGTGAACGAGGCGGTGCTCATCACCGGCCACCTGAAGGAAAAGGTGGAAGCGTTCATGGCCGAGGAGTACCCGGACTTCAACGCCGTGTACACCGAGCAGGTGGAGCAGCGCGGCACCGCCGACGCCATCGCGCTGGCGGAGCCGTTCGTCCAGGAGGAGATGCTGATCATCTTCGTGGACACGCTGTTCGACGCGGACCTCACGCTGGTCAAGCGGCTGCCGGAGGACGTGGCCGGGGTGATCTGGGCCAAGGAGGTGGAGGACTACCAGCGCTTTGGCGTGATCGTGACGGACGAGCAGGGCTTCATGAAGAAGATCATCGAGAAGCCCAGCGAGCCGGTGAGCAAGCTGGCCAACATCGGCCTGTACTACATCCGCGACTGGAAGCTGCTGTTCGAGGGCATTCGCCACGTGATGAACAGCCCGCCGGGCGGCGCGGGCGAGTACTACCTGACGGACGCGTTCCAGTACATGGTGGACCACGGCGCCAAACTGAAGGTGGAGCCCGTCCACGGCTGGTACGACGCAGGCAAGCCCGACACGCTGCTCGAAACCAACCTGCACGTCCTCAGCACCACCCGCGGCCGCTCGCCCGAGTCCGTGGGCGACGGCGTGACCATCCACGAGCCGGTGCACGTGGGCGACGGGGTCACGCTGGAGAACAGTGAGATCGGCCCCAACGTGACGCTTTCGGCCGGGGTGACGGTGCGCGGCAGCAAGCTGCGCCACACCATCGTGGGCGAAACGTCCAGCATCGAGAACTCCGAGCTCAACGACTCGCTCATCGGGCGTGACGTAAGGGTCAGCGGCGTGCGCGGCCAGGTGGACCTGGGCGACCACTCGGTGGTGACGATCGGCGGTGCAAGTGCGTGAGTGCGTGAGTGCGTGAGTGCGTGAGTGCGTGAGTGGGGAAGTGCGGAAGTAGAAGCGGCCCCTCCCCGAAGTTTCGGGGAGGGGCCGTTCTCCTGTCAGGCGATGGTGACCCGCCTCGCGGTCAGCAGACCACCGGCCAGGACGCGTTCGGGTCGGCCGGGTCCCTGTCGTCCTTGGTTCCCTGCGGCCAGCAGTTCTGGTTGCAGGTGTACTGTCCGTCGCACGATTCTCCGCCGCCGCACGTGACGAAGTAGGGGCAGGTCTGATCATCCCACGTGTTGCACATCAACCCGCTGAGGCCGAGCACCGTGCCCTGCCGCGGCTCCGCGTCCGCCGTGCGGAACGACTCCACCACCAGCGTCTCGATCTGTAGCCTGAGCTTCTTCATGCCTGATTCCGTGTGGAGGAGGGGATCGCCACGGGCGCGGGAACACCCGGCGGAGAATCCGTCATGTTACGTCGGTAAAGGACGCGCGACAATACCGGGTTGAAACCCGGGGCTGGAACGGCCAGAAGCCCCGCCTCGGCCGCAAAGCGGCCGTGCGGGGCTTCACCTGCTCGTGAGATTCAGGCCCCGGCGCGGATGTCGGCCCCTCATGTTGTTGAAGCCCCGCCTGGCGAGCTTTGCGAGCCTTGGGCGGGGCTTCTGGCATTTCCAGCCGCGGGCTTTAGCCCGTGGCGGCGGCGTGGCACGCAGCCCGGCGTGTCACCCCTTCACCCCTTCACCCGTTCACCCCTTCACCCCTTCACCCGCTCACCCCGCCACCGCAGCCGCCGCCAGCACCACCAGCAGCGCCCGCTCCACCCCCAGCGCTCCGCCGTCGTTCGCGTACCACTCGTCCAGCGTGTGGATGCCGCCGCTGTCGCCGCCCACGCCGATGGCGATGGAGGGAATGCCGAGCGCCATCGGCACGTTGGCGTCGGTGGACGAGCCCACCAGCTCCGCGCGCGACCCCAGCGACCCCGTGACGGCCGCCGCCGCGCGCACCAGCGGGTGGTCCGCCGGGGTCTCGCCGGACGGGCGGTCGCCGATCACCTGCACCCGCGTGCGCAGCGGCGGCGTTCCCTGGCGCCGGGCCCCGTTCTCCGCCTCGGCCGCGCGCTCCAGCAGGGCGCGGACGCCTTCCTCCATGGGGCCCAGCGCGCCGGTGGCCTCGCTGCGCATGTCCAGCTCCATCCACGCCTCCGCCGGGATGGAGTTGATGCTGCTTCCCCCGCCGATGCGCGCCACCGTCAGCGACGACCGCGCGGGGTGGGGAAGCGCCATCCCCCCGATCCCCGCCGCGGCGGCGGCGAGCGCCAGCACCGGGTTGGGCGCGCCGCGGTCCGACCACGAGTGGCCGCCGGGCCCCTCCGCCTCGATCCGCAGCCGCCGCGACCCGATGGCCCGGTGGACGATGCGGCGCATTCCCGACCCGTCCAGCGCCACGAACGCCGCCGCGTCGCGCAGTTCCCCCTCCTCGCGGAACAGGTGCTTCACCCCGCGCAGGTCGCCGATCCCCTCTTCGCCCACCGTCGCGGCGAAGAGCACGGGATGCTTCGCCTCGATTGCCGACTCCGCCAGCACCCGCGCCACCGCCAGCATCCCCGCCAGCCCGCGGCAGTTGTCGGTGATCCCCGGTGCGTGGATGCGCTTTCCCCTGCGGCGCGGCTCCACGTCCGTCCCCGCCGGGAACACCGTGTCCAGGTGCGCCGCGACCACCACGGGCGCCCCGGCCGCATCCTTTCCGCGCCATGTGCCCAGCACGTTCCCCACCTCGTCCCGCCGCGCGTCGGCCAGCCCCATCTCGCGGAAGCGCGCCAGCACGTGCTCCCCGCGCGCCTCCTCGGCAAAGGAGGGGGCGGGGATGCGGACGAGCGCCAGCTGCTCGGCCAGCGTGGCGTCGTCCGTCTGGTGCACGCGCTGCCGCAGGGGGCGCAGCGGGGAAAGCGTCGTGGGGTCGCGCAGGGTCGCCGTCCTGTGGGATGATGGGTCGCGGGTGCGAGAGCGCGGATTGTGCCGCCGCGCAGGCACCGTGTCAAACCCTGTCTGTGACGGCGGGGACTTTTCGTCTGCCGGGGCGCCGAGTTAAGTTCATGGGCTGCCGATCCAACCGCCGGGGCGCACCGTTCGTCCCCGCCGCACCGTCCGCCCATCGACCGAGCCACGAGGTCCCGCGCATGCAGGAGAACGAGCTGATCCACGACTGGAACACCCTGGACGGGTCGTTCGACTACTCCACCCGCCGCGGCGTGCAGCTGAACGACGAGACGCTGCGCGACGGGCTGCAGTCCCCCTCCGTCACCGATCCCTCCATCGACGAAAAGATCCGCCTGCTGCACCTGATGGCCAAGCTGGGGATCGCCGCCGCCGACATCGGCCTGCCCGGCGCCGGCCCGCGCGCCGTGCGCGACGTGGAGGCGCTGGCGCGCGAGATCGTGGACGCGAAGCTCGCCATCGAGCCCAACTGCGCCGCCCGCACCGTCCGCGCCGACGTCCAGCCCATCATCGACGTGTCGCAGCGGGTGGGCATCGCCATCGAGGCCGCCACCTTCATCGGCTCGTCGCCGATCCGCCAGTACGCCGAGGACTGGACGCTGGACCGGATGCTGCGCGCCACCGAGGACGCCGTCACCTTCGCGGTGCAGCACGACCTGCCGGTGATGTACGTCACCGAGGACACCACCCGCGCCACGCCCGAGGTGGTCAAGGCGCTGTACACGACGGCGATCGAGTGCGGGGCGCGGCGCATCTGCGTCTGCGACACGGTGGGCCACGCCACGCCCCACGGCGTGCGGCAGCTGATCCGCTACGTCATCGACGAGATCGTAAAGCCGTCGGGCGAGGACGTGAAGGTGGACTGGCACGGCCACCGCGACCGCGGGCTGGCGGTGCCCAACTGCCTGGCCGCCATCGAGGAGGGCGCGCACCGCATCCACGGCACCGCGCTGGGCATCGGCGAGCGCTGCGGCAACGCCGAGATGGACCTGCTGCTGGTGAACCTGAAGCTGCTGGGTCTGCACGACTGGGACCTGAGCCGGCTGAACGAGTACGTGGCGCTGGCGTCGCAGTCGTGCAGGGTGGACCTGGCGTACAACTGGCCCGTCTTTGGCCCCGACGCCTTCCGCACGGCCACGGGGGTGCACGCCGCCGCCATCGCCAAGGCGGAGCAGAAGGGCGACGCGTGGCTGGCCGACCGCATCTACTCCGGCGTGCCGGCGGGGTGGTTCGGGCTGGCGCAGCGCATCGAGATCGGCCACATGAGCGGCATCAGCAACGTGCGCCACTGGCTGCGCTCGCACGGCTACGACGGGGCCGACGAGGGGCTGTGCAGCCACGTGTTCGAGGCCGCCAAGACCGGCGACCACACCTTCAGCGACGACGAGGTGCACGCCCTCTGCCGCGCCTACGGCGTGCAGATCGCCGCCGCCCAGGCGCCCCTGGCGGAGACGGTGTAAGGCTTTCGCCCTCCGCCCCAAACGCTCCACGTACCGCGTGGAGGAGCAGGAGGATCTCCCCTGCTCCTCCACGTTTCCACAGCTTCCGCACGGACGCGACATTCCCTGAATAGCTCGCCCCATGTGCAATCACGTCTACACGGCCGATTACAGCAATCGTCCCCGGGGAATGGGCAAGCAGTGCCCGTATCCCCAGCTGTATCGTGCCTTTGCTGAGGAGGAATCCGGCGACCACGGCGGGGGGCACATCGCGCTGCCGATCGACGAACTCGGCGTGTGCTTGTTCCACAGCGAAGACCTTGCATGGAAGCGGGCGAACGATCTTCCAGGCGCCTTTCTGCGGTTGAACACCCTGCTGGAGAAGCACGGGACGGAGCGGCACTACGATTTCGCGGAGTTCGTGCTCGTAGGCTCCCCGCCGGACGGGGGCAGTGACGGGGACGGGGAGGATGTCGTACTGCGCATCGCGGATATCATATTCCAGAAGCAGGCCCACTTCACGGCTGCGCGGTTCGCCGACCCCGTGAAGATGGAGCGCGTGCGCTTCCCCAACGGGCTGGAGATGGACGGGGCGACGTTCGCGGGCGACCTGACGGTGAAGGACGCGTACATCAACGGCGCGGGGATGAGCGGAACGCGGTTCGAGCGTGCGTCGTTCATCGGCGTGGAGTTCGCCAGCTACGCGCTCTTCGACGGCGCGCGGTTCACGGGTTCGTCCCCCGGCGGCGGCCGGGCGGTCCATTTTCGCGACTCGCGGTTCCGGGGGCTCACGAACTTCGCGGGAGCCATGTTCGACCTGCGCGGCGATTCCACCGCGGCGTTCGAGCGCACGAGCTTCGAGGAGTTCACGGATTTCCGCGGCACGCGCTTCAACTGTCATACGGAGTTCCGGTACGTGACCTTCGCCGACGTCACCGACTTCATCGACGCCTCGTTCGAGCTGGTGGGCTCGTCCGCACGGTACGCGGGGGCGGCGGCGGAGTTCACGGGCATCACGGTGGCGGAGCGGGGCGTGGTCACGTTCCGCAGCAGCGACCCCGGGCGACGGCTGTTCGCCCACGACGTCGAGATGACGTTCATCGAGAAGGACCTGGCGGGGACGGTCTACTTCGAGAACGTGAACCTCACCAGCTTTGTGAACGGCTCGCGCGAGCGGCTGCTGGAGCTGGCCCGCGAGGGGCGGGTGCAGATCGGGACGGGATGCATCAAGTACCGCGTACAGACGCCGCTGCGCACGGTGCCGGTGGAGGAGGGGAACGCGCCTCTCGTGGTGGAGCTGTGCCAGACGTTCGCCAACTACTTCTCCGCGAGCCAGGGATTGAGCCTGGGTGTGGAGATCGTATCGCGCGACCGGACGCGTGTGAGCTTCTTCTACTACACGGACGAGGACATCTCCGAGATCGAGTTCCTGGAGCGGCTGGCGCAGACGGAGCGTGGCCTGTGGAACTTGCTCTCCGTCGACGCGCATGGGCACTTGGCGGCGATCCCCGGGCCGGACCACGCGGTGTCGGCTCGCGACGAGAGCGCGGTGATCAACGCGGTGGACGGCCTGTCCGCCATGCTGGGGACGTTCTTCCGCGTGGGAGCCCGCATCGCCATGCGGCGCTGGAAGGAGGCGGATACCCGGGCGCTGCTGAACGCCATCCGCTTCAACGAGGACGGGGCGGAGCTTCGGGCCGCCGGCTTGCACCGCACGCTGGTGGCACGCTACACGGAATCCGCGCTGATGGGCCTGAACCGCCAGCAGAACGCGCAGCTCGTCCCCATCGCGCCGCCCACGCGAAACAAGGCGCGGATCCTGTTCGTAGGGGCCAACTCCCTGACCAAACCCATGGACTTGGAGCTGGAGGTGAGGTGCATCCAGGACAGCCTGCGGGGAAGCGTCGAGGGTGCTCGGCTGGAGTTCAAACAGGTGCCGGCCGCGACGGTGGACACGCTGTTCAGAGGGATGCTGGAGGAATCTCCTACCTATGTCCACTTCTCCGGTCACGGTCTGGAATCTGGCATCTATCTGCGCGATGAGCGCGGCGCGCCGCGGCTGGTGAAGAGCGAGCCGCTGGCGGAGCTGTTCGGGCAGTTTCGCGACACGGTGCGGTGCGTGGTGCTGAACTCGTGCTTCTCCGTGGCGCAGGGACGTGTGATCCGCCGCTACATCCCGCACGTGATCGGGATGAGCGAGCAGATCCAGGACACCGCGGCGGTCGCGTTCTCCACGGGCTTCTACGCAGCCATCGGCGCCGGGCGGGACGTGCCGACGGCGTTCGAGGTCGCCCGGGCGCGCGTGGGGATCGACGACCCGGAGAGCGTGGCTCTCCTGACGCTGCTCTGAAGGCGCCGCGGGAGGCCCGGAAAACGCCCGGAAGTTCCAGCGCCGCTGTACCTGGCGCCCACGCATCACCCTGAGACGAGATGAGTGACATAAACGTCGACGTGTATTGGCTGCCCTACTGCACCACCTGCCAGAAGGCGGTGAAGCACCTGGAGGAGAAGGGCGTGCCCATCCGCTCCTTCCGCAACCTCAAGGAAGCGCCGCTCTCGGTGGATGAGGTGTGCGATCTCGCCGCCAAGGTGGGTGGCGTGGAGAAGCTGTTCTCGAAGCGCGCGATGAAGTACCGCGCCATGGGCCTGCACGAGCGCGATGTGCCGGAGGACGAGATGGTGAAGCTGATGGCGGAGGAGTACACCTTCGTCACCCGCCCCGTCATCGTCCGCGGCGACCGCGCGACGGCGGGGTTCAGCGCGAAGCGGGTGGACGAGCTGGTGGGGTGAAGATGACTGGAATTGACGTGAGCGACGTACGGGTCGAGGCTGACGAGACTCGCCATTACCACTGACCTTTGGTCAAGACGCAGGCGACCTCCTCCGACTGATGTCGAGAGGAGTACAAGTTCGTTCCCCACCCCATCATTCACAGGAACCAGGAGTGCTTCCTGTTTTCCCCGTTTACGTCGCCAGTCTCGACTTTACTTCGCCGCCCCCGATGTGCTCTGCGGTCGAGGCGTTCTCGCTTTGGCATTAGTAACACGCGGCGCTGAACCGGGTGACTTTGCCTTGTTTTCGGCAGCGGCGCTCGGAGCCGTATCCAACCGGGATGAAGGTGCGATATTTTTCGACGGAGCATTGGCGAACGCGAGAACGCACACGGCGAATACGGTCGTGGCGAAGTGCATCAGCAGGAGAATAGGGGTTCGCCAGTCGGGTACCCAGATTCCGGTGTAGCCAAAGAATGGTGCGTCCTGGATGTACGTTCCCTTCTGGCAAAGTCCTAGCGCGGCCTCGATCTTCACCAGCAGGATGCCATTGTTGGCATGAGCCTTTGCTGCTAGAAAGATGTACGTCCAAGCTACGCCGCCGAATATAGCGGCTGATGCGGCAATCAGTGGTTTTTGCAGAATTGGGTTCTGAAGAAAGAATGCTACAGCGGACAGAAGGGCACCTTCGGACAGCAGAAACGCTTGAAAAGTCCGGTTCTCCCACTGGTGGATGCACTCGCGAATACAGTTGTGTAGCGAGAGAAGTACCTCAAGGCGGTGATCATCGTTGAACTGAACAACGGGGACTGGAGGATCCGCATGAAGATCAACGTCTGCGAAGTGGGGCTCAATCCCGAAAAAATATCCGTATGAACGTTGTCTGAAGCGCTCCGACGCGGTGAGCCGCCGATCACGACCGCTACGGCGCTCCACCTCGCCATTCCACCCACTCCAGAAGCGCAACCAGCGAGGGAGAGGGACCGTGGCCGGTTCAGGAGAAGACTCATGGTCCACCGGCGGTGCAAGATCGTTGGTCTGTGTCTCATTATCTGCGTTCATTTTGACTCCTGGAAGCAGTATTCAACCACCTCGCAGGCACGTTAAGTGCCGATTTTATCAATGTCAATGAGGAGCCTGCAACAACGGGTTTTCGCATTCGAAAAAGTATCAACGTCCGCAGATGGAGATTCGAGTGAGCTTTCCAGCGGTGGGACGAGGGCCTGCCGATCACGGTTTGGGAAAGCGGGTGGACGAGCTGGTGGGATAGGCGGTTTTTCCCAAAGCTGGCGGCGAGTGAATCGTCCGCGCATCATCCGTGCGTCTCCGGAAGGCTACGCGCGTTCGGCGGACTGCCGGCGCGGGCATGGGGAGCGCAGGGGCTCTCCGATCCATTTCACCGGGAGGCGCTCGATGAGGAAGCTGACGCTGGACCTCGACTCGCTGGGCGTGGAGACGTTCGAGACGGGGCCGGAGCTGCGGCACCTGGAAGCCGGGTTCATGCTGGAGCAGATCTCGAGAAAGACCTGCATCGAGCAGTGCACCACCTCGTGTACCGCGATGGCGTGACCTGAAGAAACGGAAAGGGCCCGGCGGGGAGCCACTCCCCGCCGGGCCCTTTTTGCGCGCACACGCCAGAGGCCGCTAGGCTGGAGACCGGCGCGTGGGGGCGGAGGACGCGGTCTCGACGTCGCGGATCACCCGGCGAAGCTGCTCGCCGGCGTCCTCCAGCCAGCGTACGGCCAAGTGCAGCTGCTCCAGCACCGGGCCGGTGCCCTCGCCGGAGGGCTCCGGGAGGGGGAAGGGGAGGGGCGGCGGGGAGGAGGACGGGGGGCCGCGGTGCCGGCCGGCGCGGATGCCGTCGCGCAGGGCCACCGTCTCCTCCACCGGCTGCACCTCCAGCTCGCGCAGCAGCAGCGCGGCGCAGTGGTCGAACTGGCGCAGCGCGGCGGCGGGATCGCCCATCTGCGCGTAGCTGCGCATGAGCTCGCGGTGCACGTGCTCGCGCAGGGGATCGTGCCCCAGCAGGCACTGCCCGCAGAACGCCGCGTCCACCCACTGGCCGCGCGCCTGGTGGTGGCGCATCAGCCGCTCCAGGGCGGTCAGGTAGCGCAGCCGCAGCCGCTCGCGCTCGAACAGGCACCAGTCGTCGTACACCCCTTCCAGCAGGTCGCCGCCGTACAGGTCAACCGCGGCACGGATGTGCGCGGCCTGGCCGTCGGTAAGGGGGGCGCCGCGGTCGGGGCCGGCCAGGTCCAGCGCGGCCTCGAACTCGTGCACGTCGAGCCAGTGCTCCTGGGCGTTGAACGCCACCTCGTCGCCGCCCATGGAGAGGCACGAGCCGCGCTGTACCCCGTGGGGCTCCACCACCGAGCGAATGCGCCACAGGTCGGTGCGCAGGTTCTTGCGCGCCACCTCCTGCGGTGTCTCGCCCCAGAAGCGCCCCAGCAGCACGTCGCGCGGGTGGCGGCGGGCGCGGTTCAGCACCAGGAACGCAAAGAGACCCTTGGATCTCTGCGTGGGAAACGCGGGCAGCGGGTCTGGGCCGCGATACAGGCGCAGCCCGCCGAGCAGCTGAATGCGAAGGGGGAGCATCGACCGAACCATTGGACGAAACCGGCGGTGGAATTCTCCCGCCGCGGGGCGCACGCCTTCGCGGCACCCGCGGGCGGGAGCGTCCGGCGCTGCAAGCCGGATGCCTCGTGGTGTTCCTTTGGGGCCATGATAAAGCGTCGTCACCCAACCGCTGGCGGCGCCGTGAGATGCGCCGGGAAACGGCGTTTTTCCTTGACATCTTTCTTCTGCGGCGCGCCTGCCCCACTGTGCCGCCGCCTCCCCATCGTCGTGCCCCACCTCCCGCAATCCGCCAAAAGTTCACAGAGTGCCTGCTCCCCGCATTCGTAGCACTTGAAGCCGGCTCCTGTAAAAGAAAATGTCTCACGCAGAGGCCGCAGAGGGGAGCTTCCCTCTGCGGCCTCTGCGGCCTCTGCCTGAGACAAATCTTTTCTCAGGCAGAACTGGGCGTTTCGGGGTGTTCGCTCCGGGCATGAGACGCCGCGGAGACGCTCGTGGGACGGCGGCGAGGCGGGGACGGATTATCGTTGGCGCGCAACCGGGAGAGGAGGCGCGCGGGCCGGGCGCATCCACCCTCCCATCCCCTTTTCCGGTGGTGCCGACGTGGACGGTTCCCTCCCGGCGCACACGCAGACCTTCATCCTCCGGCTCTGGAACGAGGCGCGGGAGATCGCGGGCGCCGTGGCGGAGCTCAGGGGCGAGGTGAAGCACGTGCCGTCGGGCGCGGTGGCGTACTTCCAGGGGCTCGAGGCGGTGCCGGGGGCGCTGCGGCGGGTGCTGGAGCGACTGGACGAAGGGATGAACGCGATGCGCGAGGACGAGGTCTGACGTGGCGAACTACCGCGCCATCTACTCGGTGGGCAACTCGCTCATCACCTGGCTCAAGAACAGCTACCCGGCCCAGCAGATCAGCGGCAACGGGCCGTTCGAGTTCAAGCTGGTGTCCAGCGGCGAGCTGGCGGGGACGGACGACAGCAACGACGGGCTGTACCTGTACCTGTACCGGGTCACCGTCAACGAGCACCTGCGCAACGCCAAGCTTCCCGGGCACCCCATCGGCAGCCGCCCGCCCATGTCGCTGGACCTGCACTACCTGCTGATCTCGTGGGCCGACACCGCCGAGATCGAGCACGTGGTGATGGGGTGGGCCATGGAGCAGATCTACAACAACCCGGTGCTCGACATCTCGGCGCTCACCCCCGACGCGCTGTGGGACCCCGGCGACGTGATCCAGCTGATCCCCGCCGAGCTCCCCACCGAGGACCTGATGCGCGTGTGGGACGCGCTGGAGCCGGCGTACCGGCTGAGCGCGTCGTACATCGCCCGGGTGGTGCGGGTGGGCGGGCGCGCGGCCACCGACCGGCCCGTGGCCACGGCGCGCACCACGTACGAGGAGATCCGGCCGTGAGCGAGGCGGTCGCCTGGCGGGTGCTGGGAGCGGTGCGCCTGACCGACGCGGTGACCGGCGTGCGGCTGCTGCGCCCGCTGGCCCTTACCCCGCCGGCAGGGGTCACGGGGGTGCGCAACGGATCGGGGCTGTGGGTGATCACCGGCGCGCCGGGAATGGAGGCCGTGGTCCACAGCATGGACCCGCCGCCCTTCAACCCCCCCGCGCCGCAGCCGGTGGTGTTCACCCTGCGCGATCCGCAGGGGGTCTACCTTCCCCGGCGGCTGGTGGTGCGCCTGCCGCGTGACCCCAACCCGGCCAACCAGGCGGGCGCCGACTCGCTCTTTCGCGCGGTGGACGGGGCCATGTACCCCGGCCCCACGGCGCCCGTCTCGCCGCGCTGGGCCGTCATTCGCACCACGGTGCGGGGAAGGCAGCCGGGATCGGTGGCGCCGGGCGCGCTCATCCGCGTGCTGCACAACAACGTCGTCATCGCGCGCGGGGTGGCGGACGACCGCGGCGAGGCGCTGGTGGCCATCACGGGCATCCCCATCACCATGTGGTCGGTGGCGCCTTCGACCAAGGTCATCACCACCACGGTCTTCCTTGTGGTGCAGGTGATATGGGACCAGGCCGCGGCCGCCGCCGGCCTCCTCCCCGACCCCGACGAGCTGGACCGCCGCAGCGCGGAGCCCGCCCTCAAGCTGCGCGAGGCGGGAATCACCCTGGGCTCCGGGCAGCAGGTGGTGATGCGCGACGCCGAGTGGGCGGTGTCTCCCGTCCCCCCGCCCAACCCGCCCGGCAACTCGCCGGGTCCCACGCCTCCCGGCAATGGCGGCGGTGGGGGTGGATCCGGGGGAGGCGGCACCGGCGGGGGTGGGGCGGGAGGCGGAACGGGAGGTGGGACTGGCGGTGGCACCGGCGGGGGAACTGGAGGCGGGACCGGTGGTGACACCGGGGGTGGGACGGGAGGAGGAACCGGCGGTGGGACAGGAGGAGGAACCGGCGGCGGGACCGGCGGTGGGACAGGAGGAGGAACCGGCGGCGGGACGGGCGGTGGGACCGGAGGAGGAACCGGCGGC
>NZ_DASWNM010000086.1:0-42387 GCF_036399255.1 Longimicrobium sp.
TCGGGATTCGGCAGGACAAGCGCTTCCGCCGCCGTTCACCCGTTCACCCGTTCACCCGTTCACCCGTTCACCCGTTCACCCGTTCACCCGTTCACCCGTTCACCCGTTCACCCGTTCACCCCTTCACCCCTTCACCCGCTCACCCGTTCACCACATTGACGCTCCCCACGCGCTCCGGTACGTTCTCTGGCGCGCAAAACACCACCACCCGCACCGGAACACGAGGTCCGTCTGGGCAAGCTCACCGTCCTGCTGATCACGGCTTTCGTGGACATGGTGGGCGTGCTGATGGTCATCCCCCTGCTGCCGTTCTACGCCAAGGACATGGGCGGCGGCGGGCTGTGGGTGGGCGTGCTGGTTTCCGCCTTTTCCCTGGCGCAGCTGCTGAGCGCCCCGCTGTGGGGGCGCGTCTCCGACCGCCACGGCCGCCGCCCCGCCCTGCTCATTGGCCTGGGCGCGGCGGCGGTGTCGTACGTGGTGTTCGCGTTCGCCGGAAATTTGTGGATCCTGCTGCTGTCGCGGCTGGTGCAGGGCGCGGGCGGCGGCACCGTTGGCGTGCTGCAGGCCTACATCGCCGACTCGACGGAGCCCAAGGACCGCGCCAAGAGCCTGGGCTGGCTCTCCGCCGCCACCAACGCGGGCGTGGCGATCGGCCCGGTGATCGGCTCCACCAGTATGCAGATGGGCCGCGCGGCGCCCGGGCTGCTGGCGGCGGGGCTGTGCGTCATCAACATGGCGTTCGCCTGGGCGTTCCTGCACGAAACCAACGTCCACACCGGGCGCCAGGCCGGCTCGGCGCCCCCGTCTCGCGGGCGCGACGTCTTTGGGCGGGTACTTTCGCGGCCCGGCGACCCGGCCCCGCGGCTCATCTGGATCTATTCCATCGCCATGGGGGCGTTCGCCGGGTTCACCAGCACGCTGGCGCTGTTCCTGGCGGCGCGCTTCAGCGTGACGGCGCAGACCATCGGCTACGTCTTCATGTGGACGGGGAGCGTGTCGGTGCTGGTGCGGGCGCTGGTGCTGGGGCGGCTGGTGGACGCGCTAGGCGAGGTGCGGCTGGCGCAGTTGGGGCAGACGCTGCTGGGGGTGGGGCTGATGATGATGCCCTTTACCTGGCGCGTGGGCGGCGGAACCACGGTCGACCTGCCCGGCGGGGCGTGGAGCACGCGGGTGGATGCGCGGATCGCGGCCGCCGCGGTGGCGCTGGGGCTGCTGGCCCTGCTGCTGCGCGTCACCCGGCCCATGGAAAAGCAGGAGCGGGGGCGGATGCTGGCGATGGTGGGCACCATCGCGGCGCTGGCGGTGGCGGCGGTGGTCTGGCGCGCGCCGGCGCCGCTGTCGCTGGGGATGGCGGACCGCTTTGCGCTGGAGTTTCGCTACGTGGCCCTGGCGGTCGTCATCACCACGGTGCCGCTGGGGACGGCGTTCACCTTTCCCTGCGTGACGGCGCTGCTCTCCAAGGTGATCGACCCGCGGGAGCGCGGGGTGGTAATGGGGGTGCAGCAGAGCTTTGGCGGCGCGGCACGCGTGATGGCGCCGCTGCTGGCGGGGTGGATGTTCGACGCGCTGGGCACCGGATTTCCCTTCTGGACCAGCGCGGCGCTGGTGCTGGCGAGCCTGTTCCTCACCTTCGGCATCGACCGCGGCGCGGCCCGCGGCGGCACCCCGGCAACCGCAACGCCCGCCGCCGCGCCCGCGGCGGATTGAGGCGCACGCCGACATCGCGCGCTCGCCCCCCGCCACGGGCCGCCGCCACGGGCTAAAGCCCGCGGCTGGAACGGCCATAAGCCCCGCCCCGGCCGCTCGCGCGTCCGTGCGGGGCTTCACCTGCTCGTGCCGGCGTGCCACGCGGCGCTCCGGGAGGCAGGGTGCGGCAGTCGTTTTCGCGCACATCGATGCATCCGGCGCACGCCGGGCATTGCCTGCGCGAGTGGTTGAAGCCCCGTTCGGCGAGCGTAGCGAGCCGAGACGGGGCTTATGGCATTTCTAGCCGCGGGCTTTAGCCCGTGGCGGTGCGGGGCGCCCCCGCGAAGAAAGGCCGGAGCCCCGTGCGGGAGCTCCGGCCTTCATCATCCAGTCCTCCGATCCGCCGGTCCGCGATTGCTCGCGGACCGGGGCCGCCGCGGTTAGCGGTGGGCGATCGGGTCCGGGTTGCCGTCGGGGTCGCAGGTGGCGTTGCCGTCGCCGCGAACGCCGCCCAGCAGAAGGATGCCGGCCACGTGCGGCGCCGCCATCGACGTTCCGCTCATGGTGGTGGTGCCGCCGCCCTTGCGGGTGGAAAGGATGCTCACGCCCGGCGCGGCGTAGTCGACCGGCGGGTTGCCGTAGTTGGACCACGACGCCATGCAGCCGTTGCTGGCGATGGCCGAGATGGTGTAGATGTTGGAGCCGTTCACGCGCGCGGGCGTGGAGTTGTTGGCGTGCTGGCCTTCGTTGCCGGCGGCGATCACGAACTTGATGCCGCGCCCGGCGGCGTCGCTCACGGCCTTCTCGAGCGTGGCGTTGGTGCCGCTGCCGCCCAGGCTCATGTTGGCCACGTCGCCGCTTCCGCCGTTGGCCGCCACGTAGTTGATGCCGTTGATCACGCCTTCCCAGCTGCCGCTGCCGCTGTTGCCCAGCACGCGGACCGCGCAGACGTACGCGTTGGCGGCGACGCCCACGACGTCCTGGCTGTTGTTCTTGGCGGCGACGGTGCCCGCCACGTGCGTGCCGTGGCCGTTGCCGTCCGCCGGCGTGTTGAAGCCAAAGGCCGCGTGGCAGTTGCGGCTGGTGTTCAGGTCGGTGTGGGCCAGGTCGATGCCCGAGTCGATGATCCACGCCGTGCGGCCCGTGCCGTCACCGGCGCCGCCGATGCGCGTGATCCCCCACGGCGTGGTCTGCGTGCCGCCGCCACCGCCGCCGCCGGGCCGTGCGTAGCCTTCCACGGGGGCGATGAGCGAAACCGGGCCGTCCTTCTCCACGATCTCCACCCGCGGGTCGGCCAGGATGCGCGACATGCGCGCCTCCGGGATCGCCGCCGAGAAGCCCCGGGCGGCGTGCTGGCGCACCGAGCGAAGGGCGAAGCCGTTGCCACGCGCCAGGTCATTGGCCGCCGCGTTCACGTCCACGCCGTCCTTGAAGGTGACGATGTAGATGGGCGCGTTGCCGTTCGCGGCCATGGACGCGTCGCCGGGGGTGGCGACGGGGCCGTCCTGGCAGGCGGCCAGGCTCATTGCGGCGACGAGTGCCGTGAGGGGGAAGCTGCGACGCATGACGATCTCTCCTCGGTTGTGGAGGACGGTGCGGCCCCACGCAGGCTCCCGGCTTGGGGGCGAGCATGGCGTGGCGGTCCGCGGGAGGTGGGGAAGATTTTAGCAAGCGCGGGGCCCAATTGGCCGATTCTTCCTAACTGCTTGCGATTCTTCATCTTATCCCACGAGCAGACGAAACACCGCAAGTGCCTTCGCTGCACCAGAATGGTGCGCCCGAACCAGACCGGGGCGGGCCCCGGGTGCGAACCGGGGCTCACGCATCCTCGAAGGTCCGCCGGAGCGGGAGTGTCGCGGCGCGGTCCGAAGTGAGGGCAGCGATGTTTGGACGAGGCTTCGCGTGTCCGGCAGGAGGTGGAAGACGAGTGTAGCAGAGAGGATCAGCGCGCCAATCGGCACTTGTTACAATAAATACATATCCCGACCTTTTATTTCACATTAAACCATGTTATGCTGCAGGCACCGGAGAGCGCGGACACCCTGCTACATGCTCTCCTGCAGCACCGGGACCCGGCGCACGCCTGCATCGCGGTCCCGCACCATCCACTCCCCAGGAAAAAGCTCCATGCACACCCCCAGATCCTTTGCATTGGCTGCACTGCTGGTGCTGGTCGCAGCCTGCGACCAGCAGACGCCGGAACCCCTCACCGCCGGCGCCCCGCGGGAGGCCGCCCCACTGATGTCGGCGGCACCGGGACACGGCATCGCAGGATCGTACCTCGTGATCCTGGAGAAAGGAACTGAGCCCCGGTCCGTGGCTGCATCCGTAGGCGCCAATCCCCGCTTTGCCTGGACCGCGGCCCTCCACGGGTTCGCGGCCGAGCTGAACCAGGGGCAGGTACGGGCGCTGCAGCACCATCCCAAGGTGAGGTACATCGAAGAGGACCAGCAATTCCAGCTCGACGGCACGCAGTACAGCGCGCCCTGGGGACTGGACCGCATCGACCAGCGCGCGCGGCCGGTGAACGGCACCTTCACGTACGAATCGGACGGCGCCGGCGTGCGTGCGTACGTCATCGACAGCGGGATCCTGACCAGCCACACGGACTTTGGCGGGCGCGCCTCGGTGGGCGCGGACTTCGTGAACGACGGGCAGAACGGCATCGACTGCCATGGCCACGGCACGCACGTGGCGGGGACCATCGGCGGCGCCACGTACGGTGTGGCAAAGGGCGTGTCGCTCGTTGCGGTGCGCGTGGCCAGCTGCTCCGGCGGCCTTTCGGCGTCGCAGATCGTGAGCGCGATGAACTGGGTCACTGCGAACCGCGTTCTGCCCGCGGTGGTGAACGCCTCCCTGAGCGCCGGAACCAGCGCCACGGTCGATACCGCCACCAACGCGATGATCAGCGCCGGGGTTTCGGTGGTGGTCTCGGCAGGGAACGACGGCATCAACGCGTGCAACATTACTCCCGCGCGCGTGCCGGCGGCGATCACGGTGGGCGCCACGTCGTCCAATGACGCGCGCGCCGTGTGGAACAGCTTTCAGTCCTCCAATTTCGGCAGCTGCCTGGACCTGTTCGCCCCAGGGACCGGGATCGTCTCCGACTCCATCGGCAGCACCACGGACACAGGCGTCATGAGCGGCACCTCCATGGCCAGCCCGCACGTGGCGGGTGCGGCCGCGCGGTACCTGCAGTACTACCCGACGGCGACGCCGGCGACCGTGGCCTCCCACATCACCGGCATCGCGTCCACGGGCTACGTCTCCAACGCCGGCACGGGTTCGCCCAACCGGCTGCTCTTCGCGGCCATCCCGCTGCCGTACCCGGTGGTGTCCGTCTCCTACCCCTCGAACGTCCCCACCATCTCATGGGGATCGCTGGCGAACGCGCAGTACTACTCGGTAGACTTCGTTGCGCTGGACATCTACGAGGACGTGGCCTCCAACATCTACACCGTGTCCCAGAGCGGCGACTGGCTGGGGTACGCGTACGGCACCAGCATCACAGACAGCGGCGGGCGAACCTTCACGGGGAGCGCCAGCTGCATCTGGAGCAGCGGGATGTACACGACGTCTTCGTCGGAGTACTACTACGACATCACCGCCGTTTACCCGGACGGCAGCCAGACCACGCGCGTGCAGGCCGAGGTGGGCGCGTGCTGATGGTGACGCCCGGCAACGTATGAACAAGACGCGGGGTGGCGCCAGCCACCCCGCACTTCATATCCGTTGCATTCACCCGCCAACCCACGACCAATCACCCCCACCCTGCCGCCCCTGGCTAAAGCCCGGGGCTAGTACGGCCATAAGCCCCGCCCTGGGCTCGCAGAGCTCGCCCGGCGGGGCTTCACCCGCTCGTGCACCGCAGGCCACGCAACACTCCGGCGGCCCACACCATCACACCATCACACCCGTTCACCCCGCCCCCCCCACCCGCCCGGCGCGGAACTTCCGATACGACGGCTCCGTCCTGTTCCCAGCGGGGCGCCGCACCTACATTGGCGGCCCCCAACAGCCATTCGCCGAAAAACTTGACCGTTCCCGCCGCACCCGCCGAATCCGCCGAGCCCCAGGTAACGCCCCGCGCGCCCATGCACTGGGCGCTGCGCTGGGTGTCGCCCGCCATCGGCGTGGCCCTGTTCGTGGCGGCCGTGCTGGTGCTGCGCGGCGAGCTTGAAAAAGTGAGCTACCAGGAGGTCCAGCAGTCCGTGCGCGGGCTGCCGCCCTCGGCCGTGCTCCTCTCCATCCTCTACACCGCGGCCAACTACGCCATCCTCTGCTGCTTCGACCTGCTGGCCTTTCGCTACGTGGGCCGGCGGCTGACGGACTGGAAGGTGGCGGCCACGTCGTTCATCGGGTACGCGGTCGCCAACAACGTGGGGTTCGCCATCATCTCCGGCACCTCCGTGCGCTACCGCTTCTACTCGCGGTGGGGGCTGAGCGCGCAGGAGATCTCGCGCATCGTGGTCTTCTACTCGGGCACCTTCTGGCTGGGGTTCCTGGTGCTGGCCGGGTGGAGCATGGCGGTGGACCCGCACCCGGGGCTGCGGAAGCTGGTGGGCCCCACCACCCTGGCCGTGGGCGGCTGGGCGCTGCTGGGGAGCGCGCTGGCGTACGGGGTGGTGGCCGCGGTGCGCCCGGCGCCGGTGCGGATGGGGCGGTGGACCATCCCCGTCCCCCGGCTGCGCATCGTGGCGTGGCAGTACGCGCTCTCCACGCTGGACTGGGCGCTCGCCGCCGGGGTTCTGTACGCGCTGCTGCCGCGCACGGAGCTGACCTTCTGGGAGTTCCTGAGCGCGTTCCTGGCCGCGCAACTGCTGGGGCTGGTGAGCCACGTCCCCGGCGGTGTGGGGGTGTTCGAGGGCACGATGGTGGTGCTGCTGGACGGATACCTTACGCCCGGGCAGATCTTCTCGTCGCTCTTCCTGTACCGGCTGATCTACTATGTGCTGCCGCTGGCCGCCGCGCTGGCCATCCTGGTGATCGACGAGGTGCGCCTGCGCCGGCACCACTTCGCGCGCTGGGGGAGCTGGTTCGGCACGATGTCGCTGCAGATCGCCCCGCGCGTGCTGGCGATGTTCATCTTCATGGCCGGTGCGCTGCTGCTGGTCTCCGGCGCCACCCCCACCGAGGCGCACCGGCTGGCGTGGATCGACCGCAACGTGCCCCTGGTGCTGGTCGAGGCGGGGTACCTGATCGGCAGCGTGGCGGGGGTGGGGCTGCTGATCGTTTCGCACGGCGTGGCGCGGCGGCTGGACATGGCGTTCATCGTGGCCGCCACCTGGCTGTCGCTGGGGATCGCCGTGTCGCTGCTGAAGGGCGCGGACTACGAGGAGGCGGCGCTGCTGGCGGCGCTGCTCGCCGCGCTGGTCGCCAGCCGGCCGGCGTTCGACCGCAAGGCCGACTTCTGGGCCGCGCGCTTCTCCCCCGGGTGGACGTTCGGCGTGGTGGCGGTGGTGGGCGCGGCGGTGTGGCTGGGCTTTTTTGCCTTCAAGCACGTGGAGTACAGCGACGAGCTGTGGTGGCGGTTCGCGCTGCGGCAGGACGCCCCCCGCGCGCTGCGGGCCACCATGCTGGCTGTGGTGCTGATGCTGGCCTTCGGCGTCCTTCGCCTGCTGCGCCCCGCCCCGCCCACGCTGATGCCGCCCACGGACGAAGAGATCGCCGTGGCGGAGGGGCTGATCGCCGGGCAGACCTCGACGGTGCCGTACCTGGTCCACCTGCGCGACAAGACGCTGCTGTTCAGCGAAGAGCGCGACGCGTTTTTGATGTACGCGGTGCACGGCCGCACCTGGGTGGCCATGGGCGACCCCGTGGGCGATCCGCGCGCGGTGACGGGACTCATCCGCCGCTTCTTCGAGCGGTGCGACGACTACGGCGGCGTCCCCGTCTTTTACCAGGTGGGGAAGGAGAAGCTGCACCAGTACGCGGACTTCGGGCTGGCGTTCGCCAAGCTGGGCGAGGAGGCGTGCGTGGACCTGCACTCCTTTTCGCTGGACGGCGCCGAGAACAAGCCGTTCCGCCTGGTGCTGAACCGCTTTGGCCGCAGCGGGATGACCTTTCGCGTGGCCCCGGTGGACGAGGTGCCGGCGCTGCTGCCGCGGCTGCGGGAGGTGTCGGACGCGTGGCTGCTGGAAAAGCGCACCTCGGAAAAGAGCTTTTCCCTGGGCTTCTTCGCCGAGGACTACGTGCGGCGCTTTCCCGTGGCGCTGGTGGAAGAGGAGGGGCGCATCGTCGCGTTCGCCACGGTGTGGCCGGGGCCGCGGAACGCGGAGCTTTCGGTGGATCTGATGCGCTACCTGCCGGACGCGCCGCGCAACGTGATGGAGGCGCTGCTGCTGAACCTGATGCTGTGGGGGCGCGCGGAGGGGTACGCCCGGTTCAACCTGGGGATGGCGCCGCTCTCGGGGCTGGAGCCCTCGCCCGTGGCGCCGGTGTGGACCCGCATCGGCAGCTTTCTGTTCCAGCGCGGCGAGTCGCTGTACAACTTCCAGGGGCTGCGCACCTACAAGGACAAGTTCCACCCCTCGTGGGAGCCGCGCTACCTGGCGTACCCCGGCGGCCTGGCGCTTCCCATCATCACCGCGGACGTGTCGGCGCTCATCGCGGGCGGGTACCGCGGCATCTTTCGCCGCGGCAGGGGCGGTTGATCGTCCGTATCGCGGGATGGATGCTGGTGCTGCTGGCGGCGGGTGCGTGCACGGGGTGCAGCCGCGTCCGCATTCCCGAGACCCCGGGCGTAAAGGATGGACGGATGCGGTCGCTGCCGATTCGCGAGCTGCCGGCGGCGCGTGACACCGGCCGCGTCTTCGCCGTGGTGCTGACCGGCGACGGGCCCACCGGGGGGACGGGCAAGCGGGTCGCGGCGGACCTGGCGGCGCACGGCATTCCCTCCGTCATCTGGCACTCGCTGCGCTACTACTGGAGCCCCAAGACGCCGGAGCAGGCCGCGCGCGACCTGGACGGCGTGATCCGCCAGTACGGGGAGCGGTGGGGGAAGGAGAAGGTGGTGCTGGTGGGGTATTCGATGGGCGCGGACGTGCTGCCGTTCCTGGTCAACCGGCTGCCGGACGACACGCGGGCGCGCATTGGCGGGGTGGCGCTGCTGGCGCTGGCGCACGACGCGGTGTTCGAGTTCCGCATCGAGCAGTGGTGGCGCACCAGCAGCGCACCGCGCTTCGCCACGCGGCCCGAGGTGGAGAAGCTGGCGGGGCTCCCCGTGGTCTGCGTGTGGGGGCGGGGCGACGACAAGGCCGCCTGCCCCGCGATGGCGACGGCACCCATGCGGGTGGTGGAGCTGAAGGGCGGGCACCATTTCGAGGGCGACCGGCCGCGGCTGCTGCGGGTGGTGCGCGAGCTGGCGCAGGCGGCGGACGGCCCGCCTGCGGACTGACACGCACGAAGCTTGCACCGGGGCGCCGCCGTCCATCCATCGAGGATGGACGTGCTCACCAACCCGGTTTTGGAGGTGCAGATGAAGAAGCTCCTGGTACTGGCGGCCGCCGCGCTGCTGGCCGCCGCCCCCGCCGCCGCGCAGCAGGTGGAGTCGCCGGCGGGCGATCAGCCTCTCGTGCAGCAGGTCGTCACCGCGCAGCAGGACGTGCAGCAGGAGGCCGCCGCGCCCTCCATCTTCGTAAGCCGGGAGCAGATCCAGCAGCGCGTCGCGGCCCTCGAGGCCGAGCGCAACGGCGAGAGCCAGATGATGAACCAGAGCTTCTGGTACCTTGTGGCCGCCATCGCGCTGGGCGTGCTGGTCGCGCTGCTGCTGGCGGACTGAGCCACGCCTCGAGACGAGACGACACACTACGGAGCCCCGCCGCGATCTGTTCGCGGCGGGGCTTTGTCTTTGGTGAGCGGGTGAAGGGGTGAAGGGGTGAAGGGGTGAAGGGGTGAAGGGGTGAAGGGGTGAAGGGGTGAGGGGGTGAAGGGGTGAAGGGGTGAAGGGTGGCGCGTTTCCGCGGGGGCCCTCTCCCCCGCCGACTTCGCCGCTCGTTCCTCGCGGCTCGCGGCGACCCCTCCCCCAACCCCGGGGGAGGGGTCGACCGCCGTCGCGAGGAACGAGCGAAAGGCCGGTCGGGGGAGAGGGCCCCGCGGGTCGCGAGAATCCCGCCGTTCACCCCTTCACCCCTTCACCCCTTCACCCCTTCACCCGTTCACCCGTTCACCCCTTCACCCTCAACTCGGGTCCGGCTGGCGCTGCGGGCGAATCGACAGCCCCTGGATCGTCCCCGCCGCATCCGTGACCACCATCACGTCGATGGTCATGGGCGCCGCGGAGAAGCGGGCCGAGCGCACGTACACCGTCATCCCCGGCTCCGGCGAGGGATCCATGATCCGCTCCTGCAGCACCTCGGTCTCGGTGCCCACCTGCGCCTTGATCTGCTCGTTCATGGTCGCCAGCGCCTCGGCCGTGGGGATGGCCGCGCGCATCTCGGGGGAAAAGCGCGCCCACAGGCTGTCCGTCTGCCCTTCGTACAGCCACTGCACGTAGCGCCGGCCCGGCTCCAGCTGCGCCGAGTCCGCCGCCTGTGCCTGCAGCGGCGCGGCGACCAGGATCGCGGCCGCGACGATCCACCTGCGAAGTACCGCCATCTTGCCTCTCACACGTTCTGGTGGGATGATGCGCATACCGGCAACGTAGGGAACGGATGCCGGGAGCCACAAGTTTCCGGGGACGGATGAACGCCAGCACACGGGGGCCGCTCTGACCGGGCCAAAGACGCGCGCGCCGGGGCTGATGCGCGGCAACGTGCTGTGGCTGAGCGCCGCGTCGTTCCTGAACGACGCGGCCAGCGAGATGATCTACCCCCTGCTGCCGCTGTTCCTGGCCGGCACGCTGGGCGCGGGCGCGGCGTTCGTGGGGATCGTGGAGGGCGCGGCGGAGAGCGCGTCGAGCCTGCTGAAGCTGGCCAGCGGCTGGGTGGCGGACCGCAGCGGCCGCCGCAAGCTGCCCACGGTGCTGGGCTACGGCATCGCCGCGCTGGGCCGGCCGCTGATCTCCGTGGCGGCCGTGGGATGGCACGTGCTGGCCGTGCGGCTGCTGGACCGCGTGGGCAAGGGCATTCGCACCGCCCCCCGCGACGCGCTGCTGGCCGAGTCCGTTCCCGAGGACCGGCGCGGCGCCGCGTTCGGGCTCCATCGCGCGGCGGACCACAGCGGCGCGGTGGCGGGGCCGCTGATCGCGTCGGCGCTGCTGCTGGCGCTGGACGGCGACCTGCGGACGGTGTTCGCGCTGGCCCTGATCCCCGGGCTGCTGACGGTGGCGGTGGTCGCGGGCAAGGTGCGCGAAACCGCCCCCGCCGCGCGCCCCACCGGCGCCCCCGCCCCGCCGCTACCGCGACTGCGCGAGCTGGGGCCTGTGCTGCCGCGCTACCTGGGCGTGCTGGTGCTGTTCACGCTGGGCAACGCGTCGGACGCCTTTCTGCTGCTGCGCGCGCACGACGTCGGCGTGCCCACGGCCGCCATTCCGCTGCTGTGGGGCGCGCTGCACGTGAGCAAGGCGGTGTGGAGCGTGCTGGGCGGGCGGTGGAGCGACCGCGTGGGCGCACGGCGCGCCATCGTGGCCGGGTGGCTGGTCTACGCCGCGGTGTACGCGGGGTTCGCGTTCGTGGAGGCGGCGTGGCAGGTGTGGGCGCTGTTCCTGGTCTACGGCCTGTTCTTCGGGCTCACGGAGGGGCCGGAGAAGGCGCTGGTGGCGGGGCTGGCGCCGGCGGGGCTGCGCGGCAGCGCGTTCGGCGCGTACCACGCCGCCATCGGCATCGCCGCGCTTCCGGCGAGCGTGATCTTCGGCATCGTCTGGCAGGCGTTCGACCCGCGCTGGGCCTTCGCCATGGGCGCCGCGCTGGCGTTGACCGCCGCGCTGCTGCTGCCGCTCGCGTTGCCGCGGGAACCGCAGGCGGCGAGGACGTAGAGGAGGACGTAGGGGAGGACGTAGAGGGTGATGTCGCACCCTCGCGCACTGACTTCCTGAGGGAGCGCACCACGTGTAACCCGATTCCACACAACCGCCTGCGCGCGACCGAAGGACCTGCTCTCCGGCGAGGCGGGGCCGGCTCCATGCCGCGGGGCCAGCCCCCGGTTCTGCCGGCGAGGTCCTTCGGTCGGCGCCCTGACTCCACCGTTCGCGGGAATCCAGTGCGGCGCCTTCCCGAATGCCCCCCTGGCCTACCCCAATCTGTCATTCCGAGGGAGCGCCCACCCGGCACCTTGTCCCATCACAGAACCCGGCGCGCGACCGAGGAATCTACTTTCCGTTTCCTCGTGACATGTCGCGGCGCCCCGGACTTGCCCTGTCTGGCCGTTTCGCCGCCGCGACGATGGCGCGGGCTGCCGCGTCCGGCCTCGCGCGGGCCGACGGTAGATTCCTCGGCCCTGCAACCTGCGGGGTATTCGTCCGGCGGCAGTGCGGCCGGGCCTCGGAATGACAGTCTCTGCCTAATCCTAATTCGGCAGGGGGGGTGCGATCCCAATAGGTGCTTCCGCAGCTACGACGGCTACGCGGGAGCGTCTACGGCGGTGAGGGCGGTGAGCGCGGCGCCGCCGAGGGTCCACTCCAGCCAGAGGAGGCGGCGGAGGACCTTGCGGGCGGTCCACTCCTCGCCGTCCAGCTCAAGGTGCTGGGCGCGCGCGTCGTCGGGCAGCGTGGTCAGCCGGTCCACGACGAGCGCCATGGCGGTGTCCAGGCGCGCCAGCGTCTTTTCGGGCACTTCCGCCATCGGCGTGGCGCCCAGGCGGCTGAGCGTCCACCACTGCGCGCGCGCCAGTTCCTCCAGCACCTGGCGCGCCGTCATCCCGCCGGGCGTCTCGGCATCCAGCAGCGCCTCGGGGCGGCGGCGGACGCGCGCGAGCAACCGGCTACGCAGGTCGCCCAGGCGCCGCACCCCGGCCTCGGCGTCTGCCTGGGAGAGCGCGCGCAGGTCCTCGGCGAAGAGGGCGACGGTCTCGCCGGCGGCGATGCGGGCGTCGGTGCGCAACCACTCGTCCACCGCGACCTCGATCTCCGCGTCGCGCGGGGGGACGGGCTCGCCGGCGGCGGCAAGAAAGCGAAACCAGCCGGCCAGCGTGCGCTCGAAGGCGGCGATGGCGGATTCCGGCGATCCGCCGGCCGCGGCGCAGCCGGGAAGGTTCAGCGCGTACGCCATCACCGCGCCGTCCGCGCCCTCCTCCAGCCCCACGCGGACGTGCGTCAGGTCATCCCCATCCATCGGCCCCATCACGCCACCGCCGGCTCCAGCAGGGCCAGCGTGCCGGCGTCCGCGTCCAGCCGCGCGCGCACGCCCATCGGCAGCGTCCAGTTGTCGTCGATGTGGCCGAAGGGAAAGCCCGTGGCGACGGGAATCCCCAGATCGCCCAGCCGGTCGCGGATCACCTCCATCCCGCTTGGGATCCCCTCGATCACCGGCGTCTCGGTGATCCCGCCGACGGCGATCCCCGCGACGGCGGAGAGCACGCCCGCCAGCTTGAGGTGCGAGAGCAGCCGGTCCAGGCGGTACGGGTGCTCGCCGACTTCCTCCAGGAAGAGGATGGCGCCCTCCGGCCGGATGGCGTACGGCGTTCCGAGGGTGGCGGAAAGGAGCGACAGGTTGCCGCCCAGCAGCGGCCCCTCGGCCACGCCGCCCGCCAGCGTTTCCGCGCGCGGCGGACCGTCCGGCGCCAGCGGCAGCACGCCCGCGGGCTCCGCCACCGTCAGCACGCGCAGCAGCTCGTCGCGGGCGAAGCGGGGGAACTCGGGGGCGTGCGGATGCGGGCCGTGGAAGCCCACGACGCCCGCGCGCTGCGCCGCCAGGTGCACGGCGGTGTTGTCGCTGAAGCCGATGAGTGCTTTCGGATTCTCGGCCAGCGCGCGCCAGTCGATCTCGTCCAGGATGCGCATGGTGCCGTACCCGCCGCGCAGGAACCAGACGGCGCCGATGGAGGGATCGCGGAGCGCGCGGTTGAAGTCCGCCGCGCGCTCCACGTCCGTCCCCGCCAGGTAGCCGTGCCGGCAGCGGCAGTAGTCGCCCGGCACCGCCTCCCAGCCGAGGGATTCCACCCGGTCGATGGCGCGGTCCACGCCGCCTTCGGGCATGGGGCCGGCGGCGGCGACCAGCGCCACGCGGGTGCCGGGGCGGAGTGCGGGAGGGCGGATCATCGTCGTCATCGCACCACCCGGATCTCGCGGACGCTCAGGGCCAGGATCAGCAGCGCGATCCCCGCCAGCGCGGCCCCGCCGGCGTACGGCGCGGCGATGCCCACGTAGGCGAACGCCGCGCCCGCCATCCACGGCCCCAGCACGCGGGCCAGCGCGGAAAGCGACTGCGACGCGGCCAGGATGCGCCCCTGGTCCGCCACGCCGCCCTGGTGCGAGATCATCGCCATCACCGAGGGCGTGGTGGCGGCCTGCCCCAGCGCGAAGACGGCGGCGGCCAGGACCACCAGCGGCAGCGAAGGCGCCAGGGGGATGAGCACCATCCCCGCCGCCACCAGCGCCAGCCCCAGCAGCCCGGAGCGCCGCTCGCCGATGCGCTTGACCAGCGGCCCCACCATCAGCCCCTGCGCGGCGGCGGCCACCAGCCCCACCATCGCGAACCCGTATCCCACGGATTCGAAGCCCAGCCCCCAGCGGCGGCCGGCCCACAGCGCCAGCGTGGCTTCCATCCCCGCGATCCCCATGGTCACGGCGAAGGTGGTGGCGTACAGGCCGCGCAGCCGCCCGGGCGCATCGGCCAGCGTGGCCAGGCGCGCGCGCAGGCCGGCGTGGCGCGGGGGCAGCGCGCCGCGCACCTCCGCGGGAAGCGATTCGGGGAGGCGGTACCAGGCCAGGACGAAGTTGGCCGCGGCCAGGGCGGCGGCGCCCAAAAAGGGCGCGGCGGGGCCCCAGCGGGAGAGGAATCCGCCGATGGCCGGGCCGAAGATGAAGCCCAGCCCGAAGGCCGCGCCGATCATCCCCATCCCCTTGGCGCGGTCTTCCGGCGGCGTGACGTCGGCGATGTACGCCTGCGCCACGCCGATGTTGGCGCCCATCAGGCCGTTGGCGGCGCGCGCCACGAACAGCCAGGTGAGCGACCCCGCCATCCCGAACGCCAAGTACGAGAGCGCCGCGCCCGCGATGCCCACCAGCAGCACCGGCCGTCGCCCCACCCGGTCCGACAGGCGGCCCCACCAGGGGGCGAACAGGAACTGCATCAGGGAGTAGATGGACAGCAGCCACGCGGCCGCCACCGGCCCCGCGCCAAACCGCTGTGCGTACAGGGGCAGCAGGGGGATCACGATCCCGAACCCCACCAGGTCCAGGAACACGGTAACGAACACCACCGCCAGCGGCGAGCGGCCGCGGGCGGTGGGCTGGGTGCGCGCCGGGCGCGGCCGCTCAGCGGCCGAACGGAAGGCGGGTGAGGCTGCGGAGCTCGCTGATCTGTGCAATGACCGACTTGTCCTCGGGCCGGGTTTCGGGAGGCGGCGGGGGCGGGCGCAGCAGGTCGCGCACGTCCAGCACCGACTCCAGGTACAGCTGGTCCCGCCGGAACTCGAAGTCCAGCCGCGCCTGCTCGGCGTGGTCGCCGGAGGCCTGCGCGCGGGCAAACGCCTCGCGGTACAGGGTCTCCAGGTTGCCCAGGATGTGCTCTCGCGGACGCAGCACGCGCTCGGCCTTCCCAACGTGGACTCGGTGGATGCGGGGGCCACAATCTACCGCCCCCGCCGCTCCCTGACAACGCACCCAAGTCACTTCGGCGGAATCGTTTCGCCGGGTGCCGATCCAATCCAGCAAACTCGCCCCCGACGCACCCGTCTGTCATTCCGAGGAAGCGCCCACCCGGCACCCGCCCACGCTTCGGCGCCTGTGCGCGACCGAGGAATCTACTTTCCGAACCTGGAGGCCTGCTCCGGCGCTCCACACTCACGGGCCGCGGCGCCGGGGCTCGCCGACGGACCACCAGCACGCCGAAAGTAGATTCCTCAGTCGGCGCCATGGCATCCGGATAGGACCGGTTCCGTGTGGCGCCTCCTTCGGAATGACAGACCGGGACCCCGTCCAATCCAGCAAACTCGCCCCCGACGCACCCATCTGTCATTCCGAGGGAGCGCACACCCGGCACCCGCCCACGCTTCGGCGCCTGTGCGCGACCGAGGAATCTACTCTCCGAACCTGGAGGTTTGCTTCGGCGCTCCGCACCCGCGGGCCGCGGCGCCGGGGCTCGCCGACGGGCCACCAGCACGCCGAAAGTAGATTCCTCAGTCGGCGCCCCGGCTTCCAGATAAGGATGGTTCCGTGTGGCGCCTCCTTCGGAATGACAGACCCGGACCTCGTTCAATCCAGCAAACTCGCCCTCGACGCACCCCTCTGTCATTCCGAGGGAGCGCCCACCCGGCACCCGCCCACGCTTCGGCGCCTGTGCGCGACCGAGGAATCTACTCTCCGAACCTGGAGGTTTGCTCCGGCGCTCCACACCCGCGGGCCGCGACGCCGGGGCTCGCCGACGGGCCACGAGCACGCCGAAAGTAGACTCCTCAGTCGGCGCCCCGGCTTCCAGATACGGACGGTTTCGTGTGGCGCCTCCTTCGGAATGACAGATTGGGACCTCGTTCAATCCAGCAAACTCGCCCTCGACGCACCCCTCTGTCATTCCGAGGGAGCGCACACCCGGCACCCGCCCACTGCTTCGGCGCCTGTGCGCGACCGAGGAATCTACTTTCCGAACCTGGAGGCCTGCTCCGGCGCTCCACACTCACGGGCCGCGGCGCCGGGGCTCGCCGACGGGCCACCAGCACGCCGAAAGTAGATTCCTCAGTCGGCGCCATGGCATCCGGATAGGGCCGGTTCCGTGTGGCGCCTCCTTCGGAATGACAGACGGGGGGAGGGGCGGCATCCCAATGGGTTGGATGATCTATTCCCCCTCCTCCGGCATCCGGTCCGTTTTTTCCGGAGGCGCGGGGACCGCACAGACGGGGCGGATCACATCACCGGGAGGATGACGTGTCGGAAGAGCGGATCGAGGCACTGCGAAAGATGGCGGCGGCGCACCCGGACGATGCGCGTCCGCGCTTTGGACTGGCGCTGGAGTACGAAAAGGCGGAGCGGTGGGAGGACGCGGTGGGGGCCCTGCGCGACTACCTGGCCATCGCCGACGACGAGGGGAACGCGTGGGGGCGGCTGGGCTCGGCGCTGCGCGTCCTGGGCCGCGACGACGAGGCGCGAGAGGCGTACCGCATGGGCATCGCCGCCGCCACGCGCCACAACCATCCCACCATGGTCGGCGAGTTCGAGGACATCCTGGACGAGTGGGGCGGCTGATCGCTCGACGCCAAACCGTCAGCGGATCCAGGGGCGCGCCAGGACGAGCAGGAAGTTCGGCTGGCGCAGCTGCTGCTCGTACGCGTCCGGCTTCAGCTGGCGAAAGGCGTCCGTGGGCACCGGCTCCACCATCCGCTCGATGCCGAACCCCGCGTCCGCCAGCGAGTTGACGATGTCGGAGATCGGGCGGCGGAAAAAGCGGACGGTGCCCACCCAGTCCCACTCCTCCTCGACCGCCTCCACGTCCAGGTAGCGCGCGGGCTGCATCCGCGCCGCCTCGGCCGCCGGATGGTGCGTGGAGAACAGCAGCCATCCACCCGGCTTCAGGACGCGGCGGAACTCCGAGAACACCGGACGGAGGTCGCGTACATAGTGCACGACCAGCGCGCTCAGGACGCCGTCGTAGCTGACGTCCTCCGCAAACGCCAGCGGCTGGCCCAGGTCCGCCACGCGCACGTCCGCGGCGCCGCCCATGCGCTGGCGGGCGTGGCTGACCATCTCCGCGCTCCCGTCGATGGCCGTGACCCGCGCGCCGCGCGCGATCAGCTGCTGCGCGTACCAGCCGGCCCCGCACCCCGCATCCAGCACCCGCGCGCCATCCACCTCCGGCAGCAGCGACAGCATGGCCGGGCGCTCGTACAGCGCGTTGTACGGCCGGCTGTCGATCCCCTCCGCGTACGCGTCCGCGATGGCATCGTAGCTGAAGGCCGGGTCAGGTGCGGTCATCGTGATGTGCGGCGGCGGTGGATGGAGGCGGGCTGGAGCCTGCCGGGCGAATGAATTCGCGGCTGGAAAACGCGAACGTCCGCCTTCGCGGACGAGTGTTTCGCGACCGTCCGGGTTGTTGAAGCCCCGCGCAGTTTGCGGGATTTTCCGGCGGCTTCAGCCGCTCAGGCCCGCTTCTTCCGGGAATCTTCAGCGCACGGAAGGTTGATGCCGCACGTGTCCTTGAACGGAGGATCCTTCGATGAGCTCGCTGCGACTGCTGGTGATCTGCGCGACCCTGGCTACTGTGGGAACGAGCGGGTGCGTCGCGAGCAGGGCCAGCGCCGGCGGGGCCCCCGAGGTGACCTGGACGCGCGACGAACGGCTGGACCCTTGGCGCCCGCTCGGCGTATCGCCATCCGTGGAGGAGGCGGAGCGCGCGCTTCGCCAGACGCTGCGGTACGGGCATCCGGACGAGTGCCCGTTCCGGCTCCTGCGCTGCGGTCAGGAGCCACCGGGACTCGTGCTGCGGGTGGAGCGCCTCGTCTGCACCCAGGTATCACAATACGCGGACCGGTGCTCGTTCCGCCTCACCGAAACGCTCACCGACGAGGACGGCAGGCCCGTTCGCACGGTGCGCTCCCGCTGCACCGGGACCATCGTCCCCCTGGGCACTTCCCACTCTCCGTGGGAGTGGGGCGTTTCCACGCACCCGGACGATCTGCCCATGACCTGCGGGCGGCGACGCTGACGCGCTCCCACCCGTTCACCCCTTCACCCGTTCACCCGTTCACCCGTTCACCCCTTCACCCCTTCACTCCGGCGACGCTCCCGCGGCGGCTCCGGCGGCGGCGGCTCATCCCCGGGCGTAAACGGCAGCAGCACCTCGCGGCGGGTGCGGATGATGGTCTCGATCTCGAAGGCGATGTCCTCCGCCGAGCGGCCCTCCGCCGGCACCGAGACGTCGGCCAGGCGGTACAGCGGCTCGCGCTCGGCCAGCATCTGCGCGATCATCCCGCGCGGGTCGGGGTGGTCGCGAAAGGGGCGGTCGATGGTGTCGGACCGCAGCCGCCGCACCGTCTCGTCCACCGACACGCGCAGCCAGACGGAAAGCGTGCGCGAGCCCAGCACGTCCAGCAGCTCCGGCCGCGTGATCCATCCGCCCCCGGGCGCCAGCACCAGCCCCGGCCGCGCCGCCACCTCGGCCGTCAGCGCGGCCTCCATCCCCCGGAACCCCTCTTCGCCCGCGGCGGCGATCACCTCCTTGACGGTGCGCCCCTCGCGGTGTTCTATCTCCACGTCGAAGTCCAGGAACTCCCAGCCCAGCCGCCGGGCCAGCGCCTGCCCCACGGTGCTCTTTCCCGACGTCATGTAGCCCAGCAGCACCACGCGCTCGATGACCAGCGCGGGCGGCAGCGTATCCGGCACGGCGTTCTCCGCGTTCGTCGGGATCGAGGGGATGGGGGACGGTTGACGGACGGCCCCGCCGCAGGGCAGGTTGCGGGCCGAACCCGCTGCATGCAAGATTCCGAAGATTTTCCGAACCGGACCGGGAATGCGGTGTATCCGCGGGAGCCTGCCCACGCCGCGCCCGCTATTCCCTATTCCCTGTTCCCTATTCCCTGCGGTTGATGGCCATCCTCACCTCCACGCAGCGCGACCGCATCGTCCCGCGGCTCATCGAAACCGAGATGCGCGAGTCGTTCATCGACTATTCGATGAGCGTCATCGTGCAGCGCGCCCTGCCGGACGTGCGCGACGGGCTGAAGCCGGTGCACCGCCGCATCCTGTACGCCATGCAGGAGGCCGGGCTGGTCCCCACGCGTCCGTACAAGAAGAGCGCGACGGTGGTGGGCGACGTGCTGGGCAAGTACCACCCGCACGGTGACCAGTCGGTGTACGACGCCCTCGTGCGCATGGTGCAGGAGTTCTCCCTGCGCTACCCGCTGGTGGACGGGCAGGGAAACTTCGGCTCCATCGACGGCGACGCGGCGGCGGCGTACCGCTACACCGAGGCGCGGCTGGCGGCCATCGCCACCGAGCTGCTGGCCGACATCGACAAGGACACCGTCGACTTCGCCCCCAACTACGACGACCGGCTCACGGAGCCGCGCGTGCTCCCCGCCCGCGTCCCCAACCTTCTCGTCAACGGCTCCAGCGGCATCGCGGTGGGGATGAGCACCAACGTGCCGCCCCACAACCTGGCCGAGGTGGTCCGCGCCGCCATCCTGCTGCTCGACAACCCCGAGTGCACCGTCGAGCAGCTGATGGAGCACGTCCCGGGGCCCGACTTTCCCACGGGCGGCATCATCGTGGGCACGCAGGGCATCCGCGACGCGTACGCCAGGGGGCGCGGCCGGGTGGTGATGCGGGCGCGCGTCTACAAGGAGTCGCGGCGCAGCGGCAAGGAGCAGCTGGTCGTTACCGAGATCCCGTACGGCACCAACAAGTCGCGCATCATCGAGCAGATCGCCGAGCTCACCCGCGCCGGCAAGCTGACCGACGTCGCCGACCTGCGCGACGAGAGCGACCGCGACGGCATCCGCGTGGTCATCGAGCTCAAGCGCGGCGCCGACGCGGCCAAGGTGCTCACCGGGCTCTTCAAGTGGACCGCGCTGCAGACCACCTTCGGCGTGATCGCCCTGGCGCTGGACAACGGCGTGCCGCGCGAGCTGGGATTGAAGACGATCCTGGAGCGCTACCGCGACCACCGGCTCCAGGTCGTCGTCCGCCGCAGCCGCTGGGAGCTGGACCGGGCGCGCGACGAGGCGCACGTGCTGGAGGGGCTGATCGCCGCCCTGCGGAAGATCGACCAGGTGATCGCCATCATCCGCGGCTCCCGCAACCGCGAGACGGCGGCGCGCAAGCTGGAGAAGGAGCTCAAGCTTACCGAGCGCCAGTCCGAGGCCATCCTGAACATGCGCCTCTCGCGGCTGACGCAACTGGAGGCCAGGGAGCTGCGCGACCGGCTGGCGGAGCTGGCGGCGCGGATGGCGGAGCTGGAGGCGCTGCTGGCCTCGCCGGAGCAGCAGGTGGCCGTCATCCGCCGCGAGCTGGCGGAGCTGGCCGAGAAGTACGGCGACCCGCGGCGCACCACCATCTTCGAGAACGAAAAAGCGGTGCGGATCGAGGACCTGCTGGCCGCCGAGCAGGTGGTGGTCACGGTCACGCGCGAGGGCTTCGTAAAGCAGGTGCCCATGCAGGTGTACCAGCGCACCGTGGGGCGCGGCGGCACGCTGATCGGCGCGGAGTACGAGGCGGACTACCTGGAGCGCGTGCTGGTGGCCAGCACCGAGGACTGGCTGATGGCGTTTACCGCCGACGGCCGCGCGTACGGCGTGTCGGTGCGCGACCTGCCCGACCCGGGGCTGGGCACCCGCGGCAAGCGCCTGCACCAGCTGATGGAGCTGCCCAGGAACGCCGAGATCGCGTCCGTGCACCTGGTGGACGAGTTCAGGGAGTCGCGCGCGGTGCTGTTCGCCACGGCCGGCGGCACCGTCAAGCGCACCTCGCTGGACCAGTTCACCCGGCCGCGCGCCGGCGGCGTGGAGGCCATCTCGCTGCGCGCGGGCGACCGGCTGGCCTTCGTGGCCATCACCGACGGCGAGTCGGAGGTGGTGCTGGCGGCGTCCGGCGGGCGCGCCATCCGCTTTGGCGAGGGCGACATTCCGCTGATGGGCCGCGCCACCCAGGGTGTGCGCGGGATGAAGCTGGACGCAAAGGAGCGGCTTACCGGCCTGGCCGCCGGCAAGCCCGACGCGGCGCTGGTGGCGGTGACCGCGCGCGGGCAGGCCAAGCGCTTTTTGATGGACGACCTGCCGCTGCAGAAGCGCGACGGCAAGGGCACCGTGCTGGCGCCGGGCGGCAAGGAGTTCGGCGACCTGGTGGCGCTGATGCAGATGGGCGCCATGGACCTGGCCGCGATCACGGCGGGGGGGATGATGCGCATCCGCCGCGCCGACATCCCCGTGCTCCCCCGCGAGTCCCGTCCCGAGCCCGTGCTGGAGCTGGCGAAGACGGAGCGCATCGACGCCGTCACCGCCCTCGCCGAGCGCGATGCCGCCACCCCCGTCACCACCGCCGACGAACTGCTTGCGGACCCGGCCCTGGACGGCGGCGACGCCTCGGTGGATGCGGACGCGGGATCGGCTGATGGCGCGGGCGGATCCGCTGATGGTGACGGTGGATCTGCGGATGGCGACGTCCGCGATGATGACAACGGCGGATCGGCCAATGGTGATGGCGGATCGGCGGGTGGCGATGACGATGGAGGCGGTGGATCGGCCGGCCGCAGCGGCGGATCCGGCGGCGATGACGATGGAAACGGCGGCGGCGGTGGCGGCGCGGCACTCTCCCCTGCGGATGACGCCGCGGGTGATGCGGACGGCGCCGCACCGCCCGCCGCGGAGATCGCCGCCGCCGAGGACCCCGGCCTGTTCGCCGACACCGCCCAATCCGGCGAGGACGACGACGACGCCATCATCGAAGAGCCGATCACCGCTCCCAAGCGCAATCGCAAGCCCGCGCGCGAGCCCGTGGCGGCAGCGCCTGCGCCTCCGCCTGCACCCGCGCCGCCGCCCGCCCCCGCAGCCGCGCCAAAGCGTGGCCGCAAGCCCGCCGCACCCGCCGCGCCGCCGCCGGAGCCGGCCCCCGCCGCCGAGCCCGCGCCCGCGGCCAAGCGCCAGCGGAAGGCCCCCGCCGCGGAAGCACCTGCGCCGGCCCCCGCGCCTCTTCCCGAACCGGCACCGGCCCCGAAGCGCGGCAGAGCCTCGAAAGCCGCCGCGCCGCCCCCGCCCGAGCCGGAGCCTCCGCCCCCCGCGGACACGGGAAAGCGCGGCAGGAAGAAGGCAGCCGACGAGCTGGACCTGTTCGGCTGATTGCAGAACGAAGCAGAATCGGCCCGGCGCATCGCCGGGCCGATTCTGTTTTTCTCCGTCGACGTCCGCGCCCCAGCCAGTTATCGGAAGTTTATCGGCATTTCATCGGCAGGTTATCGGAAGTATCATTCTACGGATGACCGACGACTCCAGTCTCTCACGGCAGGCATGATGAGCGGATCTGCGTGGCGCCCGCGCTGGAACTACAACGACCGCATCGTCCAGGCGCTTACGGAGATCGCGGCAGCGCGTGCCGCGGTCGAGCAGCACGCGTGGTCGCCCGTTATCGAGGAGGAGATCCGGTTCCGCGCCCGGCTGCGCTCCACCCACTTCTCCACCCGGATCGAGGGCAACCGCCTCACCCTGGCCGAGGCGGAGCAGGTCGTGCGTGGCCGTCGCGTTCAGTTCGCCGGGCGCCAGCGGGACGTCCGGGAGGTAGACCACTACTGGCACGCGATGATCCAGGTGGAAGAGTGGGCCCGGACCGGGGCACCGCTCACGGAGGAGATGATCCGGAAGCTCCACGCGATCGTCGAGAAGGGTCCCAGGCGAAGGCCATCCGAGTACCGGACCCAGCAGAACGTCGTAAAGGATTCCGCTTCCGGCAGGATCGTCTACCTGCCCCCGGAAGCCAGGGACGTACCCGGGCTGATGGCCGAGCTGGTCGAGTGGATACGAGAGTCGGAGAAGGCCCAGGCTCCCTCGGCGGTCGTCGCGGGCCTGGCGCATTACCAGCTCGTCACCATCCATCCCTTCATGGACGGCAACGGGCGAACCGCGCGCCTGCTCGCGACCCTCATTCTCCATCGCGGGGGACTGGGGCTCCGCGGCTTCTACTCGCTGGAAGAGTACCACGCGCGCGACATCGAAACGTACTACGACCAGCTGAGCACCCACGAGCATCACAACGATTACGAGGGGCGCGAGCACGTGGACCTCACCCCCTGGGTAGAGTACTTCACGGGCGCGGTTGCGCGGGTGTTCTCGATTGCCGGAGAAGAAGCGATCCGCGCCTTGGGGCGGCGGGTTCCCGCCGAGCCGGATCCGGTTCGCGAACTGGATGCACGCGCGCGACGGGTGCTCGCGCTGTTCACGAAGGCGGATTCCATCACGGCCGGCGACGTGCTGAAGATTCTCCCCGTCTCCGACCGCGCGGTCCGGAACCACCTCGCGCAGTGGGTCGCCGACGGCTTCCTGGTGGTGCTGGATCCCTCGAACCGGGGGCGCCGGTACGGGTTGTCGGAAGTTTATCGGCAATACATCGGCAGGTTGTCGGAAGCGGCGCCGGACAAGGCCTGACCCGCGAAGAGCGACAAGGCCGCGGTCGCGCCGGTGCCGTCTCGCAAATCGCTTCTGACGAAGCCCCAACTACAACGAACACAGATCAGGGGAGGCAGCGAATCGGTCCGGCAGGCTACCGGGCCGATTCCGCATTCTTTACGCGTCCGGTTCGCCAGATCCCACGTCGGGCGTACCCATGAGCACCTTCCCGCCGCCTCGCCGGACGGATCTCTTCGGTCCCGCGTCTTTCCCGGACTCTGCCTGAAGGCGTCGACGCTCGTTCCACGCCGCCACGCCTGTTTCCAGTAGCAAGCCTCCCACCGCGCCGTACACCGCGACAGTTCCCAGCCTGCCTCCGGCGTAAAGTCCGACGCTACAGACGATGGTCCAGCCCACGATCTTCCGCGCGAGGTATTCCAGCAACGTTCGCACGCGGGGCATCTTGCCCCATGCGGTCAGGATCGCGGCCAGCGGGCTTACCGCCGCCTTCACGATCCCCGCCGCGGAGTTGCCGCCCGGGTCAGGAGTGGCTTCGGTATCGTTGGGGTTGACGGGAAGCGTCATCTCTCCTGTGTCCCTTTCTAAGCTCTCCGCAGACCCGCGGGCATGCACCTTCGACGGGCCAAGTACCAGACGCCTGTAATCCTAGTGAACGCTGTCCCGTTTTGTCAACTTTATCTGCTTTGTCACACTTGTCTACATCGTGTCCTGATTGTAAAATTCCGTAGAACAACCGAAGTATAGACAAAGTAGACGACATCCACAATAGGGGCATGTGGGTCGTTCGGGCAACAGGGTGCGCCCGGGGCAATCGGGCCCCGGGCTGCGTCGCCGGAAAGGGGGCGGGGGGTGATGGATCACAGGTCGATTCCCGTACACACGTTACGAGAGTTCGCCCGGGACCGGGCCGAGCTGAGCTCGGTGCGCCAGGTCGCGGCGGAAGTGGGACTCGGGCGAACGACTCTCCACAACTTCATCTCCGCCGACACCACGCCCCACCCACGGGTAAGGCGCCTGCTCGCGTTGTGGTACCTGCGCGAAAAGGAGATCGAGGAGAGCCGGGTGGCCGACGAAGGATATTCGGCGGCGCTCGACATCCTGCTGGCGGGGATCCCCGAGGCTGAACGTGCGAGTGCGCGGGCCGAGCTGCTGGAGAGGATCGCCGCGCTGCACGCGGCGTTCGGTGCGGGCGCGCCGCCCTGGCTCCATGACCTGCGACCGCCCGAGCCCGAGGCATAGGGCGGCACCGGCACCTGCCTGGGGGATGCGCGGCAGCGCCAGACCCGGCGGACGGAAACGTTCCTCGGGTCAGCGCGGGACGGGCGGGGGCGGGGCGGAGGGGTTGAAGACGCGGTAGACCTCGGCGCCGATGCGCGCGATCAGGCGGTTGGCGGGGTTGTCGGTGGCGTACGAGGTGTCGCGGTTCTCGCGCGTCATTACGCAGACGGCGACGGGCGCGTCGGGGCCGTACAGGATGCCGCAGTCGTTGCGCGACTGGTCCACGTCGCCGCTCTTGTGCGCGGCCGTGGCGCCGTCGGGGAGCCACCGCACCAGCTTGTTCCAGTCCTCGTTGCCGCGCAGGATCGAGATCGCCAGCGAGTCCAGCGCCGGCGACACGGCGCGCCCCTCGTGCAGCAGCGCGAACAGCCGCACCGTCTCGTCGGGCGTGGTGACGCCCAGCCCGTACTTCACCGAGCTGTCCATCGCCACCGAGGTGGAGCGCAGGAAGGTCTTGGAATGGATGCGCGTGTGGGGCAGCCCCAGCGAGTCCATCTTGGCCCACACGGTGCGCATGGGCACCTTGTCCAGCAGCAGGTTGGTGGCGGTGTTGTCGCTGATGACGATCATCAGCCGCGCCGCGTCCTCCACCGTCAGCTCCAGCCCCGAGTGCAGGTGCTGCAGCACGCCGCTGCCGCCCACCCGGTCCCGCGCGATCATCGTCAGCGGGTCGTCCAGCCGGATCGTCCCCTTTCGCACCTCGTCCAGCAGCGCCACCAGCACCGCCACCTTGATGAGCGACGCCGTGGGGAACGTCTCGTCCCCGCGAATCGACAGCCCCTCCCCCGTCGCCAGGCTGCGCACGCTGACGCCCACCACGCCCTCGTAGCCGCGCGTCATCTGCTCGATGGACCGGCGCAGCCCCGCCGTGTCCGCCGCCGCGGGGCGCGCCTGCGCGAGCGTGGGCGCGGGAAGAAGGGTGGCCGCGGCGAGCAGCAGGGAGAGCGCGATTCGGTGGATCATGGGCCGGACGGGGGCGAAAGGAGCGTGCGTGCGGTGGATGCGGGGATGAAGATGCGGCGCGGCGGGTACGCTGTCCAATCCGCACCCGCGCGGCGCCCGAAGATGGAATCCCAAGCGGATGCGGCGCAACGGGATACGGATTCGTCCAGACCGAAGGTGTTGACGGGGTCCGGACGCGGGCCTAGGTTGCCGCCCCATCCAACAGCAGTGCTGCTGCATCCGTCCGGCGCCGCCGCGGTCGTCCTGTTTTCCCCTTGCATGGGGGAGGGACGCCACCCGGCAAGCTGGTTCCCGGCGCCGGGAACGCGGACCCGAAACCCCGAGAACGAATGTCCCGGACCCACGGCCCCGCGCTGCGTGCGCTATTGTTTTCCGTTTTCCTGATCCCGGCCGCCGCCGCCGCGCAGGAGGGCACGCCCGTCCGCCGCATCGACGCACCGCGCTTCGGCATCGAGGCCCGCCGCGACTCCGTCGTCGCCTTTGCCCGCCAGCAGATCGGCCGCCGCTACGTGTTCGGCGGCACCAGCCCCACCCGCGGCTTCGACTGCAGCGGGTTCACGCAGTACCTGGCCCGCGCCTTTGGCGTGAACCTTCCCCGCACCGCCGCCCAGCAGGCCCGTGTGGGCCAGGAAGTCCCCCGCGACCGCTCGCTGCTCCGTCCCGGCGACCTGCTTACCTTTGGCCGCGGCGGGCGGGTTACGCATATCGGCGTCTACGTGGGCGACGGGCGGTACGTGCACGCCAGCAGCGGCCGCGGCCAGATCACCGAAAGCAACCTGGACCGGCCGCAGTCCAACCTGGTGCGCGCGTGGATGGGCGTGCGCCGCGTGATCGGCGCGGACATCGACAGCACCGCGGCGACCGTGGCCCAGCGCGCGCCCGCGCCCCGGCAGGGCACCCCCGCCGCGCCCCGCACCGCCCGCACGCGCAGCTGATCCGCGGGCCCTCGCCCGATCGGCTTACACGAAGCCGGCTCCCATCCGCGGGGCCGGCTTTCGTGTTTTCTGCCGGGGAGCCTCCCGCTCACCTCCAATCGTGGAGCGAGCGGATGGTTCTCAAGATCGCGCATCAGGTGGTGCGCACCCCTTGTTCCCGCGCGCCGCGGACATCATCGGGCGATCTGCATCCCTCCCCAAAAAATTCTCATGGCCCCCTGCCGCATTCCACCCCTCTCCCGTTCCCGAAATCCCACGCCGGCTCGTGCCTCGTCGACCACCGCGCCATGCCTCCGCTCACTACGGATCAGCGTTCGGATCGCAAGCGAGGAGGAAACGGCACGAGAAAACTCCGTTGACTCCGTACCTGCTGCGCCCTTGCTCACGGAACCTTGGGTCAGCACTAGCGGCATCCGGCCCTGCAGTTGCAGGCTATTCCCTATTACCTATTACCTATTCCCTGTCAGGCCCATCTCTTACGGGCTCTACACGACGAACGGGGCGGCCCCCCACCGTGGAAGGCCGCCCCGTTCATCATCCCCTCAGCCGGACGTTCGTGCTTCCGCACTCACGCACTTCCGCACTTCCGCACTCACGCACTCTCCTCAAGGCGTCCAGACGTTGTTCCGCCGGTTGGCGTCGGGGAACCACTCTTCCGGGTCCAGCTCCACGCGGGCCACGGGGCCGGTCACGGGCACCGTCACCGTGACCGAGCGCGTGGACGGGCTCAGCCACCGCTCGATGGGGATGGTGTGCGTCACGCGCTGGCCGGCCGTGGTGGTGACCACGATGTCCGTGGGCGCCGGCACCTGGCCCACGTCGCGCACCGTCACCTGCACGCCGCCCGCCGTGGGCGCCACGCCGCCGATGGACTGGTCCATCGTGACGGTGCGGTACCAGAACGGATAGAAGAACCAGTCCAGGTCGCGCCCCGACACCCGCTCGGCCGTGTTGAAGAAGTCCAGCGGGTACGGGTGCTTGAACATCCACTCGTTCGCGTACGTCCGCAGGATCCGCGACATCACGCTGTCGCCCACGATGCGCTGCAGCGAGCGCAGCAGCGTTCCCGGCTTGTAGTAGGCCGACACGGTGGACGGGTCGCCGAACACCAGGTCGATGTTGCGCGTCAGCGGCACCTCGCCCTTGTTCCCCGCGATGCTCAGGTACCCCGCGCGCGGCTCGTCCCACGGATCGAAGTCGGGAAACAGGTCCTCCACCGACCGGCTTTCGTTGTAGGTGGTAAAGCCCTCGTCCATCCACGCGAACGCCGCCTCGTCCTGCCCCACCATCATGGGAAACCACTCGTGCGCGATCTCGTGCGAGATCACCTGGTACAGCTCCAGCCGCGGCGCGGGCCGGCCGATGAAGACCAGCATGGGGTACTCCATCCCGTAGATGGGCCCCTCGCTGACGGTGATTTGCGGGTACGCGTACGGAACCACCGAGCGGCTGTGGAACTCCGTCGCGTGCTCGCCGAACATGGCCGACTCGGTCCAGTTGGGCGCGCCGGGGCGGTACAGCGAGTGCACCATCACCGTCTGCGTGCCGGCGCCGCTGGCCGCGGGGATCTGCGCGCGGCGCGCGTCCCACACGTAGCGGTTGCTGGTGGCGAAGGCAAAGTCGCGCACGTCCCGCGCGGCGAAGCGCCAGGTCACGCTGCCGCTGGTGCCGCCCGTCGTCGCCCCCGTCCCCAGCTCGCCGCTGGGGAGCACGGCGACCGTCTCGTCGCTCCCCGCCGCCGACGCCAGCCGCTGGCGCACTTCGGGGCGCAGGATCTCGTCCGCGTTCACCAGGCTGCCGGTGGCGCCCACCGTCCACCCGGCGGGAAGGGTGAGGGCCACGTCGAAGTCGCCGTACTCCAGGTAGAACTCGCCCTGGCCGCTGTACGGGGTGGCATCCAGCCCCGTGACGTCGTCGTACACGGCGATCTGCGGATACCACTGGGCCACCTGGAACACCCGCCCGCCCAGCGCGTCCTCGAAACCGGTGCGCGGCGCCTGCGTGCCGGGCGGAACGCGGAAGTTCCAGTCCACCTCGAACACCGCGCTGTCCCCCACGGCGATGGGGGTGGGCAGCAGCACGCGCGACAGGGTGCCCGTGGTGCGGTAGCCCACGGACGGGCGGTTCTCGCGCTGGTTGGCCTCGAACTGCTGCTGCGTCAGCGGCCCCACCGCGGCGCCGTTGTAGACGAAGCGCGTAAGCGTCAGCCCGCCCGTGTTCAGCGGGCTGTTGCGCCCGGTGAACTCTTCGGTGAACAGGTTCTGATAAAGGTTGAACACCACCTGCCGCAGCTCGTTGGGCGAGCGGTTGTGGTAGACGATGCGCTCGGTGCCGGTGACACGGCGCGACTCGGGGTCCAGGGTGGCCTGGATGGAGTAGCGCACACGCTGCTGCCAGTAGCGGGAGCCCGGGGCGCCCGTCGGGCTGCGGGTGCCGCCGGCGAGGGCGGCCGCGTACCCCTCTTCGGCCACCACGGGGCGCAGGTACGGCCGCCCGGCGGTGTCGAGCGCGGCCCCCTGCGGCAGCGGCGCGATGATCGGCTCGCCGTTGGGGGCGCACGCGCCCAGGACCAGCGCGGCCAGCAGGGCCGCGCGCTTGATCGAATGGATGGACAACGGTGATTCTCCCGGTCTGATGTACGGGACTGCAAAGCCGCGCGAAGGGTCTGTCAAAACTCTTGCCACGCGCACACGGGCGTTTCTGCCCGGACGCCGCAGTGCAACGCCGCGCACGCCGTGTTTGTGACCTGCACGGCGCATGAATTCGCTGCAACGACCACACGAAGTCCGCCTTCGCGGGCTGGAGGACTCCGCGGTACAGTCGAGTGCCTGCCACGTCGCGGGCTGGCTGTCCCCTGTAACCTGTCCCCTATTATCCTGACACCGATCCCCCACCCTGACCCCTACGCCCTACGGCAAGTGCGAGCGCAGCAGTTCCAGCACGCCCCACGAAAGAACAAGCCTCACGCAAAGCCAGCAGACCGAGCTTTCTCGTGCCGCTGTGGCCTCTGGGGCCTCTGTGTGAGAACGAATCTTTTTACGAACTTCATTCACCACAGGCCACTAGATCCTGAAAAAGAATGATCGTACAGAGGAACAGAGTCAGACAGAGAAGCGAGTTGAAATATCATCTTCGTCCTCTGTCTGACTCTGTTCCTCTGTACGCATGCAGTTGTTGTTTTCCCGGATTCGGCGTCACACCGAGGACACGGGGAAGACAAGAGGACAGGTTTCTCCTCCGTGCTCTCCGTGCCTTCCGTGAGACGGCAGTAGAAGTTCGGGTGCACAATGAACTGCGGGATTCGGTATGAATCGTTGTTCGTCTCCAGCTTTCGCGTCACGCAGCGGACGCAGGGAGAAAAGAAAAGGACGCGGAGGCCTTCCGGCACTCTCCGCGTCCTTCGCTGGCTCCGCGCCGGGCGCGCCGCCGCTACCTGCGGGCCGTCTGGCTCCGCACGGCGCTGAACCCGCCTTCGCCGCCGTCACGCTGGCACGCCGCCCCGGGCGGCGCCAGCAGCACGGTTCCGTCGGCCACGGTGCGGTACTGCGCCGTGCAGGTGCGCACCTGGGGCTGGTCGGTCAGCGTGGGGAAGTCCGCGCCGGGCGCCCACGAGGTCTGCGAGCGGCTGGTCGCCAGCTGGCGATCCACCACCCACTCCAGGCCGTTCTCGCGCAGCGCCGGGTTCAGCAGCTCCGCCTGCGTCTCGCCCCAGCCGACGAGCGTGATGGCGCCGGAGGGAATGCTTACGCGGTAGATCCGGGTTCCCGCCGATTCGTTCACCGTCTGCGAGCCCCGGCACCGGCCTTCGACCTCGGCGTTGTAGTAGTTGTTCCCGTACCACAGCCGTTCGTGCGTGATGCAGTTGGTCCACGCACCCGGCGTGGTGGTCCCCGCGCGCTCCGTCACGAACACGTAGGCGCGGTCTCCACGCGGCGAGTACACGCCCCGCGCCGTGGCGTACCTGAAGCTGTCGCCGTCGCCGGTGCTCTGGCACGGATGCGCCGCGATCCGCTGCCGGAACTCCGTGTACGCCTGGCGCAGCGAGTCGTTGTCCGTCGTCGTCAGGTACTCGTGCGTGGCATCGGGCACCTTGAACAGCTCCCGCAGGCACACGCTGGTCCCCTGGTTGTACACGGCGACGGGAAGGTTGCCCAGCGTTCGCCGCGTTCCCGCCACGTTGTCGTCCAGCCGCAGCGTAAACGTCACCGTCGGCGACGTGCGCACCGAAAGAATGGTCAGCGTGGTGTCCCCGTCGTGCGACCAGCGAAAGCGCGAGAACAGCGACGCATTGCTTCCCGGCGGGTACGACTCGGGGGGCAGCGCCGCGTCCGCCCACCCCGTGGGCGTCCACTGCCGCATCACGTCGCCGGTGCCTCCCCACGCGTTCACCAGCTTGCCGCCGTGCAGCGCGTTGAACGAGTACAGCGTGCTGTTGGGCGTGGTGGGCAGCGTGAACAGGGGCTCGCCCGCCGGCGAGGCGGTGTCGCGCTGCGCGTACAGCGTTCCCAGGGTCATCCACAGCCGGTTTCCGCACAGCGGCGCGCCGGCCCTGCGCGCCGCCATCACCAGGCTTTCGTGCGCGTTCAGGATCGGAATGCCCCCCGCGGTGCGCCCGCCGCGGCGTGCGCCTTCCAGCAGCAGCTGCTTCACCGTGTCGGCCGTCAGGCGGGGATCGAACGCAAACAGCAGCCCCGCCACCCCGGAAACGTGGGGCGCGGCGAACGACGTGCCCGTCCCCGTCAGCGGGGAGTGCGGCGCAGTCCGGCCCAGGGACACGCTGTCCACCACCGAGTTGCCGTGCACCACCGCCACGCTTGCCCCCGGCGCCGCGATGTTCACCAGGGTGCCCCGGTTGGTGAACGGGGCCAGCGTCTGGGCGCGCGTGCTCGCGCCCACGATCATGATGTTGTAGGGCCGGCCGGTGTGGTCCACGCTGTCGACCGCCACGCGGGCAACGTTCCAGCGCGCGTCCAGGCCGATGTCGCCCTGGTTGCCCGCCGAAAAGACGATCAGCGGCCGGAACCCCTCGGCGGCGAGCGAGTCCATGCTGAGCTTGAAGCCACGGTACCAGCTGGCCACCAGGGCCTCGTTGCCCAGCCTGACCAGCGAATCCGTTTCCGTCGCCGGGTTGCTGGGCCAGCGAAAGCCCAGCGACAGGTTGATGACCCGTGCGCCGTTTCGCCCGGCCGCCCGGATCTGCGGCCACAGCTCGTTGATCGGAAACCCGACCGCCATGTGCCGCACGCCCAGCGAGTCCACGGCGGCGTCGCGCAGGACCAGGTTGGCGCGCCACATCACCCCCGACACGAGCGCCGAGTCGTTGCCGAACCCCGCGGCGACCGTCGCCACCCGCGTGCCGTGGTCGTTCAGGGTGGATCCCGCGCTGGGATAGCCGCGCGTCGCCGTCCGCGTCTGGCGGCTGAGGTCCTGGACCGCGAAGAACCCGTCGTCCACCACTCCCACGCGGGTGGTGGTGTCACCGACCGAGCAGCCCCACGCCTGCGGCGCGGCGATCTGCTCCAGCGCCCAGTTGCTCCCGTCGGCCGAGTCGGGGTTCATCTGCCAGTCGGTCCAGCCGGCGCCGTCGTGTGCGTGCAGGTAGTCCACCGTGCCCGCCGCGGTCGAGAAAGGGCCCGCATACTCGGTCTGCGGCAGCTTGCGAAGGTTCGTGATGGCCGTCCGCAGGCGCGCCAGGGTGGTGTCCTGCGCAATCTGCACGTGGTAGGCTCCCGTGGTTCCCCCCACCACGGTTCCGCCGATGTGGTCGATCGCGGATTGGCGCTCCTCCTGCGAGGCCGAAGGGGTGAACTGGATGGTGACCACGTTGGTCAGGCAGGGCCCGGTGAGCATGCCGGTGCACGGCCTGCTGTTCGCGGGTGCGTAGAACCAGCTGGGGCGGCCCTCCGGCGCCTGCATGGGCACGCGGCGCTCGCGGGGCGTCGTCGTAAAGATGCGTACCGTGAAGCTGAAGCGCTGCACGGCGCGGGGAACGTTGTACTCCCAGCGCTTGGGATCGGTGATTCCCTGCGGCGGAAGGATGGTGTCGTACAGGTGGTACGGCTGGTTGGGCCCCGTGAAGTTCTGGTACCCGTCGGGATTGCGCACCGTCACGGTGCCGGTGTCTCCCGGCGCGGCGTACGCGGTGGCCGTGGGACCCGTCTCGAAGAACACCTTCAGCCCGGTGGTGCCCTGCCCGTCCGGGGTGCCGATGGCGTACGTCAGCAGGTTCTGCGCGGTGGCGTCCATGGCCCAGATCTCGGCCATGGTGTCGCTGACGAAGTTGGCCGAGCGCATCTTGATGGCGCTGCCCCCCAGCAGCGCGAGCGACGCCCCGCCGTTCCCGGCGCGCGCGGGCTCGGTGCACACCACGCTGGCGCTGCGCTTGTCCACGGTGCATTCCACCGTACCCACCAGCATGGGAATGCCGGGCGGGGGAGTGGCAAGCGTGGGGGACCTGTCCACGCAGCCCATGCACGCCAGACCAAGGGCGATGGATGCGAGCATGCGGCTTCTGGAAGGTTGAAGATGGGGCATTGCGGCCTTGCGTCTTGTTGAAAGATTGCGGTGGAGGGGCCGGGACGGAAGGCCCGCTCCGGGGTCGCCAGGGAAAGGCGAAGGAGGGCCGCCCACCATCGGGGGCCTCCAGGCAGGACGCGGCGCGGGCCGGCAGGGAGAGGGAGCGCGCGGCGAAAGCAGGTCGTGGATGAAGCCGGGGCCGTCGGGGGGGGGGGCCGGAAAGTTCTGGGCACGACGAACGAGACCCGCAAACCTACATACAAACACTTCCGCATGGAAGGGGCATCCAGGCGCGCATGGTAAACCCAGCAAGGCGCAAAAGAATCGCCGTTACAAGCAGTCGCTCTGCGATTTGATCAGCCGGAGCACGGATGGATGAGGCCACCCTCCTCCGATCGCCCTGCGCGGAAGGAGGGTGGAAGGAAGGGGCTCTACGGCAGGTGCGAGCGCAGCAGCTCCAGCACGCCCTCGGGGTTGTCGGTGTTGATCCAGTGGCCACCCTCCAGCCGGTGCAGGAACACGCGCCCGTTGGCCGTCCCCGCCATCTGCACCCGCCGCTCGGCCTCCTCGTCCAGCGCGTTGCTTTCCGTCGCCTTGACGATGTGGATCTCCGCCTCCCCGGGCGGGCTCACCAGCGTTTCCCACAGGTCGGTGCGAAAGTAGTCGCGCAGCATCTCTTCCATCACGTCCCAGTCGATGCGCCAGCGGTAGCGCCCCTCCACCGGCTCCAGGTTGATGGCCAGCCACTGCGCCAGTCCCGCCTCGTATCCCGCGCCCTGGATGGCGGCCACCGCCTCCGCGCGCGACGGGAACTCGGGCGGCAGGGCGCGCATGGACTCGATGATCCGCCACGCGCTCCCCTCCGGCTCGCGCACCGCCAGGGTGGAGTCCATCACCCACACCTGCCGCAGCCCCTGGCCGTGGTGCCGCGCGTAGACCAGCGCCACCTTGCCGCCGAACGAGTGGCCCATGACGGCCGCGGCGTGAAAGTCCAGGTGCGCCACCAGCCGGTCCACGTCCGCGGCGCTGGCCATCAGCGTGTGCGGGCCGCCAAAGCCGTGCGACTGGCCGTGGTTGCGCAGGTCCACCAGCAGCACGCCCCACTCCGGCCGCGCTTCTACCAGCCGCCGCGCAATGGTGCCCCAGTTGCGGCCGCTGCCGTAGATGCCGTGCAGCATCAGCAGCCACAGCTTTGGCTCGGCGTCCTTTGCGATTACGCGGGTGTGGTGAAGGATGGGCTGCGTCGTCATCGTCGTTCCTGTCGTGCGGATCCGGTTATGGTTGCGGCGGCATTCTAGCGCCCATCCAGCCTTTGCGCGACGGCAGATCAAGGAACTGTTGGGGTACAGAGGAACAGAGGAACAGAGAAAGACGAGGGACGGCCTTCCCGCTTTTTCCCCTGTCTGCTCTGTTCCTCTGTACCCCAACCCGCCGTCGTCCTTCGATCGGATGGATGCGGAGGGTTGACGGGGTTGGCGGAGACAGTTATCTTAGTGCTGTAGTAAATGACGAGCGGGGGAGACGATGAGCGATGTGCACGATGCGGAGCAGACGGAACGGGCGCTGAAGCTGTGGGTGGTGCTGTCGCGGGCGCACGCCGCCGTGGCCGCGCACTCCCAGGCCGACATCGCCCGCCACGGGCTCACCCCCGCGGAGTTCGGCGTGCTCGAGGCGCTGCACCACAAGGGCCCGCTGCTTCTGGGCGAGGTGCAGAAGAAGATCCTGGTCACCAGCGGCGGCGTCACCTACCTGGTGGACCGGCTGGCGGCCAGGGGGCTGGTGGAGCGGCGGCGCTGCGACCGCGACCGGCGCGCCTACTACGCCGCCCTCACGCCGGCGGGCGATGCGCTGATCGGCGAGATCTTTCCCGCCCACGCCCAGGCCATGCGCAACGCGCTGGCGGGGCTGGACGAGCAGGAAAAGGATGCCGCCATCCGCCTGCTGCGCACGCTGGGCAGGCACGCGGCCGAGACGGACGCGAAGGGCGGCGGGTGAAGCTTTCTTGTGGATATTTATCTTAGAACTGTGAATCTCTGAGGTGTAGCAACTGCGGCGGCGATTCCGGCCCATGCCGGCCGCAACACGAGGGACGGGCCAGCCGAAAACCGATGAACGGAGAACGGACCATGAGCATCACCGAGACCACCACCGGCACCACCACCTGGACCATCGACCCGGCGCACACGTCGGTCGAGTTCTCGCTCAAGCACCTGATGATCAGCACCGTGCGCGGCCGCTTTGGCGCCGTGACGGGCACCATCGTGCTGGACGAGGCCAACCCGGCCGCGTCGACGGTAGAGGCCGAGATCGACGTCACCAGCATCGACACGCGCCAGGAGCAGCGCGACGCGCACCTGCGCTCCGCCGACTTCTTCGACGTCGAGACGTTCCCGTCCATCAAGTTCACCAGCACGCGCATCGAGCGTGACGGCGACCACTTCGACGTGTACGGCAACCTGACCATCCGCGACGTGACCCGTGAGGTGGTGCTGCACACCAGCGACGAGGGCCGCGGGGGCGACCCGTGGGGCGGCCAGCGCGCCGCGTTCAGCGCCACGACCAAGATCGACCGGCGCGAGTTCGGGCTCACCTGGAACCAGGCGCTGGAGACCGGCGGCGTGGTGGTGGGCAACGACATCAAGATCACGCTCGAAGTGCAGGCCGTGAAGGCGGCCTGACCTTCTCGGATCGGACGGCAGGGCGCCCCTCTCCGCACGAGCGGGGAGGGGCGTTTTCAAATCGGATGAAGAAAGGGAGGGCGGGATGCAGCTCACGACGCAGGGCCTTCACCACGTCACCATGGTCTCGGCGGATGCGCGGCGGACGCTGGCGTTCTACCGCGATATCCTGGGCCTCGGGCTCGTGAAGCAGACGGTGGATTACGATGATCCGGGCGCGTACCACCTGTACTTTGGCGACGCCGAGGGGCGGCCGGGGACGCTGCTGACCTTCTTCGAGTGGCCGCGCGCGCCGCGGGGCCGGCCGGGGATCGGCGGCATCCATCACACGGCGCTGGGGGTGGAGACGGAGGAGGCGCTGCTCAAGTGGAAGCGGCGGCTGACGGACCACGGCGTCCACACCAGCGGCCCGTACGACCGCGGCTACTTCACCAGCCTGTACTTTCGCGACCCCGACGGGCAGATCATGGAGATCGCCACGGCGGGGCCCGGCTACGCCATCGACGAGCCCGCGGACGCGCTGGGACGCCAGCTGGTGCTGCCGCCGCAGCGCATCGTGCGCGGCCACCGCGACGAGGCCGCCATCGCCGCGCTGAACCACCCGGAGCCGGTGCCCGTCATCACCCCCGACATGGCGCTGGACGGCATCCACCACGTCAGCGGCATCACCGACGACCTGGTGCGCGCGGGCGAGTTCTACGAGGCGGCGCTGGGGCTGCGGCTGGTAAAGCAGACCACCAACCGCGACGACGGCACCACGCTGCACTACTTCTGGGCCGGGTACGACGGGCAGACGGTCGCGCCGCACAGCTCGTTCACGCTGTTCGGCTGGCCGCCGGAGTGGAACCCGTCGCGCGGCGGCGTGGGGCAGACGCACCACGTGGCCTTCCGCGCGAAGGACGCGGACGAGCAGCGCGCGTGGCTGGACCACCTGCGGTCGCTGGACGTCGCCGTGAGCCAGGTGATGGACCGCACCTACTTCCGCAGCCTGTACTTCAAGGCGCCGGACGGCCTGCTGCTGGAGATCGCCACCGACGGCCCCGGCTTTTCGGTGGACGAGGACCCGTCGCGGCTGGGTACGGTGCTGCAGCTTCCCGCCTGGCTGGAGCCGCGGCGGACGGAGATCGGCGGCGCGCTGGGGTGAGCGGGTGAGCGGGTGAGTGGGTGAATCCGCCGTCTGATCCCGGCTCCGCCCAAAGACGATGATCACGCAGAGAAGCGGAGGAAGCGGAGAAGACGACTCTGCGTCCTTCATTTCCTCTGCGTGATACCGAATCCTGAAAAGAATGATCGTACAGAGGAACAGAGTCAGACAGAGAAAGCGAGTTGAAATATCAGCTTGGCTCCTCTGTCTGACTCTGTTCCTCTGTACCCATCAAGGTGTTGTTTTCCCGGATTCGGCATGAGACCCGTCTTCTGGTTTTCGGGGAGATGCAGAAGCCGCTACTCCACGGCGAGCGCCCTGAAGTCCGGGTGCACGCCGATGGTGCCGGTCGCCCTCAGCCGCTCGAGCATGTAGCAGAACGTCTCGCTCTGCAGGGGAAAGCGGATGCGGTAGGCGCGGCGCCAGATGGCGTACACCAGCCGCACCACCTCGTGGGCCGGCAGCTCCGCGCGCGCGTCGGCGATGGGCTCGCGGTACAGCACGTAGCGCCCCTCGCTGCGGCGCGACATCCACGGGTGAAAGTAGGGCAGGTCGAACGGGATCACCTTGCCGGCGCCCACCAGCGTCTGCAGCCAGGGCGAGCCGCTGTGCACCTCGCCCACCAGCCACGCCGGGTCCGCGCCGTTCTTGCGCTGCGCCTCGGCGCGGATGCTTTCCAGCAGGTGCCCGCGCAGGCCGCGCCCCAGCAGCTTGCCGCGCAGGTCCGGCCGCACCGCCAGGTAGGTGACGAACCCCGCGTTCACCCCCTCCAGGTAGATCCCCGCCGCCGCGGCCGCCGCGCGTCCGTCCGCGTCCACCATCGCCAGCAGGTGGTAGTCGCCGCCGCTGGGCATTCCCGTCCGCCGCTCCTCCACCTCCGAAAGCAGGTCGTTCACCGGCTGCACGTCGCCGATGGCCGTGGAGATCAGCTCCAGCGCCTCGGTGGCCAGCGGCGTGCGCTCGTCCTCCACCATCACCACCCGCAGCTCCGCCTCCTCCATCACGCCCCGCCCTCCCCCGCCGGCAACCCGAACACCCGCGCGGCGTTGCGCCACAGCAGCCCTTCGCGCTCCTCGTCCGTCATCTCCAGCTTTTCCACGAACTTCAGGTAGCTCGCCACGTCGCTGATGGGCCAGTCGGTTCCGAACATCAGCCGGGTGGGGTCGTTGATGAAGGCGATGACGTCGTTCACCATCCGCAGCGCCAGCCGCTCGTAGCGCGGCTGGAACTCGCCCAGGGTAAGGCCGCAGATGTCGCCCAGCACGTTCTCGTTCTTGTAGATGACCTGCATGGCGTCGGGCATCCACGGGTTGCCCAGGTGGCAGATGACGAAGGTGGTGTCGCGAAAGTCCACCGCAAGGTCGTCCACCGCCAGCGGGTGCGAGTAGCGGATGCGGGCCATGTTGGCGTACGTGTCGCCGGTGTGGATCATCACCGGCACGCCGAACTCCCCCGCCAGCCGGTAGACCGGGTGCATCATCGGGTTGTTGAGCTCGAACGGCTGGTAGCCGGGATACAGCTTGAGCCCGCGGATGCGTCCCGCCTGCAGCAGCGTGCGGAGCTCGTCCACCAGCGCCCCGTCCAGCCGCGTGACGTCGATCCCCGCCACCACGTGCAGGCGCGGGTCGTCCGCCACCTGCGCCAGCGTGTCCTCGATGGACGGCCGGTCGTCGTTTACCGTGTACGAGGTAAGGACCATGGCGTGGTCGATGCCGTGCGCGTCCATCTGCGCCCGCAGCGCCGCGTGGCGCTGGGCCAGGGTGGGCGGCAGGTCGGGGGTGTAGCGGTTCAGGTGCGTGTGGCAGTCGATGATCACCGGCGCGGCGGTTTGGGTGTGGCCGTGGGGGAGGCAGGAGGCGTACCAGCGGCGCCCCCTCCGGGCTCGCACCACTCGCCCACCTCCCCCAAAACTGCTGGGGGAGGTTGGGGTGGGGCTGGCGGTGGGGAGCGACGCCGAAGTCCAGCACGGCCCGCGTGGCGCTTCGGCAGGGCTGGGCGCGAACGGCGGGCGCCCCCTCCGGGCTCGCATTACTCGCCCACCTCCCCCAAAACTGCTGGGGGAGGTTGGGGTGGGGCTGGCGGTGGGGCGCTTCGGCAGGGCTGGCGCGGGATGATGTGCCGCCCCCCTCCCCGGCCCTCCCCCGCAAACAGGCGGGGGAGGGTGACGCGACCCACCGGCTGTCGAAGCGGGATCGAATTCTCCTCTCCCCCATGCAGTTCAGGGGGGAGAGGCCAGGAGAGGGGGGCCGCCGGCCGCTCGCGCCGAAGCCCGTCGCAGCGCCATCGAATTCTCCCCTCTCCGTGAGGAACGAACGGGGAGGGGCCGGGGGAGGGGCACCCCGCCGACGCAGCGTGATCCCCTCCGCCGATCCTGGAAATCAGCCGAACGAAAAACCTCCCCCAGCAGTTTTGGGGGAGGTGGCGAGCCTAAGCGAGCCGGAGGGGGCGCCGGCAGCTCGCGATGGATTCGTCGCGGCGCCCCCCTACTCCGCCGCCATGGCCTTGAGCGCCGCGTTGGTCTGCGCGGCCTGGGCGGCCACGTTGTGGAACAGGAAGCCCTGGGTAAAGTGCACCCCCAGCCGCTTCACCGTCTCCCACTCCTCCTCGCGCTCCACGCCTTCCGCGATCACCTTGATGTTGTGGTCGTTGGCGAACTGCACCATCGTCTCCACCAGGTTCTGCTTCATGAAGTTGGCGTCGATCCCGCTGATGAGCGAGATGTCGAGCTTGATGAAGTCGGGCTCCAGGTTGGCGATGCTCCCCAGCCCCGCGTACCCGCTTCCCGCGTCGTCCACCGCGAAGCGGAAGCCGCGGTCGCGGAACTCCTTGAGGTACCCCTGGAAGGTGGGATAGTCGGTGATGGCCGTGCGCTCGGTGATCTCGAGCACGATGCGCCCGGGCTCGTCCACGCCCAGGTCGTCCAGGTCAAGGTAGCGAAAGGTGGGGTCGCGAAAGTCGTGCGGGTCGATGTTGATGAACAGCAGGTGCTCCGGCTTCAGCTGCTCCTCCATCCCCTCGATGGCCTTGCGCCGGCACAGCCGCGACAGCTCCCAGATCAGGTTGGCCTCCTCGGCCACCCCGAACATCACTTCGGGTGAGCGGAGGGCGCGGTGAACGCCGCGGGCCAGCGCCTCGTAGCCAAACACCTCGCGCGTCTCCGTCACCACGATGGGGTGGTAGACGATGTAGACGGCGCCCTCGCGCAGCGTGTCCTTGAGGTCCGCCACCTTGCGCGCCCGCTCGCGGCTTTCCACGCTGCGGGCCGCCTGCGCCGCCTCGCGGATGCCGCGGTAGATGATGCGCTCGGTGCGGATCTTGGGATTGCGGAACAGCGTGACCGAGCCCACGTAGATCTCGAACAATCCCGCGATGTCCTCGCCGTGCTCCGTCTCCAGCCGGGCGCGCACGTCGGTCTCCAGCGACACCGTCATCTCGTTGATGCGCTTCTCGGCCTCTTCCTGCGCGATGTCGGCGAAGAAGATGAAGTCGTCGTCGCCGGTGTGCGAGACCATCATGGCGCTGTCGCCGTCGTAGCGCGCGTAGAAGTCGCGCACCGCCGACGCCGTGGTCTGCAGCACCTCGTCCAGCTTTTCCCAGCCGTAGATCTCTTCGAGCTTGGAATACCGGACGAACTCGATGTACAGAAGCGTAAGCCGGCCGCGCGTGTCCAGCATCTCGCGGCCGCGCTCGATCATCACCGGCAGGGTGGGAAAGCCGGTGAAGCGGTCATACAGCAGCTCTTCGTAGCGCAGGTGGTCGGCGGCGGCGCGGGCGGCGCTGGGCTTCGCGGTGCGGCGCAGGCGCTCGCAGGCGCCCTCGATGCGCGACGCGATCTCGGTCTCGGTGGCGTCGACCAGCAGCCACTCCTCGGCGCCCTCGCGAATGGCCCGGCGCGCCTCGTCGTCGCTGCGGCAGGCCACCACCACGGCGATGCCGCGCGCGACCGCCTCTTCGCGGGTGCGCTCCAGCAGCCCGGGACGCATCTCCAGCAGCGCCGCGTCGGGATGGGTGCGCAGGAGCGCGAAGAACTGGTCGTCGTTGGCCGCGGAGCCGCCCTCCGCCGGCTGCACCAGGGTGAGCTCCGAGCCGGACGTGGCCGCGGCCCCCTCGAGCCGCGCGCGGAACCCCTCGTCGGCGGCGTATCCAACGATCCTCACGCCTGGCTTCCCCGGGCTGCCAGGTTGCGGTTGACCTTTTCCATGAGGTCCTTGAAGTCTACCGGCTTGACGACGTAGTCGTCGGCGCGGGAGCGCAGCCCTTCCATCTTGTCCTCGAAGCCGCCCTTGGCCGTCACCATCACCACCTTGGTGTGGCCCAGCTGGGGGTGCTGCTTGATGACGCGGCACACTTCCCAGCCGTCCATCCCGGGCATCATCACGTCCAGCAGCACCAGGTCCGGCCGCACCTCTTCCATGCGTGCCAGCGCGGCGCGCCCGTCGCGCGCCTCGGCCACCGTAAAGCCGCGCGACTCCAGAAAGGCGCGCAGGATCTCTACGTTGTCGCTGTTGTCGTCCACCACCAGGATGGTGGTCTTGCCGTCCGAGCCGTCCACGGCCATTCCCCTTGCGTTGGTGCCCCCGTCCGCCCCACCGGAGGGTGCGTGGCAGGCAAAAAACAGGCCGTTTGCGGGCAAATGATTGGAGGACGGACGCTTACGCCGCGTGTTTCCGACATTTGCGTTCCGCGGCGCGGGTGAATCCGCGTCCCCGGACGGGGTTCGGCGTGGATCCCGGATCGTGGGTCCGCGGGGTGCCGGGTCGCGGATCGTGGGTTGCCGGGGCACCGGCGCCCCGGTCCTGCGCCCCAGCCCTGCGCCCCGGTGCGCGGTCCCAAACCCGTCCCAAAGGTCCCCGGATTCCCGTCCGAAGGTCCCCCCGGGTTCCCGTCCGCAGGTCCCCCGGGTTCCCGCCGAAGGTCCCCGGGTTCCCGGCCGAAGGTCCCCGGGTTCCCGCCGAAGGTCCCCCGGGTTCCCGCCGAAGGTCCCCCGGGTTCCCGCCGAAGGTCCCCCGGGTTCCCGCCGAAGGTCCCCCGGGTTCCCGCCGAAGGTCCC